>CAYMQQ010000001.1:0-211238 GCA_964392685.1 uncultured Sediminibacterium sp.
AAGGCTGAGCCCAAGGCTGAGCCCAAGGCTGAGCCCAAGGCTGAGCCCAAGGCTGAGCCCAAGGCCTCGACCTTCCGCCGGGCCTGGCGGGCTGTCGGAAAGTCCATCAGCAGCACTGTGGCGATCTCCGCCCCGTGGGTGATCAGTGTCGGTCTGGTTTGGATTGCCATTTGGGCGACTAACGCCACAAAGCCATTCATCATCACCAGGTCCCTCGACCACGGAGGGGCCTGGTACCGCCAGACCGCTCTGGCGGTGGTTGACTCGGCGAAAACCAGGTCGTACCTGATTCAGTACGATTGGTTGGGCAGGAAAAGCTGCGTGACAAGAGTCGGGCCACGGACATTCCTTCAGTCTCGGTCAGGTGAGAAGGAAGTGGCCGTCGAGATTACTCCGGCCTTCAACCTCAAGAAGTAATTCACAAAGCGGGGCCTCCCCCGCTTTTTTTATCCTAGGCGGGCCTCTGTGTGAGGAAGGTGGTCTCCAAAACCGTCTAGGTGGGTTCGATCCCCACACCGCCTGCCAAGTCCTTTTCCGATGGGTTCAGTGAAACACAGTAGAGAGGCGCAGGCAGCTGACTGCGGACTCGCTTAAGCGGTTTCTACACCGTCACGATGACCATCGGTTTTTTTGGGGCCGTAACTCAATAGGTAGAGTATTTCCTTTGCAAGGAAAAGGTTGGGAGTTCGACTCTCCTCGGCTCCATAAAGATTTGCATTGCACTTCTTCGTTAATCCAACTATGATCCCAATATGGATCAAGTGTATTTTTTACATGGTGGACAAAAACGAAAAGGTGTAACACGTAGCTGTAACTGTTGTGGAAAATCGTTTGTCGCACGGGCCGGCACAGGTCGTTGGGCAAATGCTCGGTTTTGTTCAAAGGTCTGTGGTTATGCAGCGCGTAAGATGACTCGTGTTGAGCTGGTTTGTGCTACTTGCGCTACAAGATTTTTTCGACCAAAAGGTAAGCTCGCAATGTCTCGACACGGTATTTATTTTTGTTCAAGAACGTGTAAAGACAAAGGACAACGCCTTGGTGGTATTAAAGTCATCCAACCTGATCATTACGGTACAGGGAAAACAGAACACCGTTATCGAGAGCGCTTTCTCTCTTCCGGTGGTGTGCTGAAATGTTCTCGTTGCGGCTATGACGAGTTCCCTTGCAGCGTAGAGGTTCACCATAAAGACGAAGATCGGCAAAATGCGGCTTTAGAAAACCTCGTGCCTTTATGTGCGAACTGTCATCGAGGGTTACATAACAATCTTTGGCAGGATTAAGCAGATTTCAGAGTAGCCAGATGTGAGGCACACTAACTAAAGGTAAATCCTAAGGCCCGTCACATTGTCTGACTTTCTTCCTTGCACTGTTGGCCGAGAGGCTTAGGCATCACTCTTCCAAAGTGAACACATGGGTTCGAGTCCCATACAGTGCTCCATTTCGAAAGGAATATATGCGAGTTATTGCCGTAGTTTTTACGCTCCTTGCGCTGGCGCTGCCAGGGATGTCTCAGAGTACGAACGTACCGTCACTAGCGCAAGAAGTGGTGATGCTAAAAACAAATGGCGTCTCTGACGCAGTAATTCTTGCGTATTTGCGGGAGGGGGCCCGGAAGGCCAGGCAGCCGTCCGTCATTCCACAGAAGATCGAATTGGACCCCGAGAGTTATGCCTTTTTTTGGCGTTACTATTTGCTGCCTCGGGCAGAAGCTTCGCGTAATAGAATCCTTCGGGACCGTAGGCGATAACCACTTTTGTTTGGGTAGCTCAAAGGTAGAGCATGTGGCTTAGAGAGCTGCACGTGTGGTGGTTCGATCCCATCCCCAAACACCAATTTATGTATGGCAGACTTTTGTCGACAATGCAGTGAAGTAATTCTTGGTATTCCCGATTCAGAGTATCTCAACGATCTAGCCGGACTCTCAACGGCAGAGGATACGTTCAATGGGCGGTACGCAAACGTTATCTGTGAAGGTTGTGGTTTCACACAAGTCGATCATAATGGCCGGTGTATCGGTGGTCCAAACTGTCAAGAATCTCACGATTATGTCTGTACGAGCGCAAACCTATTGGCAAGTTTATGACGAGTTTAACAGGTTGGCGCAGGAAATGCGTCCAACTCGAAATGGGGCCGTAAAGCCCGAAAACTTTTTACACAGAGTCGAAACGCTCCCTGGGTATTCGGCATTTGTGAGCGATAGTGAAAAACTGCGCCACTGGGTCAGGGACCAGCGAAAAGCTGCCTTAGTGCATAAGGTAGACGCAAGATTCGTGTCTGATATGCCTGACATCGTAGGGACTAGAATTGTGCCTGGGTTTGACCTGGCAAAGGCTGTCGCCCACTTTCGCGAGTACCCGTCCGAGTTTGCTCAGATTATTGCGTAATTTCAGGGAAGGGATGTAGCTCAATTGGTTCAGAGCACCGGTCTGTCACGCCGGAGGCTGCGGGTTCGAGCCCCGTCATCCCTGCCATCACCCTACTACCATGCACACAGACACCCCTCCAAAGATAGAGGATACGCATCCGGCCCTTGCTGAATTGCTCCGACAGGTGGCCAATGGTACGCACCCAACGGTCAAAGGTCTGTATTTTTCGTCCAAAGGGTTACGAGTTACACGCAAACCTATCAAGGCCGAGCAGACAGCGGGACGCAATGATCCGTGTCCCTGTGGTAGTGGAAAAAAGTTCAAAAAGTGCTGTCTCTCGTAGATAGCTGAGTTGTTTTCTTGGGGTAGTGGTGTAGCTGGCTAACACATCGCACTTTCACTGCGAAGACACGGTGGGTTCGAATCCCCCCTGCCCTATAAAGTTTCATCGAAGCGCCGTTGTTTCGATGTAGTCGGTAGATGGTGGACTTCACAAAAAAGGTTGATACCATGACGAACAAAAAAAACATTGCATTAGCTCCTCGGTTGGCCGCGGCGAGTCATCTCGTCCGGCAGTTGGAGGTCGAGCTGCACCGCACCGGTTCGAAAGTTTCGAGAGAGTCGGGTCCGACTCCTCAACGCCAGGCGTCGCCGTCGCTCCGTGATCAAATTCTCTGCGCCAAGTCGGAGGCCGAGCTCGACCTCCTTGTGGCGTCGGGCGCCGGGTTGAAGTACATGTTCGCTTCTCCGAAGACTCAGCGGAAATGGGCGAAGGCGGCGGTTATCGCGAGGTCCCGTCTGACCGCGACCTCGAAAGAGGTGGCTGATAAGGAGCCGAAAAAGACCGCGACTTTGGTCGAGACCAAGGTCTCGAAGAGAAGGAAGATCAAGGCTCGTCGGTAACCTTTTCACCCTCCACAAATTCAATCACATGGCAAACAAGAACACACGGAGTATGCGGAGGATCGCGCGCCGGAACTTCCGAGTCGACGGCGCCGAGGCCACGGAGTTTCAGCGCCCTCGACGTGGCGGCGTTGGAGGGATGGAAACGATCTCGGTCAAGATCGGGTTCGTTCGTCCTCCGCGACGAATTACGAAGACGGTAACGCCGCCGCTGCTGGTGGTGGAACCAAGTTGAACTTTGCGTTCGTAGCTCAGTTGGTAGAGCAGCGGACTTTGAATAAGAGCACCGTACAGGAAACTGTGCGCGTGAATGGTGTAAATTCGGTGAACGGGTAGCAATGACATTTCTCAAAAGGAAATGCAATCTGTAAACATATGCCCCCAACGCCGAGCCAAGCCAGGAAACTGGAAGGTGTAGAGACTATAATCACCGACCTAAATTGCGATATGGCTGTCCATAGAAAATATGGATAAACAAACCCTCGCGATATATCAAAGAACATGTCCAAAGTGTTCTCGGTCAAGGCATAGTCCAGACCACAAACGAGATAAAATAGAGTGACATAACACTTGGTGAAATAGATACGGCGTTTAGCAGTAACCAAGTTCCTTCAGTGGGAGATACGCCGTTTGTACTCTACTTGGCGGCGAAAGCCGTAGTGGTAAGTTAATCCGTAGGTCCGGGGTTCGAGCCCCCGCGAACGCACCAGTTATCCGCATAAGCGGCGTTGGAAACAAACTGAACCTGAATTAACAGGTGAAAGGGGCGGTAATAGTACCCCCCATCGATCTCCATGAAGAATTGGCCCGTAGCTCAAAGGTAGAGCAAGGCACTCATAATGCTTAGGTTCTCGGTTCAACTCCGGGCGGGCCAACTCTTCGTATACTTTTGGGTTTCCTTACGAGCGCTTCGTAAGGCTTGCTGTCAGGGCAACATATCGCCTACACCTGACTATCCACGCTCAATTGCCGGCGGCTACCGCCATAAAGGTCTGACGCATGGAGAATTATTGACCTGCTGAAGGGTGGCTGCAATATAAACCTTGTCGCCGATAGGCGGCGTGCAGTTGATAAAAGCCACATAAAACTGCTAACTATTCTGTTCGGGTTGGTAGCTCAATTGGTTCAGAGCAGGCGGCTCTTAACCGTCAGGTTGTGGGTTCGAGTCCCACCCAACCCACCATGCCCTTGTAGCTCAGTTGGTAGAGCAGACCTCCCTCAAGCACGAGAGTGCATTGGTGAAGGACCTAAATGCCGGGAGCCAGGTCTGGCCGTTGGTTCGAGTCCAACCAGGGGCAGCAATTTTGATTTGGGTACTTGCGTGTCACGCAACGGTTTCAACTCTCTGTCGCCTAGCTTGGTTATGGCACCACATTTGGGATGTGGAATAACGTCAGTTCAAATCTGACCAGGGAGACCATTTTCTATTGGGGATCCAGGCTGTGTACAGCACTGACTCTGTATCGAAGCAGAGGGAGCCAGCCTTGGGTCGCAACCAAGGTCGTCGCAAGACTGAGGAAGGTGCAAACCCTTTCGGTCCCCGCCAATTTTCATGAACGAGAAACATCGCTGTTGTAGATGTAACCAGATCGCAGTCTGGGTTTATGTCCCTCGTAGTAGAAACGAATATCCGTATTACTGCGAGGAGCATGTAAGCCGCGGTTGTTCATGCGTCGAACCTGAAGATGTCGATGATCTCGGGCGTCCTCTTCCTTGTTGCGAATTTCAGTATTGCAAGGAGGGATGGGAAGCCTTGGATGATGAAAAGGTTCCTAGCCTAGAAGAGCGGTTGGAAACGTTTCGGCTGCCTCGTTGTTGATTTCGTGCGGGTATGTCGCATAGTGGCAATTGCGGCTGACTGTAGATCAGCTGGTCTAACGGCCTACGAAGGTTCGAGTCCTTCCATACCCACCATGTTTTGTTTAATTTGAAAAAAGCAAAAAATATGTCGAAATCGATATTCGTTCACCCGGATGACTTGGAGGGATGGCAAACCGCACGGAAAACCGCACCTGTTTGGGCCCAAGCGAGTGCCGCTGCTGTCTCTTCAGCGCTACTCCCTCATCTGAGCTTGCAAACACTTGAAGGGATACAGGCTCTTCGTAGCGACGCGATGATTTGCAAGGGGACACACGGCAATGTCTGGCAGCAAAGTGTCGCGGAGCTGTTGAACGAGTATGAGGCGACCGGTTCCGTCGACATACACAATTGGCAGGTTTATTTGCCGAAGACCGGACCCATCACGCAAATCGAAGTGGTGCAAGTTCCGTATAGCAAGGGCTATGACGGGTTCGCGCTCTTAGGGTGTCACGGAAAAAAAGGTGCACACAAGGACGCCACTGACGTGAACCGTTTTGCACAGCTCGGCAAATTTGGAGACTGGGTCGCCCGACGGAAGACTGACCCAACCGACTGGCACGTCATTACTGACGATGCACTGAAAGAGGACTATGAGTTTCTGAATTGATCCTTGCGCCTCTATATTTCAACGGTAGAATAATGCTTTCGTAAAGCATAGATGTTAGTTCGACTCCAACTAGAGGCTTTGATTTATGAGACTACGAGTTAGAAAGTTAAGTGGTGTTCCGGGAGGAGCACCGCCGATCGCAAAGGACGCGTACCAACCGGGTACGGAGCAGCCGGAGCCATACTCGATTCCGGTTGACTATGAAGTGGAGGGTGAAATCCAAGGGTTTCATCAATTGCCGGTCGTAGGAGAGTCCTTTACGATGCTCCGGCATTCCAGAAATGGAGCAAGCGCAATCGGAGTGTTTGCAACGTCACCCGTAACTGAGGTGACTAAGAACGGGTTTACCACTCAAAACTCAGTGTATCAATTGGAACTTATTGGGGTGTAGTTTTATTGGGCCTGTACTGGTTTCGATCTGGATTGAACAAAGATATGACGCATGCAGGGGATGATGGTTGGCCCCTTAAAAATATCCATCAAAAATCAACTGCCAAAACTATTGGTCAGACCGTGTTGGGTTGGGTCAAGGGTGCCGTGACTTCGGTCAAGGCTGCCTTTGTTCTCCCCGCTCCCGCACAGCTCGCCTTCGCCTAATTTAGGTGAAGCCGTCCCCCGAAGACTCCTGATTATCGGGATGGACGCTCTATCAGGGTTACGCCTCAGGGTCCACAGTACCGGCGTAATATACAGTGGATAAATTCCTCACTCTCTTGTTCGTTTTGGGTGAAGGTCTTATTTGAATGAACTAAGCATGTAGCGTTATTCGAAGTTTGTTTCAGAGACGGCGGTTCGAATCCGCCCAGGTCCACCATTTTTCTCCTTGCCTCCACCGTGTTAAGCTGCTACGGCCGTATAACTCAATTGGTAGAGTAGCCTCTCGATAAGGGGCAAGCCGCAGGTTCGAGCCCTGCTACGGCCACCATTTTTGGTCCGAAGTATCGGTTGGTCTTGACGTTCATAAGCGGCGATGTATGATCACCCATTCAGTGATCCTGGGGATAACCCGCGTGAGTTCCCAGTCGCCAAAAAAGAAGGTTTATCGTACTCCCCTCTTATCTGCGGGCATTTTCAAGGGTATGAAACTAGCCATTTCTATCCGGGTTGATTTAAGGCAAGAAGCATGTGCTGCATGCATTGAATGCGGGTGGCGGGGTCACGCTTAGCGGCGTACCCCGGAATGACGATCCCATCCATCAAGTCCAGGCCATGGAGGAGATATCCCTTGCCTTTGTTTCCTTTTCGTAACTTGAACTTTCGTTGGAATATCGTATTCTGAGATATGTCTCAAATTGTCGAGTTGATCAGATACGACGACGGCGAATTTCTCTTACTAGTTCATGGTGAACAAGTTGGGGAAGTTTTGACAAATGTAGAGGCCAGAAAGATTCACCGGCAGCTACAAGATGGTACGTTTGATTTACAGAGCTTTACTGCTGGTGTGGTGTAATGGCAGCCACAACAGACTTAAAATCTGTTGGTCGAAAGGCCGTGTGGGTTCGAGTCCCACCACCAGCACTTTGTTTCCGCCATGAAAAAACCAAGTCCAAAGTATCGAACATTGACTGTCAATCGAGTAGTTGACGATACACATATCCATCATGAAGGGCAGGATGACTTGCCTAAAGAGGAGGATTCTTCGGATATCCTACCCTCGGACTACGCGAGGGGGTTATACCAATTTACCAAGACTGTGTGCCTGATGGATGCGGAAGGTACATGGAAACACGGGCGAGTTGGGATAGCGTGACGGTTACGGTTAGGATGATTGGCTGAGAGGCTTAAGGCGCGCGTTTCGAAAACGCGAGAGGTCAGACCTCCGCAGGTTCAAATCCTGCACCATCCGACCCCACGAGGGTCCTGCCTCGTGTTGTACTCTTTTTCTTAGCTGTTGTCTCGTAGCGCAATTGGTAGCGCGTCTGGTTCTGACCCAGAAGGTTGTAGGTTCGAGCCCTACCGAGACAGCCAATTTACGTTGCCGGAGAGCGTGTGTTTCGGTATGATAAGGAAGAATTCATGAATACCGCAACAACTCTTTTGAATGGTGTGACTGTAACAGCCGCCGCGCAACAGGCAGCAGGCGCAGCTTCGGTGGACTTAAATGCAATTACGGCGAATGATGTAGTTTTCGAAGTATTGGTTACCAATGGAGGGACCAGCCCAGGGACAGGAAAAAGCATTGACGTATACATCGGCTGGGCCTCCACGTCAATAGCCTCAAATATTCCTGCCACAGTAGGACCAACAGCCGAAAAGATCAAGATCGGCCTTTCATCCGTGGCAGACGAATCGAGAGTTGCCATGTCCGGCCCCTCCTTGAAAAAAGCGCGATACCTGTACATCTGGTATTCGCACGAAGACTTTAATGCGGCTGTGACTTTGACGGCTAAGATTATCAGTTAATTTCCGTTGGTCCTTGGTGTAACGGCTAGCACAACAGATTTTGACTCTGTTTGTTCAGGTTCGAATCCTGAAGGACCAGCCATTCTTTCTTCTTCCATTCTAGTCTCGTATAACGGTATTACGACGAGCTGTTAACTCGTTTATCTGTGTTCGACTCACAGGACTAGAGCCAATTTTTATTTATTTAGCATATGAATTTTTCATATGCTTGCACCAGTTTCAACGGAAGCTGTCCGGTTGGTCGAGGAGCTGCTCTTGAAAAGCAGTAGTGGTTAACAGCCATCGGGGGTTCGAGTCCCTCAGCTTCCGCATTTTCAGTAGGTTCGAACCATGGCATTTCTTCTATTCTTCACACTTGCATTTGGTGAAAAGAGGTATATTCGCTACAATATTCATAGTTGACGA
The DNA here is from genome assembly GCA_964392685.1 of uncultured Sediminibacterium sp. Lineage (GTDB taxonomy): Bacteria > Bacteroidota > Bacteroidia > Chitinophagales > Chitinophagaceae > Sediminibacterium. The sequence goes on from CAYMQQ010000001.1 coordinate 8,545, forward strand.
GCAGCAGACTGTCGTCCATAATTGTCTTACGATTAACAATCTAATCTAAGGAATATTATGGCAGATGCAAGTTCTCTTCGTTACGCAGCGACACTCCCAACCGCCACGGGTCGCAACAAGGGGTCAGTTCGGTTCGATACAACCAACGAGGCGGCGAAGGTATCAGATGGAACCGATTGGGTAGAGTTTAGTGTAGGTCCAATTGCCTCGTATGTGCAGGGGGCGGATACCGTTGCCACTTCTGTATTTTTTGTAGCGCCGCAAGCTTGTAAAGTCTTGGCCATTCGTGAGGTACACTCAACAGCAGGTTCGGACCTCGGCGCGGTTACCGCGGTTGTGACCAAAGATACAGGGACAGCAGCTCCTGGAGCAGGTACTTCCTTGCACCAATCCGGTAGTTTCAATTTGAAAGGTACTGCGAATACCGTCCAGGCTGCCACGTTATCGACCACGGCGGCTACTCTCACCTTGGCTGCGGGTGACAGGTTGGCGGTTAAACTGACGGGTGATTCGACCGCTGTTGCAGGTGCCGTGGTTACAGTACAACTAGCTTGGCTGTAAGCTGTTACGGTTGTTTTGCACAAAGCCACCACGTAAATGTGGTGGCAGTTCTTTTTTCCCCGAAGTAGCTCAGTTGGTAGAGCGCCTCGCTGAAGACGAGGAGGTCGCCGGCTCGAAACCGGCCTTCGGGGCCAGTTATTTTAAGGGGGGTCTCCCATCATTTACGCGCATGTAGCTCAATTGGCTAGAGCTTCTGACTTCGGATCAAAGGGTTGCAGGTTCAAGTCCTGCCGTGCGCATTCTCTTGAAAAGAATACGTCTAGCAACTATGCGACATAACTTAATTTGGTTGATGGCCCTGCTTTGTTTCGGGGCATTGTTTGGTGTTTCGGCGAATGGTAGTGATACTAACTCTGTGTATCAAGGTAGGGAATTCTCGGTGGCCACGTTTGCGTCATACCAGACCGACGGTATCGTTACCGGAACAGATCAGTGGGGGGCAGGGCTTCAAGCAGACTTCTTTCTGACGAGGAATATCGGCTTGACTTTAGCTTCGTCTAAAACGAGCTTTGGTGAAGGTGGGGCTATCCAAAACGTTGCGGTTGGTCCGGTTATTCGACTCCCGATCTGTCAAACTGGTTGGTCCCCTTATATCCTGGGAGGTATCGGATTCGACTTCGATAATGGTAATGAGCGTTACTATTACGGAGGCGGAGGACTGGAGTATCGCTTTACGCGCCATGTAGGGTTGTTCGGGGATGCCCAGTATGTCTGGCGAGATTATCTTGTGCTTGATAGGGGTGCAACAGTAGCTCGTTTTGGCCTGAGATGGACGTTCTGAGTTGGATGGAGTAGGATTAGTGGAGGTACTGCCGAAACAGCGGTACCTCCTTTGTTTATGACAATTACACTATCGACGCCTTCTTCAGAGCAGGAAAGGTATATTGACTGGGTCTTCGCGAATCGCGCCTCGAAAGAAATAGTGCTGTCCCCGGGGGTCTACTACACTAAAGGTGTTTGGCACCACGGAGACAATTGGGAGCAGGTAATATCCCCAGACACAAAAATTCGGGTTAATAATGGCGCTGCCGTGATTAGTTTGGCTCCTGATGCTTCGCCAGTGTTTAAGGGGGTTACCAGACCGACCAAAGATCTACAAGTGCTCTCGGGGCAGGACTTTGAGATGTGCGGGGTCAGTATCGATGGCAATCAAGCCAATTTTGCGTCGGCTGGTTACGTGGTAACCTCTGGTCTTCGATGGCGCGGAGGCGCCAAGATTACCGCATGTGAGGTATCGGGACTGCGAGGGAGCTATGCTTCCAAGCAAGAGGCGTTTGGGTTGTCATGTCATGGCTCTTACGGGCATTCGGAACTACAGAACGTTGCAGTTGTAAACTGCGCCGAAAACGCCTATGTGAGTGGAATAAACGCCGGATATGTTACGGTTAATGGATTGGAAACCAGCGCGTCATTTACTCTTACGAAGGCAACGCTGCGTCCTGGTGCCGGCAACTGGATGGGTCTTGGAGTCAATTGCAACATCAATGCTTCAGAGGTGCATATAGATGGCGTACGTACCGCGATTTACAACGATACGGACAAGACATCCAGGGTCCGACTTAAACAATTAGACGCCCGAAACATCGAGTCTGGTATTCGGCTAATACGTCCGCCAGGAGGTATCGGAAGTAAAGGAGATATTCGAGTTAGTGCAAGCTCGTTCTCGTTTATTGGGGACGCAGGCGGGATTGCTAGGTTAGTCGAGCTTTGGGATCAGTCGGTCTCTGCGCCTGTGGTAATGGGACCAGTTTTAATTGAAGATTCGAGGGTAACTACCCTCTCTTCTGTAACCCAGTTTTACAAATGGTCCGTCGTCGCCAACGCTTCTAACTACCGTCCGGTATTGCTCGTCAACATGGAGTACGAAGTCGCTGCTCCCCGGTTAGTAAATGGGCCAGGGTTTGAAATGGTATGAATACCTTCTTTACGTCCGACACACATTTCGGTCACGCCAACATTATCAAGTATTGTCATCGTCCGTTCATAAACGTCAAAGAAATGGATAGTGTGCTTATTGCGCGTTGGAACAGTACTGTCCGACCAGAAGACACAGTCTATCATCTTGGTGATTTCTCTTTTGGTCCGCCCGAGAACTACCTTCGTCGTTTAAACGGACAGATCCGCTTCGTCAGTGGAAACCATGATCGTGGGATGGCCCGCGTTCGTCAGGAGAAAAAGTGGAACTACAAAGTTGTCTGGCTGCCCGATCTTGCTGAAGTGGAAGTTGAAGAGCAAAAAATCGTATTGTGTCATTACGCTATGTTGGTTTGGAATAAAAGCCATCATGGCACATGGCATTTATACGGGCATTCGCATGGAACATTACCTGACAACCCTAACTCACGTTCCATTGATGTGGGTGTCGATGTTCATGACTTCCGCCCTATTGCATTCGACGAGGTTGCCATGTACATGGCGAAGAAAACTTGGAAATCCGTAGACCATCACGGTTCATAGTACAACAGGCATAGTCTTACAAAGGCGGTCGCAACAGCTTATGGAGAGCAGGTGTGTTGTAACGGTAGCGAGCCACGTTTACACCGTGGAAGCAGGGGTTCGACTCCCTTCACCTGTACCATTTAAAAAAAATGAAAACTTTGGTTATTCCGGATATTCACCATAAGGTGAAGGTTGTCGACACTATCCTGTATAAGGAGGCACCGGATCGGGTCATTTTCTTAGGCGATTGGTTCGATGACTTCAATGACGATGACATGCTGTCGCGGACAACCACGGCGTGGCTCACGTGTCGAATGGACCGACATCCAGAAGACATATTCATCTGGGGCAATCATGATACGCATTACGGGTTTCCTTCACGCGAAACTATGTGTTCCGGATTTTCTGAGGTCAAGATGTACGCCATACGCGAGGTCATGACCTCAAGACACTGGGATAAATTCAAGTTCATCCATTGGGAAGGAGATTGGTTATTTAGCCATGCCGGGTTGACTGCCCCACACATCGATGGTGCTCCAAAAGATGATCTAAGAGGTTGGCTGGAATGGCAGGAGAATCAGGCGCAGATACAACTAAGATCGTCCAGGCCGCATTGGTTTTTTCAGGCGGGTGTATCCAGAGGAGGCCGGGCACCCTTCGGCGGTGTCAATTGGTGCGACGTCAATGAATTTCTTCCTATTGACGGAGTCAACCAAGTTTTCGGACATACTCCACAACCACGACCGTGGAAGTACGATACAAAGCGCCGCAAAAAGACAACAGTGAACAGCGACAACTATTGCATCGACACGCATCTGTGGCATTACGGGGTGTTAGTTGATGGTAACTTTTCAATTAGCGAACGGCCTGGCTTCGTGTCACATGAAACGATCCGGCGCGATTGATGAACGGTGACTATGGTGTAATTGGCAGCACCAGAGCTTGTGGAGCTCTCTGTGCGGGTTCGAGTCCCGCTAGTCACAATTTACGCACTCCGATGGAGCTGGTGAACCGCAGGGTCTGCAAAACCTTTGACGCAGGGTTCGATCCCCTGGGAGTGCTCCATTTATAGATAGCCGCAATCACAGCAAAATTTGACTGAATTATGAATACTAAACGTTGGTTGATTAAACTGTTATTACTCCTTCTCTTCTCTGGTGGAGCTGCATTGCACGCGGAGGAGTTAACGATTACGTCGTGGTACGACCACCCAACGTTGTACGGAGGATCTGCTGGCGTTTCTTTGGATGGAAGTCCGGTCATGAATGTACTGGCTGGGCAGTTGTACGCGACCAAGGATTCAACGGGTGAATCCTGGATTACGTATTGTACAGACTTGGGGGCGGCTCTAGCATCAGGTCAATTCACTGCAATGCCACTATCGATAGCACAGAGTCTACCTTCTTGGCAAACACCAGATTGGGCGCCCGGAGGAATTGAACGTGCTGCGAAGCTGTACCTGAACCATCATGGTGACGTAGCGGACACAGCTTCGGCGGTCGCAATGCAAGTACTTTTCTGGGAATATCTGTACGACGAAACTCCGTCATTTGATTCTGGGCGGTTTCAGCTTGTTACGGCCAGCTCACTGGCCGAAGTAATCGATCATGCCGAAGCCTGGATGACGGCAGCTTCGCCAATTCCTTTGTCAGGTTCTGAGACTTGGTGGGGCCCTTCGTCAGGCGGGGACTATCGTACAGGGCAGGGGCTCCTTGAAGTCTATGGTATCCCTGAGCCGGGTACTTTGTCGTTGTTTCTACTGGCACTTTTATGCAACGTAAGAAGGTTCGTCGGAAAATAATACATCGTTATTCGTTCGATCGTAACGGCCACTTTTTAGGTCGCCAAAAAGTCGATATGTCTTGTGTGTACCTACGGCGTATCTATTGGGCGTTGGGTGCAATTGCCTTAGCTGTATTGACTTTTTTGGTTCTTACACGTGTTCCGTCATCGACCACCGCAAACAAGATAATTCAAATTCAACTGCCTCTGTAGCTCAATGGTAGAGCGTATCCTTGGTAAGGATGAGATCTGGGTTCGATTCCCAGCCGAGGCTCCAGCGTCGAATTATGGAAATCACCGAAACAAAAAAAGAACGGGAGCAGCATCTCAAGCGGCCGGATGCTGCCACAGCATACCCGGAGTACAAACTAACACTGCCCCCGTTGAAAAAAGGCCAAGACTTTGGCAAGTACTCCGAGAAGAGGGCAACAGAAACGTTGGATTTTTTGACGGGAGTATTGCCTGTTAGCATTGCTGACGCTGTGTTTGATGGTTGGGTCCGGTTTCTGAGCGAATCACCTTCGTTACTATCTCGCCAAAAACGTACAGAGCTTATAAAGGTTTTGGCTGATTCCCTAACACCATCCTGAGAAATTATGCTTACTCGATTACAACATACTTTTGCCGTCGGAGATTACGTTGTCCTGCTCAGCGGTCGGGCCGTCCGAATTACAAAACTTCGCTCGACCCCGGGGGTTGACGTGAACTTTGAACCAGTGCGTAGTCAACCTTGGTACGAGGGAAGAGACGCTAGAAAGGTTACGCACATCTTCCCGCAAAGTTCCATAGTTCAAAAGTACGAAGACGGTTACCCTAAGGACGTACCTAACCGTCCCCGTCGCCGGCGAACGGTCGTCCGCCGCGTTGACGACGAGAAGATCACTTACACGTTGGTGTGGCCGAATAATGGCGACAGCGACTCAGAAGAGCTTTATCGTCGCGAAGGTAAAAATCTGGCGGAAGCACTTTTGCATGATGCCCCGGCTGGTATTACAACCGAGGTATTTTATAGTCTTTTGGAGTTCTCCCTCGAATCTCCAGACCTCGGGGTTCTCCCAAACAACCTTCTAGGCCCCCTCAAAAAGTTCATGCAACAGCTGCGCGCGGGGCAGGCCGAGGGCTAGTATTTACGCCTGTGTAGCTCAATGGTAGAGCGGCGGACTCATAAGCCGTTGACGGTGGTTCGATTCCACTCACAGGCACCAACTTTTGATGTACGAGCCCCCTCATCCTCGGACGTACATCAAATTTCACACTTGATATCAGCGTAGTTATCGACTACGTTAGCTTTTCGCCGACGTGGCTAGACCGGTAATGCACCAGTTTTGTAAACTGGCTTATGTGGGTTCAATTCCCACCGTCGGCTTATTCTTCCAATAAAATTATGTCCAAGAAAAATAGTCAGTCGCCAGTGCAACCAATCCTTACGAGTACCCCGCCCGCCAAGAAGAAGCCTCTTACTTATAAGCAGGCACTTCGTCGGAAGGCCCAGCTGGAAAAGCAGCTGGAGAAGTTGTCCGCGCGGATGGTGAAGTTGTTTTCGGGTAAGCCAACGTCGGTTGTGCCCGTTTGAGTCAGTTTAGCCTGGCGCTTCCGCCAGGCCTTTATCGTGTGAGCCGTCACCCCGAGGGAACAAATAACCAAAGGGTTTGTAGGTGAGACATGCTCCGGAGTGGTATCCGGGGCTGTTCATCGGCGATCTCCAGCGGACCACCAATCCGTTTCGCCAGGAACTATGTGGGTTCAAGTCCCGCCTCGCACACCAATTTCATAAGCATGTAAGCGAAAACGCAAAGACGCCGGTATCCAGTATCCGCCACGGCTGTAACCTCGTATTAATGAGGACTCGTGGGATGCAGGTTCAAATCCTGCCATGCTTATTACTTTCAATGGGAAGGAAGCTTCTACCACTGGAAGCACTAGCAGTTTGAGCTTGAGTCCGCTACGAATAATCGGCGAACAGCGCGCCCAATGCGCGTGCGCCATCCGAGTCTGCCGATAAATCGCGGTGCGTTGCAGGAGAATTACCTGCCCTTCCCACCAATTTTTGTGGCCCGTGATCAAAACGATCGTGCACATACTACAACTGCACGGCGCACATGGTATCCGAAACAGGGGTGACGACCCCGAAGACCACAACTCAGTGTAGAAACCTGGTTAAGAGCCGGGCACCGGTTGCAAACGGTGGAGCGTGTGGCGCCACAATACTTTCAACAACATGTCCGAAACACTAACGACGCTCTACAAGAGAAACTCAAACGGTAAACTTCAGCAGTGGCGTATCTGGGCCGAAGGCGGCGCATACTACACTGAGGAAGGCATTGTTAACGGTAAGGTCACCCGGTCAAAAGCCCATACGTGCGAGGGTAAGAACCCAGGCAAGGCAAACGCTACCACACCCGAAGCACAAGCCGTCAAGGAAGCAAAGGCAAAGTGGGAGAAGAAGCTGGCCACCGGCTACACCACGGAAGCTTCGTCTGTCGATTCGACCGGCTACCGAGAACCGATGTTGGCGAAGAAGTTCGAAGACTACAAGGCAGAAGTCACATACCCGGTAGAAGTGGATCAGAAGTTAAACGGAATGCGGTGCAATATTACAGCGGCTGGCGCAAGGTCGCGTAAGGGGAAACCCATACACACGATTCCCCATGTTCTCAAGGCGCTAGCGCCTGCTTTTAAGAAGCACCCACACCTATTCCTGGATGGTGAGCTATTTAACCCCGTATATCAGAATAATCTGAACAGGCTTATTGAGCTTACAAGCGTAATATTCCAGCCGAAAGATCTGACAAGAGAACTGTTAGACGAATCAGAGCGCATCGTCCAGTTTCATGTCTATGACGGATTTACTACTGAGGTAGACAGCCAAGCGGCGTTCGTTGATAGACGTGAGGTACTGCGTCAATTGTTGCAAAATGTTCCGAGTGTACACGTACTACAATCGGTTCGTTGCACAAATGAGACAGAAGTGCGTGAAGAGCTAGCTAAAACTAGGAAAGCGCGTAAAGAAGGAATCATTGTTCGCTGGGGTGTGTGTAGATATGAGTTCAAACGAAGCAAATATCTTCTTAAGCTTAAGAACTTTGAGTCGGATGAATTTGAAATCGTTGCGGTGGAAGAGGGAAATGGAGATTGGGTCGGGTGCGCGAAGCGCATGATACTTAAGCTGCACAAACCTGTCGTCGCCCGTGATGGAAGTACAGTGACGGAGTTTGCTGCGAATATTGACGGAACGCGGCAGTCTCTGCAAAGAATGTGGAAAAATAGGATGCTTCTGCCAGGAAAACTCGCAACTGTTGAGTTTCAAGAATACTCAGAATGGGGAGTACCGTTAATTCCTTGGGTGCGCTGTATCCGGGAGTACGAATAACATACTCCATGTCAATTGGGTTGACGGACTACGATGTGGTGTGATAACGTTTATGAATGAAATCACGCCTCATTGATTTAACTGGTAAGCAATTTGGTAAATACACGGTGATCCGTAGAGCACCGGATCGTGTGCACCAATGTAAGAACGGGCGGTCGACGCATGTCACCGCCTGGTTATGCCGTTGTAGCTGTGGGTTTGAAAAGGTGCAAGACAGTTATACCTTACGGAAGGAGCGAGCCTGTGGCTGTGCGAAGTGTTCGCCGACCCGGTTCCATTGGCAGGGAGTGGGAGAGATAGGTAAATCTTATTGGAGCAATATTTGTAACGGTGCTCGAAAGCGCGATATTCAGATGCTGGTCACTATTGAGTACGCTTGGGAACTTTTCTTAAAACAGAACCGACAATGCGCTCTCACCGGTGTTCCTCTGATTTTTGCTAGGTGTTTTTCCGGCAAAGCAGGAGATCTGCAAACCGCTTCATTAGACCGAATCGATTCTTCCAAAGGCTACATCGAAGGAAATATACACTGGGTGCACAAGGACGTCAACCGCATGAAGGGGGGGCTAGACCAGTCGACCTTTGTGCAATGGTGTAAGAGAGTAGCTGAACGTAACTAATTTCGCGAGTGTGGTGAAAAGGCAGCCACGCAACTCTTAGGAAGTTGTGCCGAAAGGCGTGCAGGTTCGACTCCTGTCACTCGCACCATTTTTCATGCAGACATTTCTGCCTTATCCGGACTTCCGGCGCTCAGCCTGGGCGTTGGATAACCGACGGCTTGGCAAGCAACGTGTAGAGTGTTTGCAACTACTACATGGGCTGCTCAGGCAAAAAACTGTACAGATGGTAACCGGTTGGATGTTGATACCGTTCAACCCTAAAGGCTGGGTAAACCACCCTGCTTCGAAGATGTGGCGAGGTTACGAAGCCTCCCTGGCAGAATATGCTATTGAATGTTGCGACGAATGGATTCGGCGTGATTACCGCGACACCTGCCGCCCAAGGATAATTCTCCTCGTGCCGACGGCTGACCCAGCAATAAAGCCTTCGTGGTTTGGCTGCGAAGCGTTCCATGCTTCTCATCGGAGCAACCTTCTTCGGAAAGATCCGAAATGGTATAGCCAATTTGAGTGGCGTGAGCCGCCGGGATTGCCTTACATTTGGCCTGTCGAATGAAGAAACACACAAAAGTAGAATCAACGCCTCCGTATTGGAAAGAACATATACCTAAGTTACCAGAGCGCACGGAGTGGACAAGGGACGAACACGGGTATCCGGTATTTTACAACGATGGTGTATGCATCTCTTGCGCAGGTGAAGCCAAGGTATTTTCACACGCATGGTATAAATTCAAATACCAGTTACTGGGGTATTGTGAGGGCTGTGTGACCTCCCGGATGGGAGTAGCGCCAACGCCTGAGCAAGAACAGGCACAAATCGAAGCTCGAAAGAAGAAGGAGATAAAGAAATTCCCCAGGTACCTTCGACCAGAGTACTCGCTTTGGACACGACTACAAACAATCGCGAGTGATAAAAAGCTATGACTGCGCATATTTGCTACGGAGATTATTCAGCAAGGAAAATTAAGAAAGTGGTTTGCCAAAGATGTCGCAAGCTTATCAAGGACTACACCCTACAGCTGTTGTTAAGCCAGGACGAGGCGCTGTGTCCGACCTGTGCTCCAAGTACTCCAAGCGGTACTCAAGACGCGGTAATTGAATGACATAGTTATGGGGCTATCTAACGAAGAACGAACGGAAAAGATTTACTTCAGCCTGTGGCGCATGACGCAGCAGGATAAGCGCCGGTCGCTGGAGCAAGCCGGTTACCACGCAGAGGAATACAAGCCCCTCCTGGAGCTGCTCGATCAACTCTGGCCAGCCTATATTGGCCGAGGTGGCAACGGACTGTTCTGGCTCCTGGGTTCCGGGGTGACAAACGAAGCCATGGACAAGCCGACGCTGTTCAGTGTCGCCATCTGTGGCAATAAAAGCCGTGGTGAACCAGACGCACTTGACCGGCTGGTCGAAGAGCGCCGGAAGGAGTTGGAGGCTCAACCTGACTCACCGGAGAAAAAGGCGGCCTTGCTTCGGGACGACTTGTTCGACTACCAATCGAATTTCCACCCGACCTATGAAGGTATTCTCAAGCGCAACGCTCCAGCACTCGCGACAATTTATGAGATCTACGAGGACTGTGAAAACATCCGGTACGCGTTGAACCGCTACCAGGATGAATTTGCCCTAGGTCTCAAGGCCTTGGACGATTTGGTTGCGCGCATTCTAGGCGTTTGCTTCCATCTCTTCACGACGGATACACGTTTCCGTGAGGCTTGGTACACGCATCAGATCGCGAATCGCGCCATGAACCAACGAGTGGACGCGGAGAGCACTGTTGTGAAATTCTGGCGCAAAAACAACCTCCATCACGACATCTGCATCGATGTTCACGACCTCGGCCAGCTACACGACTATTGGGCAAAAATTCAACAGAAGCAGAAGCTTACAACCGAGGAAGCGATCCTTGCAAGCCTGTGGCTGGCACAACGCAGGTTCCACTATGACCACATGTTCAAGGACCTCGTGAAGCTCCTGAAGGAACACAATAAGAAACATCCCAAGGACAAGGTAAGCCTTGCCAAGGTTGAGAAGATGTTTCGGACACACAACCTTCCGGCGCACGAGGAATACGAGCGCCGAAATGTAGCTCCGGTCGAGTACTGCCGTTTATCCGGGAAGTGTGTCTCTCGTGACTGGTCACAAAGCAAGTCTCGGCTTAAGATCAAGAGGCGCAAGGAATAGTTTACGCGTGTGTGGCGAAGCTGGCAGCCACACTGTGATACTTTATGACCACTGTTGGTCGATTTCGTAAAGGCATGGTCTTAGGACCTAACGATGTTTACATAGGCCGTCCCGGCAAGTGGGGGAACCCATTTGTGATGCATAAGGAAGAGGACCGTCAATTTGTCATTGACCAATTCATAGCATGGCTTGCCACCGGCGGCGCCCCATACAACCTCGAAGAGATTAAGAGGGAGTTGAAGGGTAAACGGCTGCTATGCTGGTGCCATCCCAAGCCTTGTCATGGGGATGTCTTGGCAAAACTTGCAGATTCAGGTTAACAATATGGGCTATTACATTGAAGCAACGGGTGGTAAAAACAAAGCGGCCTGGCTGGTACGGTACGCTAAAGGAAAAGTCGTTCCCGAGGCAACTCCGTCAGCTGACAGCATTCCGATTGTGGTTGTTGAGAACGAGAGTTTCGAGGTTGCCGGCATCGCTTTCGACGCTCGTGAACTGGCGAGATTTACTCGCCCCTCGGATCCTCGGCCTAAGGTTATAGTCATGGTGCCAAGAGATCAGGTGTGTGGGTACTGTCCGGAGGTTCAGACTCGTTTAGCTTGGTAATTTTGGGTCGGAAGTGGACGTGGAGGATTATCTCACGATCTCTTGTAGCTGGCATCATAACGCATGCAGACTAATAACCTGTGACGAGCGTCTATTTGCTGGTATGAGGCGGGTAAGCAGGTATTCAACCCTGCCGCTCCACTTCCCTACCCTATCGCCTGCGCCAGCGATGGCGCGGCAAAACGTTTATGAAAACACGAGAGACGTGGCCGGAGGCGAGCCATTCGCTGCACGCAGATGTTAGATGTGTGGGCCGTGGTGCTGGAGACGGCTGTGGATACAAAGGTGGAACATCTGGAGGAACGTGCCCGAACTGCGGCGGGATGCTTCTATCAAAGCAGTCCCGCACAGACGCGATACGGCTAGCCGCACAATGGGTCAAAGAGGAGGAAACATCTAACGTCCAAGCCGAGCGAAATCACGCCGTGGCTTGAGTCGCCGAACGCCCGTGTAGCTCAATTGGATAGAGCAGGTGATTTCTAATCATCAGGTTGCAGGTTCGAGTCCTGCCACGGGTATATTTTTCAATCAATACAACTATGTCAAACACCATTGAAAGACGGGAAGATGGCACTCCAATGTGTCAGTGCGAGGTCTATCAGCATTGTTTTATTTGCGACCCGGATGGATATCGCCACAACTTAATGCGCCGTACTGACAGTAAGGGTGTCAAGGAACAAAAAGAGGCCGCAATACTGAATTCCGTATTGGCGGCAGTGACTGAGCAGCATCGTGGTACTGATTTCAACGACGCTCATAGTATCGACGACGAAACAGGTGAGCTGGTCATCTCGATCCGACGAGTTGGGGTCAAGGACCCTTGTCGAATTCGTATACTGCTCGAAGTCTGAAGTCGTACACTTATGCACCTGTGGCGTAATTGGCAGCCGCGCTAGACTCAAAATCTAGTCCCGTAAGGGGTGCAGGTTCAAGTCCTGCCAGGTGTACTTTTTACCTTACTATGAGTAGCCTTCTTTCCAGAGACGAATTTCGAAAACAGGTCTTTTCAAGAGATCTCCGAGGGTGTGTCTTGTGTGGCGCTTTTGACCTACCACAATACGACGCTCATCATATAATGGAACGTCGTCTTTGGACGGATCCACACGAACTCGGCGGCTATTTTTTAGATAACGGAGCGACGTTATGTCCTGAATGCCATATCAAGGCTGAACGCACGCTTGTATCCCCTGAGCTTATTCGCGCTTGTGTTGGAATTGAAACGCCACATTTACCTGCTCATCTATACGACGACCAAGAATACGATAAGTGGGGTAACATTGTGTTGCCAAATGGGCAGAGGCTAAAGGGTGAGCTTTTCTTTGATGAAAGCGTGCAAAAGGCGTTAACGCAGGGACAAATGTTATCTCTGTTTAGTCCTTACGTTAAATACCCGAGAACATACCACCTACCTTGGTCAACCCCAGCTTCTGATGATCGTACCTTATCTACCGTGGCACATTTTGTTGATAAAGAGGTTGTTGTCACTGAAAAGATGGATGGTGAGAACACTTCGATTTATACTGACTTCATTCATGCCCGATCTTTGGAAAGGGCTACCGGGGCCGACCGCGCGATAATCTGGAAACAGTGGACTATGGCAGGTCACGACATCCCTTCAGGCTGGCGGGTTTGTGGTGAGAACTTGTCTATCAAACACAGTATTAAATACTCTCAATTGTCGTCGTATTTCCAGGTTTTTTCTATTTGGAACGAGCGAAACGTATGTCTTTCCTGGGATGACACGGTTGAATGGTGCCAGCTGTTAGGGCTGGCGACCGTACCTGTGTTATACCGAGGCGGTTGGTGTGAAGACGTAATCAGAAAATTATATGTCCCAAACCGCGCGCCTGATCCAATGGAAGGATATGTCGTGCGCCTTGCTTCTTCGTTCGACTACGGAGCTTTTCGTAGAAGTGTAGCGAAGTTTGTGAGACCGAACCACGTGAACACAGACAGCCATTGGCGCCATAGCCGATGGGAAAAAAACACATTAACTTAAGCTGAGTAGACAAGCAATATGATTGCGTATTTAAACCGACTAGACCGAACTCAAAAACTTGGTGACCAAGCCGTTGAGCATAAAGGGGATTTATATTTAGATGCTTGTGGCACATTTACGTTCTATTTCGAGCGCACCGCCAAACAAATGTTACTAAACGACAATAACTATTACGATCTCCGCGTGTTATCAGGCGAAATCCGTGAACTCTCTGTGGATAAGATGGGCATGCATATAGCTGCATTTGTTAATGCTGACGGTCAGTGGTTCAAAGACAAGTTTTTGTTCTATTTTAGGCCGAACCGCTGCTAGTTTAATATTGACTTTTTTGTCAAGCTGCCGCATCGTCACTATATGGATGGACGCTAGAGTTGGAGCGCTAGAACAACCTGCTAAGTTGTCCGGGTGATACCGGTGAGAGTTCGAACCTCTCTCCATCCGCCACTTTTATGAAAACGTACATCAAAACAATCAGTGTACTTGTGGCTTTTGGTGGGTTAATCGCAGCGATTGCTGGGTGCTCTACTACGCAAGTTCCCGCACTCAAAGGAAACATCCAAACCAATAGCGTGACGAAGGTCGCACCGGTGAAGCTAGTCAAGAACGACCCGGACCATATCTTCTATCTTTACCCGGATGGTTCGGCTGTGTCCCAGGTTTGGACAAACGCTTCCAAGTAAGCCCTCGTAGCTTCAATAGGTTAAAGCTCCCGACTTATTCTCGGGCGAAAGCACGCGCTAGATAAGCGCGAGTATGCAGGTTCGAGTCCTGCCGAGGGTACCATTTTCCCCGCGTCTTCTTCGGCGCGGGGTTTTCTTTACGGTCATTAATAACACAGCTTTGGCTGTGTCTATCCTCAGTCTTTTCGCTCCGTTAGCTCAATTGGATAGAGCATCTCGGTCCTAACGAGAAGGTTACAGGTTCAAGCCCTGTACGGAGCATTTTCACATGAATGAAGTAACACGTAGTAACGATTCCGATAACACAGCTCCGACTAGCGGTCCCGGTGTAGGCTCGCCCGAGTCATCGATGCCTGCAATCGAAGAGTACAAAGGACACCCCATGATTGTCTTTAACCCAGGAGCCAGGTTCCCGTTTTCTCTTGGGCTAACCAAGGCTAGAATGGCCTTACAGTTCATCCCACAATTACAGCGGTTTGTTGACACTAATGGGAAGTCTGTAGAAGTCTAAGATGGAAGGTTAATGAAAACGTTGAGAGGCGATCTGTGGTCTTTGCACGCCGAGGGCCATTGGTGCTGTATCCCCACTAATGGCACAGTTAAAGGTTCTCGTGAGTTGGTTATGGGGAGGGGCGTCGCTAAGGATGCCGCAATACGCTTCCCGTGGATACCGTTGGCTCTTGGGGACGTGGTGGAAAAAAGCGGTAACAAAGTCGTTCTGCTACCGAGTGCTAGGTTGATCTCATTTCCAACCAAGAATTATTGGCGTAACCCTTCATGTTTAAAGCTGATCGAAAATAGTGCATTGCAGTTGTTGGACTGCTGGCCTATAATCACAAATGCTTTTACACCGGCTCCACTCCCTGTGTGTCTACCGAAGGTGGGGTGCGGCCTTGGAGGCCTGAGCTGGGATTCAGAGGTCTATCCATTGTTAAACCAAATTCTAGACGATAATTTTATTGCGGTGATATGAACATACTCTACGACAAGGTACTGTTGCTGAATCGATTGATGCAGCCTCTGAGGCTCATCACAGTGCGACGTGCGTTCTTTTTGTTGACCAAACCTCGGAAGACTAACCCATCGTCGCGGGTTGCAACAGCCCTTGAAGTGGACGAGAATCATGCAATTGTAGGCCCTGTGCAGTGGGAGGACTGGCTGACACGAGAAGTTCGACCTGGCGACCGCGCCATTTCTTCTGCCAAGCAAAAAATTAGAGTACCTTCCATAATCGTTCTAGCGGAGTATGACAAGGTTCCAGTGGTAGAACCTACGCTTTCCAAATCCTCGCTTTGGGAGCGGCAGAACGGCAAGGACATGTACACCCTGGAGCAGCTAGCGTGGGACGATTGCGACGTAGAGCATTATATTGCCAAGTCACGCGGAGGTGCGACTAGTTGGACAAATTGCGGCGTAACAGCCATCAAGCACAACCGAAAAAAAGGGGATAGAGCAGCTCACGAGGTAGGTTTACGCCTACGCCTGCCCCTGACGGTTCCAAGGCCTAAGCCTGTACTAGCACGGTTAAGGCGAGATCCTAGATTCCCCGAATGGAACCCGTTTATACGCAAGGACCCCCAGCCTGTGGTTTAATACGTTATCGAGGTATAATACATAGAAACGGAAACGTTTCATCATATCAATGAAATTCTACCTCGGCTTGCTGGGAGCCCTCCTCCTGGTGTTTTGGCTCTTCGGAGGGTAAACACGAGGGTACCGACAGCGGTACCCTTTTTTTAGCTAGGGCCTCTTGACAGTACTTATTGTTGTGGTACCTTATGGCCCATGACAAAAGGTGTTTTCATTACGTTGGAAGGTAACGAAGGATGCGGCAAGAGCACGCAGATTCAAAAGCTACAAGAGGCCCTTGTGGCTTTGGGTAGAACCGTCACAGCATTACGTGAACCTGGTTCTACTCAAGTAGGCAACGAGATCCGTCGTATTCTTAAAGACCCAGGTAATACAATTTGTTCCGAGACAGAATTGTTCTTGTTTCAAGCGGCTCGGGCGCAATTGGTTAACGACGTTATTAAGCCCAAGTTGGCGGCTGGTGATGTGGTAATTGCAGACCGTTTCTACGACTCTACCTGGGTTTATCAAGGCTGGGCCCGAGGAGTAAACTTACTTGCTATTGAATTTACCAACAAGTTGGCTACCACGAACGTTGAAGTAGCCAAGACCTTCTTGCTGAAGGTTCCGTTGGATGTCTGCACACAGCGAGTACATGGGCGGGGGAACTTGGATCGCTTCGAGCAAGAAGGCTTACCGTTGCTGACCAAGATCGACACAGGCTATGTCGAGCTGGCAAAAACCTTTCCTAACCGTGTGGAAGTAATTGACGGAAATAGAAGCCCGGAGGAAGTGCACGCAGACCTGCTCGCAAAGACACTCAAACTTTTAAGTTAGTAATTATGATCACCCCGAATATTGTGTGTCACGACGTTGGTGGCAACCTACTGCAAGCCTTTGTCGATACCACCGAATCGCTGATGCCGGTGAACTGGCAAGTTTCGTTTGATAACCCTGCGCCGGTGAACAGCCCAGGGCAGTTGGAGTTTTCATTTGTTGAGTTTCTTGATCGAAAATAAAGTATGCAACCAGGATTTACGATCCCTGTTTTGGATCATGGGTTTGTCCGGTATATCGACCACATGGGTACAGATACCCGCATCGTCGAGGCGGCGCGTCTTAGTTACCGTGCTCCCAGTAAGGGTGCCGAGGCTGATCAAAAGCTGTTGGAGTATTTGTGGAAAAACAAGCACACCAGTCCTTTTGAAATGGTTAAAGTTACACTGAATATTAAACTGCCCATCTTCGTGATGCGTCAGTATGTGCGTCACAGAATGCAGAATCTTAATGAAGTTAGTGCACGGTATACCGAGCTCCCGGAGGAGTTCTATATCCCCACTACTTGGCGAGTACAGTCTACCACAAACAAACAAGGAAGCGTACAGGACGCGACTAAACCGATTCAGTGGCACGCGGATCTCGCCCAGGCCACGGCTGTCCATTCACGGGAAAGTTATGAGCTGTATAAGCGAATGCTCGCAGATGGTGTAGCCCGAGAAATGGCTCGCATGGTGTTGCCGGTGAATATTTACACTGAAATCTACGCCTGCTGGGATATGAAGAACCTGCTTCATTTCATTACACTACGTGAAGACTCGCACGCGCAGGCTGAAATTCAAGAATATGGGCTGGCCATTAAAACCATTTGTCGTGAGCTCTTCCCGGGTGTGGTTAGGGCTTATGAAAAATATAAATGGAAATTGGTAGAAAATGAAGCCGTATAAGGACTATATACTTACTTATCAACGAGTTGGAGAGACAAAGAACCCCACTAAACTGCGGGTTGTTTTACAAACGGACGAATTCGGACCCATGACAAGCCGTATGCTGGACCAAACCGCAGACGAGCAACTCAATGGTAAATTGCTTGATTCTTTGGCTGACGAACTGATAGATGACTATGAGAGAAAATTGTCTACCAGGCCGTTGGTTATTGCCCCGTGCTGGGGTACACCTACGACGTAAGGTCGCTCAATTAGACAACTTTGTGTCCGAGTGTACGAGCAGGTCAAAAGCTTGCTCGTTGTTATTTAGTCACACCCCCCCCATGTGGTAAGCAGAAAGTTGTGGTATAACATATTGAAGCAGAGGTAACTTTGCTTCGATCATATGGTGAAGCAGCTTAAGGGCAACCACCCAGTGCCTGCAGCATTGGAAGGTCGGCTGCATAGCGTCCTTGATTGTAGTAGTACACTAAGCGGGTCACGCAGAGATCCGCGAAGATGACTATTGCTCTTATCTAAAAATAGTGCTGCCTCACAAGAGGAAGCTACTCTTGAGCCTGGAGGAAGTAAAACTGCGAAGGCGTAATCTCATGTGACTAGCATGGGAGAAGGTCCACTATCGGCGCCGCCGGTTGGGCAAGACAACATTGTAAAGTTTATAGAGCGTTGCTAGCTGCGATGCTGGTGGATACTCAGACTCATAACCACAGAATAGAAGGGAGCCTGGTGACGCGGGTTCTGGGTCTATTTGTGGCAATGCGCTGTCGGGGCAGAGGGAACTGCGCAGTTCCCTCTGTCTTTTTGCTTTCCCGGTGGATGCCGGGGGTTCATGGTTGGTGGTGAGGGGGTGGGGTCCTTCGGGGCCCCACCTTTTTTTAGCTTGTACCCCCCCCCCATAAGAGGCTTGGGCTAAAACAGGGTATAATAGATTGTGAGCGAGCGTCTCGCTCTTTTTGAACAACAATCAAACTCAAACCAAATCATGAAAACCGTCATTCGTTACGTTTGTTACGCCTGTCTGCTGCTCCTACTCCTCTCGCCCTGGGCGGCTCGCGGCGCCACCCCGGAGGGGATCGAAAGGATGTCCGTGGAGCAACAGTTGCTGCTCGCCGAAAGGGCGAGCACCAGCTATCTGGTTGCGTCGGTCACCAGTGGCCCCGATGCTGACTACCGGGTGGTCAGTGGGTGGGCCAGCGCCGTGGTCAATATCCAGCAAGCCCGCGCACACCACCTGAGTACAGGTGGTGTCCGGAATGGCACCAAAACCGGGTTCGCCCGGGCCGTTGATGAAGCGAAGAAGCTCGGCTGTCACAACCGGATAAAAATGCTCGAAACCCAGTACGCCATGGCGGCAACCGAGGGAGAAGCGGAACGCTGTCTGAGGGCCGCGTTCGAGGTGGTGGAACGATTCCGGGCGGAGGTCGAGGCGAGGTCGACCTTTCGTCGGGCCCTGCCGGCGTGGATGGGTGGTACCACCCAGTACGCGGCGACGACCTGCCCGAAGAGGCAGGAGGTGATGGTCTCGGTCTCCCCGACGACCATGACCAAGGTCCTGGTGGCCTTGAAGCTGCTCGACCCCTCGGCATCGGCGACGGTCACCGAAAGCAAATAGCAGAAACCCCCGAGTCCGCATCAGCGGATACTCGGGGGTTTTTTTTAGCTAACAGCGACTAAACCAACTCGCACTTCCCACCAGCACAACTGCTAGTTTCTTGAAATGTGGTGGCGTCTTCCTCTTCTTTGAACTTACGGTAGTCCACCGGAGTATATCTGGACACCAGGTTATCCCACTTGGTCTCGTCTTCTTCCGTTGTAATTGCTTCAAGTGGTGCTTGTTTGTAAAGCTTATCGCCGATCTGGGGCAAAAATGATACAGCACTGAAGAACTCTCGATTTTTGTACAAGTAGTCTGTCACCTCCCTCCATTCGTCGTCCTTTACGACAATCGTACAAGAAACGTTATGGCTGACTGGCTTAGCGTTTTGTTGAGTATTAACACCTCCTAGTACCCAATTTTGTTGTGTAGTTTTTACTATATCGAGATGCTTTAGTGCATCGAGATCGGCCTTGACCATAGCTTGATCGGATACCGTCAGCGGGTAGGTTATTACGTCGTCCGTTTTATTGGCGGACCAAACACTAGGCTCGCACATGTGTGGGTTTATCGACTTGAAGTGCTTGTACACCGGATCCATTTTATTACACTGCACTCGTCGAAAATAACGGCGGGCATGATGCGGATGAATACCAGAGGCACTACGAAGCACTAGACTGCTTGTCCCTTCCGGCTTGACACAGGTAACCCTTGCAGCTGGGTTGATTCCTAGTTTAGCCGCCCATGCTTTATTGACCTCTACCGCGTAACGAGCAGCAGCACTTTGATTTTCCGGGTTCAATAATACAGTGGGGCTATCCATAACGCCGGTGATAGATACACCTAAAAGTGCTTCTTGCTCCGTTAGCTTTTTCGCAGTTTGCCCCAGATACTTAAGTTCTTCAGTATAAGAGGCCTGTAGTGTTCCGATGATCGTCGCAGCCTCGACGGCCTTTAGGAAGTCCTCTTGACTGGTAATTTGCGCACCATTTATGCTGCTTAGGTTGCAAAATTGTACACCGCATACGCCGTCTTCCGTTACTGGGATAAATCCAATTTCGAAACACGGGTTGAACATCTGCCACGGATGATTGGCAAATACAAAGCCGGGCTCACCGAACTGTTTTGTCAGGTTGATTATCTTCTCGAACTGTTCCTTGGTTACCTGATCCCGAAGCAGCAACACGCTATTGTTGCTCCGTGCCCGCTGGGGTTCGACATGAACCCAACCGACGGTCCCGTCGCGCAGTAAAAGGTCGTATTCCCACTGTGTCAGTTCAACCTCATAAACCTTTTTATTGACCGTAACCTTACCAGAGTGCCGCAGGGTTTCATCATCGTATGAGAACTTGGTGTGTTTACTGACCTTGAAATAGGTCTTGGCGTTCATCATTTCCTCGTCATCAATACTAAAGATCACAGACGTGGCAGACCGTCTGATCCCTCCTGATAGAACGGCGTCGGAAACATGCATCAGGATATCGTAGGCATTGATAGGCTTTAACCGAACTTGATCAAGATCTTCAATGATGTGGTCTAATAAGGTCTTGATTTTTTTGTGACAGGCTTTGAGCCCCTTATATCCTGGTGCCTTCCCTCCGGACGTTTTAAGTGGTGCACCCTCAGGTCGGATTCGTGAGTAATCAAATACGATCTTACGCCCCGTGTATGCCGTATTCTTGAAATAACAATTAAGGAGTGCCTCGATGGAGTCAGCCCAACCCTCAATGCAGTCTTCGACTACGTACGTCAAGACAGTCCCGGTTTTGTCATCCGAGTCGACCAGTGAAGGGAGCCTGTCAATGAAGTGTGGGGTCACACCGATACCGACGCCGCAGCCACAGAGTAGTAAATAAAAAACTTCGGCAAACGCACGGATACTGTCAACATGCCTGACCGCGCAATTGTAAACCCGTGAACCGTGTGCCATGATCGCCTTACCGCCGAATTGCATGGAGCGCATTGATGGAACCACTGCCTTGCTCTTTACTAAGTCGAAGGCCCCACGAATTTGATCTAGTTCGTCTTTGGCCAGTTTCTTACGAAACTTGGCAACGTGCATAGTAGCAACGCGATCAACGCACTCTTCCCATGTCTCCCGCCGCTCGATCGCACTGTTGTATCGAGCGTACTTGGTTGTAAAAATGAAACGAGAAATCTCGTCCAAGAAATTTACGTTACTCATATTATCGGCCCGTTGACCCAAACCCACCTTCGCCACGCTGAGTCGAAGAAAGCTCTTCGACTTCTTCAAATTGAATTTCTTCTGCTCGTACAAAGAGCAACTGGGCGATCTTATCACCCTTATTGATTTGCACCGGGTGGGTTAGATCGTGATTAACTGCCAAAACGTTTACTTCGCCACGATAGTCTGCGTCGATTACACCCGGCGCGTTTATCACAGTCATACCTTGCTTTATAGCCAACCCGCTTCGTGGGCAGCAGAGGGCAACGAAACCTGACGGAATTTCCAGAGCTACTCCAGTCCTGAGGGCGTATCGCCCCTCCGGGGCAAGCAGCAATTCGTCCGTAGAATAAACGTCGTAAGCGGCACTCCCTGGTGTGGCTTGCGTCGGTTGTTTAGCGTTAGCGTTCAGCTTCTTAAATTTCACTTTCATATAACCCTACTACGATACACCACCTACACGGCTCTCGCAATGGATCAACCGCGTTTTTATTGAAGTTTTTCCGTTGACACAACAGGCTCGATGAACAGTGTTTCATCGGTAAATACGACTGAGACTCCTGTCTGTTTTAATCGCTCCATGAGCTTGGACGCGAGCTCAATAATCCTGTGTCGTAGTTCATGAACCGAGGACGGGTATTTGGGGTAGTTAATGACACCCACAACGACACCAGGCTCCCCGCCGACAGCAGGAGAAGAAGCTGTCGCTTTTGTTTTGGTATAAATATACTCGATGGGTTGAATGGACAGACACCAACCGGTTTTAAC
This sequence comes from uncultured Sediminibacterium sp., assembly GCA_964392685.1. Classification (GTDB taxonomy): domain Bacteria; phylum Bacteroidota; class Bacteroidia; order Chitinophagales; family Chitinophagaceae; genus Sediminibacterium. Next base: position 30,623 of record CAYMQQ010000001.1, read on the forward strand.
CATTTCTTCACAGACCTCACGAACCAGCGTTATGGGGTCTTTAGTCTCGGCTACAACCTGAGAATACGGTAGATAGCCATGCCGGAATCCCACGTAAATCTTGGCTTCAAATGTCGGTAACGAGCGTTTTGTGATCATAGTTGTAATTTTTGGAGGTTAATCCCGAACTCTTTGGCGACGTCCTGAATCTCTGGGTCGGAGCCCGTCCACTCATTTAAATAAAATACTTCTTTGATCCCCCAGCTAGCGATTAAAGATAGGCATGGTAAGCAGGGGATAACAGTAACGGCAAGTAATTTCCCCTCTCCAGGTTTGACATAACGCAGACAATTCACTTCTGCGTGTAGCACTCTCTTCCGTCGTTTATCTCGGTCAGCCCAGTCAAGTTCAATGCCAGGAGGGGGGCCATTATAGCCAATAGAAGCTACCGAGTGATCGTGGCGAAGGCAACAAGCTCCTACCTGTACGTAAGGATCTTGACATCGTTCCGTCGCCGCCGTGCGGGCTAGTTGCATGGCGAACTCTGGCCATGGCGTGCGGGATTTTATATTAACAGACATGCGGTAAGGTACCACATGTCACTCGTTTGTCAACCCCAGCAGCGCTTGCGCAACCTCACGCAGCGCATCATGCAAGCGATCGTCTACAACCGCGTCGAAATTTCGGTAGATTATATGAGTAGGACTCATTTTTTCTGCACGAAGTATCAAATGATCGTCGACTATCAAGTCTAACTGTTCTGCATCTTCGTTTAAGGATAGGTATAAGGTCATATGAACTTGTGCAACCTCGGCTTCTTCAGTAATATACGCATATGATCTTATCGAAACAAGAAAAAATCGAGGCGCTCAAAAAGTGGTTGGCGAGGACTTATGTGGATCCTGTCGTCACCAGCCAAACTTTGGGGGAATCCCTGAGCAGTGTTTCTGCCAGGACATTATTGCTAGCCTCTTCAAAGTTGATCAAGATCAATAAAAAGGAAGTCGATCCGGATGACCGTGACAACCTTCGATACTCTAGTTTCTTAGGTATCGAAGATTTCATCAAAGACCACATTGAAAAAGATGCAGGCGGGTTACGGAAAAAAGCTGCCCAAAAGATACAGCAAAGAAAGAACCTATCCTGGCTCACCTCCTCGTTCTTCACTCCACAAGTCAAGTCTGTCGTCATAGGGAACAGCCTCAGCAATAATGTTGAAGGGATTAACCCAATGGAGCATTTTGACAATGCACACCGTGTGACTAAAATGGGTGAAGGCGGTATCGCAGGCAGTGAGTCGATCCCCAAAGAGTCACGGCAAATCAATACCTCCTCTTTTGGTTTTTTTGACCCACTACATATCGCGGAATCAGATAAGGTCGGTGTTACTCAGTATATCGCAGGAAACACGCTAAAGGGGCGTGACAACAAGCTGTACAAGTTGGTTAAGAACGGAAAAACGGGGAAGCTGGAATGGGTGGATCATGAGACTTTGCTTAACAGCCGGGTTAAAGTCCCAGAAGTATAATCACCATTTACCTACTGGGCAGTGTTCAGCTCGCAAGTAGGTTTTTACTGCCATATAGCACCCACATTTTGAGCACCGTTCATCCACGTGTCTAAAAAATGGGCACGTTCGGCAAATTGTTAACCTCGCCTCTGCTTCTTCTTTTGGTAATTTGATCCCTTGCCCTATTCCCGCCGCAACCTTCTTGAGGCTGCCTAACACGTTCTTGGCCATCTGGGTCATGGAGGGTAGAGAAAGCTCCTCGGCCTCGGCGACTGTAGGAGGCACGCTAGTCTGTTGGACCAGTCGTTCCAGCTCCTTCGGTAGCACAGGGAGGCTAGGTTTTGGTGTTATTGCCTCTGGCTGTAGTTGAACGGCATTTTGAGCGTTGCCGCGTACTATGGTGGTAGACGGTGGAGGGCGTAACGGAGCTGTGTGTGGTACGGGAAAAAACAGCATGACAATTAGTATAACGGGAAGTGCATATAAACCAAGCTTCGAATTCCTTCAATCGTAGAGCTGGCCCACGACCCGCCACCAATACAAGTTGCATTTCCGCCCGTTGTACCTATCCAAGAAATGTCGCCACAAGGCAGCGTTGGCGGTGAGATAGCGCCGTTGGTAAAGAGCGCGCATTGTCCTTGGCTTTCGTACAACGTTCGGCATTCGGTTCGCGCATAGCCCCCGTCCTCCCTGAGCGCGCAGCCACAGTCACACGCGGAGGCTGTATATTCCGGCTCGTTATCCGAATCACGGCAGGTGCACCTAGACGAGTCGTACAGCGGGTATGAACAACACTTTTCGGCTGCACAACTGTAAGTGAGGCCGCCTCGTATACGACAATTACCGAAGGAGTCTTTTCGACGACCTATCAATGCCAGTCCGTGTAGGTCAAAGTTGCCTAATAACGTACGAGGTATCGCGGCCAAGGCTTCTTGATCCGGATCAACACCGAATTCGGTTATAAATCGGTATGTGCTCGGAATCATTGTTAGACAACCGTCCAGGCTATAGCCGCTTCCGTTTAATGAGGCTCCTGCACCAACCGATCCACTAATCGGAATTTCACTCCATTCAGAATAGGTAACTTGCTTGGCTCCGGAGGGACAAACGTTTCGCACTGTCCCGGATGAGCCGCAACTCAGTGCCCGGCAGTCCGAGAGACCGGGAGTGTCTAAAAAGTTGGATGGTAGCGAACTGTGTGTCACCGTGCGCATTCGTTTGGAAAATGGCAACTCTAGCCGCGCATATTGCAACCTGTTGATCGCATGCGCGAAGTTGTTAAACATTTCGGCGTAGGTACAGGTATTTGGAACAGGTGAAAATCCTTGTGGGCGTTCAATATTTACTCCCATAGGCATCGCTGTGAACCAGCGGTTTCTAGCGTCAACTACTGCTTCAACACGATATTGACGGTTGGTGTTCACGCATGGAACATTTGGTAGTGGGTCCGTGCACTGCTCTCGGTTTTGCTGGGCATCGGTGATACACTTCACCTCGGGCCAGTCTTTCCAGTGCACTACGACATAGTATCTCTCACTATTCACAGTAGCCGGACGAGGCGGCATGCTGATGTTTGCCCTGGCGTCGTCCAAGCGTAAGTGGTCGTCGTCGCCCCAACCTTCCCAAACGACAGTAATCGCACTATCGTCACCATCCAATACAAAATCCGGTGCTGTTGCCGATGTCGCTTTAGAAATGGCGATTAGCTCATCTACCTGCGCTCCTTCGCTTTCGTAAGTACGGTGTAGTTCGTACGTTAATTTCGACTCCTGGATGTTGCTTACCAGTGCCCGGTGATTGCGTACTGTGGGCCAGGTGACGGACACCTCCGTCTGCTCTTTTACTTGGTATTTAAACGAGACTATGTTCCCGTCCCATTGAGGGAATACGCGATCGTCGGTATAGGTAAAGGTTGTCGCGTTTCCAGTGGGATATACCACTTGTTGATCCAGTACGTAATCAATAGTCGTTGTTCCAGGTCCAGGGTCGAGGGGTATTGTAACCACCACGGTACAAGTGACATACACGTTTTTATTGGATGCGCTGGTTGTGATATTAAAGCTGCGTGGCGTTTCGGAAGAATTTGCTGTTGCTGGAATGACTTGTTCAGGCATGGAAGCCTCAAAGGACCTTTCAACCACAGGAACAATATTTCTAGAGAAACTTTCTGCCCACGCCGCGTTATCAATATACGGGGACCGCACTCCTGACGCTAACGTGTGCCACGAGGCGTCGGAGTCAAACCGGTAAAAGAGCCTACGCTCAATATTATACACTACCAGAGGTTGCATTGGCCAAGAGAGGTAATAACTTACCAGCTTTGAGTCAGCAATTGCTGTGGCTGAGGCCCCACTACCAGTGCCTGCCGGATCATAGAAAACGATCTGTGGGTTCTGTGTATACCCACTACCAGCGTTCGTAAGTGTGATGCCTGTGATTACCCCTGAAGAGATTGTCAAGGAGACCGTTGCACCCACTCCACCTCCGCCAGCAATCGTGGCGGTTGTACCGCTGGAGTAATCCTGTCCTCCAGTATCCAACCCAACGCTTGTGATGGTTCCGGTGCCGCCTGTCTCGGTTAAATCTTTGATGCGGTATGTCGAACCTACGATATCATTGGAATCCAGCGGGGCGCTTAATGGAGCTAGATGCGCGTCCGTTGGGTCTGGCCATAAGCAGGCGCAATCTGTTGTACAGTCGTCGTAGATAAAATGGTTACTGTTATTGTCGCATAATGGACCTGAAACACCCGAACCTCCGGTCAGCGTCGTCCAATTGATGGGGGTTCGATTGCAACCAGTGCCGTAGGTAAAGTCTGCTCTCTTGATCTCATACTTATGCGGAGCGCTTGGAAGATCAGGTAAGAAATGGAAAAATAGGTGTGCGCTTGGCAATACCGTAACCCCTTCTACCGACTCGGCTTCTGGGTTTTTTACCCCATTTGGCCAATCCGCCAACAAGGAGAATCTGAATTCTGTTTTCGTGATTGTTGGCCCGTTATATGGGATAGACACGGAAGTAAGCCCGTCAAATGGCGCAGGTAAAACATCGAAACCAACAACCTGCATTCCGTCGTTTGTATTCAGGTCCAAAATACGCATTCTGGCTTGCGCATAAGCACCAGAAGCACTTGAGTCTCCTGCGTCTCCTCCGGTAATTTGTACGTCGGGAGCGGTCGCGTATCCATAGTTATCAACTGTATCTGGAGTTACTGTGATTGCGACCACCGAACCCGCCTCGCCTGGAATTAGCCCCAATTCGGCAATTGCGGTTGCTCCGGTTCCTAATCCGAGTATTTGCACGGTTGGTGGTGAAGTATAACCTGTTCCTCTGGATGAGAGTACCAAGTCGGTCACGCTTCCGGTTGTTATAACTGCCGTAGCTTGCGCACCATTTCCATTACCCCCAGAGATAATCACCCTGGTACTTCCCTCTTCGTAACCTGCTCCCGGGGCGGTAACAATCAACCTCTTGAGTTCAAATTTTCCAACTGAAGCTACGGCTTGGGCTGGACTGTGCTTTCCTTCTTCCGGATTGGCGAAGCTTTCGTTGGTTAAAGTTACGATAACAGGGGACGCATAGCCGCTACCCCCGTCGTCAATAACGATCGCTTTGATTCCTCCGTGGTATGCAAACTCAGGGTCACCTGGACCAAAAACATAATCGTACGGGTAAACTTCTGATACGTGTGCTTCGGCCCCGGTTCCACTGGAGCTGTTGATATACAACCTCATTTGGCTGAGCTTACTGGGATCGAGACCAGCACCACTCTTTTCTATTTCAATCGAAGTAATAACACCGTTCGTAACGACGGTTCTTAACTGTGGTGCTGTGTATGTCGAGATATCCGACGGATCCTCCAGAGCTGAAACCGCGGATAAAGTAACTGAAGCGACTACGTTGTACAACGAGTCCATCAGTTCTAGTACGTGGCTTTGCGAGTTGCTGGGGAGCAGAATCCTTCCTAGCTCGTACACCGTGATAGGAGAGTCGCCAGTCGTGAACTTCATTCCGACTTTACCTGTGTAGTTGCTCAGCTTATCACCCAGTTCTCCCACCGGAGTTATGGCGTTCCCGTGGGTACAGCCTACACAGCGCGAACGAAAGCTTACTGGACCTAATATCGCATTTTCGGTTGGATACGTGGTTGTACTCGACCCGGAACGCCGGGCTCCAAAAACGTCCTTGATTCCGCTGGGGTAAACCAAGGCGTCAGTACTGCCGGCTGTATAGTACTTGTCGCACCATTGATCTCCGCCGGATGTTTCGGAGCTAAATAGATAATAAGTAGTATTCGGGCTAAGTGTTACAGGTGTGGTGAGCTCCTTGTATTTGATAAAGGATGGAAGCCCTGGCTCCAGAGAGATTGTTGGGGTGGTATTGTACCCGGTGCCGCCAATGACTGGCGCTTCCGCAGCAGGGTTTATCGACCCCTGATACGGTAGCCACGGACCCCACTCACACTTGTCTAATTGCCAGGATCTGTACTCCATGACTAGAGGATCCGTGATTTCTGGAAAGGAAAAGTCGTATTGTACGATACTCTGTAGTGGTAAAAAGTTCTTTCCTAACCAGACTTCTGGTGTCACATCCAAATAAGCACCGTAGCTGCGACATGCTTGGTAACAGAGATTTTCGTAAGTATAGTCTGCGACTGGACTGGTCGACATCCCTTGGTCACAGCTTGCCGAGCGTAACGATTCAATGTCCATCCAGCCTCCGCACATAGCCCGGAGGTAAAGATCCATCTGCACGTACGGATCAACACGGATTAGTGTGTCCGTCTTTTGGTCAACAGCTACATCGTTGCTGTGGTATACGTGAGGGATCAGTTTGACGAAATAGAAGCGAGGGTGACAAGCCCCCATCGGGTCATCAGGCAGGCTGAAGATATCGAAACTCGTAGCACTGTCCCCGATCATGCCCTTTTGACAATGATACCCTCCTTGGGCATGCTGTAGATACTCCCTTAAGGCGTTTTCATCGGTACGATACGGTTCGGCTCGGAGAGCTGCTTGCTTGTCTGCGGCCGTATCGTAGGCACTATCAACAGTTCCTGGAGCAGACCCTGTAGCTTGCAGCCTTCCTTTGATGGTCAATTTGACCACACTGTCATCATATTTAGTATTACCGTCTTCATCTGCCCCAGAAACCGCAGTGTACACAATTTGGGCCGATAGAATCTCGTAAGGAGGGCGGTATACTTGACAACTGCGGAAGTAGTCCCGCGCCATCTGTCGGTCTGGCCAATAAGGAAAGTTGATGTCTTCCAAATAGGTGTAACCTGGTGGAGCTTCCGAGACTAGTGGCGGAAATTGGCTGTAAGCAAAGTGTCGGGAGAGCGCCGCATGTTTTGGTCCTCGTATTTCTGCGGAGTAGGTGTGACACCGATTATGCAAAAATGGCATAAGGTCTCCATAGGCGTCTGTCTTCCATATCGAGCTGATCGACGGGTGATAATGGTTTAACGACATGAACATACACCATTCGTTCGATTGCCCTCTTCTGGGCACTTCGTTAGTATGTCGTATTCCTTCGACGGCACGAATTTGAGATGCGACGTTTGCCGGCAACTTGATTACCCCCGCGTCGTCGGCTCCCCAAGTAAAAGTGTTTCCGGGTGATACACTTACCGTCGTTTCCACACCGCTTGTTCGTCGAGTAAAGGTAATACCTTTGCCTTTATGTACTCGATAGGTAACCCCAACTTCTAGCTGTGCTTCGCCTAAGTCCTGCCCTGGAGCGATACCCTGAAAGAAATCGAATAACAAGGTGTCGCAACTGACTGTCGTTACCGTAACCAGCTTTGTTGTGTGATCGGAAATGGAAAATACTAGAGTGTCAGCCGTTATGCTGACATTTTCGCCAGCATAGTATTTAACCCCTTTGTATGTGACAAAGCCGTAGCCTCGCACGCTATAAGTACCTGGCCCTGGCGCCGTAAGCGTTTGTAAATGCAGCCTTTCGTACCCGGTACGAAGGACGTACCAAGGGCAGTTTTCAGCAGATAAGCTAGATGGGTTGGAATCGCTCCACGGTGTCCATTGAGAAGGGATCAGAATATCTCCATATCCAGTCTGATAGTTCGCCTCGTATTCTTGCAACGTATTGTACGCCGATAAAACAAAGGAATGCACATCAGTGCTAGGCTCTGTCCATGCTTCATTTTCGCGGACGAATCCTCGCAATTCGGACAAGGTGTATTCTGCCGGGTTATACGCAAAGACACCTAGATAATTGCCTGGTTCGCAGCCTGCGACGTTCTCTATCACTTGTAAGTTACATCCTTCGACATAACGTCCATACTGAAAAATTCTTGCGCGTTGCGAGGCATACTGTGCAGCGCCTGGACTTGTTTGCCCTGTAGCTTTCCAGATCTGCTGTACATCAAAGAAGTTCCAAGGCGAGGGCTGCCACGGATTTACGCAAGAAAATGGTTGCCCTTGACAATAGTCCACTGGTGCTGGATGGGTATCCTTGACCCAACAGAACGTCTGCCCGGTGTACACTTCAAAGGTCTGCAAATGCTGGGTGCCGTACGGCTCGGTTTCACTGTCGTAGTACGGTGCTTTAAAACTTATTCCGCTAATACCCTCGGAAACGTTTGCTCCATAAACTTTGTATCGAAGGCTGGCCAGTGGACCACAGCGAGGCGCCCGTTCTACCCCATCCGTTACAAAGGCAGGATCTCCTGCGTTGTCTAACATGTACGGCGGTTCTCCTACAGTTTCATAACCCCCGAACAGATCCCCAAAGTCAGTAGGTATGATATTGTCTGGGCGCACGATAAACGTAGCCGGGGAAAGCCCCTGCAGTTGTGACAGTGTCCAGGAGTGGAGAAGCGTCTGCGCTTCGTCTGTTACCGTAAATACTTGGTACCCAAGAAGTTGATCGTGCAACTCATACGCGTCTTTTTCCAGGATTCGTGAAGTAGTGATTCTTACCGGACATATTGTCGTTGGCGTATCAACGAAATAATAGGTACCACGGTCGGCAGGCAGTAAGTCAGAAACCTCTACATACTCGGCTGCTTGCCCACTTTTCTGCTGATGTCGATAGACTCGATATTGCTTTCCAGGGCTACCCTGCCAAGTCATCTGGACAGGAGTAAAGTGCGCACGCTGGTGTACCACCATGTTTGAATGGTTTGCATCCAGCACTGGTTTGGCAACTACTCTATACTCAATATCTACACCTATCGTTTTTTCAAAGCCAAGCGGATCTTCGGCGAAGTAGGTTCCATTTCCTAACGCTGTGCCTGCGGTGGCATCAAAGCCATAAGTGTTTGGGGTGTTAATGTCGCCGGCCTGCCCGCCGGCTACAGTTTCCCAATCTAGCCAGGCACTATTGATCGAGGACCAAAGTCGCCGTTGAATTGCATATCGAAATCCGTTTTGGTAGTGAAACCCTGCCGGTTCAAGGGTCGCGTCTCCTCCCAACTGTGGTGTTGGGTGTAGCACCATGTTTTTCCATGCTGTTGTGCGCCCATCTGGCGCATCTCCGGCTTTGCCATAACGCGTTAATGACACCCAATCAATTCGTGCAGCTTTTACGGTTTCCGTTCTAGGTTGGCCAAAAGCGTCGACATACGATCGTAGCCGAGTAAACGCAGGGCGTACTACGATTTTTACATCCTGGTCAGCCGTCAGCTTTATGTAGCCTGCCGGGACTTGATCGGAAATGTCATAGGTTGGGATAGGCATGCCAACAATGACGTGGTCGTAGTTATTGTCGCGGTCGTCTGGATAGCTAATAGTCTGCTGTACTCCGATTACTTGTGCCAGGTTGTACCCAGGAGGAACATATTTGACATTTCCGTACATGACAAAATCATCACAATACGTCGTCACCGTCTCGGCCACCCCATGATCGTAGGCAGTAAATGGAAGCTTTGGAATGACGAACATCTTATTGGCAAGTGCCCCGCTATCGTCACTGTGTACGGTTGGTTTTATATTGTCGTTACCGTCACGTCGTACAACGTATTCCAGATAAGGTTTTAATTCAGTCTCAATCAGTGGTTCGATCACCCGGGTCCCGACCACAGGTTTTACCTCTTCTTCAATTACCTGGATTTGAGGGTTGTCGGGCCCATTACCTAAGGCATAACGTTGGAAATACAACTCGCTATTTCCATCTTGTGTGCGGTACCGATTAATTCTGGTCCTGGGGACCATGCGCAAATTTTCCGTGATCAGCTGCCGTGCTGACTCGTAAATGGAATTGAAATTGGCGGCAGACTCATGCATCCTGATATTTAATTGCCCTTCCGGATTGGTGATGCACCCGTATCGAAAATATGTAGTCGAAAGATCCCGTAACTTGGCTTTGGAGATGACACCTCCGTGCGTATCAGGTCCTTCGTCCGATCCATTAGTTGTACCACAACGCAATACAGCGTATGCGTCTTGAATATCTGGAAGGTAGGAAACTTGCTCAAGAAGTTCTACTGTGATCGATCCACCGCTAGTAAACCCTGTGTTATTCTTGATGCGGCAACGCACACTTCCTGGATTTATAGCAGTAGCTAAAAACCCGACGATTGTTTTTATCCCGTTAACTGCTGAGGGAACATCGACCGATAGGCGGTCAGTTCCAGGAAGCGGGCATTCCCCCAATCGGTTAGAACCAACATGTATGGGATTATCGGCAGCATCCAGAAACTCCAGTTCCACATTGGATAGGGTGTTGTGGACTTCCACCATGTACGCGCTAAAAACGAAAGGTAACGGAACACTATGCTTATCGTCGGTGTCCCCCGGATGCCCGTTTGTCAGGGGTATTAGGGTATTTGCTGGTATGGCTTGCTCGGATCCAACACCCGAAAAAGACAAGGTGTATGTGGGGTATCCGTAAGAAGCCAATTGCCCAGTGTTGTCCACATAACCACAAGACGCAGGGGCCAGCGCATATTGATGACTGAAGAATCGCTGGAAATCAAACGTCTCGCCTTCAATATCAAAGCAGTCCTTGTCGAGCCTTTCGCTGTAATTGCCGCGCAGCTCAATTACGAACTTATTGATCGCTTGGGTTAGCAACTCTGAATGCTGCCTTGTTAGTGCCCCGCCACCATCGTATGGTCCTTCCAAATACACGGTATAAGGCAACATCATTGGCGGAGCGTCCTGAAAGTACAGAATGTATCTATCGGTCATTCGGGCCACATACTGCACATGTCCGCTGACGCCTGGACAGGTCGAAAACGCGAGAGGTGGATAATTTGGAACCAATGGGGTAAATTTGACCTGCCAAGCATCCGGGTAGGATCCAAAATAAGAAGGGCACTTACCGATGACACTTGGTACAGGAGCAAACGCAGGGTATGTCTTAAGATACGGTGCGGTTGAGGGGTATCTCCAAGAGTAGGCACTATGTGCTGCCTCATACGCCGGCGCGCTTGCACGAAATGGTACCGACCGCTCTATGATACCTCGCTGTGTCTTGGCTTGAGTCCAGGTGATCGAGGCGTCTAGGTCCGGATTTCCAGTTAGCTGGGTAACATCAATAGGAATAAAACTCCCGTCTTCGTCAGATGGCCCGTTCGTCAGGCGATTTGCCTCTGGCTCGAAGTCTCGTGTACGAACGTTTATATAGTCCCGGCCAAAAATAAACGCCATTAACGGGTTCGCTACGTTAGCCCCTTCTTGCTCCCCAGGAGGTGTCAGAGGCCAGTACCAAGCGTCGTTGTGCTCCCCACATCGGTTGTTGTTGTCAACCAATGCGTACATTTTCCACCACTCATCAGAAGCTGGCCATTGCTGGGTTCCCGGCAACAGCATATCTCCCGCCGGGTTACGCACCTGACGCACAAGGCTGTGAGCATTCCACATGATACGCCATGCGGCGTCGCCTGCTCCCGACAATATGCGTTGATTAAACGCAGTAGCCAGATCGTTATGGCTTGTCGCCGTGATAGTGTCTCCCGACTTTACGGGAGTAACGTATTTGAATTGAAGCATAGCGCTTTAGGACCAGCGGCAGCAGCTCAGGCAGCTTGCTGACTCTTCTCCGGTACCGCCTCCAAGTTGTCCTCGGTCTATTGTTCCTTCGAACGTGATAGTGTCCGTGACCCCGTCCGTATATGTTCGTTTAAACCGCTGCCATTGTCCTGTGTCGCCGATCCTAAGCTGTATTTGAATATTCGGCAAGTTGATTTGTGCTCCGCCATTAAACCCAAGCTTATAGTTACATGCGTCTCCATGGCTTGCTAGCGTGACGGTTCTGGTTGTGGGAGGGTCGACGGTCCATCCAGTGGAATTTGGTTCCGCACGGCTGCGTAACCTGTCTACTGATTTCAATGCTCTCCAGTCCGAAGCCTGCAACAGATCGTCTCCGACTCCAAAGTTAGTCGACGGTGTAATCAGTGTGTTATCTTGAAGCGCCGTGGCACATGGTGTGGTCAGTGAGGGGACGTCGATTTGTATCAACCCAACCAACTTGCCTCCACAGTCTCCTTGTTTGATAAACTCGAACTGCCCGCCGGTTGGGGACCCTGTTTCGACGTTGATTCGCTGAATGTACCAATTGGCATATGTACCGTTAGGAAATCCTCCCGTTGTTGTCAACCATACGCCGTTGATGTCGTTGTTTATTCCGGTAACTTGTGCCGTGACCCAGGTGCTGCCGGTTGTATTAATCCGTATTTTTGGCAGTGGGTATGTCAACCCTGTTTGAGGGCTTACTCCGGTAGGAACCAACGATAACAAGTCGACCGTCGAGGAAGAGACCTTTGACCCGTCAGTCACTACCACTGTTTCCGATATTTTTGGGCTGTACCCCGCATCAAACTGGAAGCCATCCGCACACGGGATATTTAAATCGTCAAAGTTGATGTTGATCTCGCCGATAAGCTTCCCGCCGCAAGGCTCTTGAATAAAGTTAATGGTACCGCCGGTCTCCTTCTGCTGATCGGCTCCTATTACCAGTCGGTTAAAACTAAACCCACAAACCGCACTACTACTTGGCAGCGTGAACCCCTCGGCTGCTACGTATACTGTATTTCCGCCAGAAGAGCGGTCGTAATCCAGTATACGTTGGTGTTGAATAAGCTCCAAAAGCATCCGTGCATTCAATGACGTATGAGACACAGCCGCCCAACCTTGTCCGGCTACTCCACGAAAACTGGTGCCGTGCTTGTACAAGACCGCATTATAGATTAACCCATTATTGGCATCTGTGGATGGGTTGTAGCTGTCCAACGATACGTGGTAGAGTTTTCCTGCCTCAATAGCGTACTTGTATGCACCGGAGGGCTCAGTGCCTGTGTTGGTTACAGGAAGCGTAAGTCGGATGTCGGGCAGCACGTGCTCGGTATCCGCAGTTATACCTGCGTCTTCAGCAGTAAAATTCTGCAGAGTAAGCGCTCGTCGCCCACCAGAAGCGGCCTGCTGTGTGAAGCACTGCCCTATTGCAGGTATAAACTGCGCTTCAAAGTGGAAACCGGAGGGACAAGGGCCTTCAAACGGAGGAACGAACGGGACCGGGACAATCGGGATTGGAACAAAGTTTAAATTACAGTCCAGCTCGTTGGTAAGAGTCGGTAAGGTAGGCAGATTTAAAAGACTCTGGACTGGTCCAGGGATATCGCAACCTGTTACAGGTTTCTCCTCCACAGGAAGTGGTACATATTCCGCTGAAAATGGTCCAGTATCTCGGATGATGCTGGTTAAAAAACTTGGGTCCGGCATATGATAAAAGCATAGCGTAGAGTGGCTCCAAAAACAAATCCATAAACAAATAGCCCGCCATTGTTACGTGGCGGGCTACGACAACTCGATTTTGACTATTATCAGGTATTCGGACACTCAGGAGCCTCAACACCGTCTGGTAAAACAGGTTCTCGGCTTATAATCTCGTCAATTTCGGCTTGCACTCGTTTAATCTCTTCATTGTGCATCCTATTCGCTGCCTTCTTCTCCTGCTTTGCCCGCTTTAGATCCAACGTTAAGTTATAAATCCGTTCGGCGTCACGAGCGATGTCTGTAGTTTCTGGGGTCGGAGTGTTGCGTGCCATGTTATTGTCCTGCGTTGTTCGTGTCCGGTGGTTCACTAACCGCCAGATCTTTCTCCAGCGTATCAAGAAGGGCTTTTTGTGCAAGCAGCGCCACTTGGTTGCGCTCCATTTTAACCAGTTGCTGTTGCAGCTGTGCTACCGCGCCGGATGTGGCGGTTGTTGCCGCTTCAAGCTCCTTGCGGTACTTTGCTATTAGTCGTTCGACCGGTGCTGTATTGTCCGGTAGTACAAGATCTTCCATAGGGGCTAACGTAGCCCATCAAAGTCGGGTTGTCAATAGGTGAAAAGCTTGTCGTACATCTTTTCAGCTTCGTTCCCTTCGTAGGCCTGTTTATTCTTAAGGTAGATTTCGTCTCCCCAGGCCTGTCGCATTTCACTGTCAGAAACCCCCAGCGCCAGCAGCAGCCCATAAAGCTTTATACGAGTAGTACCTACTTGGTAGATAAATAGTGTTGTGTCTGGAGCGAAAATAACCTTACCTCCAGAACCCGTGCCGGCCTTTACGTTTACGTGGGCTTCGATATCTCCGGTGTCTTTGATACGCGCGTATACGCCAGGTTTTAATCGTTGCTGACTGGTGATGTTGTATTCTGATCCATTGTAAATGACAGTATTTCTATCAGTTACCCAAGGTACATGTACCAAAGTCAGGTTCTTCTTCGTATCGACGACTTCTCCCGTTTTCTTGTTTATCAGCTCGACTGACCCTTTGATAGCTTGGGTAAGGTCATGCCGGTCCATGGTCGCCTGTTTTTGCTCACGTAGTGTGAATCGCTTAGCAGGGTCATGAACATGGATGTCTTTGGCTTGTAATCGAAAATCTGGAGTTTCTAGTTTGTTCAAATGCTCGTGTAAGGCATCAACAGTGTTTTCATAAACCCACTCCCTTGTCCTGTCCGGATCAAAAAACCCACGGGCATGGCTCGGAATGTCGTGGTCGTGCAGCCCTCTAACGTCTAGAGACATATGTCTTAAATTTCCTGGTATGGAGTAAAAGTACTCCCTTGTCGGCCAGCAGTGTATTTATTCGGTATCCCAGTAAAAGGAGCAGCAGCCTCTCCTGCTGGAGCTGCTACTTGTGGCGTCTTGTTTGACTTGCCTCCGGTGAAGCCGGACATCGTGAGTGCCCCTAATCCAAGAAGTAGCCCGCCGGCAACCATCGGTTTATTCCGACTCATCCAGTCAGTTGCTTTATTCATTAACAGCCCCGGAAGTCTTCCGCGATTTATCTCCACGCCATTGCCTTTTGTAGAAAAAACTCCGTTGGACGAGGAGGACAAGGCATTGCTTATTTCCTCGTCATTCTTGTAGAAACGGTTACCTAACCATTTCCCCGGTTTGGTACTTCCAAGGCCATACAGCGTCCGCTGTAGCCACGAGGAGCTGTCTGCCGGAGGCTTGGCGGTTATGGGAGGAGCACCAGATATGGCGCGCAAAGCATTAGTCGTATTCTCTTCGACTTCGCCGGTTTGGGGGTTGTATCTGCCGAGTCCGCCATAGTGTTTATCACTCATCCCCTGAGCAAATGGTTTTATAATGGTGGACCTAAACCAATCCCGCAACCCGGCGTCTTTCGCCAGGCTTTCGGCCATACCATCATAAAACGCATCAACATTCATTATGCTATGGGGGCAGGCAATGGCCCTGCCGGGACGTCTTGATAATTGACCGCTACGGCAGAAGGCAGCTTCGGCTTTTCACGGCTCTCTCTTTTATTGGAGGCATGAATCATGGCTCCTGATGTTCCGACCGCCGCCAGAGCCGCAAGCAGTTTCCAGGCATCTTTGGCCTTATTCACTACCCCACCCGGCGAATGTGCTGGCGGACCCGACTTACCTCCCTTGAAGGAGTCGAAGAGCCCGAAGTCGTTTGCATAACCTGCGCCAGCCCCCACACCAACTGCACCCATCAATAACCGAGATAAAAGTGGGTTTGTCGCTGCCTTGACAAGCGCCTCCGCGGCTGTCTTGCAAAAAGCGTCTACATGAGGAGTATTCATTTCTGCCGACTTTTGCTGCAACTGCTGCAATACTTGCAAATAGCGCATATTTGCCTCTTGGATTTCCTTATTACCCTGTTGCTCTTTATGCTTATCATAAAGGAGCTTCGCCCCCATATACCCGGCTGGGGCACCGATAAGCGCCGAGAGCGCGTGGTCTATGAAACCCTCCGCAGTTTTCATAAAGGCGTCCGACGCTTTTTTAGGTAGGTCCAATACTAGTGCGTTGCTCGGGAGTTGCTGTCTTGATCGCTGCGCTTCTAACTCCCTTTGCCGCTTTACTTCCTGTAAAAGTGCGCCCAAGGCGAATACGCCGGCGCCCACGCCACCATATCCTAAAAGCTCGGAAGGTACTTCAGCTGTTTTATTCATTACTTAACCTTTTGATCTTCAAGTTGTTCTTCGTATACCAAAAATACGCGATAGTCACCGTGTACCGTCCAAGTATCTTTCCACATAATGATCCGGTATTTTAGGTCGTCATTCAGAATCTGACTCAATTTCTCTCCATCGCTTTCTCGTCCCGGAGCTAAAATCTCGGCGTGTCGTCTCGCCTTTTTTGCTTTCTTCCCAGGAGAGATCCCGAGCTCTTTTTCCATGTTCGTGACCATGTCACGGAGCGAGCGCTTGTTGAACAACTCCGCCTCTAAATCTCGCTCGACGGGAACATCACCGCTTCGTAGATCTGAAAGGGTATCAAACGTTGAGCTGTCGTAGCTTGTATTGGAGCCACCGGCCCCTACGTATGTAGTTTTTGAAGGCATGGGTTAGACGTATTGGGGATGCTGCAGCTGTGCTTCTAGCTCACGTCGAGCCAGGTCAATACGCTGTCGGAGAGCATCGGAGTCCTTGACTTTTTTCTCGGAGTGTTTTAACCCCTTATAAGCACCGTACAGGCCGCCTCCAGCCACGCCTCCTGTTAGGAGAGCCGTCCCGCCAAAGAGCTTTGCCAGATCAGTGATGCCATCGACCCAACTTTCGCCGTCTTTGGCCAACTTTAACAATGCGGCAGTTTTTTCGGTATCTTGCTGCGCCAAAGCCTGTTCCAGCTCTTGTAAGGAGTGTCCTTCTTTGGCCAAAGCAGCATCCAGGGCACATTTTAAAGAAAGTGCTTCTGGAGAAAGGGGTTGTGTATCATTCATTGTTGATTTCATACATGCGTAACTGCTGGTTAAAACTGCTGGACTTTCTTGGATCGCTCTTTACGTCGTTTAACATCTTACCAATTCCAAAGCCGGCGAGCGATAGTAAAAGTTGTGTTCTGGGCTTAAGCTTTAAGAACTTAGCAATTGAAATAGTCAGTAGTGCTCCGAGAGAACCATTTCTTAAATTCTGTAGCGTGACCGGGTCTTCGAGCCAGGATAGCACATCTCTACGCTGCGTCGAGTTAATCGACTGGTCACGAAGGACAGCAGTCCGGAGCTCAGGCAGGTTAACAGGCGAAGCAGCAGGCAAGCCGACCGCCGGGTTGCGCTTCTTCCAGTCGCGCATTTGCTTTAACTGATTTAGAATAGTCTTTGCCATTACCAAACCTTATATCCCTCGCCGGCGCCGGCGGATAAGCCTTTGTACATCTCTGGAAACAACGAAGCTTGCGAAGCACCGACTGCTCCTAATCCCAAGGCAGGCAGCAACATGCGTTTAAGTAGTACCCCCTTGCCCTGCGCGTCTTCATCTTCGTTTTCTTCGTCAGTATTATAAAAACTGCGACGTCCCAGGTGATAAGCAGCGCCACCACCTGCACCTACCAATCCGGCACCCAGAGCACCCGCCAACGTATCAGTACCTCCACCGAGATTATGAACTAGCTCGCCCGGAGAGAATAATGCACGTTGAACAAAGGCCTTCTTCACACCCTCCATCAAAGCTTCCGTGTCCACGTCATGAAATACAGCTTCTTTGACTTTCTTCTTTTTGGGAGAACCGCGCCAATTTTCGTCCCCGGTATGACGTAGAGTAAAAGTAGGGTTAGCTCGACCCTCTTGCAAAGTAAAGTATATAGATCCCGGGTCAGAGCGATGTACCTGCATCAACCCCTGTTCTGTTGCACCGGTTGCGAATTGAGAAGGTTCCAGATCCTCTTCTTGTTTGAGTGCAAAGTCCTGGTCGTGAGGCATACCTCCTGAAAGCCGAAAGGCGTACACCTTCTGACCATCATGGAATCGAAGAAAGCCAGGACCCTTGGAATAGCGCCACTTTGCCTGAGAGGAAGAAGTGGGAAATAGCGACGTATTACCAGGAGACGTAAAGACAAACTCGCTACTCTGCTTTGTC
The DNA here is from genome assembly GCA_964392685.1 of uncultured Sediminibacterium sp. Classification (GTDB taxonomy): domain Bacteria; phylum Bacteroidota; class Bacteroidia; order Chitinophagales; family Chitinophagaceae; genus Sediminibacterium. The sequence goes on from CAYMQQ010000001.1 coordinate 48,398, forward strand.
AGTACGTCCCTGAGTCCCTCGACCAATTCATCAATGTAGAGGTCGCTCATGTTATTTTTGTCCGGGTAGCTTAGGAGGCTGGATATTTACAGGAGGAGCGTTTACCGAGCTTCCGCTATTTGGAACTGGCGGAAAGGTAAAAGCATTTGGTGCCGGAGGCTGTGTGGCAGGAGGGACGACTGCCGGAGCTGCTGGTGCCTGTGCCGGAGGAAGCGTGGGCGCACCCGAAGCCACTTGATTGGATGCTTGTTGAGCGGAGCCAAGAGCCCGTTCTGCGGTAGGGTTCGCGGGAGCCGCAGGTACGTCAGTAGTTTCAGGTATTTGTGTTTTAGCAGCTGGCACATCCGTCCCTGCCGCGACGGACGGGTCTGCAGCAGGCTGAGGAACTCCAAAGTACTTCTGCTGCCCTCCTGGGGTGCCAGCTGCATTGTATCCCAATGCTCCTCCACCGAGGGCACCAAGAGACAGAGCAATAGGCAGGGGGATATTAAACAATTGCGAGAGTATCAAACCTAGCAGCATGCCGCCACCTCCACCAACGAGAGCTCCTCCCAGTCCGGCGCCACCTTCTTGACCGAACATCCCAGCAGTACCACTGCCCAGTTGCTGAAGTAATCCGAGTATTTCCTGCCCCGGTCCCATTTCATCAGCCTGTTTGTACATGACGTCGCAGGCAGCCGCTAACTCGGTATATGCCTGCTTATATAGCTCGGTATTGTCTTGATACGCTGCCCGGGCAAGCTTCTCCCAATTGGAATACTCCTCTTCGGCACGCTTGAAGAAACCCTCGATGAAGTCGACATCGTAACCGTCGATGAGGACCCGGTCGATAAAAGCCTGTTTAAAGGATAGATAACTGTTGTTCATACTTTCTTACATGATAACGTTTCGTGCCTTGGCAATCAAACTCTGAAGTGCGGGCGCTCCGTCCTTGGAGGAATCGAGGTGCCAGAACCTGGACTTTGGTTCGACTTGATCGTATATACGATTCGAGAACTCCTTGTTCGAGTCAATATATTCCAAAGCCTTTCGCAGAGCCTCGCGATGAGCAGGATTACCGGCGCGGGATCCACGGTACCAACGAGCCATTAAATCAGACATATCACCCAGCTCGGTTACATCGCCAATAGCATCACGGGTTTGATCAACCCATTTGTCGGCCATGGCATTTTCAATAAAAGAAACTCCGGCGCCGGCGGCAGGTGAAACAGCCGAGCCGAGGCCGGTAACGGTACCCATCGTAGTCTTGGAGAGAACGGCAGCTTGCTCTGGCGAAAGAGAAGGGAACTTATCCATGAAGTACTCGACGGTCAAAGGATTGGAACCCAGTCGATATCCTTGACTGGCGCCCAGGGTAGCGCCAAGCCCTCGTCCTGTCGGACCACCGAAGAACTTATTTACTTTTGAAGAAGCATCAACGAGGGCCTTGGACGAAGGGAGCACGTACGAAGCACCACTCATTCCCATACCAGCTAGAGGACCCAGACCCAGCAGCATCGAGGTATTACGCATGCTTTCAAGGGTACGATCGGCAAATTGGGCGGAGGGCGATACATCGTTCGATTGTAGAGAGTGTGCAATGACAGAGGCAACATCCTTGGGGTTCTGCATCATACGAGGGTCGTAGCGCTCGCTGATAGGAACAACCGTCGGCTGACCAGGGACACCGGCGAAGGCACCCTCGGCAGCAACACCCTTTCGCAACTTCAACCAGGACTGCCAGGCAGTACGAGCACCTGGAGTAATCTCGGAGCCGATGTTGTCGGCAGCAGCGTCGGCGAATACATCAGCCTGAGAACGAGGAAGAGGGAGGGTCACTGGGCGAGGCCGAGGAGACGGTGGAGCACCCTGAAACAGTCCTTTAACACCGTTGACCAGAGCACTGGAGGCACGACCCTTGTTGAGAGCCAGATCCAGACCAGATAACGCGGCAGCTCCTGCACCCAACCATGGGAGAACGGAAGGCTTTTTCTTTTTAGCAGGCGGCAGGACAGGTGCCGGATACGGAATAGACATAGGATCAGGAGTAGTACTTGACTCAGAAGCCATTGTAGGCAAGACAGGTGAAGAATTCAATTCTTTAGTTTTAGTAGCCGGTGCCCTGCGGCTTGAGCGGTTCATCTTGGTGCCGAAGTAGGTCTTGGAGCGGGCGTCCATGTTGCCGTAGTAGACCATGCGGGGCTTGCCCTTGGAGTAGGCAGTCAGACGACCGAGGATGATGTCAATGCCCAGGTTGAGAGTCTCGGCAGGGTGGTGGGACAGCTCCTCCTGGTAGAGAGCCTTGAGGTTGACGGGCTTCAGGGGGTATTTCAATTCGTAGAGGAAGAGAGCCTCGTCCTGGATACGCTTCAATCGAATGGAAAGGCCATTGCGGGAGGCCTCGGCTTGCAGGGCAGGGTGGAGGGAGCCGTCCTCTTGCAGGAGGTCGCTGCGGTCGGAATTGAGCACGGCGTGGGTGTGGGGGAAGACGGCAGCTCCGCAGAGAGAATTGATGGATACTTCTTTTACGGCGACGGCTCCCTGTATCAAGCCGTTAGTCTTCAAGTATTTGATAAAAGTGTCAGCCTGTGCGAAGCGAGAGAGATAGTCGGAGGACGTAGCAGACTCCAGCAGTACATTGGAGGTAAACGAATAAGTCAGTGCGTACCAATGAGAAGCACGATGAAAGGCGTGTTGAAAGCGGACGTACATGCGAGCAGCAGCCTTCTTGCAGCAGGCCTCGCAGAGGAGAGTCTGATGGCAGAAGGACGGACGACCTTCATAGCCAGGCAATCCACAGAGAATAAAGGATTTACGATAGGACCACGAGGAGAAGACGACAGCCTCGGCATTCGTATGGTAATTTCCGTATTTATAACGATCGGAAACCTTTCGAGAATCAAATCGTCGCATCATGGTCTCGTACAATTCAACGGTATCGGAATCCTCCAGGACAAGGGAGTTAAGGGCGGATTCACGATTGTAACGGTCCATGGTAGGTTAAGATAACATGAAAAGAGGGGATGTCAAATGGAAGGTGGGAGGAAGCAGAGGAGATAGAGTATAGGTAGATAGAACTACGGGGTAGAAATAGAGAGGAAAAGGAAAGGAAAGATAGGGAGAGGGATACGAAGTAGAAAGTGGGGTATATGGTTGTAGTATAGTATTAGATAGAGGGAGGGGTGGTACCCCCCGGTACCAATCCTTCTGTTTTGGGGTATAACAGCTTGAACCGGAGCAATTACGCTCCTACCTCCCACAAAAAAGAAAGAAAAACCATGGATATGATCGACGTGATTTTGGTGTGTGACGATACCGACGCAAAACGACGGAATCTTGTCCTTCCGGATATCCCGGGGTTTGCGGAAGCTGTAGACGACGAGGGAGGCCCGGTGCGGCGCCTCTGTTCCACGGACGACCCGTCCGCGGACGTGGAGCTGTCGGAGATTGGGGAGAATGAGGGCTCCTTGGATCTGTTCCTGGATACTCATCTATCCGAGGCCGGGTTCTACAACTCCCTGGTGCCGGGGAAGCAGAAGTCAGTCATCGCCGCGTCGACGCCGTCGGCGGTCAAGGTCGCGATCGGAGCGGCGAACCATTGTCGTGCGGAAGGTGTCCGCACGTGGCTCAAGATCTACGAGCTGCGGAGTTCCGAGACCGGCGGGGACCTGTGGTCCCCGGTGGACTGGTAGTACAAAAGGAGGCGTTTGCCTCCTTTTTTTAGCCCCTACCCCCCTAAGTATTAGTGTGGAATTAAGGTATAATAGATGTAGGCCACGAAGCCTTTGAAAACTACCCCTCACAACCTCAAAACCATGAAAACGAAATTCAGATTCCAGATTAGGATCACCACGCACCCCGGCTGAGTAACACCATACTCTCTCCGCGAAGCATGAACAAGCATCATCATAACGCGCACCCAGCTGCGGGAAAGCTGGTTGTGTTTCACGGACGGAGCCATTCGATGCTCCGTACCGGCCAGAAGGTCAAAGTCATCGACTTCTTCGATCGGGCAAAGGGGAGTCATTGGATGTTGGGGGTAGATTGCCCCCTTTGCCGGGAACACGGTCGACGGGTCGGCACGGGCGTCATCAAAGGAGATGCCGCCGCCGTGCTTGTACAGTTCGGAAAGTCCGAAGCGCTGGTACATATCGCAGAGTTGCGAAGGCCGGTGCAAGAAATGTAACCTCACAATCTCAACAAAACACAAACCCCAATCAAATGAACACATACCTAGTGTTGAAAGACGGACAAGTTGTATTCTATGCTGACTCACCAGCCCGCGCGATGGAGATCGCGAAACTGGTGGCGGCTGCGGCGAGGAATCGCCGCGCGGAGGAGTCGGAAGTGCTGGTGGTGGTACCCGTCGCCGCGGCGCCGGTCCCAGTGACGGCCTACGAAGGCTTCGCAACCAATGCCCAGCTGGAGGAGTGGTTGGTCGCGTCGCCTGGTCTTGGGCGCCGTACGGTGTATTCGGTCACGAGGGGCGTCCAATGAAGACACTCCTTGCTCTTGTTCTCTTCCTCTTTGGGTTGTCGCCGCATCAAGCGGCAGCCCAAAGCGGCTTCCCCAACCATCTAATTCCGGCCCTGATTCAAGTTGAATCAAGTGACCAGGATCAGGCGGTCGGTGACCGCGGGCTTGCACTAGGCCCGCTGCAAATACACCGGACCGTTGTGGCCGACGTGAACCGCATATACGGCACGGCATACAAGCATAAGGACATGCTCGTACGACACACGGCGATTGACGTGTGTCGTAAATATCTTGCCTTTTATGGCAGTGAGAAGCGGCTCGGTCGGCGGGCGACGGTTGAAGACTACGCTCGTATCTGGAACGGCGGTCCGTCCGGTTGGAAACGCAAAGCAACGGAGGAGTATTGGCAGAAAGTCAAGCGACACCTCAGACGCCACCCCCCGTATAGTTTGAGACAGTAGTCGGGTATAACAGACGAAGAACCACAACCAACCAACCATTAGCATGAACATCGACATGGAGTACTATGAAGAACAGAACCTCGCTCCTGATAGAGGCGGATGCGCGGTGCTCCCCGACGACCTGTGGTGGAACGAGCCGCTGAGATTCGGCGGAGAGGAACCCCCTCCGTCCGAAGGGGACGTCCGGTTTTATCCGCGGGGGACTACCCCGCCATCGGCGCCATGACAGGCGCGTACGAAGAGGCATTGCGCCTCTTTTTTAGCTAACAATATATGCCAATAAAACCAAAGGTAGACAAGTGGTACTGGATTGAAGATCCGGGTAGTAACTTGCATCGAGGATATACAGGACCAGCAAAATGCCTCACGGACGAGAAGGAGTTTCTTTATTGTGGTGGTCCTACGTACGAGTTTGAGTTCTTCGACAAGGACGGGGGAGAACACAGAGAAGGCGGCATGGAAACTGCCGGTTTCGGAGAAGAGGACATTATACGGGAATGCAGTGGACCGCACAGTACAAGTACAGGGTCCAATGACGAACTTGTCAAAAAGATCGAGGAATTGACTGCACGAGTAGTCAGGCTGGAAAAAAGATTGAAGAAGAAACGGAAAAAGAATGATCCAAAGTAAACAACGACATTTTGTTCTGATTTGGTTAGAAAGTTATCTGCGCGGAAGTTACATGACTTACTTAACGCGTTGGCGTCCGTTCGTTACATATCTTACCGTTAAGGAGATTGTGAAAGAGCATGAAGGCCAGTTTGGGTCTGGCTGTGTTGTCGATGTGATTGACGTCGACGACCCAGACAATATACATTCATGTTTTGAAGAAAATGTCTGAAACAATTCAGATTTATACGGATGGGAGCGCTAATTGTAAAACAGGGCTTGGTGCTTGGGCGTTTGTAGTCGTCTACCCGGACCAGAGGGAAGAAAGCTTTAGTGAGGCGTATGAGGACGTGACCAACAACAGGATGGAATTGATGGCCGTCATCGAGGTATTGGCGTTTATTGTCAGAAGAGCGTCGTTGCATCATGGGGCTAAAGTATCGTACGAGGTATACAGCGATTCTCAATATGTCGTGAATGGCGTCAATGAGTGGCGGCATAAGTGGAAAAGCAAGAACTGGAAAAACGTAAAGAATGTACCACTTTGGCTTGTGGTCGACTCGCTTTGTGATATTATTAAAACCCTCGACGTGTCAATGACCTTGAATTGGGTTCGGGGACATAGTGGCGATAAATATAATGAAATGTGTGACAAGTTAGCACACAGCGCATACAAGAAGTTGGCAGAAACCAAGAAGATATGAAATTTAGAGCAGCTCCTGTGATCTATCGTGCAGTTTGCGAAGGCTTGGTAAAAGGCATGCAGCAAGCCAAGGCAACCGAGTCGGCAACTGCGGAGCAAGTCATCGAAATCACGGCTTCCGCAGTAATGGATAGGTTGAATGAAGTTCTGATTTTTGATCAGGAAGAAGAGAACCTCCATACATTACAGAGAATTGCCGAAAGTATGGCGGCTAATGGAACACCTCCTCATGTAGAGGTTATAACAACAACTGGAAACTGAATATGTTGCAAAGTACCATTCTCAGGGAGGCTGAGGAGATTACGGGAGGTGATCGCAACAAGGATTATGGACACCCGATTCATGATTTTAAACGACAAGCAGCGTTGCTTTCAACGCTGGGATTTCAGATAAAGCAGGCCGATGGAACCTACCGAGATATTGAGGCCGCGGATATCCCGGTCATGATGATTTGTGTCAAATTATCCAGGCAGTCTAACCGAAAAAAAAGAGATAACCTTGTGGATATGGCTGGGTATATCCGTTGTTGGGACGAGGTCGAGCTCTATGAGAGCAAGAACCCTGGACAACAAAAGACCACTCAGCACGATGCAGAAAAGAGCAGGAAGATCAGGGCTCAATCGCGGACCTTGATCGTGGAGGCCATTCATTTACTCGATTTACTCGGCGGCGATCCCACTCCATTCGAGAACAGTTTTCGACAAACCGGATATGATACTCCAGATAACTCAGAGAGGGACGAGTAGTCAGTTCTTATACACAGCTCATGCGTGTCTCAGAATACTTGGTTAATTTTACCAACGGAGAAACCACCACCTGGTCTTATGTCCGTGAGGAGTTAGTTGAACTGTGGCACGAGGTTTGTACAGGTAACTTTCGGGGTATGTTGGAAGAGTTTGGTGATGTTGTACATCATATCCAGCTTTATCTTTATGAGCGTTTCGGCTGGAATCACCGGCTGTGGAAATGGTGTTCGAACAAATACATACGTCGACAAATAGTGTGGCAACAACTCTACAACTTTGCGGGGATTCCGCATCGTGCGTGTTATGGTGGGAACTATCTTCGACGTGAGAAGGTAGTAAAGCAATTGGGGAGATATGGGGTTCATCCGATATTAGCTGCCGCTGCTTGGCGGAGCATTTGTGGAGGGAAGGACTGAAAGTAAAAACCCGGGGAACTTCCCCGGGTTTTCTTTTTAGCTCGTTGCTTTATCGTTCTTACTGGTCTCTTGATATTTGGTATACGGGTGAGGTAGAATCAGCCCATTTTCATCAGTAGGTAAATATAGAAATGAGAATGGCACAATCCTTTTTGGGTCATCCACATCGTGAAGTTCGTAGATGATAAAATGCTGCTCCTTTTCAGTGCCTGCCTCCTTTAGGGAAAAAGAGATTTGCCTGGGTCCAATGGAGTAGCCCATGTCCCGAATGAAAGTTTTTAACGCTCGTTTCCCGTCGATGACCGCATTAACGTCATCAAGTAAATGCTTTGCCGCCTTGCTCATGGGATAACTTACCACAAATCCCACGATTGGCAAGGGTCAGGCTTGCAGTCTTCGAAAGTTATGCTTCCATAGTACTTCCGTAATACGATGGGCTACTTCCTCAATCCTCCATTCAGCTGCTTGAGGAAAATAGGCATGTAGTAATTCGTGGATCAGAGTATCGAGGTATTCTTTTGACGCCTGGCGCGGGTCTATCTCTATAAGTCCCAACTGCTTATAACATAACCCAAGGGCGTTTTCGCGACCCAGTTTTCGTTCTACCACCTTGACTCTGCGTATTCGTCGCCGGGAGTTGGGCATAAGGTTGAACGAGTCAGCTTAGTAGTAACTCGTGTACTTGATTGTTGAGTTTGGACTTTTGAAGGGCGAGATTACGGATATATTCATCCGCGCCTTTATTGGTTTCGCGCCCCAGAAGACGATCTAGCCAGTTTCCCTTTGGTTGTGCCAAATAACGCTGAACAAGCACATGTCTCTGTTCAGGAGGCAGCCCTTCGTGGGAACCGTATCGAATACCGCGTCCAATGATCTGCTTTTCTTTTTCTTCATTGAAGTGTGGCTCCAGCAGTTGAATCAACCTTGTGCGTTTTAGATCCAGGCCTTCTGCACCAGCAGAACTGATTAATAACGCGCGTAGTTTATTGGCGTTGTATTGACGAATAGTCTCGTCGCGAGCCGCCCGATCCATCTCTCCACTAAATTCCCCGAATGGGATACCTGCTCTCGCTAGCCGTTCTTTATACGGCACAAGCCCGCTGTTGAGATAGTTGGAGTATACCAGGGCCTTGTAATCCGGATCTTTCGCTAGTTGTTTTCGTAGGTAATTAAACGCCACGTCAACTTTAGCCGCCTCTTCCCGACCCCTGGTAAACTCACGGTTGGTATTCGAAACCTGGCGTGCACCCGTCAAAAAGGCACGCATCGCCTCGAATTCTCCCTTTCCCGGAGGCAGACCAGACTTCACCTTCCATCTTACCCATCGTGGCGCCTTCCCCATGATTGAGTTATAGATCTCCGTTTGCCCGTCCTTCATAGGGACGTTAATAGTCTCTTCGGTAGAGCTAGGGAACCCTTTTGACGAGTTGGGGTGGTAGTCGATGTATTTCTTCAGAATCCTTCTGAGCTCCCCGGTATTTTTCAATGTTTGTTCAACGCCGGGCTTTACCCCTGCTAGTCGTTGGAGAAGCGGGGGTTTTACCTTGGTAGTTTTCACGTAGCGCTCGTTGAATCGTCCCTTATCCGAAGGCAACAGCGTCTTCCCTGCGGCGAGATTAATAGTAGCCGCCAAGTCATGTGGGTGGTTGTAGATCGGTGTACCTGTCAGCAAAAGCCTTTTTTTAGCTTTGATGCCTGCTAACGCAGCGCGAAGAGCCGACGACTGATCGCGAGCCTTATGCTGCTCGTCCACAATCATGAAAGCTGGAGGATCCCCAGGTAGTCCGCGTTGTCGAGCTACACGTTGCTGGCTGGTAATATGTACGTTTTCAGGCACGTACCCAACCCATTTTTTTAGCTCCTTACGATAGTTTTCTTGCAATGCTGCCGGCACGATGACCGCAGTGTCAGGACGTCCGAGCGCGTCCCAGGCTGCGATACTCCCTAACGTTTTACCGGCACCCAAGCCATGTTGCGCCAGTATACCTGAGGTTTCTGGTTTTGTTATTTTACGGACAAGTCGTGCTTGATGAGGTTGCAGTTGCACCCCTGGTAATTCGGCTGTTTTTGCCAGGGCTCCGTTCTTCTTTTGTTTGGCCAGCCTCTCCAGCTCTGTTGTCAATAGGACATCAGCAACATCTACTAGCCCCTTTGTTCGTGGGTAGTTCCATTTGACTCCCCCCGTTTCTTTATCAAAGGATACCAACGGCAGCTTTTGCCCTATTGTAGCCCCAAATAGCTCTTTTATGAGTTGCTGCTCCTTTTTTACTTTCAGTGCGGAAACCAGCGCCGTTCGCATAGCAGCTCTTTGAACCGTTTCGTCGTCCTGGTAAAGAGCTTCCTGTAGCTTCTTTTTCCAGTTCTTGTCATTTTTGAAATTAAATTTCGGTACCCCGTCCCGCCATTCTTTGAAAGACCTCGAAATTAGTGGAACAGTGTTATTGGCAAGATAGGAAGCAAGCGCTGTACTTAATGCTGCTTTGTCTTGTGCCGGCGCGGCTTTTTTCCCATAACTCTGTAACGCAAATAGGCTGGCGTTCAGCTCATCAACTAATTGTTTTGGAAGCTTTGGGCTGCCTTGTGTTTTGCTAAATAGTATCCCCAGACCGAGGCCTGTTCTAGCATAAGGCCCGCGGCGTTTTTCAAAATCTGCCCAGTGACCAATTTCATGCGCCAGAATCGGGTAGCTTTTTTCTGTTGTGTTTATCGTGCCGAATGCAGGTTGATAAAATGTCCCCTTTGTTGCAGCAGCTCCTAGTAAGCTCGTTCCATAAATTCCAGCGGTTACCGGGGAAAACATGCCGCCAGCAACACCAGCTCCTACGCCAGCAAGCTGACCGGTGTGGAACAGGCGGCTAGGTATCTGTCTTAAACTGTTCGGTATAAAGTATCTCTTGAGATTCCGTAAGGGCTGTCGTGTGGAAGCGAGTATGGGAACGCCGCTCAGATCCACCCCCATATTTTGCTCTATTTGTTGTAGATACTTATGTATTTGTTTTTCGGATTCCGGATGCTTTTTACCTACGTGTACGTTGGTGTAGCGATGGGTTGGATCAGAAAGCGCTTCGCCGCTTTTAATTGTCCCCCGATTTTTATGCACGCCCTTGGCTCGGTCATCGTAGATCACTTCCAGGTCAGGAGTTTTTTCGTGGGTAATCTTCACGGCCTGCAAGCCGTGCCGATCAAGCCATCGACGGACAGGAGGTATATTTTTCGGATCAGAGGCCCGGGCAGTAAACAGCGCTACGTCCTTCCCCTGTTCGAGAAAGTCCTTTACCCGGGCCATCATCTTCTTGACTGGTGCGCCAATATGGTTAGGGTCGAAAGACACGCCTGCTCTGCTCTTTGCCAAAGTGCCGTCGAGGTCCACGGCGATTGTAGCTTGTTTCTGTTGAAATGCGTGTGGCCCTTGCCAATTCAGCTTCTCCATAGATAACTCTATCGTATTCAAGCATGGATGAAATTGCAATTCGAAACCCTATAGTGTACCATAGCCCAAATGAGTGAAATAACGGTGTTGGACAAAGGCAAGCTAAAAAAGGCTTCAGCCAAGGACGGGCACGATTATGAGTTCGCTTCAACCAAGGACTTCTTTTCTTACCCTGCCAATTTGGTTACCGGGATTGGTGGTGTTTCGGGTGGGCGTATTTTGATCGGGTCCAAAGCGACACTACAAGCGATATCCCTGGTCAACCGCCAACCGCCGCTGGTACAAAGCGTGGCTCGTCCTGAAGATCAATCGTTTGTCAAACAGTTGGGTGAGAACTACTTGTCTCAAAAGAGCGAGGTCGATGGAGAAGTTACAGAGGTAACAGACCATGAGATTAAGATAAAAAGTAGCTCCGGTACAAAGACATACGACCTCTACCACAATCACAATCTTGGGCAAAAGACGTTCTTGTCATACTACCCGAAAGTGAAGGTTGGAGATAAGGTAAAGAAGGGGCAGTTAATCGCCACGTCGAATTACACAGACGAGCACGGCGTAATGGCTATGGGCACCAACTTGCGCACCGCAGTTATGCCTTATCGCTCTGCCAACTTTGAGGATGCCTTCGTTGTGACTGAGTCCGGTGCGAAGAAATTAGAGGCGGAGCAGTTGTTCAAAGTACGTATGGAAGCACGCTTGGGTATCGAGATTACAAAAAACAAGTACATTGCGATCTTCCCGAATAAATACCTGAATAACCAACTGTCTACCATAGACTCAAATGGTGTGGTAAAGAAAGGCACCATCGTACAATATGGGGATCCATTGATTCTTGCACTCGCACCCAAAGCGTTAAAATCCACAGATATCGCGTTAGGCAAGCTCACTAGTGTGTTGAAAAACGCGTATAGCGACCATTCTCTAACCTGGACCCACGAGTCGCCTGGGGAAGTCGTCGATGTTTCTCTTGCTGGAGACTACGTAACAGTAAATGTAAAGACTCGGCGCAGTTTACAAGTCGGTGATAAGATCTCTTGTGTTTTCGGAGCTAAGGGAGTGTGTGGTAGTATTGTACCGAATACTCGTGCTCCTATGGATAAAGACGGTACTCCCGTTGATATCATCCTGAATTCAATGAGCGTAACTTCTCGTGTTGCCCCTGCATTGATAAATACGCTTGCCATGGGTAAGGTAGCGGAAAAGCTCGGGCATCCTGTGAAAATGCCTCATTTTCGTAATGAGTCGGCTTTGAACACAACGATCGAAGAATTAAAGAAACACGGGCTTTCGGATACGGAGTCTCTTTATGACCCTGTAACGGGCAGGAACATCGATGTTCTTACCGGACCACTATACTACACGCGATTGGTGCATATTGCAGAAGATAAGGAAAGTCACAGATCGACAGGCGTTGGATACGACTGGAATGCCCAGCCTACAAAGTCTGAAGACGAGAGCTCCAAGAGATTGGGTAATTTAGGTACGGCAGCTCTTCTTTCGCACGGTGCCACAGCTGTACTTAGGGATATTGCTACGATCAAGTCCACAAAGAACGACGAGTATTGGAGAAGGCTGAAATTAGGGTTACCTGTCCCTAGTCCGAAGGTGCCGTTTGTTTTTGACAAATTCTTGGCGTCATTGCAAGGAGCTGGAGTAAACGTAACCAAAAAGGACACACGATTTCATATCCTTCCCATGACCAATAAGGATGTGGAAAAACTGTCCGCCGGGGCTATTCACGAGCCACTGACCTTCCAGGTAAAGGGAGATAAGTTGATTCCTGAGAAGGGAGGGTTATTTGACCCTGAGAAAGTCGGCGTGTTAGGCGAGAGATACAACCATATTGAGCTATCACAACCTGTCCCAAACCCGATCTCGGAAGACTTCCTTAGAAAACTATTGAATGTAACGAAGGACGGGTACATGGAGTTAATCCGTTCCGGACAAATAGTTGGTAAGCTCAAGGCGATCAATGTGGCTCAAAGGTTGGAAGAGAATGTCAAGTATTTGAAGAGTGGGAAGAAGACCAAGCGAGAAGATGCGTTGAAGTTAGTTTCTTTTCTCACTACGCTACAGAAGAACAACATAAAGCCGGAAGACTTGCTGCTGACCAAGATCCCAATTATTCCTGCCATCTACCGTCCAGCCATGGCACAGGGAGATTTTTCGTTAGCTGCCGATGTTAATTACCTTTACAAGGACCTTCTGATGACCTCCAACGAGCTGAAGAAGGATCTGACGGCCCTACCTTCCCACGTTGTTGATGGGTTGAAGGCCAAGCAGTACGACGCTGTCAAGGCTGTCTATGGGTTAGGGGATCCTATTGTTGTAAAGAACCAAGAAAAAGGACTCAAGGGGCTATTATCGACGACACTAGGTATTCGTGGCGGTTCGGCCAAGACCACACTGTTTCAGGCAAAGGTTGTTAACAAGCCTATGGATCTTGTTGGACGCGCGGTTTTGACACCAAGCGCATTCCTTGATTTGGACGAAGCGAGTGTACCTATCGACACCCTTTGGAAAGTGTATCTGCCTTTTGTACAGCGAAGGCTCGTACAGAAAGGTGTACCAGCTACAAAAGCACAAGAATACATTGAGACTCGGAATCCCTTGGCGTTGGAAGCGCTACATGCGGAGTTGAAGGAGAGACCCGCGATTGTTTCACGTGACCCCTCGTTACATAAATTCAACTTGACGGGGTTTTATTTACGTCCCAATTTGAATAAACGCGATAAAACGATCAAGCTGAATCCATTGGTATTCAAGGGTTTAGCGGCGGATAATGATGGCGACCAGCTGAATATAAATGTCCCGGCTAGTGAAGAGGCCAAACAAGAAGTGATTGCTAAAATGCTCCCTAGCAAGAGCCTTATTTCTCCGAAAACATTCCAGCCAATGTTTGTGCCATCAAACGAATCGGCGTTGGGGCTTTTTCAGATGTCGACAGAGAAGGCCAGTGATGCACCTACCCGTTCCTTTAAGTCCGAGAAAGAGGTGGTCGACGCTTTCCATCGAGGACAGCTTCACATAAGTGACCGAGTAAAGGTAGGGTAAAGGCGGATTGACCCTAATACTTTCAACTGTTATGCTTACAAAAGAACTATGGAAGGGGCTAACAACCGCGCAACGACAAGAGAAGTTGACCGAGGCTCTTTCAGACTTATGTGCGATCGACGAAGGTCGTCATGAGTTAAGCAGCAAGCCCGAACAAGGGAAATTAACGCAGATTAAACGCGAGATTGAATTGTGGTTGTTACAAGTTATCGAGTGGGAGAAACCAGTCTATGAAGAAAATCGGTCAAGTATTAAGTGAGATTGACGCGGCTATCAACAAGGTGGCCTTTGTGCCGGCACCGACCCAGCAGGGAGGACAGTCGGCTACTGGAGATCCACAGGCTGGTCAGGCGGCGGAAGGAGGAGGTGAAATGGAAGCCCTGCTTTCGCAACTCCCTCCAGAAGTTGCGCAGCAAATACAGCAACTTCCACCAGAGCAACAGGAGCAAGCCCTTATGCAAATGATGCAGCAAATGGGAGAGGGCGATGCTCAGGGAGGCGGTGCGGAAGGTGCCACTGAACAGCAAGGTCAGCAAGAGCGTATTCAGAGCTCCGGACCTCCCACTGATTTAGCCAACTCTACGCTCACGCTGCGTGTTCGTGACTTACTAGACCTGGTATCTGGAGGCAAGGCCACGCAGTCTACCTTGAAAGTCCAAGAGCACATCCAGAAAGGACAAATGCGTCAACAGCAGATGCAACAAAAAGCCGTCCAAGACCAGCAAAAGAGGCAGCAGCAGGATGCACTCAAACAACAGCAACAACAGCAAGAGGCTGCGATGGCTGGAAGTGGCCCAAATATGATGGGTGGAGGCGGTGTCTACTAATATGAACTACCGGCATTTGCGTGAGTATTTGCTAAAGTCGGCGACAAATACAACCGACCCCCGGCTGCAGAGCGACATGCTCAGTCTGTTTCAACAACTGTCGCCGGACGAGGTCGTGCAACAGAACGAGGATGATGAGATTATGGTGCCTGAGCTGAGTACCGGGCTGCCCTCACAGAAGACGCCAGTCAAGGAACCTGAGGACGTGTTGCTGCGGCAGGCATTGCCCGAAATACAATTACCAAATCCAGAGACACCGGAAGTGTTTGGTAAGCTAACTGGAAGCCCAACCATAAAAATAAGCATGCTGACCTTGATGAAGCGTGCATATGCCATGCGAGTAAAAATGTCTGCTTACATCAAAGATATCCCAATCTGTGATTTACCGGAGAGCGTCCAGGCTGAGGTGCGGCGGTTTGTCCCGAAGTCGCCGAAAGACCCAATCGTAATACAATATGGGCTTATGGTGCGTGAACTGGAGCAGAGAGCGGACGTGCAAAACTACAAGGTAGCCCTGGAAACTGTCAAAAAAGAGTTGGGAGCTCTGAGCAAGGCCAAGCAAGAAGAAGCAAAGGATGCGTTTTTTAAGAAGGTAAAAGAAAAATTCGTTCTCTTAGTTAACGACCAGATTGTTGACGGCCACCATTTTCTAGCAAAGGCAAAGTTCTTCAATGTAACTTGTAGCCTCCCGGTTTTGGATTTAACCCCTGCAAGGTTTCAGTAGTCATGGAAACAACCGTAGGTAAGGCACTTCTAAAGGCGCATTTGCCCGCCGACATACATCCTTTTATTGACTCTACTGAGTTGGACAAAGGGGGCAACGCCAAACTATTTAACTTGTTGGCGGAGAAACATCCGCATACCTACGATAAAATCGTGAGCGAGTTGGCACGCCTTGGCTTTGAAGTATCTACCCGTATGGGATCAACCGTGCGCCTACAGGATTTACATTCCCCCATAGATAAGGCCGCAAAGTTTGCAGAGTTGGATAAAAAGTTAGAAGCGTTGAGACAGCAGAAGTTGCCACAAAGAGAGTATGAAGGAAAAGCGAACGATCTGTACCAGGCTTTTGTCAAAGATGTAACTAGCTCTTTGGTGACAGCCGGGGTCGCTAAAAATCAAACTCTAGCCAAGATCATACGTTCCGGCTCTCGCGGATCCCCTGTTCAATACATGCAAACGGTGTTTGCCCCTGTGTTGGTGCAGGACAATACGGGGAGGCCCTTGGTAGATTTTCCTATCAAGAAGTCTTTTGCGGAGGGATTAAATCTACCAGAGTATCTTGCGGCAACCTTCGGTTCGCGACAAGGAGAGGTGGCTAAGAAGCTTGCTGTTGCTGATGCAGGATACTTTAGTAAACAAATGTCCCGTGCAACGATGACTTTGCGAGTTGAAGAGCACGATTGTGGAACAGATAACGGTATCGAGGTCTCCACAGATAGTAAAGATCATCTGGGGGCCTTTCTCGCCCACCCTGTTGGCGGCTACAACAAGAACAACGAGGTAACCACGAAGATGCTCAACGATTTAAATAACCGCAGCATATCGGCTGTAATCGTGCGTTCACCTATTGCTTGCCAATCGTCGCGTAAGTTTCATCATAACGCGATTTGTCAGCTCTGTGCCGGTAAGCGCGAAAAAGGGCTACCCTCTATCGGGGATTTCATCGGCATTACTTCGTCTTCCACGTTGGGCGAGCCGCTGGCTCAAGGGCAGCTTTCATTGAAGCACACCTCTGGTTCTGCCACTGGGCCAAGTCTTGCTTCGGGGTTTGATCTAGTCAAGCAACTGGCGACGATTCCTGCGACGTTCAAGGATAAAGCCGCTGTCGCAGAACACGAAGGCGTTGTCAAGGAGATCAGAACGGCTCCGCAGGGCGGACATTACATTCATGTTGGCCCCGACGAATACTATGTACCTACTGGGTTCGGATTAAAAGTAAAAACAGGAGAACACGTGGAAGCTGGGGACGTGTTGTCAGATGGTATTGTTAACCCGGCGGATATCGTACGATTAAAAGGTATTGGTGAGGGACGACGCTATTTTGCGTATGCAATGAAACGTGCGTTTGATGAGTCTGGTATGGGAGGGATTAACCCGAGAAACTTCGAGGTACTCTCCAAGTCGATGATAGACCACGTCAGGGTTACTTCAAACGATGGACTCGGTACTCATTTACCTGGGGAAGTCGTTTCTTACCAGGTAGTTGAAAGAGACTATCAGCCTAGGAGTGACGCGGCGAAGGTGCGGGTCGATCAGGCATATAACAAGTACTTGGAAGCACCGGTGTTGCATTATACGATTGGAACTAAGGTCACCCGCAAGATGATCGAAAAGTTGCGTGAGCGCGGGGTAGAACAGGTGACAGTTAGTAGTCATGCCCCTTTGTTTACACCCGAGATGCAGCGATTGGATGCCATTCCTGAACACGAACCAGACTGGATGCACCAGTTATACACCGCGAACTTGGAAAGAAAGCTGCTACACGCAGTAAACACAGGAGCGTTTAGCGACCTCAAAGGAGCCTCGCCAGTTCCAGGTCTCGCGTATGGCGTAGGTTTCGGAGAGAAACATAGAGTATGATCGATAAACCTGCTTTTTTTAAGGGAATTAGTGACACTGTAGCAGGAAAATTCAGTGATCCGAAGTTTACGCATGAAGTCGCGATACCATTATTGGATAAGGTGTTTTCTCACAACACGGCCACTACTCTCGCGGGTGCCGGCCTCGGTGCTGGTGCGGGTCTTTTAGGTACGGCATTGAGCGACGATCAAAAACCCAAGCGCTGGTTAAGAAACGCCTTGCTCGGAGGTGTGGCCGGTGCGGGAGCCGGAGGAGCTGCAAGTGTCCTTGCTCCGGAGATGTCGAAGGCCGTGACTGATCGCTTTGTCCGTCAGCCAATTGGTAAGGTGATTACAAACTGGGTTGACCCATATAACTACAAAGAAGATAAACTCAAAACGATACTCAATACTCCACCTCGGGAACTGCTGCGTTCGTTGATAAAAGATAAGCCTGTCTACCTGAACCCTGGTGCGGGCTCCAGTTCTGAATCGTTTGACCAAACAGGGTATTCGGCGCG
This sequence comes from uncultured Sediminibacterium sp., assembly GCA_964392685.1. Taxonomy (GTDB): domain Bacteria; phylum Bacteroidota; class Bacteroidia; order Chitinophagales; family Chitinophagaceae; genus Sediminibacterium. The sequence goes on from CAYMQQ010000001.1 coordinate 66,181, forward strand.
GGAACCTATATACCGAAAAGGATTTAGTTTGCCAAACCGCTCAGCAGCGTTTGAAAACCTTTATGTCGACAACTTTGACGGGTCCATAGGGTTCAACAAGGGCCATTCACTGGGTCGTTCAATTTTGGACTCGATCGCCAGGCAAGGAGAGAAGGAGTGGTCAGCTCCTATAAATTCTACCTCCATAGAGGATAATCCGGTGATGGGGCATTACACCAGAAAGATACTCGGTAACAACGCCTTCGCTTACAACGATACGTGGGACTTTGACTTGCACTCGAACGAATCTTTAGATAGTAAAGAGAATTGGGCGAGATATTTCTTGAATAACATAAGTAAGCCGATTTCAATGCAGGGCATAGTGACAGAATAATCACAATTGATTTTTGGTGTGTGGCACGTTAGTATGCCATTAACGCTTAGGAAAATATGGACCTTGAAACTATGAAAGCAGCGGCTGCTGGTGCACCCCCACAAGGGTCACCAGATCAACAATTTGAGCAGGGGTTCTTCCAGCTCGCTTATGACAAGCTGCAAAGCCGCTTATACAACTTACTGCCCTATATGGTCGGTTTCGAAGTTGTAAATAAGGCCCCAGATGGTACTAAGGCAGTCGGTGTATTTGGGTTCAAGTCCGATAATGGACAGATCATTTATGTCCCGGCTTTCTTCATTAACGGCAAGGTCAAAGATCTGGACGTGATGTATTCGCGTAACAACAACCAGTTCTACCCTTTAAACGAAGATTACGCTGTATTATTTCTGAAAGATGACGTGACGGGGTTGGGTGGGGTATCAGAGCAAAGTCGTAAAGACATAGAAAAGCAGAACCCGGCAGTCGATATGCGGGATCTAGCCTTTCCGCCACGTACCGGTCGCATCGCATATGCTTCGGTTGTAGATTTTATCCGCGATGGCGACGAGAATGTTAAAGCGGCTGCGTGGGGATTAATGACTGAGCACCCCGAGTTTACAGAAGCATTAGGAAGATTTTATCCATTGTCGGAGTTGGCGGAAGCGTTAAAGCCGGTAGAGAAGCAAGCAGCACAAAGTTCTATTGAGGTTTTTACCCCCGAAACCGCCCCAGTTGAATTGAAACCTCAAGCAATGACCAAGGGTTTCGCGGTAATAGACCGGCGTAAGGACGAGGACAAGAGCCGTTATGGTATTCTGGACTATACGAGTAAATTTACAAACCCCAGCGCTCCAGGGTTCTACACATATCTAACCAAATTTGGGACGTTAAGGAACGGGCTGGTATTGCAGCCTTTATCACTATACGCTGATTTTCAAACGAAGCAACAACTGGTCCTCGACCTAGACACTGAGGACGAGGTAGTTCAGTGTTACACTCTTCCTTCAGACACGCGGGTGATCATTCGTGAGGCATATCAAATCGCAGATTTTAGTGCTGTGCACAGTAAGATGGAGAATGCGGTCGAAGCAGAGCCGTCTTTTGACAAGAGTTATATCTTGATCAATGCTCAGTTAAAGTGCACGGAGCCATTTCGAGTTTGCACAAACTATGCTGACGATCGAAAGTGTCGTCGGCTCAGAATTGAACCAGCTTACTGGGATGGACGTCCGTGTAGCCCATCTGGTTACACCGAGCGGTGGACGGAGGCAAATCAATTTCATCCTAAGCGGAAAGACTGCCACGAGATCACCCTTGTTTTTACTAAACGAGAAACAGGTTCGTTGGAATATCGAGGTAATATCTTGTATGTTCCTAAGGGGTTTAAGTTGTGGGAGGTGCGAACTTCCACCTATGTGGAGGTTCCATGGAATGACAAAGACACCCCAGAAACTCGGGAGAAAAAACGCGAAAAAGCAAAAAAGGAAGAACGACGCAGATCGCAAGGATACCCAGGCTCGTTGCAAGACCTGACTAGTCATCTCCGTGAAAATGGTGTATTCACTTTTACGTTGCGGAGCAACGGTAGTGAGTATTTTGCTAACGTCGCCGCTGCGAAAAAGAAGTATGACGACCCGTTAAAGGCCAAGATTGGGATGATCTTAGATTTTGGACTTGATGAAGCTGACGCCTGTGAGCTTGTAGACAGTGTAGTATCTACGACGCAGCCTACCAAGGGTTATATCAAATTGGCTGTTACTGGAGACTTTACACATACTTTGCAAGATGAGCCACCTTCGTACAACGAGCTCGGTCAACCGACAACGTTCGGCATGCCATATTACGCGGTTGCGCCGACAGACGACACCTACCAGGGAGACCCGACTCGTATGGGACTCGGAACTACGCAGGTGGACCAAGGAGGTTGGGGTAACGCGGCGCAAGACATACAAGCTGCTTCACAAATGGCTGCCAGTGGGCAAAAAGAGATCTTTGACACGAGCGCTATTGCGACTATTTCGAAATACGTAGATCCAACAAGCAAGATTATCAGTTACCTCCCTAATTTCGTCGACACGCTTGATAAGCTCGGGAGGATGCTCTTTATGGTCTATTGGGAGACCGATAAATTCCAGAAGATGTATGGAGTGGATGAGTTGCCGGAGTTGATTGAGCTAATTAAAAGTGTTTTTCGAAACCTTGGGGATTTGGTAGTCTTCTTGAAACGGAAGTTTCCCGAGATCTCGATTAACGTCAACGAACAAGATATGAGTGGAGGAGGGTAAATGACAACCGGATTTATTTCAGGTTTTTTAAAAGAGGCACGTGCACATGGTTGTACGGTGGGTGAAGCCTATGAAGTGTTGAAACTGGCCTTGGCAACAGGAGCATTTCCGTCCACTCCACCAAACCCCAACCCTCCAATTGTAGACAGCCTGGCCCCTTCACGGTTGTTCCCTGTGGCAGGTACTAACCCTGGAGCAACGACAGGACCTAGTTCGACAGGCGGTTTGGGTAGTCTCGCCCCAGCGGCGCCGACACCAGGGTTTAATATCAATCAAACGGGGTTGGGCGGCGTGAACAACTCCGTTAACTCAGCCCCATCAAGTTCAGTCAACTCGGTTCTAAATAAGGCGGTCACTCCGTCAACAACCCCTGTCCCAAGTATTTAAGGTTAAGGATAATTATGGCATTTTACACATCTAAGTCAAAAGAGTTCAGTTTCCCAGATCTCCCAGACAACAAGAAGAGCAAGAAGGCTTTTGTTTGCGGATTTATCGGCGCCATCGCTTCATCTCCGCTTTCAGCAACGGAAAAGGTGGCCTGGCTAAAGTATGCAAATGAGCTTCCTGTGCCCCCTGGTGGCGGAGGTCCAGAGGAAATTGACCCAGTAGCAGGTCCCGGTCCCGGATTCTTGCCCGAAGGGGCTCCAGAAGAGCAGCAAATCCAGCAGCTTTTAGAAGCATTACCAGGCAATACCCCGGAAGAAAAACTACAATCTGCTGTAATGGCTCTTCTCGAAGCCCAGCAAGGAGGAGGAGGCGAGATGGGAGGTGCTCCTGGTGGTGTTGAGGGGCCAGAAACTGGGGTTGAGGAAGAAGGTGGGCAGCTCGATCCAGCTCTTTTACAGCAACTTCTAAGCCAGACACAAGGCGGTGCACCTGGTCCCGGAGGTCCGCAAGGTTAACCACATGAGGCTATCTATCCCAACTAGGCGGTTGGGAACCCCGTTTCAACGCCCGGCGTGGCGGTACGACGCTCTGCGGAACCCAGATAAGTACGGGTTTCGCAGTTTTTGTTCACGAATTGTTGACGACGCGGGGTGTCTACACCGCTTGATTAGACGTGGTTTGGAGTGTCGTGTGAACTATATCGTTCCCCCAGCACTCATAGAACTGCGCCGTCAGCTCCCTACAAAGCTGGCGGACAAATTGTTAAGTGTTTGGACAAGGCACTGGAAGAAGCAGGGACTTCCGAAATTGACAATCGGGAATACGACCCAATATCACAACTTGGTGAATTGGAATGTTCGTAAGTTGGAACAAATACCTGATCCGTGGCTGCGTAAACTGGTGAGCCACGTATGCAATATCGAATTCAATCCGGAAATAGATACAGCTCTTCGATTACATCTAAATGATGACTATGAGCAGATAAAGCGTTACATCGGCCACCTAATCTTTGCTAAGATGCCTGACGCCGAAATTGCGAAAGACTGGAACTTTACGGCTGGAGTAATTACAGCGTTGCGTATGCTGTTTTTTGATTTTACAGCTCTACCTTCTACACCAGTCCCACAGTGGGCGACGCTTGTACAATGGGTTAATAATGGAGATATCCGTCCAGATGAATTTGCGCTGTATAAACGCGTTTATGAGCTGGGACCTTTGGGGCTGAAAGCACAAGTGGCCGGCTCGTTTCTGGATGATTCGGAGCGGTTGAAAGTGCGGGATTATCTTACCAAATCGGCAGTAACAAATACTTTTAATATCCAATTTGCGACACGCTCGCCGAGAGAAGCGTTGGTTTACAACCGCGTAATTGGTGACCTTGTTCGGTTGGATTTACAACGTGAAGAGATCAAGGTACGACAACACGAACAGAGGTTGTTGGAGATGCAAGTACAGAAGCTGGGTGAAGAAGTGAATGCCGGAAAGGTACAAGAGCTACAATCCGAAGATCTGAAGCTGATTCAAAGTGCGATTTCTGCGCTAAGCCGTCAAGATGGTACCCCGCGGTACAAAACCGTATTTGACTTGACGAAAAAGGATTGAAATCACGCGCTTTAGCGCCTAACATAACTACAAGTGGATTTTTATCTGCGGATATCATGCAAGACCCTAACACACTCCTAAAGAAGGCAGTAGATAGTATTGTACATTCTATTAATGCCGAAAAGTTACCAGCTCATGCTGCCGTCGTGAAAACGGCGCGTGAAATGGACTTGAATGTCCACTTTATCAAACGTGCATGCGAAGTTATTAACGTGGCATTAACTTACGAACACTTCCGTAAGAACGCCGACGCCCGAGATAAAGATTTCCCTATCGTTGATGCACAAAAGGTCAGTGCGGAAGTGTTTGATGAAAAACCGGTAACGTTGAACCAGAAAAAATCTGCCTGGTTCGAAGGAGCTGCGGTGGAAGAGGAAGTTCCAAACTTCCGGAAGGCACGGCACGGTAAAGAGTTCCAAGACATGCTCGGTAAGCTCGGGACTTTGCAAGAAGAGCCTCGCGGTATGTCAGAACGTGGTCTTTGTGAAAAGGCGGGTTACGCTAGACAGTCTTTGGAGAGAACCTTGGAGGATTGTCGGACTCAGGTTCATGGAGCAATGCGTGGGGTTGATCAAGGGTTTGCAACTCTAGTAAACCATTGGAGCAAGGAAGCGGCAGCACGAACTTCTTTTGCAGAGTTTGAAACTCAGATCCTGGCAAAGCACGGCGAGTGGGCGCTTCCATACGTAGAGCTAATATACAAGACCGCAAATATTTCGGAAGATCGCGGCGAGCTTGACGCGAAGTTAATTGCCTTTGATGACTGCCGTGAAGTTACAATGTTCGAGCAGTTCATAAAAAGCGCCGAGGAGTTGAGGGAGGCGGTTGCCCGGACCGCCGAGGCGGCTACGCTGCTGGCGGAAGTTGATAATGAGAAAACGGCAGCTTATACGCAGCGCATGGTTGATTGTGTCAGGGAGGAAGACACCGAAGTTTCTTGCGGTGAACCTTTGCTGGTAGCCACAGTTCAAAAGGTGGCCGAACACGACGAGGAGGAAGTTGACCCGGTTGTTGCTTGTGCGAATGCGAAAGTGGCGGCGGAAGAAAAAGAGAAGGAAAAACAAGCTATTGGAACCTCGTTTCCTAAAACGTTGTTTGACTCTTTTGTCGAACAGTACAAGCAGGAAGCCTCGCCTGAAAGTGGACGCAATGGTGCACTGGGTAACTTAGATCGGAAACTACTAGTTCAAAACCTAATGGTATCTGACCCTATTTTGCGAACATATGAGCCAAAAAAGGTTGCTGACGCTTATGAACAGTTCATGAGGCTGGCCCCAGAGCTTTCTACGGAAAAGGAAATAGTACGCAGCCATCTCCGACAAATGGTCGCGTCTCAGGCCATGACCGCGTTCGATGGCGCGCAACTTATGGATGCGAATACAAAGCTTCTTAAGCAAAAGCAGATGGAGCGCGTAGGCGATAAGGCTGTAATAAAGGAGGAGAAGTAATATGAGCTCCCAGCTTCGTGTTTTTCAAAAGCATGTGAAGGGGGATTTGCTTCTTACTTTCAATTTCGAGGCGTCTTCGGCCGACACGGCGCTAATGGATAAATTTGGAGAACCTGAAATAGAAGTAGGAGGTACGTATTTTTCCAAAGCAGAGCTTTCGCCAACAATATCCGGTGGTGCAATAACAGCTGTAACTGTCGCTGCGGCTGGTAGTAGTTACACCTACAGTGCTCAAAAACCGGTAGTTGTATCTGCTGTTGATACGGTAGGTTCTGGCGCTACATTCACAGCTGTGTTGTCTGGAACGGGGACTATTTCCTCTGTGACTGTTACGGCAGGCGGCTCCGGATACACCGGAGGCACGACGTTACAAATCACTGGGGACCACGTTACCGTTTATCCAGCGCAAAAAGTCAAGTTGTGGACAGGCTTTCCGTTTACCCGACGTATTGACACTATCTCAGCAAGCGACTCCACGTTAACTCGGCTTGTTGACCTTTATGTGGCTCAAGTGAAAACAAACGTCGAAACTGCTCTTACTACGCTTCGTGCGTTGAATACTCCGGATAGAGATCTAACTAAAGAAATCGTTTACACGACATAATCATGTTTAACAAAGTTTCATTTCCTGGAGCGTCGGCAACCAGCCCGGGCTTTTTTGACAAGTATAGCCCGCAAATTTTATCCGGGTTGACTGGCGCAGGAATCGGCGCGGCGACCATGGGGTTGGCTTCACCTTCGGACGGTCCTCCTGAAGAAATAGAGCAGCGCAGGGCCACTAAGCGCAAAAACATGCTGTTAGGCTCGGTGCTCGGCGGTGTAGGTGGAGTCGGTCTCGGTACAGCAACACAGTACGCAAAAAGTGAGGCACCTAAGGAGAGTCTACTATGGCGCTGGCTTTCCTCCATGAAAAATTCTCCATCTTTCCTAGGATCAGGAGCAGGATTGGGAGCACACGCGCTATGGCGCAACAAACTTAATTCGGGCTTTTCGGGAGGCCTGCGTGTTGGTGGAAAGCCTGTGACGAGCGGTGGAGCCTGGAAAGGTAAAACACTTGATACCATGGCAGATGAATTAACCAGCCTACTCAAGACGAAAGACCCAACGAAAGTACCGGCAGGAATTCCCCCCGGGCCGCCCGCAACCGCGCCAGATAACACAGTCATAAAGAACGAGGCACGTACGATCATCAACCGGATGCTGGCGAACGAGACAGGAAGTGGCAAGCTAAGCCAGAACCCACTTGCTCGTGGATTAGGTGTTAATTTTGTAGACCCGGCAGCAGAAAGCTCTGTCGCCAACGTGCTTCGTAGGTTTAATACAACCCCCGAAGGAAGAAACTTTTTAAGCCAACTTCTGGGGCCACAACAAGCTAAGGGATTTACTGGCTTTGACAGGTCTCTTCCATTTTTATCGAAGGAGTTACTAGGCGATCATAAACTAGCGCCTAACGAAACACTGGCACGTTCGAATTTCCGAAGTATGCTTGGTCGAGCAGGGTCTTCTGCCCTTCTGTTTAATGCGTTGAATAAGCTGCTGCTTGATTAATCCTTATGATTAAGTTTACGGCAAATACCGACTTCAATTTCGATGGAGCCGTATCGTCCATCGTCAAAAGCACTGCCGGGCTTTGCAAACATGCTTCAGCCAAAGAGCTGTTGCAGTTTGAACGCACGCCTGGGCAAACCGACCTGCATATAATTGCGTTGGGTGCATATGAAGGTACTGGATTTAACCGTAATGGTGATGCGTTTAGCGAGGAAGATTGCAAGAATTATCACCATCTGTTTAAGCAGGCAGGACGTGCAGTACACAGACATCATAAAAACAAGCCGTCTGATCCCAAGTATGGAGTGATCAAGGCTTCGGCTTATAACGAGCCTATGAAGCGTATTGAGCTTATTGTAGGGCTCGACAATGACAAGTGCGCGGATATTCTTGAGGAGCAGGAAAAGAAAGGCTACACAAGTTGGTCGATGGCGTCAAAACAGGCTTATGATGAATGCACTTGGTGCAACCATAAAGCAAAGACGGACAAAGATCGTTGTGAACATATCCCTTCTCAAATAGGTGAAATCAATAAGCGAGGGGAAATGTGCGGGATGCGAAATCCTCGCCCGAAGTGGTTTGAAATGTCCTACGTTGGCCGGCCCGCTGATCGCATTGGCATGTCATTGAAATTGGCTAGTGCAGATGAGCGGATTAAGCCGATGCTGCCTTCTGACTATCTACAACTCTATACTGGTTTCCAACCTCCGGAGGAAGAATTATTGATTTCGAAAAAGGCTTCTGACAAGCGGCAGCTTTTACTTAAATTGGCGGAGATGGAAAAGCACGTAGATGCTGTGGCTTCTGGACAGGGAAAGAATACTTCAAAAGACCTGTTCTTGAAACGACAAGCACGGTTGAAAAAGTCGCCAAAAATAAAAGACGAGCAGATTGACGACTTGCGCAAGTTTGCTCCGGAAAAGACTCTTCGTGGATTGGCGGAAAAAGGCATCATATTTTCGCCGGAAGAATTTGTCCAATACTTGTTTGGCTCCAGGGCAAAGAGCGGAGTAGCTCAGGGCATGAAAAGTCATTTGCCTAGAATATTTTCAAGGTTGAAAGAGGACAATGACGCCGAAGCGGTAAATTGTGAAAAGTTTGATTCTTCTCCTACAGACTTTTTGCCGAAAGAATTGAAGAACTTGGTCTCTTCCTTGTTCGAGGGTCATTCGCTTGCAGGCGAACCTTCTGTGCGGAGAGTTATGCGCATTACAATTGAAATGGGCCCTCGTGATCGCGACGCTGAGTTGACCGTGAAGGAGCCTCCGTCGACGAACAAGGCAGACGAAAAGCTAGCAGAAGTTTATGCTTCTTATAAGCTCGCGGCCTTGCAGGATATGCAAGACCTTGGTGTGTTAACCGAGGAAGTCATTTGGAACACCTTAATACAGAATAGGTAATAACTGTGAATAAAGAAAGACGTGCTTCGTTTGAAGCCCGAACATCCGTTTCTTACTGCCTTATCTTTTGGTGACATGGTTGGTTCTGTATTTTACGGGAACCTAATAAATCAAAATAACGTGCGTGCAACTACGTACAAGCTCGCCGCAGCAGCCCCCGGACCGTCGCAGGTGCCGGTAACCAGACCCCAGCGCTTACGGCTACCGGTGTTGCCTCCTCCTCCGCAAGCTCCTAGCCGCAACGCCGTGTCTGGATTTTTAACGAATAAGCTGAACCGGGGTATACACGCCACAACATCGTCGATTCCGGCCTTAGCCAAACCCATTCAAGCTTTGCAGCATGGGAATCAGGTTGCCGGTAATTGGGCCTCGTCCGCGCGCGAGGCCTATGCAACGCCAGTGATCGACGCCATTGACCACCGGTTACAGCAGTATTTTCCGAAAGTACCCACACACGTAAATCTTACGAATATCGGCTTGGACACGGGGGTAACGCCTGCTGAAGCTTACAGCAATTTCAAGGCACTTCGACATGCCAAGCCATATTTGGACTGGAAGAATAATATAACGAGTGGAATTCAAGATGTTGTTGATTCGACAATTCCAGCTATAGGTCAATATAACGCGGTAAAAAAAGGCATTTCGGATACGGCAGTATCGGCCGCGGGGAATTGGGCCAGGAGCAAGAGCCCCAATGTACAGCAAGCGTTACAGGCACTGGAAAAGTTCAAGGACTATGAAAAAGTTCCACTGATTCAAAGGATATTAGGGTTGACGAAGAAGAGACCTGTTGTCCCGGATTTAGGACAATTCATTGAATTACAGAATTTACTTAATAATCCAGTATTGAATCGAGCAGCGATTCACGGGTTAATGACGGATGGAGATCTTCGTCATGATGTAGTTCTCGGCGCGCTTAACCCGTTGACCGTAGGAGATACCACTATGACGGCGGGCCGGGTATTAAGTCGTGCGGCTGACGGTGTCGCGGCTGTCGGGGCAAAATTACCTCCGGCAGTTATGCAAATGGCGGCCAGCAACCCTAACACAGCACCAATTTCCACCCTTTTGGCTAAATTACCGGCGCTCAGCAATGCTGGTCGCGCGATCACGACCGTTGGAAAGGGAGTTACAGCGGCTGGATTATTAGGCAATATCGCCTTGGAAATCCCGAGAATCATGAATTCTACAAATGGCTTTGGTACGTATGTGCAAGACAACCTTGCTCGGCAGACCTTGGCGGAAACCCCGTTGGCGACCGTAAACTTGCTTGTCAATAATTTGAACTCTCCTATCGCCACATTGAGTGGTGTTGGGAAACTCTTGACCGACAAGGATACATACCGAGGTATTTGGGAATACCTGCATCCAATGCTTTCAGGTTTAGGTAATAATATGCTGGCTACACGGTGATAGCTAATAAATATATGCCGGCAGTTTCAAAAGCACAGCAACGGTTTATGGGGATGGTACGAGCCTATCAAAAAGGAGATCTCCAGCATCCGTCAAAGAAGATGAAAGAGGTTGGAAATTCCATGTCTATGAAAACTGTTCGCGATTTTGCTGCAACGAAGCATAAGGATTTACCAGAATATATGAAACAGGCTGATTGCGCCCTACACGATCCAAATGTACCTGAGTCTTTCGATGGTCGTCAGAGACCAATAGAAATCAAAAAGAAGAAAGAGCAGCAAAAGAAAGCGTTCGTTCGAGGCTTTATGAAGGCCGCCTTATCTAGCGACCTGGCTCCGGAAGTGTGGTTGGAAAAACTTAGTAATGATGTGCCATCCCCGGCAAGCCCAGACATTGTCAAGGCGCTCACGGAGTTAGGAAATCAGTCGGCTATTTCTTCGGCTAGCCAAAACTTCTTATTAGGTACTGGGATCGGCGGCGCCGGCGGCGCAGGTATCGGTGCCGGGTTGGGGTATCTAACTAGTAAAGACCCAGAGATACAAAAAAGACGCGCCGTTCTCGGTGCCTTGCTTGGTACCGGACTGGGAGGATTTGCAGGCGCTTCCGCCAGTCAATCACTACCGGTCCATTTGGCCGACTTAAATGGAGCGATGTAACACGACAACGACTCTCAGGGTGCATTTTTCTGTTTACATTGATTCAATAAATCCGTAAGATAAATAACATAAACGACAAGCAACTCGTATGACTCTCATTGAAGAATTTCAAAAACGCGCGTCGGACGCAGGATTAACCGAAGAACAACTGGCGACGTTCGTGCAGGAGAATGAGTTAACCACTAAGCTGGCAGAGCCAACATTGGACGACCTTTACACTGCGTTGCTGGCGGAAGCTGGAGTTGAAAAAACTGCTGCAAGTGTTGCTTATGTTGAAGGCTTTTTAAAGCAGGCGTGTGACTCTGGTGTTCCGGGAGCTGAGGCTGTTGAGCTGACTAAAGCCGCGGTATCTTCAGTTTTTCCTGGTATGGAACCCCCGGTTGAAAAGCAGGCCGAAGAGTCAGGTTCAGTTTATTTCCAAGGGATGTTAGAAAAAGCTGCAGACTTTGGCTTATCTGAGGAACAGACGATATCTTTTTTGCAAAAGGTCGCGAGTCCTACAGGGTTCATGGCCGCCCTCCGGGCTCTTGGTAGGGGATTTTCCGGGGCAGGCAAGTCAATAGGTCGTGGGTTTTCCGGAGCCGCCCGAGCCGCCTCGCCCGGCACCAAGTCAGCCTTACGCCCAATCGCCGCCGGGGCCGGAGCGGGAGCGGGAGCCGGCTATGTCGCAGGTTCGGCTGCACAATCTCCTAAATTACCTGCTGGTCCAGTAGGTGGTGCACCGACACCAACCGCGACAGACCCTAACGGAGGCATGCTCGAACAGCTCAAAAAGTTACTCATGGAGAGACCAGAGTTAGCGGGAGCACTGACTGGCGCAGGAGCAGGAGGACTTGCTGGAGCAGCTAGTGGTGCGGTTGAAGACGAGCAAGGTGAAACCCATATTGCCAGAAATGCGTTAATGGGAGGATTGTTAGGTGTTGCCCCAGGCGCGATCGTTGGTCGAAATTCCCCCGACATGTTTAAAAACCTTGGCGCGCAACTCGCCTAAATAAACTATATACTAAGATTACGGAGAAGAGAGATATGACGAAAACTGCGAAAAATCGAGAAATCCTAAAGCAGCTCCACGAGCTGGTAGTGAAGCAGGCCGCGGTTAAGCCGGTGGCTACTGGTGTCCCAGGCAAAGAACCAGATAGTTCTTCTGTTAGTGAGAAGAATGATAAGGTGGATCAAAACGCCGTGAAGCCTGAAAATAATGGACCTCAAGGTCACGAGCAAAAAGCCTCCACTGACCCTGCAAAGCCGACTGGTGATAAAAAGGCTGAGGACAAGCTCATTGATAAGGATGCTGCGGTCACGCCGGAGGCAAATGCTTCGGTAGAAAAGCTTGGGCAAGAAATTCTTGAGCTCTTGCAGAAGTTCGCGGATAACCCGGTTGCGACTGGAATTCCAGGTAAAGAACCGAGCAGCGCTTCTGTTAGCGAGAAGAATGATACGGTAAATCAAAACGCCGTGAAGCCTGAAAATAACACCCCGCAAGGATATAACCAGAAGCCTGCGACAGGAGACGCAATCCCTGTAGCCACGGCCAAGGCAGCCGAAGAGAAGGCGCAGGCGGATAAGGTAGCTTCATATGAGCTTGGTCGTTTGTGGGGCGAGCTGGTCTTGAAGAAGGCACACGAGCAGGAGCAAGAGCAGATCAAAGAAGCCGGACGACGAGACTTTGAATTGTTAGTTGCCAAGGCCGCTGCCCAGTTGAAGGAGTCCACAGGTAAGCAGAAGACCGCTTCTGTGGCAGATCAGGAAAAGCAGGCAGAGGCACAAGGAGCCGCAGCGTTCCAAGAACTCTACAAGCGCGCCCAAGTGGAGCAGGCGGTTATGCAGATTGTTCAGCAGAACGAGCAGCTTACCGCTAAGTTGGCCGAGATTCAAAAGGCTGCCGCCGACATGGAAGCGGCACATCAGGCTGCCCTTGCCCAGAAGCAGGCAGAGCTTGATAGAGTTGCTGCGGAAGAGCGAGAGCAGCAGAAGTTTGCTCAATTTGCTAGTCTGATTGAATCCCGAATCATTGATCGCCTACGTAGTGAAGTTATTGGGCGGTAATCGTTATGAAGGAAAAGGCATCCACAGATACAAATTCACTTCCTGAAGAAATTCAAAAGGAAGCTGTGGATGCCTTGGTAGCCGAAACCGACGATAACGAACGTAGAAATACTTTCGATTATTTTCAATCTTTAGTCGATTTTCAGAAACATGCAGCTAACGCAAGACGATCTTAATTTGTTTTTTTCGAAAGTCGCGCAGTTTGTAAAACTTGCGACAACCCGATTGGAACAAAGATATGAGCAGATTGTGGAGATGAAGAAAGAAGCTGCTGTCCGAAGCCAGCAGGCAGAGAACTATCGGAATTCTCTTGATAAGGCGGCTCGTGCATTATACGACGCGGATTTTATTACGGACGACTTGGAACGTAAAAGATTTTTGAGGAAGGCAGCAGAGGATCCGTCCTATCTGTCTTCTGTCATAGTGAAAGTATGCGACGCGGCAGATGTAGCCTTGATCGGCTCGCCGGCACGCGTAGCTGTAAAGCACAAACAGGGAGAAGAGTTTGACCCTGTCAAGGCCAGAGCGTTTGGTACAGATTACTCAGGTGGGTTTACTGGCCAGATACTGGATGATTTGTAAATCAAACTCAAAACAAAAAGCTAAACAGCTATGATTAATGTAAAAAAGGGCACAGCCCACAGCCTTCAGCAGAGCGATAAGGTCGCGAATGCGAAAAGTGGTGAGGCCGTCGTCGCGGGCATGCTTGTTCACATCGACGCGAGTGGCGATTGTATTAAGGGAGTCACCTCACAAGGTGTCGCAGATCATTTAGGGTTTGCGATCAATAACCAAACAGACGGTGACGTACTTGAAAGCGGGAAGATCGGTTACATTGTACTTGATGGTAACAGTGTTATCGAAACCGATCAGACAGCAGCGGCGATTACTGCGGGTAATTATCCTGTGGGTACGCGGCTGGCAGGTGGCACCACAACCGGGCTTGTGAAAGCTTGGGAGTCGGGGGACCGTGTTATTGGGTACGTTGAAGGGATTCGTAGTCTTCCTGTGGAAGCCTCGCTTTCGCAGAACTACAAAGACCGCAACGGAAACACACTCACCAACACTAGCTATCAGCCCACAACCAAGGCACTCCTTGGTATCAAGTTGGCAGTCTAAACAATACGAAAAGGAGCGAAAGCTAATTTATGGAAAAGATCGCCGACATCAAGGTTTTTAACGACACCTTCTTGGAAATGGCCAAGGGGGGTCAGCAAAAGGAAGCAGCCGTTTCCGCCCAACAGTTTACGAGGCATAAGCTTCGTGAAGAGAGTTTTGCCGAGAAGGTTTTAACACCAATCGACATCTCAAATGACGAGCTGGACAAGACCCAGGATCCTGAGTTCCACGTCAAGTGGTGCGACCGTGAGCCTGACCAGGCCCCAGCTGTTACTATTCCACTTGGTGTGGTCCCCGACGGGTACCAGTTCAAGGGGTCGAGATACCCGGTTTACTTCAGTCGCCTGACTTCACCGTTGTTCATGAAGGACATCGAGAAGCTGCGTGGTTATACCTACGACATTCGTGGAATTATGCTGGAAAACAGCACCAAGGATCTCGCTGCCGAAGTCGACACCAAGTTCATCGAGAAGGTTAATAGCGTCATCGGTCTTCGCGATACTGCGAATACCTTGAATGCTATGAGCTTGCCTCAGTGGGCTTCGATTTCGGGTGGATTGCGTCGAGAAACGTTAGTCGACGCTTTCAAGGTTATCACCCGGCTCAAGGTTCCATTTGGTCCTATGCAGCCAGACGGCAATGCTACTCGTGGCGTCATGCTTTGCAACAACGTCACCGGCATGGAGTTGCTCAAGATTGAGCGTACTGAAGCTGGTGGCGATACTGCGGAAAAGATGTTCCTCGAAGGAACGCCTCCTCCGACGATTCTGGGTGTGAAGACCATCTTCACCATCAAGCGAGACCTGGTTCCTGATGGAACTGTGTACTTGTTCTCAAGCGAAGAATTCTTCGGAAAATATTTCCGATTACAGCCTTTGACTGTGTTCATGGAAAACAAGGCGTTCTTCCTGCAGTTCTTCCAATACATGAATATTGGTATGAGTATCGGTAACGTCCGTGGTGCGTGCCGAATCGACTTTGTCTAAGCTTCTCATCGCAGTTATACGAGTCGCTACCGGGGACCAATCGAAAGGTTGGTCCCTTTTTATTGTATTTACACCTAACTCTGTTAATATAACCATATGGCCGCTACGAGAATTACTGTCACAGATGTGCGTCGGTTTTTGTTGGATAAACCTGAAGCGAATACACTAATCGACGGTGTTCGTTGGACCGACGAAGATATCGACAAGGCAGTGTTGGACGTAATTGACGCCTACAATTGTCTTCCTCCTCCGGTGGGATTTGTTGCCTCTGTTGAGCAGTTCCCCTTTCGCTATTTACTCTTACTAGGAGTTTCCGGACATCTTTTAAGAGGAGCTGCTGTCAGTGAAGCCTCCAACCAGCTTAGTTATTCTGCGGAAGGTGTTCAAGTCGCGGACCGGGATCGAGCACAGATCTTTACGGAATTGGGTAATGGTTTTTGGAGAGAATTTTTGGAGATGACCAAGAGCATTAAAGTCAGCCAAAATGTAAATCAACTACTGGGCGGAAAGGGTTCTGAGTATGGCTGGGGGCCAAGCTACTAACTTCACCGCACGGCAGGCTGGTGTATTGATGCTTCGAATTAAAAGCGGAGCAATACGAAATGCAGTTTCCAAGGCCGCTCCAAAGACGCCTGAACAAACGCAAAAGGCCCTGCGGCGGCTGGTGCGGTCGAACCTTGGATTACAAAAATGGATGAAAGTTGCAGGTATGGGAATACCTGAGTTAGAAAGGATGATAAGACATGCCATGTAACAACTACCCATTTTCATCCGTTAGAATGGCACAGACTTACAATCAGTTGGAAGTCGCCGTCCAATGGCAACTGGATCCGTCTTTCCAAGATTTAGGGCCCTTTAACTTTGTTGTAGAGGTAACTGAGACTCCTACGTTTGATGAAGTACTCTATACATTGCCAGCAGGAGACAACTTCTTTGTGCTGGACTCTAAAAAACTGCGACAAAGCCATGGAATAAACTTTTACTATCGTGTGCGGCTTACGACTGGTGCCCAGATGGAGTATTACTCTCCAGTAATCGGGCATTGGGCGAACGACACGACACGGCACCTCTTTCTGCTGGCAAAAGAAATAACTCGTCGTGAGTTCGTTCGATATCGGTACACTGGACAAAAAGGCTGGTTACTGAAAAGGCGTAACTATGGTATACAGTCTGCCGGTTCCGTAGACCCTATTACAGGAGCTCCCTTAACTGATCACCACAGTGATTTTGGCACTGGACTTGAAAAGGGCTATTACCCATCCGTGCAGGTCAGTTACAGCCGCGAGTTCATGGAGTCCACGGCACAATTGAGTTCGGAAGGCTTTGGTACGACGACACAAGAAGTACAAAAGCATAGGTATGTCGGATTTCCTGTACTAGAGCCCTATGATATTTTGGTGACGGATACAAACCAAAGATACCGGTATGTAAAATGCAGCCCGACCTGTATGCCAGGCACCGATATGATTTTACTGCAGATTTGTGACGCCGTGCTCCTGCCTCCAACCGACTCAATTTATCGCATACTTGTCCCATCACTATGATAGACGTTCTTGCCATAGATGCCGCACAGACTTGTGCTTCCGCCAAGCCTTTGGTCGCAATGACCCCCTGGGTAGTGCAGGGTATTATCTATGAATTGATTTCTTCTTTCTTCTTAGCTAATCCGCCTGAATCGTTAGGGTACCCGCTAACGTTGCAGTTTCAGCGAGACAAGTTAAAGTCTGATATTTACCTGGATATCGCGTATAACTACGATAAGGCCGCTGCAAACAAACGCCCCTCCGTTTTTATTTCACGTGGAGATTGTAAGATCTCGGGGTTAACGATGGGGCATGGAGTCCCGGGCGGTGTAGTACAGGAATCGACCCAGGCGAGATTACTGATGAACACTGTGCCAATCAACGTCGCAGTAATTGCCTCTCCGATCATGTCAGCCGAGCTCCTGGCCGATTATACAAAACAGGCTTTTGTGAGTTTTCAGCAGGAAATACAGCAAGACTTTAACTTCCGACGCTTTCGTATTCATGAAGTAAGCAAGCCCCAAATTTATGTTGAAGCTAAAGACTATTTTGTCGTAAACTTATCCATAGAAGTGGTCTACGACGAAGGCTGGATAATTCGTCGAGATGACCTGAAATTAAAGAAGGTGAGTTTGGCGATATTTGATTCTCTGACTCCGCAGCTTGCGCTGACGTAGGAAAACAATTGCCTAGGTCATCAGAATTTCATAGAATGAATTGAAGAACCAGGAGACAATTTAATATGGCATACACGGTCCCACGAGTTGAGATTGAACAGCAGTTCATCGCATCGCCAATTTTCGTCAATAACCCATTGGCGGCATTTATTTTCGGTCCAAACTATAGGCCATTGCGCTACAGTGTTGCCGCTGAAAAGCAGTATACCCTCTTAGGCGACTACCATGCAGGTAATGGTATTGACTTGATGGACTATCCTTGGCGTACTTCGAACCCCGGCGCCGTCGTCGACGCGAATAAGTCTGGTACCACGTATACCGGGATCACTCCTTATGTGGAGCAGGCTTTTGCAAAGTATTTCTCCGGTGCTGGTGTCGCGTCTGATGGAACTGTTGGTGGTGCAACTGCGTTTGTCGTAAAAGGCAGTTATAGCGCAGGACACGATCAGGTGCTGGCGGTCGCCGCGACGTCAGGATATTACACCAATAAGGTACGTGCATCTAATCTGTATTTTAAGGACGGAGTAAACCCTCTGACTGGTGAGTTGTACCCTCGCTCAACATATTTCTCTGCTCGGGATGTTCAAGTGGGAGACTGGGTAGCCGTTTCAGGGCATAACAACGCAAACACCCCCGCACTTATTACCGTATTTGCTCAGATCGTCGGTATTGAGACTGATGGTAATGGAAAAGTTAATACACTGGAGACCGCACAGCGCATTTTTGATGTGAATGACGGGTCATCCGAAACGCTCCTTGACCCTGTCCCTGGTGGTGCAAAAGTAATGGCTATCGCATTGTATGTTCGTAAGAACGCTGAAATGCCTAACTCGTTCTTGCGTACAACTACTAGTACGACGCAAGTTGGTGTCACCTCGGCGGCTACGCTTACCGAGACTGGACTAGTAGATGGAAGCGGTGTATTGAAGGCGTTGACGATTGCAGCTCCGGCCGCAACCGTGACTTATTCTCCTGCTAAGGTGTATGTTTCCTATCGTGTTTTACGCACCGATCATGCAGCCAGTATCGCCTCGCTAAGCTCACCGACGTTGGTGGAAGCTACCCTCGGAGCGGTCGTTCCTGAAAACCCACTGGCACAGGGTGTGTACGACGCATTGTTAAACTCGTCAGGCACCCCGATCTACTACATGGCTGTTCCTACGGACGATCTAGCCGGCTACAACGCCGTGTTAGAGCAGGCTAAGCGTATTTCCACAATCTATGGCCTCGTGCCTCTGACTTTTGATACGACCATCATTGACGCCGTTAAGTCTCATGTTAATACCTTGAGTACCCCGGAAGTTGCAAAATGGCGAAAAGCGTGGATTTGTCTGGAGCCTCCTTCTTCCGCTATCTTGGCGGGTTATGAGAGGGCTGCTGCCGGTGTAAATTGGAGAATCCCGAAGGCTGCTGCTGGAACTGACCCACAAACTGGAACAGTCAACGTTTACGCCACTGTCTCGGCTTCCAATTCTGCTGACCCGGCGTTTGTCACAACTGGTGTTCGTGTTGGTGATAAGCTGCGCGTATTCGTTGATGATACAACGACCAGTACTTATGCTGACTATACGATTTCGCGTGTAGGCTCTCAGAACGAGTTGGTTGTTGCTTCGGCGATCGCACAGCAAGGAGACGGAACAGGATACAGAGCTGTTCAGGTTATTCGGACATATACCAATGACGAGCAGGTTGCAGCTCTTGGTGCGGCGTCTGGAAGCAATCGTCGCGTCAACGCAGTGTTTCCACACGTTGCAAAAACTGCCGGTATTTCAAAGGCCGGTTATTTCGTCGCTGCGGCTCTCGCCGGGTTGCGTGCAGGCTCTCTTCCTCACGCCCCGTTGACTAATGTGGAGTTGCTTGGCTTTGATGACTTTACGACCACATTGGTTACATTTACTCCCACCCAACTCGATAACCTGGCGGCTTATGGCTACTGGATCGTCGTACAGGATGTGGCTGGTGGAGTGCCCTATGTGCGACATCAATTGACGACCTTTGGGTATAATGAGGCCGGAGACGACCCGAAGTTCAGTGAAGATTCGATTACCACCAATGTGGATAGCGTGAGTTACGGTCTACAACGAGCATTGGCGCCATTCATTGGAAAGTACAACATCAACGCTTCAACTATCGCCCTGGTCCGAGATGCGGTAACGCGGCAGCTGAACTATCAGATGTCACAAGCTGCGGCGACTACAGCTGGTCCTCAACTTCTGGGCTATAAGATTACAGCCTTAGGTAAAAGCACTTTGTTCAAAGACAGGTTGGTCGCTTCTGTTGAACTGGAGTTACCATACCCGATTAACCGCGTAACTATCACCTTAGTGGTACCGTAATGAGAATCGTAGTAGCGGGGGACGCACGTAAGGTCCCCCAGATCTTGCTGGATACTACCGAAGCCGTTGGATTAATGGTCCAACGTGACGACGGGAAGCCAGCAATGATCTTACAAATGCTGCCGGACGGTAAAGGGTGGATACGTTATACGCGGGGTGAGGATAAGAATTTTGACGAAGTAGCAAGACAGCTCGGACTACAAACTTAGGATGATCTATGGCAACGATTGATAATACAAAGGAAATTTTTGGACGCAGAGCGATTGTACCAGTTCGTCCCATTACGGCGGACATGTGCACAATTGTTTGGGCTTCAGATACTGTGCCGGGGGCCGGACAGGTTGTGACTGGAGCCACAAATATTAACATTTCGTATCAGCAACAAGTGATTCGAAGGCGGACGTTGGCTACCGCGGGCGGCGCCCCCCTAGCCGTGATTTACCCATCACAACCAATCGGTTCATTACAGATTCAGCGACTTTTCGCAGATTTGTCACAGCAACTGGGTGGAGGAGCAACCGGGTTTACGGCGTCCGGAACGCACGATATCTTCAACCTTTATGGTTGGTCAATTTGCAGCGGCACCGCTGCAATTACGGTTACCTTCGACGGGGACTCGGCCTACAAGGACTGTGCGACAAAGAACGACGGTTACCGAATGACGGGATGTGTGGTCGTAGGGTACAACATCTCGGCGGAGGCGGAGGGGCTAACGATCGTAGACAACGTCTCGGTTGAATTCCTACAAATGTTCTTACAAAAAGCTACTTAGTCGACTATATCCTGGTTTGTGAGTTGTCGGAACTCTCGATTTATTGTACACTGCAATAAATCGAGAGTTTCTTTTTATGCCAGATTATAGTTTAGATAGATTAGTCGCCGAGAACGGTCAGTTCTTTTTTGCCAAAGTTGTAGCCTCTGACGCAGGAGCGTATAATGTGCAGTTAGCTCCGCAGGTCGCAAACCAACCTTCTCTTTTATCTGGTGTACCTCTTAGCTCCATGACCGCTGGGCTGCTCGGGGTCAAAGAGTGCTTTTTACCCCAGCCCGGCTCTACTGTATTTTGCTTCAAGATAGATGCATTTACAGCGCTGATCCTTGGCGTGGTGCCTGAGTTTGATACAGTAAATAAGGCCGAGAGCTATCCCTCCAGAGGTTCACTTGGGCCAGGCGACGGCAAGACCTGCCAAAACAATACTCAGGGGTATGGAGAAAAAGTAAGCCCCTCTAAACTGAATGTTTTTAATCAAGGACGCCCGACGGATGTTGTTGATGGGGAGTACGTTTTGGCTAATGAGTTTGGAGTGTTGCTGGGACTATTTCAGCATTTTAGCGTACTGAAAGCTTCCGAGCTGGCGCAAGTGCAGGCTTTTTTGTATGACGACCTAGTTCGCATCGTCAGTCATAACTTCGAGCATTTCACTTGTATGGGTTCGGCTAAGACCTTCCAAGATGGTAAGAATCTGAACCATGAAATCGGGCTCACACACGACGCTAAGGAGGCGACCGGGCGGCCAAACGTCTCTGAGAATGAGAGCCCCCCGGTAATTCAATTAACTGGTAAGGTCTCTGTCGATGATAAAGACGATTTTTTTACCTTAGCTAAAGCACAGCAAGCCTCTATTGAACGATTTAAGGGGTTTGTTGGGGAGCTCGGTGACTTTCTGCACCTAGTGTTTTCTCGCCCCGCTGAAGGTCAACCACGAGCGCAGGATGGTGAGAAGACAGGAGTGTTCGACCGGGGGTTGGCTAGTGTTAAAATGGGGATGGATGGCTCATTAGCTCTCCGTTCTTTGAGTGGTGTCGCTTTGGAGAAGACTAATTGGGTGCGTGTACCACAGCGAATTCTTGCACCTGAAGCGGAAGGCGAACCAGGACCAGATAAGGAAATAATCAAAGGGTTCACCTTCGACTCATCAGTTTCTGCCAAGAGTATCCCGTATCTACATTTCCTTCAACTACGGGATTATTTGGCCGTCGCGTTGGAAGGTCAAGCGTATCAACGGTTTATAAACTCAGGCAAGTTCGAAGTAAACGACGATCCAAAAAAAGAGGCGAGGTTAGGGGCCGAAACTCCATTAACGCCAGAGCATACAGGTAATTTTTATCCCAAGTCCTCCGGTCTGTATCTGATGCCTAATGGTGGTATTGTGCTCCGTGATGCTTGGGGTTCAGCGATTGTGATGGAGGGTGGAAATGTATTTATTCAGCCCGCCAAAGATCTGGTACTACAACCACTTAGAAACGTAATTGGAAAAATAGGTCAGAACGTTTCTTTGGCTGTAAAACAAGACATCGATATTTCGTCGACCTCGGGAGGATTTCGATTAAAAACGGACAAAGCACAATATCTCTACAGCGCTACTTCAGGTATTGTACTACATTCTGATGTTTCGTCCGCCTTTGAATACTCACCAAAAGACGCACCAATTACTGATGTCGGTGGTATCGTTCTTCATTCACCAAATGCTGGGGTTACCACTAACGCGGCCCATTCACTATTTAAGACCGCCGGTAACATGGTCATCAAGTCCGGCCTCTCGTTAATTGATGCGGACAATCGTGTACTTCTTAGAAGTGGTGGAGGCTTCGATGTTTACACAACAGGAGACATGCTTATTTCGGCCGGAAAGAACCTTATAGGGTTTACGGAAGGTACTGCGTTGTTTGTTGGCTTAGAGAATACTGCAATCGGTGTTCAAAAACAAACGGTGGCGATAGGTATGATGGGCCCGGTAGAGGGGTTGTTTGAAAAGGAGACCTTCGACGATTGGAAACAAAAAGCTGCAGAAATAGCAAACGGAGATCTGCTCTCGTTTTCTTTTGCATTCCGGGAGCCTACTGCTTTTGACGATTTGAAGTTTCGATTTCTACCTTCGACAGCATATCAGCTGCAAGAACGAGAAGATGTAATACCTCAAACGCTTGCGCAGCAAGAAGATAAGCAGTTCAAGAATCTAGGTCTTGCTCCTTGGGTGGAAAAAGCCGTAAACGACTCATATCCTTACCCAGGCGCCGAGGCAACTAACATGTACGCCATCGCCTCATTGAGTAATTTGCAATTTGACCCCGAGTTACAGGACACCTACAATAAGGCGATTGAACACACGGTTATAGGGAAAATCGATTTTACCGACCTGTTCAAGGAATATCAAGTTTATGCCTAATACGGAAATTGAAAAAGAAGAGTTACCACAGATGGACCCGTTGGATGACCCTGCCCGTCGACCTGCTGTAACGGTAACCGAGGAGCATAAGCAAGCATTCTTTAAGGCGTTTCTTGCCGATGCTTGTTATGAAGAAGATTTTAACCTCTTAGGAGGATTTTGCGCCATACGGCTGAAATCCTTGACAGTGGAAGAAAATAACGATTTGCTCACACAGATCGCATATGATCGTGACAAAGGTAGGATCGAGGGTGTAAACGACTATTATTTTAGTCGAGTTGCACAGTACCGCCTAGGGCTTGCTCTGGTCTCCATGAACAATAAGCCCTTTGCAGAAGACCTGACTAAGGCAAAGGTGGCGAATAATCCCAAAGACGGAATTTCGTATGTCGCCGTCCGTGCTGACATTTTCGGTGGATGGGCTATGGCCAAACTAGCAGCAATCCAGACGGCATTACAGGAGTTTGATCAGCGAGTGTTGGTCCTGACCGATGCTGTGGCAAAACCAGATTTTTGGAAAGCCGCCGCGTAGTTTTATTGACGGAGGGGTTTCTCCGCGGTTGGCTGACGTTTAAAAACAAAACACCTCTGTCTCTCCAGCGCGAGTCTTTTTTGATTTCGACGTTGGAGAGAAAGTTGATGGCCGAAGCAAATGAGTTGAAGCTCGGTATCATCACCGCCATTGCTGGGGGACAGGTATCGCCACAAGGAGTGCAGAGATTACGCACGGCGTTCAAGGAGCATATCGAATTGGCGTTGCCTTACTTAGCTGAAAAAACTAAAATAAGTAGTAGTCAAAATGAGAATCGAGCAAACGATCCGCAATTTTGGCGTAAGGTATTAGCTAACAAGCAAAAGCACCTTGCAAAAGAAAACGCCGATACTGTGGTCTTAGAGCCGCTGGAGCCAGAAACTTTCGGGTAAATTATGTCATACAACACACACGATCCCTTCCAGCCTAATAGGGTCTGGGCGCCGACGCTATCGCCTGGGCTAGGTACGGATAGCATGTTGTTGAACTGGGTGGCCGGTATGCTGGCCCAGCAAGGGATATTCCCTCAGCCCCAAGGGAATAACTCGGTGATGGATATGTTGATGATACGTAATCGCAACATAGACCAACACTACATCATGAAGCGTGCGCTGTCTTCCAGCCAGATGGCGTCACGAATGGGCGGGATTAACATGGACAGCCCGTTCTTCCAACAGCTTTATCCGTTATTGGCTTCCCCAGACAGCGGGCTCTGGAGGATGATGAGCCCGTTGATCGGAGGAAATCCAGTAAGAGCCCAGATGGGGTTGTATGCGGATTTAAATGGGCAAACACTGGCGTCTTTGGGACGGCTGGGTTCCACTACAGCATTGGAAACAGACCGTATGATGGACCAGCTCCAAGGTCGGTTTTACAGACGAGCGGATTTCGGAAGATATGTCAGTAGTGTAGAGGCTCCGTTACGACAGTCTCTGGGGGATGCGGCCTTTGAAAAGCTAAATCAAAATTGGAGCCCGGCTACGCTGGAACGTCACGGAATTACTCGTGTAAACCGAAGCATGGGAGATTTGCTGGAGTCAGCTATTACACGGGTCGGGCAGGTAAACGGAAATAAGGAGTTGTCGGACGCTGACCGCACCACTCAAATTGAAAAGATTCGACGCGAGGCTCAAATTACTGCCGAGTCTTTTCTATCGACGATTTCCAACCGCGAGGCCCAACAGAAAATGGGTAAAAGCTTCGCCGATGCTCTACAATCAGATAACGCTAAAAATGCATTAAAAGAGTTTAAGAACGAGTGGAAGAGCGACGTACAGGATGCATTTAAAATGATTGATCGTGGTAGTGATTTTAAAGCCGGTCGAGTTCCCGGCTCGATTGACTACCGGTTTACCCGAGGATTTAACATCGAAGATATCACGGGAGCTTTTGGTCATGCCGCGGCAGCCGGTATGATAGGGCGCACCACTGGGTTGGACATCGGTAAGTTCTCTGCACAAGGCATGGGTGTCTTGGACGCGGCTCGGGGGCTTTTTGGAAGAGATTTAACTGGTCGAGGGTTGACAGAAGAACTGAACAAGCTTATCGGAATTGGCTCAGTTGATTTGGCAGATGCTGGTCAGTCAGGAAAGTTGGAAAGCCTGCTCCGCAATGTCAAAGCGATGGCACGGGTGGCTGGGGTTAGTGTCGCGACCATGCAGGAAATTATCGGCGAAGCCAAGCAGCTCGCCGCGCAGAACCCGAATTTGCCGGTAGGTATCGGCGGATTCTCGGCGTCAGGTATTGCCATCCAAGCGATATCCGATACGACAGCTTCGTTGTCTTATATGGACCAAGGGCTGGCCCGCATGCTTGGAGGTCCTGTAGGTATAACGAATGGCAGAGTGGCTGGGCTGGTCCAAGCATTAGGTGAGCCGGTCTCTAGAAACCTAGGAGCGCTTTATTACCACGCTGTGCAGACAGGTGGAGCCGGATCGCAAACGGCGCAGGACATCCTACGCTACGCAGGAACAGGGGATACTACCAGCATAGGGTTTAACAAGTTCTTGCAGAGTATTTCACCCTCATTAAACTTGCTCCCCCACGAGGCGTTGAACTTCGCTCAATCAAACCCATTACTGGCCAATATGGGGCTGGAGCTGGCACCGGAACTGGCGCGCGCCGGAGTCGGGGCCATGAAAACGACTATGTTGCGTGAATGGGACGCGTACTCTGGAAGAACGGCAGGGTTTGGTCGTGAACTGTTGAGTGTTGGACTCAATCCTAAGTACTTAACCATGTCAGAGTCGGAGATCATTGCAGATGTCCAGTCTAGACTTGATAAGCCATTGTCAGGAAAACAAAGAGAGCGATTACTGGCGGTTGTGGCAAAAGCTAGACAGAAAGAACAGAGTGGCGACGGATTAGTAAGCATAACAGATATTATGTCCGTGACGGCCATGCCTGATCCACGTGGCCTTGCTAAGAGCGCGGTGTCGTTAGGTTACGACATGGAATTCGCTCGTGATTTTAATCCGCGAGCTCGGGCCGCGCATCAAAGGATGGAGGAGGCACGGAAGAACTCGGCCAAAATGGAAGCGCACCACGCTGCACATTTGGCTGAGTTGAATGCGCCCATGTTGCAGCGTATTTTTCAGTCAGGTGTAAATGGCACATTACTTGACGGGGGGACTGCCGAGATACGCAGATTGTTCGGCGGCGGAGATAGCGTGGCGGCTTATGGCATAGGCATGCAGGCATTGAAAGACGCCGAAAAATTGATGGGCACAAGACCTGATGAGGAGGTTCTAGGCAAGTTGTTTCCTTCACTAAACCTCGCAGAACTTGGAGCGGCGGAGGGAGTAATGGGCCGCTCGGAGTTGCGACGTGTCGGAGGTTATTTCCGCGCAAGCGAGCGTATAACTAAAACACTGGCTTCTGGTGGAATCGTCACTTATGGCGATCTGGAGGATTTTCTCGGAAAGCAAACGAGCACTCCATCAGTCATCGCTGAACTCGCGTCGCTAAAAAAGCATCCACGAACGCAGAAAGTTTCCAAAGAAGAACTGGCTGCTATTAGTCGCCGGTTGGCTCAGGGAATCAGTCAGTCCGACGTTTCTTCTGTGCTAAACAAATACAAAGGTCGGGGGGTTAGCGAAGATGTGTTAAGACGAGCGGCGCTTGGGCTGAACACGTTTGACCCAACAGGTAATTATGGAGGAGACTATAGCGCGCGGGCTGTACTTGACTATAGCGTTTCCAACTTACGTTTCGCTTCCCGCCAAGATGAGGCGAATGTCCGCGGGTTACAACTAGCATCAGAGATCGACCTTTTAAGCGGATCAGATGAGCAGACCAACTTCCAGGCGCTTCAGAAGATGTACCAAGGACAGCTGGACTTTGGACCGTCCGGATTAGGCCGATATACTTCAAAAATTAATGCCGACGTTTTACAGCAAATTGCTAATGCAACCCCTGAAGCTGCGGTCGAGTTGGCACGAAGTGCAATAAGTCAGGCGGGGTTATCGGAGGAGCCGGCGGAATTAATTACGGCTGCCCGGTCGTTGCAACAATTTGATACAGAGGGATTGTTGACCGGAAGCCGCAGAATTACAACCGAGGATTTGCTCAAAGCCGCCCGGGCTAGTAAGTTCCGTAAAGCCAGGGAGGCGTTCATTACGCCATTCTATCGTGACGCTGGCGAAAGTGCATGGCAGCAGATGTTGGCTGACCCTGCGTTAAGCGGCACGATGCATTCCAAGCTCGCAAAGATCCAATCCGAGGTTTTAGGAGGCAGGCAAGACTTTAGTGTTTACTCGGAGCTTTCCGGTAAATCCCCGGAGATCGCCAGTCGGGTAGCCGAGATTCTCATGGAGGGAGAGACCTCGGGAGGCGGGCAAAAGATTTTCGATCGTTACCTAGGGCAGTACGAAGAAAGTCGTAAAAGTATAGACGCTGGCGGTACGGCGACGGTCTCTTCGAACCCTTTAGCTTCCTTGGATATCAAAGGAATAATCTCTGCAATCACTAGCTTAACTTCGGCTGTAACTTCAGCAGCAAAGAACCCGTAATATGGCGTCAATCTACCACTACAATCAGTCGCCTACCAATGAGGGTGCTGAGCTTTTTCGTGATGGAATTAATGTGCTTACCTGTGTCAAAATTCCATTTCTCGAAACCCTACTAGCCTCTGAAAACTTGGCGGTCATTACCGAGCTAAGCATGCAAAACAACGAGGTTATACAGTTCTTCTTGACGTTCGATGATGCAATAAGCTGGTTTTATTTCGGAAAAGGACTTGGCTCGTTATCTCTTCGAGGTTTGCTGCTAACTTGTGACGAAGGTACGCCAGGACTACCTATCTTGTTGAACGATGTTATGGAGAAAACACGAGGGCAGTTGGTGGAGATCTCGCTAGGTAATACTGTTTTTCGGTGTGTGATGACCTCGTTCAACCTCAGTTTATCACAAGACCCTTCCCCCGTCGTAGAGTTCAATTTGGCGTTGAACATTGTTGGGCACACGTTACCAGTACGCGATAATCGCGAAGCGTTTCCCTGTACGTACAATCCAATTTTCGATAATATGCTGACTTCGGACGATGTAGTAGTATAGCCTATGATAAACCACTTTCGCACATTGGCTTTAAACAGCTCCGCTTATGGGCTTACTTCTCCGGTAACTGCCAGGAACATACATATCTGCCCGAGTTATACTGCACTCTCTCTTCCGCCGGATATTGCAAGAGTTTATGACTTATTTTATCCTAACAGTAATCTGACTCCAAAGTTGGCGTTGACCCAAGCATACCTGTCTCTCGTGCATGGTTGTGGGTTGGAGGAAGCAATGACAGATTTGGACCCTCGCGTTACGTATGCTCCTCTTTCGGAGGAGACTTATAGAAAACCGACGAGTATTTCGATAGGTATACCGACAACCGAAAATGCTCAGAACCTAGCGATCGCACTTCGAGTATTTAACTTCGAATATCGACCGAGTTTTTTACCCACTCAGTTGACTCGAACGATAAGCATAGAGCAACAAAGTAGCACTACAGAAGTGCGGTTTTTTGAAGAGTTGAGTCAATTTGGTAGCGCGACTTTGACCTTTACCGACGGTTACTCGAATTTGGTTACGGTTAACCCACCTGAAAATAGTAGAGCAAAGTTGTTCGACTTTTACATCAAACACCCGACTTCCCCAGCGTTCACATCAACAGCAGCGAAGAAGTGGGAAGTTAGTTTTACCTTACCGGCACTCGATCTTGTGACGCAGCTACTACCAAGATTATTGCAGCAACGTGCGAGTATCGACACTATGTTGACCCGTTACGCCGGAATACCGACGACTACGAACTACGACGAGATGTGGTATAAGCATTTTAATAATGCCTACCGTATTGCCGGATTATTTATCGGGTTGGTTTACCGCATGAACGTACTTACTCAATCTCAATAACCATGAGTGCTTTTCGAACAGACGTTCAAATCTCAGTCACCAGCGACGATTCCCCGGACGTAAAGGTCTTTGAGCCCTCCGACAAGAAGCAATTGGATAACCTACTGCCTTCTGGGATTGTTATTCGATACGGGCTGAATACCATTCCGACGGCCTCGTTGGATCTTTCGCCGAAGGACTTAGGTCTGATCTGCGATATAGAGCAGTGGCGACGAAAGGCTCTAAAAATTCGAGTCAAGTCGACCAACGGTTGTCTCACATTTCGTGGACTGATAGATGGACTTTCTCTAAGTCAATCAGTCGGCGACATGAGAATGCAGTTGATCCTAAAGCACCCTTTTCAGTTATTGACGGAAATAAACCCAACTTTGTTAGGCTATCATTCTGCGGGTGTCGATTTTACAAGACGCGTCTCTTCCTTGCAGATGGAGGTTAACGGGTCGGAAGCACTTGTAATACGTTATGCTATTGGTGAAGAGATATCCATTGATATGGGTGAGCCGTTATTCGACGGCATCAAAGCAATACTGAAAGCGATCGTACAGTCGCAAGCGAAATGGGAGCGTGTCCAAAATAGTGCTGGTCCTTCAGCGGCTGCGCCAATTGAAGCCGCAAAGGCCATAGCTCAGAGACACTTGGCCGTAGCGGAGGCATTAATTGATCAGATCGACACCTCGTTCGTCAAGACTAACTTGACGTTGACGGATTTCTACACGTTGAACTTTGTATTGGAGCGCATTTGTGAATCCAGATCCAACTTGTATGACGTGTTATTGTCTTTGTTGGATACTGTCGGCTGCGGACTGGTGATCGCGAATAACAAAGCTTTCATTGTTCCAAATTCCGGCTTTTTAAAACAGTCTCACGTTGGAACAGTCCGTCTGCGTGAGTTGTCGACGGTTCCAAATATTTGGTACCCAGTGCAATACAATAGCGTGTCGTTTAACGATAATGGCTACAGAGATATCAGTGGTGTATATGTGATTTCGGATGAAAACAACCTTCAAGGAGTGGATGGTTTTTACCATGATACAGAAACCGGAGGTTCGGGAGGAATCATTGGCGAGGTAATGCCTTATGTTATTTCTTTCAACAACGCGGCCCTCCGGGCGTCCAAGGTACCAGAAACGATTAAGGGACTAGGAGACGCTACAAGACCGAACACTCCGTCCGACGGAACTGTAGGCGCTAGTACGACCGAAGAGGCGCAACACGAGGCCGTCGTTAAGACAGCAGAGACTGAAACAACCGAGCAAAATGCTCAGGTTCTTAAAACTAACAAAGAAACCCAGGCAACCATCGATGCACTGTATAAGTTTGCCTCCGAATGGGCACAGTTACGATATTACCAGTTGAAATATACTGATCGTACTGGTGGGGTGGGGTTGCTGTTTAACCCCAATTGTTCGCCCGGTGCAGTCGGCTCGGTTTACCTGCGTGCTCCAGGGGTGTACATTGACTTTTTTGTAACTGATGTCACGCACGAAATTCGTATGAGCACACCGGATCATGGTCAAGCAACAACCAGCGTAGGGTTTAATTGTGGGCGTATGGGGTCATACGAGTCTGCCCCTATTTCGGCGGGGTTGGAGGGACTGGATTTGTTTGATGGCTTTAATGCCGCTCAATCTGCTAAAGTAGCAGAAGCATTTGTAAAGAACGTGCAATGAAAAAACCATCAGTAGATCAATTACTGACCGATCATAGACGCCTAATCGAATCAGAAGCTGCGCGTTACGCCAAGTTTGTCCCGCTGCATGTGGCGACCGCGGAAGCCTACCGGCTGGCAAGAACCGCAGCAGAAACGTTCGACCCTGCCGCTGGGAATAAGTTTAGCACACATTTAGTCAATTCCCTGAAGAAGTTGAGTAGAATCTCAACGAAGTATGGTGGGATATTGCGTGTCCCGGAAAACAAGCAGTTTAAGATCCACAAACTAAATCAGG
Source organism: uncultured Sediminibacterium sp. (assembly GCA_964392685.1). Lineage (GTDB taxonomy): Bacteria > Bacteroidota > Bacteroidia > Chitinophagales > Chitinophagaceae > Sediminibacterium. Next base: position 97,004 of record CAYMQQ010000001.1, read on the forward strand.
TGGAAGAGGAGTTGCGAAATGAGTTAGGTAGGCCCGCTACAATCTCAGAGCTTTCCCAGGCAACCGGAATGAGCTTGGGGGAGATCAACGGACTAAAACAAGTGCGTAAAAAAGAGGTCAACGTTTCCACTTTGGCTTATTCGCCTGTGTTTGTGGATAACAATAATGACGATTGGGTACATTTTGTTTATTTCGATCTTCCTCAACGTGATAAGGTAATCATGGAGCACAAGACTGGATTTGGTGGAAAGCCGGTTTTAACGAACGAGGCAATCGCCAAGATGCTCAATACGTCGACGTCGACGGTGGCTAATAGAGTGAAGATGATTACGACTCGGTTGGAAGAAGGCTGGCGTTAAATATGGAAGCTAAAGAGCTATACAAGCAATTAGAGGCCTGGCAACTGGCGGCAGCTACGCTCCGCAGTAACAGGCCCTGGTGCAATTTTGGTATAAGCCTCCCAAGTAGCCATGAAGAGTTAATGGGGTTTTTTGACCGTGGTGATATTGAAGCTCTGTACAAAGAGAGGTTCGAAGAAAAAGAAGCACAGAAAAGATTAGCCTATTCTTTTCTACAAATCGATAACCATCTCATATACGGAGTACAAAAGGCGTTCACCCAGAGACATAAGCACCGCTTGGATTTTTACCGGGACGATGCTTCGCAAAAAGCCTACCACGCCCGCCGTGCAGTCGCTCAGGCATTTTCTCGACTTGAATTTTTGAAGAATAAGGCCGAAGCTGAGGGTATTAACAACGCATAGTATGCCAATTCAATACGTATCAACGGATTATACGGGGCGTGCAAAAGACGTCAATATTCTCCCCGGGATTAAACCCACAACTTCGGTAGTGCAAAAGGTGACACCGGCTTTCGGGGCGGTCTCTTCTTACTGCGCCGGGATTCAGAAGTTGATACAGCGATTTATGATCGCGTTAACTACGGTTCGAGGCAGTCAGAAGCAGTATCCAAATTTTGGCACGGATTTATTGAAGCGGTTGACTGTGAGCAAGTTAACGAGCGTTAGTGATTTGACACACGCCTTCAACTTTGCCAGTGCTCGTGTAGTAGAGGCATTTCGGGCGTATCAACAAAACACACCCAATCTTCCGACAGATGAACAACTGGACACAGCCCTGTTGTTGGAAGTAAAAGTCACTAATACCAATGAGGTGACATATCGTGTGGCCCTCTACACTAAAGCAGGGAATACTTACAACTTTTTACTCCCCATCCCGACTTCGAAATAAATATGGAAACTCTCGTACAGACACAGGAGAGGCTGGTAGCATTCATACAAGAGTATTGCGCCCAACCTTCCGTCAACTTATTGGTAGACCTATCTCCCGGGTCAGTACTCAACGAGCTGCTTATCAAGCTGTCTGCGGCCTTACACCAACAGCTGCAAACCACGATCGCGGCATCGACTCCCGTTGCATCAGTAAAGGCCGCATTAGACGCTACTGCAGATACTTACAGTGAAGCCATTGAGCAGGTTGCTTCAAACTATAACGTAACACGAGACCTAGGTAGCCAGGTAATCGGTACTGTGAAGCTACAGGTCGAAGCCTCGCGTGTATATTACTTAGGTAATAGCTTTCAGCTGGTACACCCTGGAAGTGGTGCAGTGTATACTACATCTAAAAGTTACCGCGTTGATCCGAGTGCGACCGAAGATTTGCCAAATGACGGTATTCTGCGGTTGTACAAAGAAGGCTCGCGCTGGTACTTTTTACTTCCAGTACAGAGTGTTGACACTGCCAGTAGCGTCTCTGTACCGCATAATAGCGCCTTAGTACTGAATGATGCGAATACGACCTTACCAGGCTATGTCGACGGTAGTGCCCGCGCCTTTGGCAATTTCTCTGGTGGGAGGGCCAAGGAGACAGATCGACAGTTAATCTCCCGCTTTCAAAGTGGATTGTCTGCCCGAGGGCTTCTATCGCCACAGTCCATGCAGTCAGTCTTGCCTGAAGTTTTTCCAAGCCTGTTTACACAGAGTTCAGATCGTAAGGCAGTATTATCTGTTGTTGGTGCTACTGACCCTGAGTTAAATCGTGGGCGCAATACGGTATTTGGGATTACCCAGTTTGGCTTGGCCGACGTGTATGTCCGTACCGCGAAATCCATACGTGTAGAGACCTTTAATGTTACGGCCAAGTACCAGCTGTATACCCCGCCTGTCGGGGAGGCCTATAATACTTGGGTGATCGTGTTGGATGAAACTGTTTCTGGCTTTCCAACCTGGTTCTATGATGTCGTAGGTATCAAGTATGCAGATAGTTCTGGGACGGTCCAAACTACAGCAGCTGCGACAGTAGAGTTTTCGGCGCCCAGTCGTACAGCCAATTCACTGTCCGGTGGCAATGTTATCACGGAAGCCGACGCGGCTCGGTTCTCCAAATATCAAGTCTGCACGATCACTACGTCGCTCCCGAACGCTACGACATCCCCGCCTGTTGCCGGAACCACGCTGCATGAAGTTCAGTTAACTGTCAGCTATATGCCTGGAATTGGAGAGATACAGGACTTCTTTTTGCAGAGCGCGCAGCGCATACTTACAGCTGATTACTTGGTCAAGGCAGTGATCCCGTGCTCACTGTCGGTCAACTTATTGTTGGACCGTGGCAATGTTTCCACTCCCGATGCAACAACCAAACAGCAAATCCGGGAAGCAATTTGTAGCTATATAAACGGGTTGCCGTTTGGTGAAGAAGTCGCGATCTCCAGGTTGATCGACATTTGCCATAACTTCAATATACGTCGTGTTGACCTGCCTGTTACACTTAATGGCACAATCCTAGTCCCTACAGCCGGCAAAACACATAAGTATGTTCCATTAAGTAGTACGGATGTGTTGACAATCCCGCACAGCCCAGTACACCAGAACTATGGGGTATCCGCCAAGACCACGATGTTCTTCATTGATTACAATGACACGGAAGGCCGCGATACGATATCGATCTCAATAAACTAAGTGCATGAATACCACTAGCTTAGGTCTTAATACGTATCCTAGCAAGGGCTACACCAGTCATGGTGTGTTGTTCGATTCATTAGGCACGTTTTGGACCAAAATTTTTGGCGACCGGGCTGCACTACGCGGATTGTCGATTGGACAGTCCGAGGAGCTGATCCAGCAGTACTATAACTTTATCGAAACCGTCAACTCACTATCGGTAAAAACTACACCGGAGTTGCATCGGTCTAAATGGCTACCAATTAAAATCCAAAAGTCAAAACTGCGACGAGTTCCTCTCAAGTTCTTACCAAAGGAAGATCCTAACTGTGCGGTGTTTGGCCCCCAGCCGTTACCGGAGAGCAGTGAAGACACTAATGAAGCTCTGCATTACGGGGAGGTTTTTCAGTTTGGGAAAGCCAAACGTCCAGCGGAGGAGCAGTATGTTACAGATGTTTCGACAACGATAAAACACATTCCATTACTCGCTAATCAGGTCGTAGCGCCTACACAGGTCTTATCGGTCAATACCGATTTCTGGTTACGTGACGGGAAGATCTACTTTGCAAAAAACCCATTTGATTTACCTGAACTGACCAGGTATGTCTTGTTTAGCGACGACGGCGCGCCACTCACATATACTTGGACGCGAGAGCTTTACACCTACACCCCCTCTTCAGACGCTGAGTTCGACGAGCATCTTGGTCCCCCGGACGGAACTGAGCTTCCCGAAGAAGAAATCATATTGTGGGCCTACCATGCTCAAGTAGAGGCTAACAACCTTTACGACAACTTTGGATACCTCTTTGGGTTTAAGGAAGAAGACGCGAGTAGTTACAAAGAGATTCTCAAAGGGATAGTCAATATTTTTACGGAAGGCCCTACCGTGCAAGCGCTTACGTCAATAGCCTGTGCCTTCGCTGGGGTTCAATCAGTGCAAGAAACGGGGGAATTGCTTGTGGATGCTTACACCGTGGATAATACACGGTTTGTCATAACAGATAAGAGAGTATACACTAGTGATCTTTTCCATGAGTTTTCGGATTTGATCTATCATGCCGGTAGTAGTAGTCCAAAGATAGGAGTCAGGCTGAGTAAGGGGGATTTGTTGTTTAATTCAGTTGAGTACTACGATTCTCCGTCATCCTGGCGTTGGTGGCTAACTGCTTTGGATAGGGTAGCCCTTCCTCCATACTTATTTCTAGGAAACTACCAGGGAACATTGATATTCGAAAACTTGGAGGGAGAAGATGGGATACTTCTTGAAGATATTATGACCGGAGAGGGTGAGTTAACCTTCCCGTTTCCAAGTGATGTCCGGACGGAAGATCAGGCCGAGTTCAACGCGTTCATTAGCCATCCAGATCGTTACGACCAAGTGGTTGCCTTATTGACCGATTGTTCTGAAACCCCCAATGAGGTAGAAGGAGATGGCAGAGTTAACCCGCTTGATTTCATCTTTCGTTATTTCCTTAGAACCAACACCGCACTTCTGAAACTGCGATTTAAGAGCTTGGAGGCTGCATCCAAATTCATGCGGTTCTTTTATACGATCAAGGGCTGCCTGCCGAAGTATCTATACTTGTTAATCTATTTTGACTTTGCATTACCGCAAGACATTGCCTCGCTATGGACAAATACTACTGACGCTGAAACGCTTTCCAGTGATGGTTCTGATGTCGATGGTTGGGTACAAGTGCCTCCTTACAATGACCCTCCATGGACTGTCGATTATGGCTTTCCTGCAAGTCCGTTATCTGCTATTAGGCCTTTTGTAATTTCACGTTCGTTGGATTTATGGAATACGTATGTCGATGAAGGTGTTACGTACTATCAAAACATAAACAACCTGGCTGGTGACCCCGAACTACCCCAAGACTTGTTTGATTTTTCTGATAGTTGCGCACATGGTACTGATGCAAATAACATTCCATTAGCCTACCAGCGCACAGGACAGCTAGGGATTACAACCGCCAGTACCACGGTTACTGGAAGTTCAACTAAGTTTTTGTCTGAGATGACGGTTGGAGATCTGATCTATACAAACGGTGATAGCTACGAGTACCGCCTGATTACGGCCATAACTGATGACACTTCGTTGGAGGTTGCCTCGGCGTTTAGTGGTACAACCAGAACTATCGATTGTTGGACAGCTCAAGAAAAGCCATCTATGCAGAATACGAGCGGGTTATTGTTTTGGCGTATTGCGTGAAGAAACTATTTAAGCTAGTATGTGCCTATGAGAGACATTTTGAAAAATTGGCTGGTTGAGGGCCATTTTCGGGTAGCTGCCGTTAACCGATTTTCCGGAACCGGACGCGTTCTTGTAGATAAACCAAACGCAATCATGTATCCGGCAACGGCTATTGTTGCGCGGGGGTTGGTTGGGCTGGCAAACAGCGCTATTTCGCATCTGTACCTTGCTTATAACAACAATGGGGCATACCCAGCCGGTGGCTACGCAATTACTCCAAGTGGTGTAACCTTTCCAAAAGACGCCAATACAGGATTGTTACGTATCCCCATTACAATGCCTGGAACAGTTTCTCCGGCAGTCGACGGCAGCTATCAGCTATTGAATTTCACTGTCCTTGTTAGCCAACCGAATAGCTTTGTAGTTACGGGCTCCCCCTCTCTAAACAGTGGTGGAGTCAGCGGCAGCGACTTTTTCGAGGCAGCCCTCGTTTGTCAAACTGAAGCCAACGGAAGTCCAAGTAATACCAGCGGCGACCTCGTCTTCGCACGAGTTGCATTCGAGCGACTGGCTTATGATGAGGTGTTTAACTTAACGGTTTCTTGGGGGATCAAACTAAGTAGCTAATATGAATTGGACCACTGTTGTTGAGCAACTTCGGAATGGCCAGGATGTTGACGCATCCGTGGTCAACGCCCCGTTAACGGCATTGACCGATCGTACGCAGTATTTGTACGAACGATTAGAGGCCTCTTTTAATAACTCCAGGCTTATGGCCATGGCTCAGCCTATAGCCGATACGGTTAATGTAGCAAAGTACTCTGTTGTATATTTCGACGGAGCCACCTCCGGCTCAGTTGGATTAAAACTAACGCAACCGAAGTTGGCCGCGCTCGCTGATTTCCCGTTTTTCCGAGGTGCGGATTCGTCGCATGTATTTGGTATCGTTGCTGATGCGGTTAGCAATAATGTGGCGAATGTTTGTTTACAAGGACTTCTTGCCTCTGCGAATGAGGACGTTGTAGGTGCGTTGCTTGATGTAGCCGACGCTACCTTTGTCTCTGGTCCTCTGTATCTTTCCGCCAGACAGGCGGGTAAACTGACTCCTATCCCCAATGGATTGGCGATTTTTGTAGCGTTCGCGAAAAGCCGCAATGAAGTCTACATCAACCCAAACCAAGAAAGCCTTTCGGAGTTGTTTTGGACTTTTCGTTATTCCATTCTCGATCGCCCCGCCAGTGAAGTGACATTCGACTCAGGCACCGGTCTTTGGACCCTGGCTTCAGCTAGCCCTACAAAAGTGGGCTGGGTGAAGGCGACCGACAAGCTTTCAACCGAGGAGCTGGCGGTCTTATTCCCAAATGGCTCTCCTTCTTACTTCTACCAGCTCCCAGCGAAAGCTACTATTCTTGGGGCTGATAACGCTGAGTTGACGACGGCGGAGAAAACCGCAGCGGTTCAGTTAAGTGCAGCCTTCCCAGTTCGAGAGAACGCATTTTCGTTCTTGAGTGTTAATGGTGTGGTCTACTCCCCCAGACTCAATGCCGAGGATCGTGGTAGCTATGCATTGAACGAGCTTGGACTTTGGTGGTTCCGGGATCCTGCAATTGCGGCCACGACCCCAGAGTTTGATCAACCTTGGTCGGACGATTTGATCTACTCGTTGGAAATCGACACTGCCCTGACGTCTGGTACAGCAATTTATCTTAAGGACGCTGAGGGGACGGCGATAACAGGATTAAATACGACTCCGGGGTTTAATCTCAACGAAGTAGTCCGCTTTTTTGCTGGGGATGGCGGGGCGTTACCAGCCGAGCTATCAGCCAACACAGACTATATCATCAAAACGGTATCGGCAAATTCCTTTACGGTTGCCGCGGCTTCCTTACCTAATACTACCATAACTTTGGGAGATGCGGGGACAGCCTCGTGGTACTTGAAGTGGAAACCTACTTTTTGGAGAATAGGCAAGGGGAGTTCGAATAACCGACCACTGATGCAGTTGCAGTTTACGAAACTGAACCCTGATGTTCGACAGAATGTAGTCTCGTCTTTACGCACAGACTCGACCGTTACCAATCCGGCAGTCAAGCTAACCAATCTAACGACTGGACAAACGGCAGCTACTGGAGACTTAAAATTGAAATTTGACCTGACCGTCCAGAATGGTTGGGACGGGCAGTCTACTACTGTAGCAAATAATAAGGCAGTAAAAGGAGTATACTTCAACCCTGCCACCGAACAACTGGAACTCGCCTTAGGCAGCGTAGTGTCAGAAATTAGAAATGGTGGTGGGTTAAAAATAGAGCAAGACACCAACGGCGTGTATACCGTTTCGTTCGCTAATGCGTACGCCAACGCGGTTACGTCATTGGAGCCAGAACAAGCCAGATTGGAGTACCATGGTTTAAATTCGTTCTTGGCCTTTGACTACGCTACTACACCCACTGGGTTTGTTGGTAAGTTCATTTTACCAGATCAATTAGTATCTAGCTCCTCTAACTACCTAAACCTGGTCATGGTGCTATTTGGCAAAACAGGAGCGGCATCAAATGCTCGCGGATTACGGTTTAAATTTGAGTATGCTTTGGGTCACCTTGGGCGTACCCTTGGAACAACGACTGCAATAAACTCGGCTGTAAATTTTGACCTCCCATTAACAGGTACAACATACCCGCAATACACAACGTTTGAGACCCCGACAACGGCTTTTCGTATACCCGTTGCAGATTTAACACCAAAAGCGACTGTAAACTTTCGTATTCACCGGTTACGTAATGAACCGTCTTCCGGGCTATATACTGGTGTAATCGGTATGACGAACGTCTATTGGTCTATATCCTAATATATGGCTGCGACCGAGAATCTAGATTTTCTAAACGCCAACACCCTCCGGAATTTTCCAATCCGTGAAGGGTATAGTCGCACGGACGTCTCGGGAGCTTTGATTCTACCCGACGACTTTCTCGTAGATCTGGTACTATCGGTTTCCTCAGACCCAGCATTACGGGTGTATATCTCCAAGGTAATAAACATGCCGGACGAGATTGAAATTGAAGTCGCGGCGGTTAGCAATAGTGCAGTCATCGGGGTATTTAGTATAGCGCCTCCGGCGCATACCCGTTACGCTACGTATATACTGGTGCCTTCGAGCGCGTATGCCTCGGCTTCCGGAAAGCTGGTAGTCGCTGAGGTGGCGTCGATGTTGCAGCGTCCTTATGGAAGCTTTAATTTTGTTGCTGGAACAACCGAGGTAGAATCTCGAACGGTAGTGCCAGGGTTAGCTACAGTATCGCGATTTGTATTTAAGAATTCTGATGGAACCTCTTTTGCCGTGACAGGAGACGTTACGATCGTCGCCCAAACCAATACAAAGTTTAGGCAGATCAATTCCACAACAGTCGCGATTGATGCTGGAGATGGTTTGGGGTTGAACGCACCATGCGCCGACTCGCGCCCGTGTTTAAAGACAATCAATAACGTACAACCAGATGTCAATGGAGACTTCACCCTATTAACCTCTGACTGCGCTCGATTTTCTCCTATTACCTCTGGTACGTTGAAGGGGTTAAACTTGTCAGATTCTTGCTGCAAACCTTGTTTAAGCTGCAATGAAATTGGCGATCTAACACAACGCCTGATGCAATTAGAGTCAGACTTGATTGCGCTGCGAGGGCATTACAATAGCGTGGCATTGCTTACTCAGCAGTTCAGCCAGCTTTCTAGCGCAAGCTGCGAATGCACATAATCAAATATGCCTTCTCCCCTTGATTATCTGACGGAAAATTCCAGACGCACCTACCCGTTCAAGGATGGTGCTTCGTTGCTGCCTATTGGGAGTGGCCGGGTACCGTTGGATAACGACGTCATATTAGATTTTCAGTTAGTAACCACAGACAAGTTATTACAACGTGTAGCACTTACTCGATTAGATACTTTTGTCAACGAGTACGGAAATAACATTTCGTTGACTTTTACCCTTTTGAAATTCGACCAGTTGACCGGCATCTGGACAACGTCAAAAATTACGGTAGCCAGAGTGGCGTCGCAAGTTGTTGCCTACGAGGCGATTACTTATAATTCCACTAGTTATAAGTTGAAATTGGTAGCCGGCCCCGGCATGACCAGGTTGCTTACTTCGCCTTACGTTACGCGCACGTTGAATTTTCAGGCAGACGTTGCTCTAGGGTTGTTCGCAGCAGAACTTTCCCCGAGTACAATTATACCGGCCTGGCCTACAGTTTCGCAAATAACTTTCAGCAACGTCAAAGTTGAACCTCCAGTACTAATCGTTCCGATGAGTGGCGATGTTACGCTACAGGCTGGTACAAATAGTCAGTTCTCGCTTTCCTCTACTGGGACGCTTTACACTGTCAAGAAGGGTATCGGAGCAGGACTGTTTGACCCGTGTGCCGATTTACCGACAGATGTCATCAAGAGCATAAACGGAATTAATGCGGAGGACTACTTGTTGCTCACAGGAGACTGTTATAAGTCACAGCCACTACCAGGGCAGCACACGGTGCGCTTTGAGCATACTTGCCGCCCAAAGTGCACCAGCGAAGAGGTAAATGCGACTGCCTATTATGAGAATCGGTTACAAGATGCGGTTAATAAAATGGGGGCCTATGTCCGCGTTATCCTAAACTCATTAAAGGCGCAAATCGCTGCAAACGAAGCAGCGAAGGCAGCTAAAGTAATATCGCCATTTATAGACGCACAAGGTGCTAAGACGTTGTTTAATACACGAGCATATCATTCGTTAGGAGTCGGGCTTTATGACCCAAATAAAAAGAAACTAAGCGTCAATCTGGATGCGTATTTCTCTGGAGGCGTTTCGGATAATACATACTTTGAAGCGCACCCTGAGTGGGACGATTGGGTGCTATATCCAGGGTCACCAGTACTGCACGAAGATAACAATGCGTATCCATTACCAGTCGTAATCCCTGGAAGCCGAGACAAAGTCCCTCTTCTTTCTTTTCGCGGAATAGACTGCCGTGGATCCGCGGTCGTAAATTTCATTGCAAGCAGCCCCGCCGCCTCGGTCGATCAGTGGGTGAAATTCGTACTGTCTGCTTATGAGGGAGAGACCTTGACTGGGACAGCCTTCAAGTATATGAACCTCTCACCATCGGCCAGGCCGTATTTCAATATTCGAGCTCGCCGTGGGATTCGTAAAGGTACCACTAACACGTATGTGCACACGATCGCAGTGGAGCTATTTGATGTGAATCCTTCGTGGAGTGGGACAACCTCTTTTTCGGCTATTGTTAATAGCGTACACACGGTCAAGGTTCCTCAATTGCGAGTCAATAATGGGGCAATAACGAACCTTGCGCTTTCGCCCAAAACTGTAGCCTTCAACGGACAAACCATCACTTGGCCAAATCGGGCTGTTGTGACTTTCCAGCTGGAAGCAACTACAACAGCAACGGTGGATTTGTCATTGACGTTGACCGTCGGTGCACAGCAAACTCAACTAAGTAATCTAACCTTTGCTTGATATGCTACGCGTTGACTTTTTTAACAAGAATACGCTCCGTCGCTATCCATTACGCGCAGATATTGCGGTCACGAGTAATGAAGGCGGAAGCATTCCCGACTCTCTACTCTGTGCAGCTCAATTTTCTGTACCAAACAGCTATTCGGAACTATGCATTTCCAGAGTTTATTCCTCTTCAAATTACTTAAACGTACTCATTTCTGCTAAACTAGGTGTGACGAGACAACCTATTGGTTATTTTGATGGAAAAGTTGTCGACGACTTTTATAAGCTCACATTCTCGGCTATTGACAAAACGGTGTACGGCCTCTTGATGGTCGGACGACGAGAGGCACTGACGGAGTTACAAGGCACGCACAATTTCCCTGACGGGACGGCGCGGATAGAGGAGAGTCTGGTTACGTACCTGTCGCCTCCGGGGGTTAGGAGCTTATCACATGACGGAGCGATATTAACTGGGCGCATAAACTTGACGTATCACAACATCAAGCAGATGGAGGATCCTGCTCAACTAAAGCTAGATGTAGTATCCAAAGAGACTGTTCGGGTTGAAAATGATCCAACCTCCAGCTTTAATAGCTGCCCAACTAACCCGATTGGATCGATGAACGGTGTTGTACCTGATGCGCAGGGGAATATTGACATTTTCGGAATTTCGCCGGTACAGGTGCGCATCACCACAACAGGGTTGTCAATTGAGGTAACTGGTGTGGATAAGGCCACACTATGTCATGAAGAGAAGCGTATTCCACCCCTCATACCGACTTCCAGTTATTTGAAGGATATTACGCAAGCGACCGTACCGGAGTGGAAGACCTGGCCTCAGTATAACACAGCATAGTATGGACACAGCTATCGGTATTCTAGAGTGGACTAATGAGCACAGTAATGGAAGCTACCCATTGACGCAACCCATTAATCCGCAAGACTTTATCGTAGACGCGTCGTTTCTTCAATTTGACGGCTTTATTCCAGTTCTTAAATCTTTGAGTGTAAGACAAGGGAAGGCGACATTGGTTGTACTTACTGACGCCGGAGATATTTCTGTAGTCGTTGATCGCCCCTCTTCTTCGTTTTTTCCAGGCACCTTCGTCGAGCTAAGGTCAGCGACCCGTTATCTTGGGCGTTTGGTATTTGGACAAGGGCTACCTGCACTATTTTCTATTTATCTAGACACCACGTTACGGCTGAACATCCCGTTTGTACCTTCGGTGGTTCGAGGCGTGCCTAGCAATAGCGGGGTATATGCGCTAGCAGGGTACACAGGGGATGTTGTTGTAAACACCGGTGAAAGCGCCGAGGTTCGGTCTTTGTTTTTTTCGACTTCTGGGAACCAGGTTACTTGGAATGCTGGTTGGCTCGGTAATCAGGTAACGCAGCAAGCGCTAAAGACATTGAATGGTGTGACACCGATAAACAATGCAGTATTTATCGAAGATTCCGACCTGATAAAGGTAGAGCCCCAATCCGGAGGAGTCTCTCTTTCGGTTATTGGTTCATTGAGTCGGGATATAGTCGCACCTACAGTCAAATACGGATAACTATGGCGCAATCATTAGTCATTGAGTGGTTAAATGAAAATGCCTTCCGGGCGTACCCGATACGCTTTGATCGAGATCGTGAAGTGGTATTAACAGGATTTGGCGTCGCATCACCGGGTGCCTATGACGCGGCAGCTGGAGGTTGGCTATTGAATGGCGGCATGAGCACGCAAGGCGTCCGCGCACAGTTCTTGAAGCAGGTGCTACCTGGAGATTTTATCCAGCTTGCAGGTGTTCGAGCTGAAGTCCTGCGGCCTAACCGTAGTGGGGATCTGACGGATACAACACTATATTTGCGGGATACGCTAAATGTCGTTTCGTCGAGCTACTCTTACTTTGTTGTAAAGAAGAACTTTTCGCCTGACAAAACGCTTCAAGCACAGCCCAATTTTGAAGCACTAATTTTGGATGCAAACATCGTTTATTCCACGATTCCACAAGATGTCTCGTTGCTAGGTAAGCTTGTTTCGATGTACCCCAGCGGCGTGGATCTGCAGATTGAGGTCGGTGGTCAGAGTATCTTTACGGTTTTGGATTACAAAAATGCGGTCTACCCGTACTATACACGGAATGTTGATGGTAGCCTGTTGGTGCTGGGCGATACTGCAAAATGGGTTGAGACTGTGTGGTTTTTCAATAACTACTATTTTGAGCATAGTGTAGTCAACCAGCTGGATGGTGACTGGCGTGGGGTAAGCTCGCTGCAATTTAATGACGGACCTGTATTGACAGGAGTAATCGATTTCGTCGAAGGATACCAGCTTGAACTGACGGTTGATCGGGTAGCTAACACCTTAAAATTAGCAGCGGGAGCGGCATACGGCAAACCGATAGGATGTGATAGTCTTTTTGAAGAAACCGTACCCCACGACTGCAACGAGCTCATCTCCTTTATAAATGGAGTATTTGCTCGTACCGGCTTCGCCGCCGTCGATCTTCAGGCCGGGAAGCATATTGTTTTGTACCCCGATCCGGATCGACATCGCATCTATGTTGGACTAACATTTGGAGAAGACGACATTTGCACGGAATTGCCGGAAAGACCGGTAACACAGATATGAGCCGCGTAGTATTATCATCCCTGGAATCCATGATTCAACTGCTACGGGCTAACCCAGGGCTAACAGCCATCCCAGCCTTACAGGGGCTCCGATCGCTAGTAGAACAACCACCGTCTTCCGCAGGTTGCTGCGGTCAAAAGCCCGACTTGACGGCGCATCGTGTACGTTTTGAGTCCGCCCTGCGTGCACTTACTGATCAACAGGTGCAAGATATGAAGCGCATCCTTGGAGTTACAGAACTTGCGTACTACTCACGAGACGGGCACCAGTTAACACAAAAAGTCATTTAACATGCACATTCGGTTACCAACCTTTACTTTTACCGACAACCCAATGTTTGCTCAAACAAATTGGGACACCAATCTTTTGACGTCGCCGCGCTCCATTTTTTACCAGGGCAGTACGTTAGCACTTGAGTTTGTTCTATTATTGTCGCCAGGGCATCCTGTAACAACCGCGGATTACGAACTTACCTTCATCCTGAAAAAGGCAGAACATGCTACGAATGTGTTGTATCGTACATCAGACTTCGTACACGACCACGAGCGACCTCTCGGGCAGTATAAGGTAGTTGTTCCACTGGTTGTCTCTAACGCACTTGCTCCAGGCGTATACTACTTTGCGATCAACGTTGTGGATAAGGTGTCACAAAGAGTTTTGCCGCCCTTTCGAGGTAGCTTCGTATTAGAGCTATCCGCGGCATCTCCCAATCCTGCGTTAAAACTACAAGACGGGGAGCCAACAGCAGACGGCCTTTATGGAACAGCTGATGAAAAATTGTCCCCCGCTGAAATTACGGGACCGAACACTCCTGACATCCTTCATCCGGCTTAACCCCCCTTAACGATAGCTTGTGTAAAGTGGTATAACAATGTGCAGAGGTCGTTACACGACTCAATCTGCTGCCTTTTTAACTTTGCCGTCGTCGTCAGGGTCGATCATACAGCCGAGATTGAAGCGGTTGATCACCTCTAAAAGATACCCACGGTATTGAGAAGAGATGATCGGGATTCCTAGCCCTCGTTCCAAGAAGAGTTGGTTGATCGTTTTTACAAAGGTCCCCACCGTAAGGAAGCAGCTATTCGGCAGCTCAAAAGGCTCTTGCTTCCCGTGGTGGTAGATAGTCCCCACCCGATAAAAATAGTTGAATCCCTTTTTCTTTCGACGCACGATCTTGTCGATCTCTATGGAGAAGTTAGCTACTTCTATAAGACCGTGATGGGACTCTACGTAGTACATCATGTCTTTTGACACGAATGTCATAAAACCAATTGTCACAAAATGCTGCTTCCTGGCTTGCCAGAAGTCTTTCAACTTCAACCCAAATCTTTTTTCTAGCTCCGAGATCTGACTGAGGTTAAGTTGCTCTAGATTGTGTTTGATCATGCCGACTGAGTTAGTGGCAGCAATGATACCTAACGGGTCTTGCTTGAATTTGATGCCGCGACTCTCGGTCCAGATTTGGAGGCAGGTTTTAACCGGTAATGTCTCGTCCAAATCCAGAGGTTTCTCTGCCCAATGATTTAGTTTCTTGTCCCAGGTGCAGCCGGGGTTGCTCAGCAATCCTCTCAGATCTGGATAAATTGTTCTCTCTGGACGACCGTACCACCCTTTTTCGCCATTGATGAAGAAGGTACGTCGATTCAATGGGTCTCCAAGGTTGGAGGACTCAAACGAGCATACGTGCTCGGGTGTGCACCAGCTTGGAATAATTAACCGATTCGCGAGACATTTTCCTAAGTCTAGTTGAGTACGGTACTTGTCCAGCAATCCCTCTGTCAATAACCCGACACCTGTACGTTCGAAGGATGCCATACCACTTTCACGATAAGTTTTAGCCATATTCGTAACTCGTCCGTTGGCGGCTACCTTACCTTCCTGGTATTCTCCCATTGCCTCTTTATGCAGTTGCTTGAGTGTGAGCAAAATGCGGATGTCGTTGCATAACCGGGCTACGGCGACCTCATTGTAGAATATCTTTTGCTCGTGGTACTTTCGTTTTTCTAGAATGATATCAGTGCAGAAAGGCACCATTTCATCCAACGGGACCATGTCCATTAATGACCGAACTTTTCCATCAGAGTCGGTGGAGTACCAACCGAATCTGGGGAGTTTGACGAAGGTAAGGTTCTTTAAGCCATTATCCTCGCAGTAAGCCGGCAAGTTGATACGACAACTAAAGTCGTTATAGAGCATGGAGGCTATGATATCATACTTTTGCGTTGTGTCGACCCTTATCCAGTGCTAGGATATTAATTATGAAATTGGACCAACTTTCTGACGCTTCCAACCGCCAACTATATGCCCTG
Organism: uncultured Sediminibacterium sp.; assembly: GCA_964392685.1. GTDB lineage: Bacteria > Bacteroidota > Bacteroidia > Chitinophagales > Chitinophagaceae > Sediminibacterium. The sequence goes on from CAYMQQ010000001.1 coordinate 112,574, forward strand.
TTACAGGGGATTGACGTCCCGGAATTTGTAAAAGACGCCGAGCTGGATGACCACGAAGCGGTCGAAGAGCTTGCGCCAAGTGCGTTTGCTGACCAGGTGACCCGTTCCTTTCCAATCGATACACCAGCGCGAGTGTATATCAGTAACGCGTTTTATCAGGCGAAAAAGGCGGAGTTAGAAGACAAGCTAGGGACCGAGCATACTGCTGATGTTGGTTCCCGGATTAAGAGTGCCGGTGAGCTTTTTAGCATCACAAGTGTACTGGAAGCGTACAACGAGTCATTTGAAAAACGTGCATCGGCTGATTACGAACAACAGCATGTTTGTGTCATTCAAGACGACCTGCTGGGGCAGCAAGAACTGTTCCCGTACAAACGTCCGCAAGAGTTTGTAAAGTCCGCAGAGGTGTTTGCTAAGAATTTGACACAATACCCGTTCGAGTGGCGGGAGCAGATTTCGAAGGCTTTTCTGGCGAAAGCGGCGGAGGTCGGGGTAGACGAGCTGCCTGATGTAATCTGTAAATACGCTGGACTATTTTTACCGGATCATACCGAGCATATTGCCCAAGAAATTACACGACGGGCTAATAAATTGACGTCCAAGGTTGCGAAAGAACAACTTACCACACTATCTTCCTTAGTGGCAGGCCTTGAAGGCTTTGAGTCGATTGAAGATGTGATGAAGATCGCGCAGATTGTGTATCATGTTGAACAAGCCGACGGCGCTTACGACCGCCCGGCTACCGCTTCCTTGCTTCCGGACCCGGTGGATACCTTCTTTGCCAACTCGCCAGAGAAAACGGCCGAGCTTCTTGATGTCATCGATATGGGAGGAGAGAAGTATGCAGTCAAAGAGTTAAAGAAGATTTCAGCGGATAGGTACAAAGAAGCTTTTGGGATAGACATTGACTTGGCGAATGATACGCAACTTCGGGAGGTTTTACCGACCTTGCCTTTGAGCGATGTGTCTCTTTTCAGAGAGCTGACAGGGATTGAGCCTGTGTAAAATATGGAATTTACAATTGCAGTCGGTTTTGATCAGGAACGCAGTGACGAAGTATTTCGTACTGTTCGGTTTGGCGAACAAGCCATACGCCAGATTGTACAGAAGGTACTTGATAATTTGGATTACAAACAGCGCACACAATTGGTCGCAGACTACGCGGGAGTATACCCGCCTGAGGATCTGTAACTATAACAACCTATGACGCCGTTAATACCAGGATACTACATAGATCGTATAGTTCGGATCCGAGGTACAGACGTGCATCTGCGCTATTTCACTACTAACAATTCGTTTGTAATCGATACAGGTAAACCGTTAACCATGGCGGAAAAACTCGTTTACGCGAAATATATGTGTCATGAAGGGTTCTTTGATAACCCAGTGACAGGAGCGCAGGCAACTAATTGGACAATATCTTAATGACTCGATTTTCTTTGGATGTTCTTAAAGACGATAAATCTCCAGTTATAGCGCTGCTGATTGTGGTGCTAAAAAAATATGGGGTTGAGGCGCTTGAATGGCAGCCTGAGTTTTTAAGAGACGAAATCGATCGAGAGTTTGGGGTGTCTATCTCCGACTTGCAATCCGACAAGATTCAAGCTGGTATGATTATCCTACAGACGGATTTGTTTCAGAGTCAGTGGGAGGTGTTCAAAACCGTTGCGCACCTCCTTAATGGCGTTGCGGACACCTTTGAAGATGCAACGCCGCTGGAAGCAGAAGAGGTAGCATCAGCCCTTGCACACTACAAGCTCATTGTTGGTGGTCGAGAAGAACACACGTTTACCGACGAAGTAAATACTTATGCTGGTGTTGTGTTCTATGAGTATGGGATGTCCGAAGCCCCTTTGATATTCCCGACCGCCTTGATTCCTAGCTACGCCGTTAAATCTGACCCCTCCGAGAAAAATCAGGCACTTGGAGAAATTTATGACGTGCGCACTAGAGATTTATTGGCGTACGTCGATTCGTTGGTTAAAGAGTGAGAAAATTAGCATCGATTCAGCGCGTCTTGGAGGTCCATCCTATTCCAAACGCGGATCGTATTGAGTGTGTTACGATATTAGGTTGGAAATGTGTTGTACGTAAAGATGAGTTTAAAGCAGGCGATCTCGTCGTCTATATCGAGATAGACTCATTACTCCCGTTTAACCCTTGGACGAATGAGGATCTTTCCGCCGCTCCCATGAGGTTAAAGACGGTGAAGATGAAGGGACAGATTTCCCAAGGACTCGTATTATCGACAAAGATCCCCCAGCTTACCACCATTTCTACTTCGCTGGAGGAGGGACAGGATATTACAGACGTATTAGGCATTACTAAGTACGAGCCGCCCCCGCTCCCGGCCATACTGGCTGGAAATGCTCGTGGTAATTTTCCGTCGTTCCTTGTCAAAACGGACGAGTTGCGCGTCCAGGCCTGTCCTTCGGTTATTACAAGATGTGCGGAGGGTGACTATCCGATGGTTGCCACGGAAAAGCTTGATGGTTCTTCTACGACTTACTACTTGTGTAATGACGAAGGCACTTTCCGTTTTGGAGCCTGTTCCAGAAACCTGGACCTCTTACCAGGAGAAGGTGCGCAATGGACAGTTGCAGCTGCTCTGAACATTGAAGCCGCATTGAGACAAGAGCAACAGTCAACCGGCAGATTTTTGGCATTGCAGGGAGAGTTAGTGGGGCCTGGTATTCAAGGGAATAAGTTGCAACTACCAGCGGCCACTTGGTTCGCCTTTAATTTGTGGGATATTACGAGCAGGAAATTCCTGAACCACGGCGAACTCGTTGAGTGGTGTGTTCAAAGCAACATTCCACACGTACCTGTAGTTTTCCCGGAGTTTCGACTCAAAGGGTACACGGTTGACGCCTTGTTGGAAGCAGTGCAGCGGAGGTCGTTACTTAACCCCTCGGTTTGGATCGAGGGCTTGGTTGTTCGTTCTTTGGAAGAACGTCGGGATCCAGAAATCGGGAGGCTGTCCTTCAAGGCTATTAACCAGGAATGGTTATTGGCTTACAAGGAGTAAAGCCTTATTGCGAAATACGTCGACATAGTCATTGATACTCGGTGGATTAACTGTATGAATAGCCATAAGCAGAAACAACGAGAAAAAGATATTCTGGCCACTGTAAGGCAATTGTACGAGCTGGAAGATCTTCGGTATAAAACAGGCTGGGAGGACTGCAAGCCGTTCCAACATGGGTGGTGGCGGGAATGGACGCTTCGCGAGGACGTAGCAAAGCGACCGGACGCGAAGAATCTGTGGAAAATACGCAAACACGTGGCGGCGACTCGGCAGTGGTGCCGAACGAAAGATTTCGTTGTTTCAAAGAGCCGAAAAACTCGGGTTGAGATGGATCCGCCACCTATTTATCCGATCCGCTTGTCCGTTGACCCTTGGACCGGTGAGCAGACTGGCTGGCCTATCGAATTACCAGAGGAGTTTAAAGCCAAGTACTTTTACTATCATCCGGTCAACTCGCCGCATTGTAACTGCTACAAGAAGGCGTATTACCGCCCGGCCCATTACTCGTTTAAAACACCGTGGATGTTCGAATTACGGATTCGTCCAACGATTATCACACGAGTTCCTATTACTCTTGGTGAGATCGATTCACAGATCAAACGGCTGAGCGAATACATGCAGTTTAAACAGTATTGGCCAGCGTATCGCCGCTTGCGCGGTTTTAAGTCGGATTGGCGAAAAGACAATCGCGATAAGTTAATCATTAAAGAATTAGACAAACAAGAATACAACCATAGCTATGAGCTCTCCTTTGATCTTGACTCCTGACCAACTCAGAAACGCGAGTCGCCTGTCCTCGCCTGCCTATCAACCTCGTGAGTTTACGCTAAACGAGGTGATGGACGGTATGGCTAGCGGGTTGACCGAGGCGTTAGCGCGTGACTTCAGTGAACTGCCTACTCTGCATGTTTATTTCCAGCTCCGAGAAGAACTGCTCCAGCTTGGGTTTTCAGCTCAGCTGATCGCCAAATTGCTCCCGCGCATCAAGATTGGTGTTTCCGAGGCGTTTATCAAACATGAGCGCTATAACGAGGTTATCCGGTTGATGGCTCGTATGATCGTTAAGTTCTATGAGGTAGTCAGTAAGAAGTTCACAGACAAGGGGGAAGCAGAAGAGCTGTTCCTTGCCATGACCGCAGACCGGTTTTCAATTGTTGTGCCTGTGAGTTAAAAAAACCTGCGCTCTACAACAAATCCGACCAGTTATGGACTGCTACAGCTGCGTACATCGTCGTAATGTCCCAGGCTCCTGTCATTCTCGTTGTGTAGGTGTTGTAAGCTTCTCTTCCCAGGTTACATTAAACCCACACGGCATTAGGAACGGCTGGGCTTGGTGGCCTTTCGACTTCGACCCAATCTGGGTTGATACCTGCTCGAATTTTACACCTATCCAGGCACCGTCACCCGCTATTACCTCCGCGCCACTCGTCGTTGACGGAAGTGGATGATGGGGCGTGTAGTGCCGGGTTTCCGGCCAGGAGATGTGCCTGGCAAACACCGAAATTTAGTGCATGGAAAAAATCATCTGGTTTATCGGCAGGGTGTCGATAAACCAGCTCTTGTCTAAGCACGCCTTCCTTGACTTCTACAAAGACATTCAGTATATCGCCATGGCAGTCAAGCATTTGCTCCCAATTCGGAAATAGTACTTTTCCTTCTTTGAGTAAGTTGAACACGAAGGTCATTGTATCGCTACGATGTAGACACCAACGGTTTTGTGCCGGGTGGATGGCGTCTTTTGGCGAGCGGTAAGATTGCATAACCAACCCATCTTCATATCGAACTAACTGTGTACGTTGCCAGGAGGTTTGTTCGGCGAGTTTCTTGCCTCTGGCAGGATCCGGACCAGCGTCGCACGCACAAAATGCTCCATATGCGTTTATCAGCGATGCGATCTCGTAGATGTGTCGCTCATAGTCAAAATCACGGAGGATCCTTGCAAAGAAAACCTCATATATCCCGTCTTCTCGCAATCCACCGATTACGACGGCAGTCCGAGAGGTGTCCATGTTTACACCCCAATCTACTCCACAGGTTATGTGAAGATAACGGGACTTACTACGCTGGTATAAACTATCCATATCGCCGAGTATGGAAAGCTTTTTCAGTTGTTCCTCAGTGATCGGCTTTGACCCTGTATCATAAGCGAGACCGAACACCTCGTTAAACACTTGTGCCGGCGAATACTTGCTTGTGCCTGTGTTATGTACCTTTTTGTAGATTTCGTCCCATTCCTTCTTCTCCTGATTGAAATGCGCAAGAATTGGCTGAGCAAGGTGGTAGCCAATTAGGTCGTAACGTCCGGGATTAAACTCAACCCACATCCCAGTATTGGTATTCAGCAATGTCGAGCACTTGGAACAAGACAGCCCCTGGGGCAATATCATCTTAACTGGGTCGTTATCCAGGGTTAAACTGTTCCAATGCCCGCAGCCTGTACATTTAGTAACCCACTCACACTGACTAGAACCTTTCCACAGCTCGTTGATAGTGTTGTCCGTAGTGAGTGGTGTACCTGCATACATCTCTCTTTTATACGGAGATAGCGCCATAGTTTCCTTGATAATTGGCAAGGCTTCCAGCGCTACATCTTGAATCTCGTCGTAAATGTTTTCGTCCGTAGCCGGCCCTCGAATTCGAGAGGCATCTTCTTTGCAATATCGTAGAATAACACTGCTGCCTGTATCCTTTAATATCTTTTCGAATACGTCATTCCGGGTAAACCCGCGGAGGACGGCTTTTAACGGTGGACTTTCGAAACGAACATTGAGATAGTTATTACTGAAGTATTTTGTCGAGGTCTCCTGCGGAGCCACATACAGCATTTTGTAATGCGAGTATCGTATTAGATTAAGCGTTATGAGGTTACTAAGCAGGGTAGATTTGAGTGTTTTTCGACTACACTTCAATAAAAGTCGCTGAGGGGTAATATCATAGATCCCCCTCATCATCTGGAAATTTTCCAGACTTTGCGGTCTTCCTTCGTTGTCATAGAGATACGTCTCAACGACAGTGGATAAGGGTGCAGATAGAAAAAGCAGCTGGCGGGCTTTCCCGCGTGCTTCTTCTGTTGATGAGGGCGAGGATAAAATTTCCTGAGCCTTAATAATCAGCGGATGCAGAGCAGTCATGTTTATAACTCACCCTCAACTATTTGGGGTAGAGTCATTGGAATTGCCATTGATATGGTAATGCGTGCTTTAATAGGTATCGTAAGATTAATCATACCACAGCCAACACACAACGAAAATGTCAAAAACAACCAAACGGGTTAAGCCAAAAAAGGCATTATCACAACCTCAAGTACAGCCAAGCTATACTTCTGGTGTAGCCAAAAGCCGTACTACAAGTGCAGTAAAACCGAAAAACAAGTAAATTTATGGGTCGTCCAAAGGGGTCTAAAAACAAACCGAAAACGATCGGAGTCGCGACTCCGGCCTCCACTCAACCAGTTCCACAGCCGGTCCTTACCACCCCGGTTTCAGCTTCGACGAAACGTCGAGGGCGCCCTCCTGGGAGTAAAAATAAAAAGGCCCAAGAGTCTACCCCGGAAGCAGTGGTAGCACCGGCTACATCAGAAGTGCCGCAGAAGAAGACAAAGCCTGAAGACTCCCCCGCGCCGCAAAAGCGCAGAGGACGGCCACCAAAGGTTGTTGTCCCTGTGCTGCCCCAATCTGCACCTACTCCGCCATCACCTGCCGCTCCTGTACAAGTTACCCGTACGTTAGATGTCGGCGATGCTCCTCCTGTGGAAAAGCCATTAGCACCCGCACATCGCGCTATTTGTAGCCATACATACACGGTGGAGCAGATGAACCACCCAGCAATGGATAAGCTGGAAAAACACCTAATGTCGATTTACGAGTACGCAAGCCCCGCCACTAAAGTTTCCATCGAAGCAAAAACGTTGGCTGGGTTGACTACTGAACGAAGTATCTTGTACACCATTCTTGCCTTCTTCGACATCGACCCCAACACCATTATCAATGAGAAAACATCGTAAAGCCGTGCTGCGTCTTCAACCAAAGCGTCAAAGCAAGAAAAAGGTCACGACCAAGACTCCAACGCATAAAAAAGTCAGTCAGGTATTGGCATTACCTGTTGAAGTGACTGCTCGGATGTCTACCTTGACTTGTCACGGAAAGACCGATACCGGTCAGCCGCCCGGCGAAAAAACACCACGACATAAAATCATCGATGCTTTTTTGACTGAGTTATCGCCAGATACGGTGGACGATGATTTGGGAGTACTTATGAGGTTGGAAACAAATGCCAATCGTGTGGGTGATGACGAAGCTGCAGAGGTATTGAGTCGTGTAATCCATACTCTGGAAACCCTTCTCGATGTAAACGAAACTTATCAACAACTGAAATAAATGTCACGCGAGTCTTTCCATGAAAAGTTGGGGTTATACCTCAACGCAAGTTATCCTCTACTGTGGGTACAAACGCACGAGGAAACCCGTGTAGTCAATGAAATTGCTGACGCCTTCTTGGCTCCCACCATCCCTGGACGAAGAGCCCGCATTATCTATGAGTGGGATGCTGTCAAGGGGCTAACGGTCATGGAAAAGACCAAGACCCGCGTGGCGGTTAAAGATGTAGCCGCGGTGAAAAAGCTTTTAGAGTACATTGGAGATAAGGACGTTGTTGCCAAGGAACATCTCCTTTTTATTCTCAAGGACTTTCATCCGTTTTTTCAGGAGCCTAGTGTTCGTCGGGCTATTCGTAACCTGCTTGGCCTTCTAAAGAGCCGGAGCAGTACGATTGTTTTTATTTCGCCGCTTTTGGCTATCCCGGAAGAGCTAGTCAAGGATATTCAAATCCTTGACTTCGCTCTTCCGGACGAAGCCGGCCTCCGAGGACGACTGGAGTTTGTTCAAAGAGCAGCAGAAAGCTCGAAGAAATCCGGGTCGCAACACGACTTCTCTATTCAACCAGATATCATGGCCAAGGCTATAGAGGCCGGTAAGGGGTTGACAGATAGCGAAGCGGAGAATGCCTACACACTCGCCCTGGTTAAACAAAAAAGCTTTGACCGAGGATTCGTAGATGCGGTCTTTGGTGAAAAAGTCATTCATCTGAAGAAAAGTGGGTTATTGACCTACATCGAGCCTACGGCCACTTTCGATACGGTCGGTGGGTTGGAGGGGTTAAAAATCTGGATTAGACAGCGAGGCCAGGCGTATTGTCCAGAGGCCAGAGCGTATGGGTTGCCTTACCCACGAGGCATGCTGCTATGTGGTATCCCTGGCTGTGGAAAAACAGAGCTAGCAAAAGCAACGTCTGCCGAGCTAGGTCTTCCACTGTTTCAGTTGGATGTCGGAAGCTTATTTGGTAAACTTGTAGGCGAGACTGAGGCTAACTTCAGACGAGTTATCAATGCTGTGGATAGTTTAGGCGCCTGCATCCTTTACATCGACGAGATCGAGAAAGCGCTTAATCGTTCTGCGGTGTCTGGCCAGGGGGATACAGGAACATCGTCTCGTAGTTTTGGTACATTGTTGACTTGGTTGTCAGATCATAAGACTCCGGTCTTTGTAATTGGTACTTCAAACAATTTCACCATTTTGCCAACCGAGCTAATTCGTAAGGGTCGATTTGATGAATTGTTTTGGTTGGATCTCCCGTCGACGCAAGACCGTATAGCTATTTTCAAAGTACTGTTACGCCGGTACCAGCGCGACCCGGCGAAGTTTGACCTGATGGAGCTGTCGAAAGGCAGCGTTGGGTTTACCGGAGCTGAAATCGAACAGGCCATTATCGGGGCCATGTATCGCTGCTTTTCGGAAAAACGCAGAGAAGTCCGCACGGCGGATTTGATACACGAGCTGTCTACGATGAATCCACAGTCTAAAGTAAACGAGGCCGACATCCTGAGAATGCGCCAAGAGGCGCAGGGGAAACTAAGGATGGCAGACGTGGACGGCACAGTCAGTGAAGTAAAGGTTACAGAGGAGTTAAGGCATATAGCATTATGAGTGTAGAAGATCAAGGCACTGTTGTGCCAGATGCGCATCAGCCGCTGAATAATCAATTTCAGAGGCTGTTTCGTGACGGTAGGCTAGTTCAGGTACACATTTCCAAATGGTGCATGTCTGCGCGACTTAATGCCGAGGACCTGCCTCTTGTGACGGACGCGCAGATTCCTGAGTTCGTTAAGCTGGGCGAAAAGCGGCTTATTGACGAGCAAGAGCTGAAGAAGTTTGCATGTTTGGAAAATACGGCTCGTGGTTATTTACGCGCCAACTCGTTTCTTTTCCCAATCGCGCAAGCGCATTTTGTTCCAAACAAAACGTTGCTTGCAGTGATGGAAAAATTGGACGGTTATCGCGTAAAGTACGAGCAGGCTGTGAATGAGTTTGTTCAAGGATACGAGCAACATAAACAAAACATGCTTGCAAAGTACCCAGGACAGCAGCATTTACTGCTGCCATACTACCCAAGCGCTGAGCAAATACGCAGTAAATTTGGGTTTCGTGTTGGTGTGTTCGCGGTGGCTTTCCCGGAACAAATGCGTGAGATTGACCTGGCTTCCATCGAGGCTGAGGCTGAAGCTCGTGCCGAGATGTCCAGGAAGTTTCAAACTGAATGGCAGCGACAGTATGAAAACAGTATGGCTGAAGTCAACGGCTTCCTTAAAGATGCGGTTGCGGCGTCCCGGGGTCGCGTCGTGGAAGTTTTTGAAACGATCGCAGAAAAGATCCGTAATCGTGAGGTCATAACGGTAAAGACCTTACGAACTATGTCATCTATAATTAAGGCCTTTGATGGTCTGGATTTCTTGGATGACAAGGCCCTGCGGGAACAGTTGGCGTCGGTAAAAGAACTTATATCCTCAGGTCGCGATTTCAAGGAAGATGAAGAGGCTATTCACGTATTGACCACGGCGGTTGGTCAGGTACTCGACGTGGCACGTGCCACCACTGACTTGGATGCAATTACAGGTGATTATATCCGTAAGGTGGAACTATGAGTGCGCCAGTTGACGCCCCGGACTTCAGGCTGGACTACGTTTATATTAAGTTCGCAAATCTGACATTGCCTACATTGTTACCATGGATTGAGGTTGGGAAGGGGGATTACCTTCCGGAAGAATCCACGGAAGATGAATTTGTATTTCAAAATAATGCTGTTTCGACCGAGGAGGCAACTGCCTCACCGAGCGGCACCGACAATAATTCTAACAAGACGAGGATTAAAAAAGTTGAGTTGATGAAGTACCTGGAGTCAAAACTCCGCGAACCAACCGAGCCTCTCCTGGTAGACTACGGAATAGTCGAAGATATCTGTTTACAACCAGCTAACAAGGACATGGTAAAATCAGTGTTTCTTTTTCTAGCGAAATACAAGGCACAGTAAGTATGTCACACACCGTTAAAATTAACATAGAATTCAAGCAAGCCGAGTTTCCATTACTTGTTAGAAGTTTTAGGCGACTAGGCTGGGATGTCAAGACCGAGAACCTCTCGGGAGGACAGTTCAGAACGTATCAAGGCAGTAGCTCGACTGGGCAGTTTTTCGCAGTTGCGATTAATCCCAAGAAGGAGTCGAACGCCTACGATATTGGGTTAATGGTCGAGAAGGAAAAGATTACACTGCATACTGACTTGTATGGGGGGTCAGTGGAATCTACGTTGGGGCGAGAGTTTGGCAAGCTCAAGCAAGAGTTTGCAGTTAGCTTGGTAGAGGACGAATACCCGAACGCTACGGTCACTCGAAGTCTGGATAAAGAGGGGAATGTGTTGTTGGATGTGGAGGAGTGGGGCTAAACATATGGCAAAACTAACCAGGGAACAGATCGGCACAATCGTTGCCGCCGTACAGCAACATTATTTTGGAGAAACGCCAGCTCCGAAGTTTGTCACGGTGGACCCTAAATCAGTGCATCCTGACAAAGTCGACTCGACACGCTTTTTTGCTAAGGTAGTAATAGAAATGGAGTACGTGACAGGTAGTACCAAATCACATACTTTGCATATCAGGTTTCAACTTGATTCAACAAAGAAGACCCTGGTTCCTTCCTCCATCAGTTATCTATGAAACGAATAAAGATCAAGATAAGTAGAACCGGTGAAACTACCATTTTGGACGCAGAAGGTTTTGGAACGTCCTGTAATGCCGCAACAGCAGCCATGGAGCGCCGGTTGGGGAAAATAGACGAAAGCTCTCGGGCTATGACGGAAAACTACTACGTTGCCCCAGATGAACAGTCCCTGACGAACACGCAAGAGTAGCCTATGAAAGTTCTTGTGACGAAGGATGGCGCCGCCGTCACTGCTGTTTACTCGGACCGATTGCTTACGTTGATGGAACGACTCGGCGGCAATAAGCAGATCACCCGAGCGAGTGAAGTTGAATGGTGTAATGTAGATGGGGTGTGGGTTGCGACCGGGTTGAAGCACAAAGATACACTAGCCAGAGAGCCGACGAGACAGCAAGCTTTACGAAAGGAAGCAGCTGAGTTAGAGTCACGCCTGCACGAGTATGTCTAATTCCCCGTCCTTTCTCGCTATTTCGGATGTACATATCGGGTTGAACCTCTACAATCAGCCTGAGTTGGGTGCCGATCTTCGGCGGTTGTTCAGTGAAGCTTGCAGGCTGGCTGCGGAGTTAAAGGTCGATTTTCTGGTTATTGCCGGGGATCTCTTTGACTCTAACAAGCCAACACCTGACCTCATTCGGTTTGTACGCGAAGAAATCGAGAGTGCAAGGACGCAGGGTGTACGGGTTATCGGGATAGCCGGGGATCATGATAAACCAGTAAATACTGAGTCATGGACGCGAATAAGCGGTGTTGCCCCAGTCGAGGCCGTACTCCAATTTGCAGGCCACGACTATTCGGATAATCCTGCTGAAGTGATGAACTACCTGCAAACAACGCCGCGCCGTAAAACCGCCGAGTGGATAGTTTTGCATGGTCAAGTACCGACTCTATGGCCTTTTTGTGAAGAGCGAAAGAAACTCGATATCGGTTCACTACCGATTTTTGAGTTATTTCCTAATCTTCGCGGCATATTGCTAGGAGATATTCATGCTCCTTATGAAGGTAAAATTACGGATCCCTGCACAGGAAGAACCGCGTTTCTTGGCTATTGTGGTAGTTTAGGTGTAACTTCCTCCACTGATATCGGAGTACAAACTGGGTTGTTACACTTTGACGGTACACAATTAAAGAGATACCCGTTTAACTTGGGTCGCGATTTTGTAAAAATCGACCTGACCAATTCTGCGACCAATGGGATGGAAGTGTCGTATTACATCGAAAGATACAAAAAGCACCGGGGGCACCGTCCAGTCTTTTTGGTGGAGTATTCGGCGAATTGTAAAGACCGGTTGGCAGAAGTCCGTCCACTATACCAGCTTGGTTTTGTTCGAGTTACCAGAGCCAGATCGAAAGACGCGAACCCTCGGGTTAACCAGGCGATCAGTCTTCGCAACGAACTGAATAACCAAGAAAGAATTGGTGTGGTGTTAAAGGACCTGGTACCAGATCAAGAAGTTCGCTTATTATTAACCGAGGCACTACATACCGAGGATCCAAAACTGGTCTTGGATGATTTTAGAAAGGAATACTTGGTATGATATGGAGTACCCTTCGTTTCTTAGTCAAACTTTGTGACGCCTTTGGATTGTGGTTAGTCTCGATGGTGGACTACCCTACGGCAGTCGGGCTGTCGTATCGAGCCATCTCATATAACCAAAAAAAACAACATATGTCGCTTACTAATTCATCCGTTCCTGTCGTGCAGTATTTTTACATTCGAAAAGCCAATAACTGCTCTAGTACCCATAGAGGCGCCCCGGTAGGTGTGATTGCCTTTACTCCCGATCCGGATGCACCTAATGTATTTAGGGTGGCTGGCTCGATGGTAAGTAGGAAAGACCTATTTGTTAAAGCAACCGGCGTGGCCAAGGCAGTCGGAAGGCTGAATGGCGATTATGCAGTGTTTGGTAAGACGGAGTTTGAGAACATGCCGCTGTACCAGGTCATCGCAAACCTCGACCTTGCTTCGGTCCGTGGCAATTTCTATTCTGAGGTCGATTGGAGCTTGGGAGACAAGACCAAGCAGTCGGCCATAACCTCCTTGGAAGCGCGGTGTGCTAGTACACCGACACAGTAGTACGTAGGAACACATAGGGGGCCGGAACCAACCGGCCCCCATTTGAACAATCGTCATCCCTTCTTTTTAGCTATGCTGATTCTGAATGAACTGACTCTGCGGCGATTCCGTATTCATGAAAACCTGACATTGAAGTTTGGTCCTGGCGTTACAGGAATCGTTGGGCGTAACGGTGCAGGCAAGAGCTCTGTGATCGAGGCGCTAGGATTTTTATTTACTGGCGAGGGAGATGATCCAAAAGAGCAAATCATCACAGCTGGTCAAAGTGGGACGGCTTATGTGCGAGGGCGTTTCACGCTAAATGGGCGTGAAGGGATAATCGAGCGCGCATTGGATACGTCCCGGGTCATGTTGGAGTATGACGGTCAAAAGTTTGTTAAATCAGGAGAAGTCAAAGAACTGTGGGCCAAGCTGTTGCAGATAGACGGTCACATTTTTCAGCATGTGATCATGGCCAAGCAGAAAAGGATTCCAGAGTTGTTTTCGGGAGAAACGGCGGTTCGTGAAAAGGCGTTCCAGCGCATTTTCATGGTACCGAATACGGAACGATTGCGTTCGATAATCTGGGAAAACTACATCAAAACTTGCCCCCCTCCTCTTCCTGAAGACGATCTGTACGCACTGGAACAGCAGATCACAAAACTACAGTTTGAGATCCGCCCGAAAGAAGAAAAATTGGCATTGTTGTCTTCGTCTATCTTGGAGCAGCATCAGATGATGGCTGTGTTTAACTACACGGAGTTTTACGCCAAATGCATTCAAGACGCCCAGAAACGTCCACAACTGGAAAGCGAGCTCCAGGCCGCCAAACGAAGACTTAAAGAGCTTGAAGAGCTAATAGTGCATATTGCTGAAGGCTTACGCCAGGTTCCAGAGGACTTTAATGATCAACTGGACAACCTAAAGAGGGATCGGGAACGACACCGCAGCCATCTACAAACAACAGCCAAACTCGCACAATTAAAAACGCAGCTACAGGAATTAGGTGTCAATGACGGGCAGCCCCTTGTCTCGGAGTTGCAACAGGTGCAACTCGAAGAAGCACAGGCTGCGGCAACGGTAGCTGTTTTAGAAGCAAAGACTCGGCATATTCAAAAAGATATCGACAAGCTCCGTTCTTTGGACGGGGCGGCGATTTGTCCAACGTGCCATCAAACTATTACTTCTCTTGACGCTCATTTACGTGACTTGGAAGTTGCGTTAATTTCAGGGCTTGAGGAGCTGCAGGAAGCTACCCGGCGGCGAGCCTCTGCATCAGCGCGTTTTAGCGGTCTTTCGCACAAGCTCACAACCTTCAACGCAATTTCAGCGCGTATTGATGAGCTGGGGTCACAAGCCGAGCTTACACAAGTGGATTTCGACGAGAACAAGCTTTGTGCCATGGAGGCGGAGTACAAACGTATTCAAACCGAATTGGTACAATGGCGTCAATATGATGACGCAAAACTTAAAGTCGAGTCGACAATCGCATTGCTAAACGAGCAGCTTAAGCATCTTGTGCAATACAACGGAAATGCTACACCAGCGGAAGATTTAACGTTGATGCAGGAAGTATTGGCCAGGCATAAACAGCGAACGACTGAGATTACAGCGCTGGAAAAAGAGGTTGCACAAGCACACACTGAGATACACATCTTGGAGCAGCGGAGAGCTACTTCTGTTATTAACCATGAGAAGAACCTAAGGCAGCGGGAGTATAGTAATAAGCTCCGCATGGCCTACGATGTGCTCCATACTTCGCAATTCCCGAGGAAGCTTGTACAGACTTATAGCTCAGTTGTAGAAGAGGAATTGTTGCAGCAACTTCAACGATTCGAACTACCGTACCAAGCCAGCATCAATGAAGATTTTCGCATCATTGTTAGCCGTGATGGCCATCCTGTTCCAAGGTTGTCAGGCGGGCAGGAAATGGTTGTGGGCTTGTGTTTGCGGCTCGCGCTACATTCCATGTTCAGCCAAGCTTTCCCAATGTTAGTCATTGACGAAGGTACAACCCATTTGGACGAAGAGAATAAAAAACTCTACTTCCAGTGTATTAGTGATCTTAAGGCTGATAAAGTTATTCAGCAATTGATAATCGTTGACCACAGCTCCTTGCTAACGGATGCCGTGGATCACATAATCCGACTTTAAACAATGATCGTCTCCATTCTTTTGATTGCCTCCGGTGCCTTTGTTGCACTGTACTGCACGAATAAACCATTTCGCACCAAAGTGCATGACTTGCTAGCATATAGCGCCGGCCTGTTTAAGCGCACCGAGGAGCAGTCGACTAACCCGGTAGAAGCTCCACAATCAACCACCTCCACACCAGAAGAGCCTCCGGCAAAGGTCAGCGGCTAATCATGGAAATAACTATTACCCGAGTAGATGGTGGGCTAATGGTTTCACCCAGCCCACCTTACCTCGTCGAATATCTACAGTATCATCATCGTGGGTTTAAGCTGGTGAATTACCGGCGGGTGAACGACTTTGAACAGCGGCTATTGCACCAGATTCAACCAGATGGGTCGTTAATTACGTTTCCGGGGTTTTTTGATAAGCTCCTGGAGCTATGTCATACTAATCATGATGTTGCCCGGGTCGTCGATCAAAGGACGCCCGTGCCGCCAATCGCCTGGGACGCAATCCAAGGTATTCATTGGCAGGGTATTGGGTCAACTGGGCTACGAGATTATCAGTTTGATCCAATCGCTGAGTTCTTAATCAAGGCGCAAAACTCGTCAGGTATTGTGAATGCTGCGGGTGGTTTTGGTTAGACACAAGCCGTCTCGGGCGGAAACGCCCAAGAGTATTACTGCGGAAAAAATCGGGAACCCTGAGACGGGAATCCGACCTGAAGGGCCGCTAAGCGACCCAGGGGCAACGACTAGAGGATGAAATAATTTCTCCACGAGGCCGCAGCACCCTTCGGGGTGAAAAGATAGTCTGAGCTATATCGAATCAAAGATATAGAAGCAGGGGATAAAAAGCTCCTGCGATAACACGACTGAAAACCATCGTACAAGCTGTTACCTATGCAGCCTTCAGCAGTCTTAACACAATTCTAGCAATACCACTAAAAGAAGTATTCACCCAGACGCACGACAAGTTTACCAAGTTGTTTCCGGATAAACACATCGGACGAGTAGGAGGAGGACATCATGATATTTCACGAGACATAACGATTACAACATTCAAGTCGTTACGCAGCTGTGCAATAGAAAAGTGTCAACTTTTACTCATTGACGAGCTTCAGAGTACTGCCGGAGAAGAAATAAGTACCACGTTGTGTCAAATGAGACCGTATCGAGTCTTTGGCTATACTGCCACCGACAAAGGAATGTTTAACAAAGCTGAAAAGTTGATCAAGGGACTTTTTGGCGAACGTCTTGTCTACATCCCTTATCAAGAAGCCGAGGAATCAAATGCCGTAGTTCCAGTATCTGTTTGGTTTATAAAAATGCCTACGGATGTAATGGTCAATGCCGCATCCATGGAAGGTAAGCTTAAACACGGCATCAAACAATGCAAGCGACGTAATGAGCTTATTGGGCGTGTTTGCCAGCAGGTCCCGTATCAATGGCAGACTTTGATATTCGTCGACCACATCAGTGACCACCTTATTCCTCTACATAAGGAGCTTCCGGCAGGCACTCGATTTATTCATCGAGACACAAACAAGGCGTTAGGAGCTTACGCCATGTCTCCCAAACAGCAACGTCAAGCTATTGAGGCTTATCAACAAAATGAGTTTCAGTTCTTAATGGCTACGGACGCTTTTCGAGCAGGAGTCGATATTCCTAATTGCCGAGTTGTTGTTCAGGCATCGGGTGGAACCAGCGAAGTCGAGCTTCTACAGGAGGCTTATCGAGGTTCTCGGATCATGACCGAAAAGCAGTTAAGAGCGTTTGATGTGGAACCAAAAACGCACATGGTGCTTGTTGATTTCCTTGATTTACATGATTCAGCGCTTGAGTCAATGTCCAGGAAACGCATGGAGATATATCGTAAGCAGGGCTGGGCAATCCATGAGGTGGAGAGACCGGAAGATATAGATTGGGGCGCATACACGGCCACGAAACATCCAGATTGACTAATTGCTACGGATGACCTATGCTTTTCTACGAAAGGCATCCGTAGCAATTATGCTCTTAATCCAGCAGACTATTGAAAAATTCGGGCACGATCCACGCGAGCTTGCAGAAAAATCGAATAAGCGCATCGTTATGCAGTGTTCGGATTGTAGTAAACAATTTGAACGCAAAAGGGTAGATGTCCGGGATTTAACCGATTATCAATGCCGTGCTTGCGCTTCCATCCGCCAAGTTAACAAGATCGCTATCTCTTCGAGTGCCAAGAAGAAGAGAAAGCAAACTACCGAACAACGCTATGGTGTCGAAAACCCGGGACAAATTCCTGAAGCACGAGAAAAGGGGCGGAATACCTGTCTAGAACGTTATGGTGAGGAGTGCTTCACGAAGACACAAGCGTGGAGAAATCAGGTACAGAAAACTAACCTGACAAAGTTCGGCAAGGCTTGGTTCTTTCAAAGCGATGAGAGCAAGGATAAGACTAGACAAACATTACGTCGCCGCTACGGGGTTGACTGGATTTCCAAAGTAGAAGAAGTACAAGAAAAAATCAAGAAGACCTGTCTTGATAAGTACGGAGTCCCGAACGCGGCAAAGGCCCCGGCTGTGATTGCCAAGATGTTGAATACCAAGATGCAACGTTACGGATCGACGGCACCAACAGGCATTGGACAGGAAGAGCAGAATATCCGTGAGTGGTTACTTACTCTTGGCGTCAACGCGCCAAAGAACCACAGTATTATTCCTGGGAAAGAGCTTGATTTTTACAGTGACGAGCACAAGGTTGCGATCGAGTATAACGGGCTGTATTGGCATTGTGAAAAGCACCTAACTTCTAAAAAGTCCCATTACCTTAAATGGGAGGCCTGTCGAAAACAAGGAGTCCGACTGATAACTATCTTTGAAGATGAATGGCTCCATCGTCAGGCTCAGGTAAAGAACTTTTTGAGGTCGGTACTGGGCAAAAACGACAAGTTATTCGCACGCAACTGTAGCGTTGGGCTGGTTGAAAAAACCGTTGCTGCGGATTTTCTGGAACGGACCCACATTCAAGGCGCGCCACATTCCTTTGAACACGCAGCTGGATTATTCAGAAAAACGGATTTAAAGCTTGTTGGAGTTATGACGATAGGCAAGCACCATAGGGGTGGAAGTGTGCCGGTATTATCGCGTCTTTCCTTCGAGGAAGGAATTAGTGTTACCGGCGGAAGTTCCAAACTGCTCCATTTTCTAATCAAGACTTG
The DNA here is from genome assembly GCA_964392685.1 of uncultured Sediminibacterium sp. Taxonomy (GTDB): domain Bacteria; phylum Bacteroidota; class Bacteroidia; order Chitinophagales; family Chitinophagaceae; genus Sediminibacterium. Next base: position 131,043 of record CAYMQQ010000001.1, read on the forward strand.
TGGGCTTACACGAGTTATATCGTGGAGCGATAACCGATGGAGTTCCGGTGGGGTCTATAGGGCTATGGGATTCGTGGAAAGTGGAGCGCTTCCAGCCGATTATAGTTATGTGGATACCTCGGCTTCGGATGTACGACGATGCTCGAAACAATCAAAGAAAAAGGGGTTGACCGGGTGTCCAAAAGAGGTTAAAGAGGTTGACTGGTGCCGCGCGTCTGGGTTGTATCGTATATGGGATTGTGGAAAAATACGTTGGGAGTGGAACAAGGAAAAAGTGAATGCTCAAGAATAAAACCAAGCAAACGACGGTCGTAAACTTTTTTGGCGGGCCGGGGTCCGGTAAATCGACGTTTTGTGCCGGAGTCTTTGCTGCCTTGAAGTGGTTGAATGTATGCTGCGAGATGTCCTTGGAATATGCCAAGGATTTAGTGTGGTCGAATGATCTACACACATTGGAAAATCAGTACTATGTTTTTGCACAACAGCAACACCGGCTTTACAGACTATACGGACAAGTAGACATCGTCATCACGGATGCTCCGTTGCTGAACACGTTAATTTATGATGCTCCTAAACGGACACGAACACAGGCTGCATTCACGGAGCTGGTGCTTGCCGAGCACGACTCGTATGACAATTTAAACTTTTTTATCGAACGTCACAAGCCGTACCAAGCAAAGGGACGTCTTCAGACCGAGAAGGAAGCAGTGGCGCTGGACGACGAAATAAGGACCATGCTCCTGACCCAATTTATTCCTTTTACGAATATTCCAGGGTTGCCAGAAAACATGGCACGTATTGTACGCCGAATACTAGAACAACGCAAAGATATCAAAATTGATGAAAACCTTTTTCAAACGATGTATCCAGAAGTGGCAAAATTGGCGATGGCGAAATAAAAGGTTGGCCATGAACCCGGAACTAGCACGGCGGTTGGCGACATTGACATGAACTCAAACGACGTGCGTGTACTGAACCAGTTGAAGCAAAGATTTGGTACAGTCAAGCTTACGTCGAACGGATGGGCGCGGGTGGCTTGCCCTACATGCTCTCCCAAGGATCGTCGAAAGTTCAAAAGGTATATCAGCCTCGCTTCCTTGTACAATCGCTGTTTCATTTGTGAGGTACCTTTACGCCATGACGAGCTTGTAGGAAATTCGTTCGTGATGGAGTACTCTCCATACAGTGTTCCAGAAGAGCCAAGAAAGGAACACCCCATGGCCCGGGTGCTCCCGGGCAAGAATTTAATTCCAGTGAATCAACTGCCTGAAGAGCACCCTGCAATAAGGTTCTTGTATAAGGATTATCTATTCGACCTGCAACGCTACTATCAGGACTACGGAATTGTTTTTTGCTCTGGGGATTCCGGGGTTGTTTTTAACTCCCGACCGTTTATTACTTCGGCTGAGCGGTTGATCTTTCCGGTCTGGTTCAAGAAGGAGCTGGTCGGCTGGCAAATGCGGTCACTTCCAGGTACTACTTATGGGGATCGAACCGACGTAGTTAAATACTACCATCTCTTTAACAAGGGCTCAGTACTGTTTAACTACGATCTTGCCAAGCAGTTTGATACTGTAATTCTTGTCGAGGGGGTAAAGAAGGCCCTGAAGTTACCAAATGCGGTGGCCTGCTTCGGCAAAGACGTCACTGACAGGCAAGTACAGCTCTTAAGTGAGTGGCCAAATATTATTGTCTGTCTTGATAGTCAAGACGTGGCCCAGACGATCGGTAGAGACATTGTGCTATCATTATCTGGTATGGGGAAACGTACAATCAACATTAACCTGGCACCTTACGGGTTTCCATCGCCTGATGAGATGACTAGCGAGCAACTATTTTCTATAGTAACACATGAGTGGAGAACGCGATATCCAACCTAACAACTCTTCGGTAGATTCGGAGAAATTTCAAGAAGCGCTTGACTGGTTAAGTAACGCTTTACAAATTATGCCGATCTGGCAGGAATATCGAACTATTTTGATTCCGGTTCGAGAAGAGTTGATCCGTTGCTTGAGGCTTATCGAAGAGGTACATGCTTCACAGGTAGCTCATCAATCTTTTCAACTCCCTCCGCTGACAGAATATCGAGACACACATGCTCCACCCAAAGAGCTGTTATGCCCGACTTGTGGACAACAGACGCATATAGAAATTTCACAAGAACAATGCCCGGTGTGTAAGGGAGCAATGAAGATAAAGCACAATAGCAAGGCTGGAAAGCCCTTTTTGGGTTGTATCCAGTTTCCACAATGTCGTGGTACCGTGGACATGACCAAACTGCTTCTAGATCGTGCAGCACGTGTACAAACTGGTGTTGAATTCGGTGAAACACGAAGGATCGAGCTATGAATATGGGTATAAATTGGCTGCCCGACTCGTTAATTTTCCTGACTGTCCATGGGTCTCAAGCGTACGGGCTTGCGCATAGCCAGTCCGACCTCGACATAAAGGGCATATGTATCCCACCTCGTGAGATTCGAGACGGCCTGTTTCAGGGTTTTGACCAGGCGTTAAATCATGAGCAAGTAAATTCTGACCCTCGGGTACTAGCTCGACAAAACCCGACAAACCCGAAAGTCGAAAGTACCGTCTATAGCCTGCGTAAATTTTTCAAACTCGCGGCTGAAGTTAACCCCAACGTGATTGAGTTGTTGTACACGGACCCAAGTGATCATCTGTCTTATGGTAGTTCCCCGATTAAAGAACAGGTCTGTAGCCTTCTTATGGAGAGGCGAGATGAGTTTCTTTCAAGCAAGGCAAAGTATACGTTCACCGGTTATGCTGCCGCGCAGCTGGCAAAAATCAATCGTCATAGGAAGTGGTTATTGGCCCCGGTTACGAAGCAGCCTGTAAGGGCGGACTTTGGGCTAACTGACAGTATTTCCAATACGGTTGAGCCTCTCCTGGTCGAGATCAGGCGACAAGTTGAGTCGTGGAACTGGCATCAATTTAAACTGGAAGAACTTGAACGCGCGGAGTTAAAAGAAAGCTGTTGGGATTTGTGTTATTGGCTTACCAACTCCAAGCGGATTAGTTGGGATGCTTGGCCAGATGCGCACTGGCGAGCTGCTTATGAAAAAGTAGCAACGAACTGTGATTTATCTAGCGCTATCCGTGAGGCGGTGCTGCGCGAGCATAAGTATGAGCTGGCGCTTCAAGCATTCAACTCATACAATCATTGGTTAAAAAATCGTAACCCAGAACGTAAAGTCTTGGAAGAAAAGTTCCAGTATGATGTAAAGCATGGAAGTCATTTAGTGCGTTTGTTGCGAATGGGTTATGAAATTTTAACTGAAGGAAGGGTCTATGTACGGCGCCCGGACGCGAAAGAGTTAATCGAAATTCGTAATGGAAATTGGAGTTATGACATGTTGTTACAATACGCCGAACAAATGAACCGCAGGATCGAAGAGGCCTATACATATACCAAGTTACCACGCTCGGTTAACTATACCCAGCTCAACGAGTTTTATCAGCAGTTGATTAACCTCGGAGGACGTTGATAAGTTATGTCGGTGACCTACGACGATCTGAAAAGCCGCCTGCGCGCTGCTTTTGTGGCAGCGCGGAGACGAAAAATGCCGAATTATCACAGTGGGGCCGACCTGGAAAAAGCACTCGACCCGGCAGCCCGAAACTGTATTGCGGCAGCAATCACACCAGAGGATTACATAACCTCATTGTATCAGGCTTATGCTGGGGTAATGGACAAGTTTTACCCAAACCAGATAACTGGGGTAAGAGCACTAAATATCGCTAAACAATACGCGAGTAACTACCGTCCAATCACACCTGCCGAGCTGTGGACTTCGCAACTTGGATTGCTTCGTCAATCTTTGGTGACAAAAAGAAGTGTCGAGGCACTACTCGCAGACTCGGCGCTGGCTTTTAGCGCGTGGTTTCGTATAGTCGCGACCGTAAAGCCTAACCACCAGATAATCAAAAAATTTGGTTCAATTGCCAAAAAAGAGTTAACCAAGGAGCTACGTGCTTTTTTAGAAAAAACGGTGCCCGCGGAGCACTTGCAGAGAATAACCGAACATGAGCGATTTGTATAACTCCACGGATTTCATAGAACTTGTTCTTTCCCAGCTGCGTGTTTCCGAAGCAGTCTTAAAACGTGCTAAGGTGTTGCAGCTGCTTCCGGAAGACTTTCTGTCTCCTGGAGTTTACAACCTTCCGGTTTATCAACTAATCGCCAGAGCTTTTTTAAAGGAGGCTTCACCGACTTCGTTAGAAGTGAATTTTCTGAGGCTAAACGAGGATCCGGATTTACTTGCTCACCTGCTCCCCCAAGTAGCTGATACCGTAATACGTATTGCCAACCAACGGTCCGACCCCGCGCTTGAAGCTTATGTGTTAGAGCATTTGCAGCCCTTTATAAAGGCTCGCCGTAGTGCAAAGATCGTTACAGAAGCAAATGGGGATCTGGAGCGGATGGCCGAAGAGTGGCGGAAAACGATATTCCCAATCGACCTACTGAATGCACAAGACGTGGCCATCGACACGCGTTTTGTAAACCCATTCAGCGCAATTTTAAAAAAACCTATATTCTCGATGATCTCCACAGGCTTTCCAAAGCTGGATGCTGCTCTTGGAGGGGGGTTGGCTTACCGGGAGTTTGGATTGATTGTAGGGCATTCTGGAGGCGGGAAAACGGCATTGGGTACATCGTTTGCTCGCGGGGCGGCGTTAAGCGGTAAAAAGGTGATCTATTGCTCCATGGAAGAGCAAAAAGAGGATATTGCGAACCGGATGTATGCAGATATTTTTGAGCTAGATTATACTTCGCTACATAATGGTACCGCATACATGCAATTGGAAGAAAAAATGGCGAATCCGTCCGAGGCCGAGAAAATGCTTCTTCTTCGGGACAATCTTCTCGTACTGGACTTAAAAGGGATGACCCCAATGAAGCCGTCGCAGTTAAAGCAGATTGTGGACGACTATGCAGTAAAAAACGGGTTTCATTTCGACCTGCTTATCATCGACCAGCTACAGTTCATGGAGCCGGATACGTTGATCCCCAACGAGCAAGAATGGTTGAAAGAAAAACGTACGGTCAAAGAAGTAGACGAGCTCTCGCATAAAGCAATTGGGGATTTGGACAAATATTATGGTGTCTGGTTAATTCATCAAGCCAAGGGTAAATTGAAGAGCTACTTCTCGACCGAAGAGATTTCAGGGTTTAAGGGGATTATTCATACTCCTGAAACAGTGCTTGGAATTGGTAGAGATAACCCGACGTCTACGGACTTTGAGATTTTCTCAATGAAGAGTAGGCATTCGAAAAATTTCCGCTTACCAATCTATGGCGATTTGACATATATGAGATTTGTGGAAAAAGCTGAGGCGCCAGGAGACGCCCAGTCCATTGCCAGAATTTCCGTGCCGTCAAACCAAGCAGCCGCAGTCACGCCTATGTCTTCTGGAAATTATAGTGATCCGGCACTCGCCGGTTGTCTTGCTCCTGGGGTAACTACGCCTGGGAAAAAACCAGCAGTAGCCGAAGGTATTAGCGCCTATGGATGAACATGAAACGGTAAAGATTGACGAAGAAGATTTATTTCGAGTAAGAAGAGTCCCTTCGACGGATGGCGGACGCCCAAAAACCTGGCTACCTCCATTAGGAGATCGTAAGGCGCGGTTAATGCTTATCCTAAGCCACCCAAACTTTCACGATATTAATGAAACGCGGTTGTTGAGTGGTGGGTATGAAGACGAGGTTAGAAAGGCCTGTACCACCGCACAGATTGCTTTTGACCAGTTGTATATTACAACAATGGTCAAATACGGTATCGGCAAAAAATCGAAACCAACTGCCGAACAAATAGAAGAATGCACCCCGTGGCTGCAATACGAGATTAACATGGTCAAGCCTGACTTGATCATGAGTCTCGGTGCGGAAGTATTTAAGTGGTTGATGCAGTCCAATATGAAACAGGGGGATTATTTAGGAGAGATCATCACCTCTCCGTACGGTAATCTCTTGGCAAACTACTCGCCTGGGATGATCCTTACTCAAGACCCCAAGAAGCGTTCTCAGTTTCAGGATGCGTTTGGTGTTGCTGGTAAGTTCCTGCGTAATGAAGTCAATTACCAGGAGTTCACTTGGGAAGTAGTAACAAGTCCGCAACGAAATATTGAAATCCAACTGGATTACATGAATCGCGGACTTTGGGCCATTGGTTACGACGCAGAGTGGCTGCCAGGAAAACTAGCTAATGGAGAGGAGGTCATGACTACGTTCCAGTATTCGTGTCAACCTCACCACGCAGTCATTCTGGATATCAGCCCGGACGGCGTTTCAGAAAATCGTGAACTACTAGACACCATGCGGCTCATGCTTGAGCACCCTCAAGCACGGCGGATGGGTTGGAATGTTCGTGCTGATGATAAACGGTTAATCACGCGGGGGGTTACACCGTTGGAAGAAACGCTGGCTTTTGATGGAATGAAGGCTGTGGCCTTTTGCGACTCCAGATATCCTAAAGGGCTGGAAACAGGTATCAAGAAGTATACACGCTATGACCCTTACTACCTGGCACTAAGCAAGGCCTTGCGTCAGCACAAATTACCTCAGAGAGAATTGGCGCGGTTAAAGTATCTTGCACCTGAGGTGTACTGGCGTTATTGCGCGGGCGATGCCGTATCGCATCTGACTGCATGCCTTAACATGCAGAGTTACATGAAGCAACATGTGGCACCATCCGTGCAGGCCTATTACTACGATACTTACTTGCCGTTGACAAACTACTTCATAGATTTGGAACTGCACGGTATTCCAATCGACGTTCCTCTATTATTGGATTTGAGTGATAAGTTCACATCCAAATTTCAAGAGCTGAAGTCTACACTGGTCGAACTGGTAGCTCCTATGATGCCTGAGTTCAACCCGGCTTCGTCTCCTGACAAGAAAGTCCTGCTATACGAGCATCTCAAATTGACTCCTGCTTATTATACGAAAGCCGGTAAGGCGGCAAAACCTCGGGCTTGGTACGTCAAGCAAAAGAAGGAAGTACAAGAGCAGTATCAACCAAGCACCAATAATAAGTCGTTGGCAACCATCAAGTTCCAACTACTACAAGCATTGGAAGCTTCTCCTGAAAAGGAGGTTGGCGACGACCTGCGGCAAAAGCTATTGATTATCTCGACTCTGCTAAGCCTTAATCGTGTTGGAGTATTTGCCAATAAGTTTTTGGATCGGCGGGGCACGGTTTATCAGATTAGTACACCGCCGCCGGAGAATGAAGAGGCACAGGTGGACGCCGAGGAAGATGAAGAAGATGAGCCGTTGAAACAGTCGTATCTGGGAGCCTTATGTCAGGACCAAAGGATCCACGCTGATTTCTTCGAATGTCTAAATAACTTTCGAAGTTCGTCGAAACCAAACGTACAGAATCCGGCTTCCAAAGTTCTAAGTCATATCCCTGAAATTTTTGTACCGGGGTATACGGCGTTGAACAAGACTGACCGCAAGAAGTATGATCACCTGATTCCTCGGAACATTCGCCATATCTTTTATCCAGGGCATCCAGACTTCTATTGGGCAGAAGTGGATGTTGCTGGCGCCGATCTGGCTATTGCCGCGTTTCTATCCAAAGATCCTGACTATATCCAGGATATTTTGCAAGGCGGGTTTCACCTGACGAAAGCCAGGGAGTACTTCCGGGATCCAACAATCAGTAAAGACGACTATTCGAAGTACGTTTCTGCGAAAGCTATTACGTTTCGGGTCGCCTATACGTCTGAGCTTTTATCGGCAGCACTGCCGATTCAATCTGAGATTTTTGCCGAATCTGGTATTTTAGTTCCGATGGACAGCATCACTTATGCTTTATCTACCTGGCATCGTTATACCCGATATATGCAATATAGGGAGGAATGCAAGGCACAAGTGAACGCTGGATATATCGAAAATGCCCGTGGTATTAAATACTGGTTTGATGCATCTGACCGCTTTGATATTTTAGCCGGATGGCAAAATGAATCACTGGCTTACCCCATTGCCAGTGAACTCGCCTTATTCTTGTGGGATGTCTCGGTCAGTATGAAGAGGCACTTACAAAAGAACAACCTTTGGATGTCTCATGTTCGTCCAGTAAACTCAGTACATGATGCGTCCTATTGGTTGGTACACAAGGATTTGATGCGAGATAACTATTTTCCGGAACTAGTTAAAGAGTTCTTTACCAACACTTGTCGGATAGCAACTGGCGACCGTCTGGGGATGGAAATGGTTGTAGCCGATAGGTGGAAGGGCAAGGAAGTTGTCTTTAGCCGGGAAACAAAATGGGACTTTGAAAATAAAACTTGGCTTTGGAAATAACATGTCTAACAATTTAATTTCTGTTTTGTCTGATTCTGATTTTGATTCTACTCCTTATTTTATTGCTGAAAACCAGGGAGTGTCGCTGGTTGTGGATAACCCTCAACCAGCGTTGCGATGGAACCCTGAACTCATGAGTTCCCGCTATCCTACTTTGTTTACAGACAATACACTGTTCGTCAGTTTCTTCTCGCATTCAGCCAGCCACGCTTTCCAGCTTCTTTCCGATAATGTTAAAGTGTTTGGCGTTAAGGCGAAAAGCTTATCAATTCATAAAGAGCTTACCAAGCTTAACGAGCTTGCTGCAAAAATTTATCTTCGCAATTCAAATATGACTGATTCTCCCGTCGCTTCTCTTGCCCAGAGTTTTCGTGTAGACCCTAATGACATTGTACGACACCCTGCCTTTCTGGCTGATTACGTGACGTCTCCTGCCTTCGACCCCACTCAATACAGCGGTCCGGTGGATGATTTTCTTACCCCCAAAGGTGGAACCCACAAGATCGCGGTAATCCGCCTCGCGGGCCAGGTTGTTTTACCCCGATACCCGTCGCCAAATGGGTATCACAATATTACCGGCTCTTTTCTCGGACTGCTAATGGCTTCTAGAAAATGCCCAAGCATCTCTTCTTTGGAGGAGGTAGCTCCAGGCGCCTTAACTGCCGGCACTATTTATGCTATTGCAAATGCGGAAGACGCTGCGTGTGTCGCCGGAGAACAGCTCTGGAAATTTGGGATGACGTGCAATACCACGCCCCGCCGATCCGTGCACCAAACTAATAACCCAGAATCTTCCCGGCTGATGTGGTCCGTGGAGTCAGAGAAGTATACTGCCCGGTCGCTGGAGACAATGGTTAAATCGACGCTTCTACCGTGGCTGTACCACGGCACCGAAACGTTTAACTTGCCTTATATCGTGCGTTACATGTTTTCGCAGATTCAGACCGAAGCGCAACTCATCAAATTGTGCGCGGCGCTGAGTACTCCTTTGGGTCGTGAAAAAGTGGTGTTATTGGAGAATAGCCTCGTTCATGGGCGCATCACTCACGTCGATACTCACCGGGTAATTGAAGTCGCGGCGCCTCCGGCAGTCGAGCAGGAAGTTTCAGTGACCATCTAATTTATGCTTTACGAAAGTCAATCAAAGGGTCCTATCGAAATCCAAGACATGGAATCGACACATCTCGACAATACTATCAAGAAGTTCGAGAATAAGAAGGCACAGGGCGAAGCAATTCCGGAGCAACTACTGTCGGCGCTGAAGGAGGAGCAGCTAAAGCGGACAACTCAAACAACTCAACCGTCCTTGCAGGGGGAGGCCATAAAGGACAAGCAAGATGTGGAGCCTTCACAGGTACTGCCCGACTATCTAGAGTCTTTTGCTGAGGCGGTTCAGCATGGCGCACATGTGCTAGCGCCCGTATCTCCAGCGTTGGCTCACCTTACTCGACAGTTAGCGGAGAGACTGACTGCATACCGAATCGCGGTGTTAAAGAAGCGAGATACACTTGGTCCTACCATTTCGCCAGACAGCTTCTTGACTGACTTGTCGGGGGACAGGGAAGCCACATATCTAACCGTCCCGCTCCTGGTCAATAGCTTAAGTCGTAACTACAATGTTAGAACCGTTCGGGAACTATCTTATCTTTGTCCGGCGGACTTTGCTGCCGTTCGATATGCCGTACCCGAAGCCATGCTTGATGCGGATAGAATACTTCGCCGAGCAGGACTTAACTGGGCCTCCACTTCTAGTATCTTGGCTGCAGATGGGCGGATTAATAGAAATTGGAATCCAAACGCCGCACCAATTGAGAGTTTTATTTCGAGCGCCAATACCCAGATAGAGGAGTTGTTGGGGCGTTTGCGTTGTAACCCTAACTATCAAGGTACCCGCGAGGACGTTGCGGTAGAATTGGCCTGCCTTTTCCAGGGAGTAAAACGAAGGATCAACCTCGCAGTTTCTGTTTTAGGAACGTACCTGTTGGCTAGGGGTGCGGACGAAACTGCTGTTCTTGAAGTTCTTCGTACAGACGTCGTACCAGGCTTACGACTCTCGCTAGCGTTCAACGACCAGCTTCTGCGTTATTGGAACAAGATGCGCAAGGTTGCTGATTCACACCCGTTCGAATAAGTCGGTGTCATAAGATGCGTTGCGTAATGTATTCGTGACGCATTGTTGTTTTATTCTGTTTTATTGTGTTCTGTTTTATTGTGTTCTGTTTTGTTTTTGCCGGAGAACCTCTCAGCAAAGCAAGACATGGCAGAAACAGAAACTACACTTAAGTTAACCAACAATTCCAAAGTTCGATTCAAGCCCAATCATCTAAATACCTTCGGTCTAATGCACGGACGGCCAGAATCCGGAGGTACTTGCCCTGGAGCGACAATGGGACAAGGCGGGTGTATGGGATTGAAACGCGAAGGTGGCGTAAACGCCACATGCTACGTAGATAAGCTAGTAAAAGTCTACCCAAGCTTTGGAAAAGTATTGTTGCAAAATACCTTGTTGTTGAGGGGGAAAACGAAAGACGAGATGCAGCAGATTCTTGAAGCTACTATTTCTTCCTTCGTAGAACGCAACAAAGCAGGGGATCTATATTTTCGGTTGCACACCTCTGGAGACTTTTTTTCAGAGGATTATGCCAACGCCTGGGCCGACACAATTCTACGATTTCCGTCCGTGAGGTTCTGGGTTTATACCCGCAGTTTGTGGGCGGTGCCGCTGTTGGTAGGTTGCAATAACTTGGCTATCTATGTTTCTTCGGACGTCATAAACTACGAAGAGGCAAGCCGGGTTTTTGAAAAGTACCGAGCGGCACACAATAATTTAGGGATTGCCTATATGGGGAGTACGGCTCTTCCCAAAGACAGACGCTGGGTGGTTTGTCCTGAGATTTCTGGCAAAATCAAAAACTCAGCCACTGTCGGTGCATGCGCAACATGCAGGCTCTGTATGACTTACACTGATAAGATCGCACTGCGGAATATTCAATTTCCAATTCATTAGCCTTGCGGTTTCGTTACAATTTGATAAAATGAAATGACGGTTAACACCGTTTATTTCACTGTCTTTCACGTCTCTTTCAAAAACACAATTATGTCAAATCGCATTATCCATCTCCGCATCACCGACGCTTCTGGTCACACCGACCTGGAGCAGGATCTCAGCCAGGCTATTCAGACTGTGCTGGATGCTCATCTGAAGAACAAGAAGTGGGCTTACGTCGGTGCCCGAGTTTTTCAGTTCACTGCAACTTCGGCCGATGACCCGGCGATTTTGCAAGATACTGCGCGCCTCCGTGAAATGTTGGAGGAATCCCCCGAAGATATCACTGTTACCTTAACCGGCGATCTTGCTGGTGGAGGTACTCAGGTGACACTTCGTATCACCGACGCTTCTGGTCACACTGAGTCTATCGAGGAGTTGTCGGACGCGATCGCAAAGGTCATCGCTGCCCATACGAAGAACAAGCAGTGGGCCTATATCGGTGCCAACGTGTTTCAGTTTGATGAGGAGGCGTTGGCAAACCCCTTGACTGCCGTTGAAGAAACTCAGCGACTGTTCGAGGCTGTGCAGGCGGCTGCCAATAATGGCCCGGTTACGCTCACACTGACCGGTGATCTCGCCGGCGGCGTCTAATATTTCCAACTGTTTCTTTTTAGAGGAGGAGCTTCGGCTCCTCCTCATTCTATAATTGTTTTCAGTCTTTGTTTCATCCATTTATGTCAATTCCGCTGAAGAGCTTTTCTACCGCTATCCGTAAGTTGTCAGACCTTCAAAAAGCGTTACCTGCAATCCAAATCGACATTACGCCAACTGAGTACTATTCAGGAAATACTGTAACTTGGAAATTGGAACCTAGCTTCAAAAACATCAACGATATCCCGTCTTTGGCTGGCGTTTGCGAGGCTATAAATTGGTATTTGCCAGAGAGTGCAACTCGTCCCCTCGTTTCTTCGTCAGGAAGTCCTTTGCTAACGGCTAAGCTTGGATTGGCCGAGCAAGTGAGCCGAGGTCACAATTCTTTGTCTCATAGTAGTGTTAAATATTTCTTTGACATTATCTCGTATTTTCCAATGAACGGATTTGGTCTGGTCGTACCAGTTCTGATCCTTTCTGACCCGATTGAGTACACTCATGAAGGCAAGACATATCGGGCTATTCACGGTTCGGCATTACCGACAACAGGGAATGGCGCATCGACGAGCTTTCATGGCCCCATGAATTTTGCAGTAAGTACCGATAGTCCTCTGTACAATTACATGGATAGGGGTCACATCATTTTCTTTAGTTCAAAACTGGGCGGGGACCCACAAGTTTTTATCTGCAATCAACTGGGACTTAATGTTTACTATTTTGCGGCGTTGTTTGCAGTCGTTGGGTCGAAGCTAACCAGCCTTCTTCGTGATGGAGTATTTTTGCAGGCCGACAATTCGGCAGCACTTCAACGTATCTTACTCGCGGCGGAACGGGAAATTTCGAAAGATTCAGAACAAGACGTCGTACAAGGCTACGCCCGATTAAAGCAACACATTCGACAGGACTTCGAGAAAAACGCGCAACACGTTCTTGTTGCGAAATACAAGCGAGGCGAAGTTAAGCAATTTACTTTGCATAACATCAAGTTTACCAACGAATCAGCAACCTATGAAACTATTAAGTTAGCTGCACCTAACCTGTCCGAAGTGTTATTGAATAGAGTGGACACGAATACACAGTTTGATATCTATCAACTGGTGGATTTGTACATTTCAACGGTCCTTGAAGAGATGGACAGGGCACCGATGCTGTCTAATGGAAGAGGGTTTGCCGAAGCCCGGGAGTGGAGCTTTTCCATAAATGACATTCCGCTTCGGTTATCGGTGACCACTTCCAATACTCGACGGCGAGTTAATGGACACCTAATCAACACCACCGAGCTTGCTCGGGTGCTGCGGCGGGCTACTTGCTACCAAGATGCAGCGGCCTATGATAAGTTTTTGCGACAGATCGCCAAAGCTTCTCTGAGAGTGCATGATGCCATTGCTAACGGGGTACCTGTTAAAATCTTCTGCTTTTCAAGTAGCGATTACTATCGTCCGGTTACAAATAAACACCCAAAGATCTTCTTTGTGTGCGATGAAGGGAAGTACTTTCTTTGGTTGAACAAGGATAAGACCCGTCGGGTGCCATTGCGCCGATTCGTAGGGTTGTTAGACGAAATTGCTTCCATAAACCATCGAACGAATAATGGGTATCAACGTAATCGGGCAGATGGGGACTTTACGTATCGTACCTACGAGTGGTGCACTCATGCGTTGAAACATGCGATCTTGCAACATGCGGTGGATGACAAGGGAGTGGCGCTCTTGACTCTCGCTGATCTTGATCCTCTGATTGAGTGGTTGTTGGAAGCTCGTTCCGAGGCCGAGAAGAAATCGGAGAAATTATTGAAGGCCTGTGTTGAAGAGACAAAAGCCAAAGAGTGTACTCATAATGGTGCTGCCTTTTACGAGATTATCGGAAATAGCGGGGCGTCATACACAGTTGAAAAGACTCCTCCATTTAAGGTTTGGAATACGACCACAAAAGCCTATGTTTGCATCGTGGACGGCCAGGGTGAAATGGGGGCCGGTTATGATGCCTTGGTTGCGCGGCTAATGGCTTTGAAAAACGATACATTTGTCGTCAATAAGATCGGCACGTTACGCACTGTAGTTAATGAGGCCCGCGTCCGCGCGGACTCGACTGCATTGGAGACTACATGATGAAACGCTACGAACTACTTATCCCTTCGTCGCCAGAGATTTTGTCGCCTTCGTTGCGACAGGCGCTGAAACAGGCTGTTATTGAATGCCCTGGTGATCGTAATGAGGAGGAAGGCGGGTTCCTCGTATCTTTGGGAGATGCCATAGAGTTTCACCGGATAACTAATCAACATACGGGAACTCCTACAGCGACTGGGTTCTATGAACCTGATCGTGAAGAATATGGGCATAAAGTAATTACGAGTTACGCTCGGGGTGCTCGAAATTTTGGCAGTTTTCATACACATCCGACCGGTTGCCGGGCGCTGCCTAGTTTGACGGACTTGCAGAGGTTATTTAATGGGCAACCAAATAACTTCATCTGGTCTCCGTCCTGTAACGAATTGCTCTGGTATCGTTATGGGTATGAAGACGAACATCGAGTGGAGTGGGTTATTAATGACTTAGACGTAGAAGAGATCATTCACAAAAATGAATAAAAAAAGGTTGGCTATCGCTGGAGCCGGAGGCATTGGTGCTTATTTGGCTAATTTTCTTTACGACTACGGGTTAACCCGCTCGCAATTCCCATTCAGCGAATGGAGTTGGACGGTTTTTGACGACGATACGGTGGACACCGGTAATCTACTCCATCAAAACTTCGGTGAAGAAGAGTTGGGCAGGTATAAGGCGGAAATTGTATCGGAGCGAACGGGCGGGATTATCCGCCCAGAACTTCGATTCATGACTGCTCTGGATTTCCCTGCTTTCGATGTTATATTCTCGTGCGTGGACAGCATGACCTTTCGCCGCGAGCTTTATGCTTACGGGTTTAACAATCCGGAATTGTATTGGATCGACGGTCGTTGTAGTAGTCGGAATATCGGGGTGTTCAACAGCCGGTTAAGTCCGAAGATTCTAAAGCCAACACTTAGCGATTCGGACGAACGACGTGGTTGTCTGATCGCGGCAGATAAACAGAATAAAATCTCGCATGTAACTCCTGTTATCGTCGCAGGAATTATGGCACAGACATTCTTGAACCACGAACGAAACGAGGACACTTCAGATCAACTGCTGTTGGTTATCTAGTAGTATCCCGCGGCGTATTTGCACTATTAAACTTTTCCTGACCGAGAGTCAGGAGTTGGAAAATTGAATTAACTATAAAAACAAATCATACAAATTATGGCAGTACTTACACCTACTAGGCAGTTCGAGGGTTCTGATCTTTCTACAAACATTTTCGGAAAGATTATCAAAGAGGGAGTGCGGGTGGTCAACTTTCGCGAAGATAAGAATCGCGAGGGAAATTTTTTCTTCATCCTACCACCATACAAGTTAGATGCAAATGGGGGGACCGTTTCTTGGAAAGTAATCCAAGTTCGAGACAACTTCGGCATTGACATCAAAGAGACGTTCGCCGTCGGACGTAACTGTCCTGTCGCATATTTCTCTGGTAAAGTAAAAATCGACTATCCTGAGTTTGCAAAAGTCGTACAGACACAAGTTAACAACAAGCAGGTTAAACGGTACCCTCCTTTCGGACGAGTGGCGAATAAGGTGCTATTTAATGTTGCATACATGTCTCAAATGCAGCTCGGGGCGCACGTTTTGGTGTTGCCTCAGTTTGGAGGCGGCGAGCATATCGAGGCGTGGAATCGGCGTCGGATGCCGGATGGGTCCGAAGCTCCTCTATTGAACGATCCGGCCTCAGCGATTCCAGTATTCATTCAATTGAAGCGGGACGCGGTGGGGCAACCATGGACTGTTACACCCGAGGCATCAAAGCGTTACGCATTGCCGACCGAGCTGACTGACTCGGACTACCTATATAACCTGGACGAAGTGGTGCACTACTTGAGCGTCGAAGAGTTGATTGAAAAACTGAGGAATTGCGTGCCGGCAGATATCTTCAATAGGTGCATGAGCGGGTATCAACTGCCTAATGGCACGATACTAGGTAACTCTACGTCCGCGGCTCCAGCCTTTGTTAATAACAGCGGTACGCCCGGTCCGGTTCCGGTGACAACGGCTGTAAGCGCCCCTGCTGCGCAACCCGTTGCCATGCCAATGGCGGCTGTTCCGAAAGCTCTTGTTCCTCAGGTGGCTGTGCCTGCGGAAGCTCCACTTCCGGTGGTGCAGACTGAGTACGCAAGCAACCCCACGGCGGATCCTGCTAAGCCGGTGTATACATTGGCAGATGCCCACCGTTTCTTAAACCGAACTCCTCGTACGGCCTAACCTTACCGGGAGCCCTCCCGGAAGAGGGCTCCCACTTTTACTATGGCATTTGCAGAATTATTGAATCTCACCAAGAAGAGTTTCTTGAAGAAGAACCCAGACTCGGATATCGAGTTTCGGCCTGCGAGCGAGGAGCCGGCAGCAACCGGTATGTTGGTAGATAACCCGTTGCTAGAGTTTGTGTTGGATCGCAGATTTCTGGCCTATGGGCGCTTTATTCTAGTTTATGGGAAGAAGAGCAGCTCCAAAACCTCGTTGTTTTTCGATTGGGCAAAATTGTACCAACAACGTGGTGGTGACGTTATTTGGATCGAGACGGAGCATGCGATTGACCTGGACTACGCAAAGAAACAAGGCGTGGACTTGAGTCGTGTAGCTGTCTTTCATCCCAATAGCTTGGAAGAAGGGCTTACCTTAGCCGAAATGATTGTCCGAAATATGCCTAAAGCGTATCCGGATGGAGATACTCCGGTTTTGGTTGCCTTTGACTCCATCGCCGGAGCCACGCCAGAATACGAAACGGATAGCTCCCATACTGTCTCGGATATGCAGCCAGGACTTCATGCCCGGTTGTTGTCTCGCTTCTTTCGGGAGATGGAAAAGCCACTAGCACAGGAAAAATGCGTATTCTTGATGCTAAACCAGTTGAAAAGCAAGATTGGCGGATTCGGTTTTAGTGAAGATGCGCATGACGCGTTGATTGGCGGGGAGGGGCAGTTCTTTCATTCTTCCGTGCACATTAAGATGTCAAAAATTGGTGAGTTGACGGCGCCGACAGGCGAGGACGGTCAACCACGGAAGATCGGATCTATCCATAAGTTACAATGCAAGCGAAACAAGCTGGGACGCGAAGGTAAACATCAGGAGATCGATGTTGATCTATACATTAACGGCGGAATAGATTGGTGGGCTCCGCTAGTTAGAAAGCTGGGTAAGGATTACCCTTCTTTAGTTCAGAAGTCTGGTGGTTTCTATTATTGGTTAACCAAGGATGTTGCTACACTGGATACAACAACTAATAAGCTAGTACCAATCGATACCGAGAAGGCATATCGCGAACCAGAGCTGGGACTGGTACTTAAACACAGTGTTCAAGCCAAAGAGATTATTCGTAAGGCTTTCGGTATTCCAGACTTACCCAAAGAGGAAGTTGTTGCCGAGTTGGAGGCAACACGTAAGAAGAAACGTAAGACGGCGAAAGCGGAGGCGGATGCCGCCCCCGAGCCAAAAACAGTTTCATTGATCGATAGTTAACAAAAGAAGCAATATGAAACCAGTAATTACTAAACCCGGAAAAAACAAGATAGTTCATTTACAGTCGGGCGACAGTACGATCGTCTATGTTGGTCCTAAGAAGAATAAACAACATCGAAAGAAGAGGCTTATTCTTAGACTCCCCGACCGTGCTGAGATTAAGTTAAATGGTCGACAAATTTACATGCTGCGACGCGTGTTGGCGTCTGCTTAGCCTATGCCAAAAAAGAAAAAGACGGCGAGTAAACGCACAGTTGCCCAACGTATCAGGGAAACGGTAGTCGTTCCAAAGAATACAGATGCTCCACAGCTTATCAGTCCGCTTCCACAAAAGGAAGTTCGGAACTTTGGGGCTATGCCGTTTGAAGCGCAGGCAAACTTGATATTCAACGCACTACCGGCAAATGAGTCAGAAATCGTCGGCACGACGGAAAATAGTGGAGCCGGAGCTTTTACCGCTCCAAAAATCGCCGCCAGTTAATGCGCCAGTAGTCGTGGGGGAAATGGGGAGTCCTGTTTCCCCCTTTAAAATCTACTGTGGGATTGACAACGGTATCAGCGGAAGCGTGGCAGTTATAACTCCTGGCTTACCCGCATACTGGGAACAAACCCCCAAGAAACGCTGTCGAAACTATCAAAAGGTCGAAAAGCACCTACACCGGGTAGATAGTGAAAAGTTGTTTGACATCCTATACAGCCGAGTAACTTTACCCATCGAGGCAGAAGGCTCTGCGCTTGTACTGGTAGAAAGGCCATATTGCAATCCACAGGGGTTCAACGCATCTTTACTCGCAGCACGTGCACTGGAGGCTACATTAGTAGTTCTGGACTTACTGCAACTGGAGTATAGATTTGTTGACTCCAAAGAATGGCAGACTGCCTTACTGCCTTCCGGGACAATAGGAAGAGACGAGCTTAAGCAGGCTAGTTTCGAAGTAGGTAAGGTACTTTTTCCAGACGTAAAATTTAAAAAAGACGCCGACAGCCTACTCATGGCGGAATGGGCCCGGCGGAACCAATTGTAATATGGAGTTGTTACGCTCGACCACACTTCAAAATACTAGCGGCTCCCACCAAAAAGAATATCGTATAGAAATGCTCTTGCTTAGTGGGGAAGAGTGCGCGGCTCGCGGTCTAGGTTTGGAGGGCGACTTCGACACGCCCCTTTGGTACCAGGTTGATGTTCTGTATGGCCGCATAGGGGCCAGGTTGACACGGCACGAAAAGATGATAACACCTGACTGGATTGACGCATATAACGAGTTCTGCGAGATTCGAAGAAAAAAGGAGGCGGGTGGGTATAGGCTGCACCAGCAGGACGCATATCCGATAGTTTCCTTACCGATACCCACAGCACCAACACCTATCACCGATCTTCTGGATGAAACTATTACAACGCCTCCGGCTCGGCCACGTAAACAAGCTCGTCGTAAAATGTCTAAAAGCGTGGCGAATATCAAAGCCGACGTTGTTGAGTTTTATGACGATACTCCTAGAAAAATAGATATATGATTGTACACACCAAGGCCGCGGAACACGCACTGTTACAAAAAATGGCTGCTGCCACAAAAGTTCCCAGAAAGTATTTTATCAAGGAACCGTTGCTCTCCAGTACTACTCTGGAGCCCCTTCCGGTTTTTACTTGGTCAAACTCCGCCCTATCGGAGCAAGGTATTAGCTATGAGCCCGTCTTCTATTGTGTATCGTCACCCAAAATTAACTTGTTGCAACTGCTTGACCCGGAACAGTGGGACAAGCACGATCTGCATTATGAGTTTAACCTTGGGCAACAATACGTTCCGTTGCCTGCCCAATGGCGTTACCACATGGCTGTGCAGGCCCCTGGAACGGTATTAGTTATATCGGCCTGGGATAAAGACCTTCCGCTCAGCGGTCTTTCAAGTGGTGTGATCATTGTCCGCTCTTCGCTATTTAATAAGTACTATTCCATAACGTGTGTAAAACAGTTCGTCAGTACTTATTTTTGCTGATACCCCCCCCTGTATTATTTCATGCAGATTAGGGTATAATAACTTGCGAACGCCCTTAGCGTTTGCTAATCGCCCTGAGGATGAAATAAGCCTCGTGAAACTCTGATCCTTGCGAACTCCGCATGGAACTAAGGGGCAAGCGGTTACAGTGTCGGCGACGAGAACCTGGCGGCTTCAACCAATGAGACAATTCGCGAACGCCGCCGCCAAGTTAAGCGCCGACACTGTTTTGATTTCTGTCATGAAGTACTCGCTCGATACGTTCCTGGCCTTTCAGGTTCGAGCAATAGGGCATCTCCTATTCTACTGCTTAGTTCGTGTAGCGCCGGTTGCAGTCGGAGGTACCAAGATAAACGACTGACAATACGCCCCCTTAGATACAGACACAAAGAAGGCGAGGGGATGTCAACGGTGGTTGACCAAGGCGTCGGAATGCGGCACTTGTAGCGTAACAACACGTCCTTGGCAGTTCAGACTTCATGACAGCCCGGTGCGGTTACCGGGGCAGGCCGCGGTCCTGCCGAATACCGCTGGTGGAGGTGTGGGGTAGGAGGGTCGTACTGCATTCACCAAATGTGGTGCGACCCTCCTTTTTTTTATTGACACTTCTGAGTTTCCCTATAAGATGGGAAATCACGCAAGTTCTTTGATTTTCTTTTTAGCTGATTTTGGGAGAAGTAACCGATTCACGTTCATCGTATTAGGAACGAACGGACCAGGTTCAAATCCTGGCGGCCCCACGGGGTCAGAAGTGTAATGGCTGCACGTTAAAAACCGTGAGTCACTTTTTCTCTCCCTTTCCTTTTCGAGGAAGTAACCGAAAGACGTTCATCGCCTATTAAGCGTGTGACGTGGGTTCAAATCCCACCCTCGGCTTCGACGCCGAGGTAGCTCAGCGGTTAGAGCACATAACAAATGTCTTTCATTTTTTCTCCTCGATTCCCTTTCCAAGGATGTAATCGTACGACGTTCATCAAACCCACAGCCCGCCGCAGGTTCGAATCCTGCCTCCTTTCGTGAGAGAGGTGTAGCTCAGTTGGCAGAGCAGCTGTTTATACATGTTGTCGTGCACCTCAATCACCTTGGACTTTTTGTCTCCAAACCTATCATCGGGCCTTTAATAGGCGCAGCTGTAACAAGCAATAGGTAGCCTTGGAAGTTGGGAGACCACTCACCGAAAAAAAGCGGTGGGTAATAGGCGTTCGAGCAACGTATAAGCCTCGGACAAAAACTTCCGCGCTTTCTGAATTTGCAGGGGAGTGAAACGGATAATAATCATTCCAGCCTCATAAGCTGCGAGATAATAGGTTCGACTCCTATCCCTGCACCATTGTCTTGTTTGGATGGTCGTGTTCCCAGTGGCAGTTCGGGCACAGTAATCGCAAGTTTGTCGGTGCATTGATCTCGGCGATTTTCGCTGTCGGCAGAAAGGTGGACACGGCCTGTAGATGGCAGCACTCTACATGGTAAGAATACCCACACTTCTGACATTTCTGTTCTCTGTTTCTAACCGAGTACCGTGCGTGGAGACAGATTTGTCGATAGCTTGTTTCGCTCTTGGTCTTGTTTACTAATTGTTCGGCCTTGCGTTGCTCGTTCCAGACGGACTGACAGGTAATACAACGCTTACCTTTTCTTGTTGCCGCGAGTGCACTGCAACTTACGCACGGATGATACTTTTTTACCCGAGCCTTCCGTGTCTTGTTGTTTTTTGAAGCTGCACAGGAACGGGAGCAAAAGCGCTTGACCCTGACTGCGCGGAGCTTTTGGTCAGGTAGCACCTGAATAGGTTGAAGGCAGCGTTCGCACAGATTTGGATTTGCATAGTATTTGGCTAGCGCTGCGTTTCTCTGGCGAGCTGCCATGACTGCGCCGCCGCTCCGTTGTGCTTGTAAAGTGGGCATTCACCAAGTGTAGCTGAACCTACCTCCGCAGACAATACAAAACAATTTCGAAGCAGCTAGCTGCAACCAATTTAGCGACTTATAGCGCTTCGGCGCCAGCCACAGGCCGGATACTCGAACGGGCAGCGATTCCGATACAATGCGCCCCGGTTTAGTCGCTTCTAATCTCCCGTAAATGGTGTGAATGGGGTGCGTAGTATGGGAGACGTCCCGCAAACGCGCATTCGGTAACACCGTGACTGTAAAGCCCGAGAGCTAGTACCTCGAAGGCAAAGGTCCTAACGGACTTACGGGGGACCAATTTTGGGAGACGTAACTGTCAGAAGTTCATCGACTGTTAATCGAAACCAACCTTCTGACGCTTTTTCGCTCCCTTTTACTTTCCAAGAAAGTAACTCGAACGAGTTCATCTATTCCAAAGAAAACCCTCGTTCACTTTTTCTTCTTGGATCCTTTTCCTCCGGTCGTACACCGAAATGGTGTACGACCTTGACACAGGCGACTGTGTCACTCGCGTCTCTTTTTTAGCCAGGATGTGGTAAATACACCTATAGTTCACCTGGCAATCACACAAAAAGTATACATATGTCAAAATACACTAGTGCCTTGTCTGTTCGTTCCGCTACCAAGAAGAAAGCCGTTGCTGGTACCATTCCGCGCGTTATCGCCAAACGTACTGTGTCTGCTCAACCGAAAGTGAGTAGCCCGGCGGCCACCCCGACAATCGTTATGCCGCATCATTATGCGAAACCTGATGCTGTGAACGCAGCCGGAGGCCTGGCTTTTCGAAAGTCCCACAAGTTCGAACTGCTTTCTGCTGTCTTTTGCTCCCTTCTCAGTACCAAAACAAAGGATAAATTCTACGAATCGGAGTCGGAGTTGATTGCACGGTTGAAGAAACTGGTTAAGCAAAACCCTTATTTCGCGGCTCAAGCAGCGATCTGGGCACGTCGTGTCCTGGGGCTACGAACAATCTCGCATGCCCTAACCGCATTGGTTTGTGGTTTTACAAAAGGCAAGGGATGGACGTGGGTGCGGCCATTCGTGCAGTCTGTTATTTACCGTCCAGATGACGCCACTGAAATTACAGCGGCCTACTTTTTATTCTTCTCCGAGAAAGCCAGCATCCGCAAGCGTGGAGGAAATGGGAAAAAGGTACCAGTTACTCTCCCTTACCCATTGAAGAAAGGTATTGCCGGAGCGCTGGCCGGTTTCGATGCGTATCAGTTGGCGAAGTATCGAAAGTCTGACCAATCAGTTAGTCTGGTTGACCT
The DNA here is from genome assembly GCA_964392685.1 of uncultured Sediminibacterium sp. Taxonomy (GTDB): domain Bacteria; phylum Bacteroidota; class Bacteroidia; order Chitinophagales; family Chitinophagaceae; genus Sediminibacterium. The sequence continues at coordinate 153,766 of CAYMQQ010000001.1, forward strand.
GTTCAACCTGACCCATCCAAAACCTCGTCTCGAAAACGCCGCCGCGTTCAAGGATCTCGTACAGGGAACACTTAAGAATACCGATACTTGGGAGACTTTGTTGTCGGCGGCAGGTACAGACAAAGTGAAAAAGGAGGAGGTCTGGTGTTCGTTACTGGAGGAAAAAAAGCTAGGGTACCTTGCGGCGTTGAAAAACGCACGAAACATTATCGAGCAGGCTCCTGGGGCAGTACCTGCGTTGGTTAAGTTCTTGACGAACCCGGCGGCGGTGGCACGAAGCCTTGTACTCCCATTTCAGTTTGTCAAGGCCTTCGAGGCGTTGCAGGAAGCCAAGAAAGCGTCAACATCTCAGGCTCAAACATGTGCAACCGCATCGGTTCAGGCTGCTGTCGAGGAGGCCGTTGAACTGTCGGTCAAAAATATTCCAGTATTGCCAGGAACCACACTAATTACCCTGGATCAGTCAACTTCGATGGGGCACGTCGAGAATTTGGATTCGGCAGCAGCGCGTGGTGCATTATTCACGGCAATTGCGTTGAAAAGTCAACCCGGGGCAGACTTCATGCAATTCGCTTCGTCCGCAAAGTATCGGTCGATTGAAACAGCAAATGTTGGTGTCTTTGCGATCGTCGAGCAAATCAAGAAAGTATGGATGCAGGGCTCGACGAATTTTCATGCTATGTTTGAATGCGCAGGGCGCAAATACGATAACATCATTATCTTAAGTGACAATGAGGGTTGGACCTTGGGTAAGGCCTGGGGAACCAGCATGGGGGCCCCGACTTCCTCGCGCCGCAAATACGAACAGAAGTTTAATACCGTACCCTTCATCGTTTTGTTCGACTTCCAAGGATACGGTCAACTGATGTTCCCTGAAGACAGTGTGGCTGTTCTTGCCGGATTCTCGGATAAGTTGTTCGCACTGCTTGCACAACTGAAGCGGGATCCGCAAGCACTTGTTCATGAGGTTGAACAGGTGAACTTTGCTGCGATCAATACTGCTGACGAGAGTGCGTAAAGGTTGCGACGGTTACATGGGGCGGGGACGACCGCAGTCGATCCTCGCCCTTTTCTATTTTCTTAACTCACTGCTGTGAGCTCCCTAATTGAGACAAACTAATATCATACTATGACTAACACTGTATTAACTGTACTGGATCTCGTTCAGACTGAAGGACTTTCGAAAGACGCTTTGTACCCAACTCCCTCCCCCACAGAGGTTCCGAGGACCAGTGCACAGGGGCGAGCACTCATGTCCTCGGCGAGACCTGAGAATTTTGAAGCACAAGGCAAACACATGGTACTTGCCGGCCTTCAAAAGGCGCAGCAGGAGCTATCGCAGCAGGGGGAGCCTGCCCGTTCGGAAATGGTCAGCCAATTGGTGGCTGGGAGCAGCCAGACCGGGTTTGTTCGCATCTGCAAGTCCAATCGGCGTATTACCACCATGGAAGATTTACGGGGGCTTATTGTTGCCCTCGGACGACCGACATCCCATCGAGTATTTGGCACTGACGGCAAGCTATTGTTGTTCTTTGCCGTTCCACGTGGTTACATGGCTTTCGCAGGCGAAGTGCGTTGGGACGCGTTGTTCCGAAGTTATCTGAAGAAGGATAAGGCAATCGCCGTGGCAAGGGCGAACTGGGAAAAGGCAAGGGATGCTGCAGTGGCCGCAGGAACTCCTGTCCCGCCCGAGGCGCCTGAGTACAAGGAGACACAAATTCCAGGTACTGACCAGAAATGGGGTGGCTGGGTTACCACACTGCTGAATGGTACGCGGGTGACGTCCGTGTCTCTTCCAGTTATGAGCCAGGGTTTATTGGTTCATGAATTTCATCCCGTGTTGGTTAACACGAATGCCCCACTTCAGCAGGCCCGTACCCTGACTTTTGTACTCGATCGTCAAACTGGAAAGCTGGAGGCCTGGCAACCCGGGCGGTTCTTTGCTAACATGACTCCTGCTCAACGAACGGATCGAGTGATTCTGGCTTCTGGAGAAACGGTTGAGGTAAACCACCGTTAGGCGCTAAAACGCCACTAGTAGGAGGAGCTTGATTGCTCTTCCTACTCCTTTTCCTACGACACCGCTGCTTCCTTTTATTAGGTCGCTGTTCGACGGACAGTACTTTAATGGCCGGAGTTAAACCGGGTATTTCGTTACTGTACTTTTTCAGAACTTTTAACAAACGACAAATTCCTGTCCGAGACTTTAATGTATATCTCACACTGAACGTGTCTTTGTAAGCTCTGGTAAAAATACTGCCGCCAAATAGGCGCTGTAGTTCACACGGTATCCAGGCCTTCGTGCTTGGGAATGCTATAGTAATACCGTGTAACAGGTGGTTTGACTCGTTTAATGTCAGCTTACTGATTAACGCGCCCAGCAAGAAAAGCGTTGTCGTACGAGTTGCCATGTTGCGATTTAACCACAACACATAAAGGAACGCAAGATGTCCGTGGGGTTTTTGACTGACTTGGTATGTGTACTATCCGGCATCATTCTTCTAGCTTTTATTTTTAACTCTTTGAATGTAGCGGTCGTAGTTTTGGTGCTTTTTGTGGTGTATAAATACGTTCGAAGCAACTTCTATCGTTCAAAACAGAAGTTGTCAGATAACCTAAGTAACTAGTTTCATTTATGAGTATTTCCCGTAGTATCCATGTTCTCGGAATTGATTGGCAGAATGACTTTTGTGACCCGAAGGGGGCACTTTATGTTGATGGCGCGCACGCGGATGCTGGTCGTATGGCGGAATTTATTCGGCGTATTGGCCCGTTCGTGAGCATGTTTCACATGACATTGGATTCCCATCAAGGGGTGCATATCGCACATGCCGAGCAGTGGCTTGACCGAGATGGTAAGCACCCTGCCCTGTTTACTGTTATCACAAATACAGACGTCAAGTCTGGAGTCTATCGTGCCGCAAACCCACGCAAGCAAAGCATCTATGCGAACTACGTGGAGGAGCTGACTCGAAATAACCGATATCCTCTGCGTATTTGGCCACGACATTGCCTCATTGGTACGCCCGGGCATAACGTTGAACCGAGGATCTGGCGTGAACTTGATGCTTGGGCCACTGCCAAGCAATCGATGATCAATTATGTCACGAAGGGGTCCAACCCTGATACCGAGCATTACTCGGCATTGATGGCCGATGTCCCGGTGCCAACGGATCCAACCACGAAAATCAACGCCGATCTGTTGAAGTTTTTGGCCATGGCGGACGAACTGGTGATCACAGGCCAAGCTTCGTCACACTGCGTGGCAAACACTGTAAGAGATATCGCCGCTAAATTCTCGCCCGAACAAGTCCGTAAGTTTGTCATTATTAAGGATCTGATGTCGCCAGTTCCTATTGCCAAGGCAGATGCCGATCAATTCTTTTCGGACATGCTGGCTTTGGGAGTGCGGATTGTGGATAAATCCACGGATTATCGGTGATCGGCGACAAGCAAGAATACAATTATTAGACATATGAATACTACTCAAACAGACCCCGTTACACCGGAGGTGGATTTCTCCACCATGTCGTCCTTTCAGTTTAGTGGCGCCGACCCTTCGCAACTAGCTGCGGCAAGTTCCAAGTTTACGTTAGTCACACTGTGTGTCGACACGAGCGGTTCGATTTCCGAGTTTCAAAAGACCATTGAGCAGTTGGTTGCGGAAGTGGTCCTAGCCTGTAAGAAAAATCCTGCAAGCGATAGCTTGATGTTGCGGGTGGTTTCGTTCGATAGTGTCGTTAACGAAACCCATGGTTTCAAACTGATTGGTTCCGTAAACCCGGACGATTACAGCGGCAAATTCGGGTGCGGTGGAAGAACTGCCCTCCATGACGCAATGGCGAATGCGATCGAGTCTGCGGTCGAGTATGGTAAGGCCCTGGCTGGTAGCTTCTATATGGCGAATGCGATTACCTTCGTTATTACTGATGGCCAAGAAAACGAAAGTCGTATTGCCAAGGATCCGGCCGTGGTGGCCAGGGCAAATGCGGCAGCTACCTCAGGTGAATCCCTGGACAGCAGCGAGCTGATCTTGATGGGTTTGTCTGCGGAGCCTAAGTTTGGCGCGTATCTCTCCAGGGTGGAAAAAGAATGCGGTTGTTCCAAGTCGATGGTTATCGGCACTTTCAGTGTCGGAGGTCCTGACGTCAATGCCGGTAAGATTGCCAAGCTGGTCGGTTTCATTTCTAACTCTGTTTCGTCCACTGCGCAACAGTGTGGAAAGGGTGGGCCCAGCCAGACCATCCCCTCCCAACTCACCATTTAGTTTGTTGGTATAATACAATAGACAAGGAGGACCAGTGAAAATTGGTCCTCCTTGTCTAACCCTCCATATGACGACAGCCACAGATCACTTTACACTTCAAGGACACTCTCTCGCACATTTGGAGTATGGGTGTCAGGACTACGCGCACAGCTTTACAGCAGGCAGACTACAAGCAGCGATTGTGTCTGATGGTTGTTCTTCTGCTCCGAATAGCGATGTCGGTGCGCGCCTTACTACAGTAGCCATGGCACGTACGTTGACGTATACATTACCTTGGCTACTGACCGGAGAGGAATTAGGGCTCCAACCCAAGTTCGAGGAAGCCTTCTACCAAGAACTGCACAAGGTGCAAGTAACCATCGGTCGAGAAGTGGGGTTTAGCCCTCTGCTGATGGACTGTACTGCTCTAGCCTGCGCGTGTTACGAAGAAAGACTCTTTATTTTTATGTTTGGTGATGGGTTAGTTGGGGTGCACTATGAAGATGATAGCTTCGAGCTGTACACCCGGGACTACACAGCAATACTTGGGGGGCTGCGTTGCAGTGCTCCTAATTACCCTGCTTATCAGCTGCCAAGCAACGAAGCTAGGAGGGGTTCTTATAACGATGCTGCCGTTCAGGAGGTTTTGACTGTCGATAGACTGAGCAATAATGGCTGGGAACGAACTCTTACACAAACAACGGAAAAGCCAACTAACAGCTTTTACTTGCCTTTGGAACTGGCACGGGTACGAGGAGTTTTTCTATCATCGGACGGGCTTAGTTCCTTTGATTCCGCAAAAGTCGATTGGCAAAATGAAATCGCTTTAGATCTTTTGCGCGTCCCGAAGGTAGTGGACAAGAACCTGTTGCGCCGAAGGATGCTGTTTTATTCTTCTCGTAACTGGCCTAAGAAAGGGTGGAAACATCAGGACGACTTAGGCATTGCGGGTATTTTTAAGTTACCATGAAAGCAACAACAGTTATCGTAGATGGTGCAAGGGTGGTTCTGACTCAGGATAAGTATGTAGCGGCTGGTGGCGAGGCGACCATCTATAAACACAATAACCGGGCGTTGCGTGTTTATCACGACGCATCTGCTATGCCTCCTCAAGCACGCCTGCAGGAGTTGGGGCAGATTAAGTCAAAAAAGGTAATAAAGCCCATAGGTATCATCTCAGACGCAGCTTCCGGCGTCCCGCTAGGTTTTAGTATGGACTTCGTACCTAGCGCAGAACCTTTGTGTAGGTTCTTTACCGCGTTGTTTAAGAAAACAAACAACATCGATCCAGGAACAATTCGGAAAATGGTCCTGGATATTCAAGAGACTGTAGGGCAGCTGATTGCAGAGGGGTTCTTGCCTGTCGATTTGAACGAGTTAAATATCCTGGCGAAACTCCAGGAGTATATTCCGTACTTCATTGATATAGCAAGTTGGGCTACGCCCAGTTTTCCAGCCACAGCAATCATGGATAGTATTCGGGATCCTGCGGTCCAAGGCAATGCCTTTACCGCTGGCAGTACGTGGTATTCGTTTGGTGTTCTTGCGACTCAGCTGTATCTAGGGATCCATCCGTTCCATGGGCTTCATCCCGTGCATAAGATGGACTGGAGAAAGCGTATGAAGCTCAATGCGAGTATTTTTGAAAAAGAGGTTCGCGTACCTCCGGTTGTCCCCCCATTTTCATCAATACCGAAGGAGCATTTGGAGTGGCTAAAACGACTATTTTCCAATAGCACATTCCGTGAGCCTCCGCCTGTTCCAGGCGCCTTGCCTCCATTGTCTGTTCCAACAGCCGCGACCCGAGTAGTTCGTGCCTCAGGGCGGTTCTCGGTGACCAATACGTACAAACTACCGGAACCTGTCATCGATATTCATTCTAACTTTGGTCAAACGTACGCTGTGACTACAAAGCATGTGTATCGTCTTGCGGGGCAGGATGTGATACCTATTTTGGATAGGTCGAAATACCAACAAGTTTTGCTAGCTCAACCGGCTGCCGACACTATTACTCTCGCGCTAATTTCAAACAGTGAAGCAGAGTTCTACCTGTACACTCCAGTAGGAGGGCGATTGGTTCTACTGGATAAGCAAGATGTTGTTTCTGGCATCTTTGTGCGCAACGAGCGGTTTTACTCAGCTGTTGGAACGCAATTCCTTGAGCATGAGGTATTACTGTTTGGCAGTAATGGCGTACATACTACAAAGCACATTGACAACGTAAGTCATCTGACTGCCAAGTTTTTCGACGGTGTGGTATATCAGGACTTATTCGGCAAGGCCTGGCTTACGATACCGTATGCCGCCGGTGTCACTGTTTCCAAAGCCGTACCCGAACTCGACGGTTATCGTGTAATTGACGCAAAGATGGTCCGTAGCATATGCGCGCTGATTGTTGAGCGCAGCGGTGTATATACAGAATTCATCCTAGCTTTCGACTCGAAATTTGAGTCTTATACTGTACGACAAGTTCAAGATCAGCGCGAATTGAATTTCACCGTGACACCAAATGATATTTGTGTCATGTTAATTGGCTCCACTTTGGAGCTGTTTAAAAATCCAACGGCAGCGAAAGTTGTCGAGAACCCTCCTATTGATGAGTCCACTAGGTTGTTAATGCTGCCTAACGGTGTGTGTTTCATCGACGGAGACGAGATTCAAAAACTGTCTGTTACATAACGCAGAAGCTCGCCGACAGCAGGCGATAAAGTATGGTGCGATGGAGAGGATACTATATGATGCCAAGATTTTTCGAAGACATGCCGCCCTCGACGCCGGGACGGTGGGTGGCAGTGGTGTTGCGAAACTACGGTCTTCCAAAACGCAAGGAAGTGTGGGCGAAAGAGTTCAACGGCCTGCGCCTCGCCTACGTGATGGCACGGTTGATGGCACTGTGGGAAGACCTGAGTTGCCCATACTACAATGGAGAAGTCGGGGTCGAATGGGCGGTACGGGAGGCCAAAATAACCTGCCCGCACTGCGGAAAAGAAGTCAACCCCCGCTGCGATACCCGGAAGCATCTCGATGCGGGCGGCGACGGAACAACCAAACCTAGTGCCGTGCATTATCACGGCACTTCAGAAAAGTCTTATGCTTAATACACTGTGGACAACGGTTCTTGATGTGTGCCGGTCTGTTCGGGACGCCGGAGGTATCGCTTTTGTAGTTGGCGGTGCTGCAAGAGATATACGTCTTGGATGTACGGATGCTATCAAGGACGCCGACATCGAAGTTTTTGGTCTCACTTCTTCGGTGTTGGAAGAGAGGCTCTCCCGTCGATGGGCATTGGATATCGTTGGTAAGTCCTTCGGTGTCATTAAGTTACACAATATCCCGATCGATGTTTCGATTCCTAGACGAGAGCGAAAAACGGGAGAAGGACACACGGATTTCGTTATTGAGGTTGACCCCTCGATGACAGTTCGGGAGGCGGCGTTGCGCCGAGATTTTACCATCAACACACTCTATTACGACCCTCTCCGTGAGTATTGGGTAGACGAATGGAACGGCTATCGAGACCTTGAGGAAAAAAAGCTCGATATTGTTTCTGGTCGTTTTGCCGAAGATCCTCTTCGAGTATTGCGTGGAATGCAGTTCATCGCACGGTTTAATCTCACGCCGACCACTCGTTGTTTGGAGATGTGTAGGGGATTGTCGCAGGATAGCCTGCCGAAAGAACGATTGTTCGAGGAGTGGAAGAAGCTACTGCTCCGAGGTAAATCGATCAAGAAGGCCTTGGACTTTCTTTTGGATGTCGGTTGGCTTGAGCGTTTTTACCCTGAGCTATTCGCGTTAGTCGGTAGTCTACAAACACCAGCCTGGCACCCCGAGGGAGATGTCTATACCCATACCGCGTTGGTCGCGGAAGCCTTCACCGGGGGCACGTTCACTGACGATGAAGAAAAACTTGTGCTCGGCCTTGCGGCGTTGTGTCACGATCTTGGTAAACCGGAGACATCTGTGTTCGGCCCAACCAAGAAAAACCCGGAGCCTCACTGGACCAACCACAACCATGAAAACCACACTGGCCCAGCGGAACGTTTCCTGGCCAGGTTGACGAATGAGACTAAGCTAGTGCAAAAGGTTCTGGCTATTTGCCGGGCCCACATGACGCCATCCTCGTTCTATCATAATGGCGCAGACTTACCGGCCTTTCGACGGCTTGCCTTGCGTGTCCCTATCTCGCAGCTGGTGAAGATGCTGCGTTTCGATCAAGGGGGGCGGGGTCCTACGATGCCTCCTGATGAACAGATGATCGCCTGGTTCGAGGGTGAAGCTGCTCGTGCAGGTGTACGGCACGAAAAGCCTAAACCGCTCGTCCTTGGGCGAGACTTGATAGCTCGCTTCAAGTATCCAAGCGGTCCCAAGATGGGGCAATTGCTTGACGCGCTCATGGAAAAACAATTGGCCGGCGAATTCGCTACGAAGGAAGACGGCCTCGCAACCGCAGCACTACTCATAAATGAAACGTCAAATTAATCGTGGGTTTACTCTTATTGAACTCCTGGCCGGTATATGCATTGTAGGTATCCTTGGGGCGCTCCTTTTTGGTGGTGTCCGGGGGTGTTCCACATACTCCGAAGGCAGTCGTGTCGGAACCATCACGAAGTTCTCGCTGAAAGGCGTGAATTTCAAGACTTGGGAGGGTGAACTTCTGATGGGTGGCATGAGAACGACTTTCGACGGAAACGGCGGTAGTCATTTCACAGCCAATATCTGGGAATTCACCGTCGACAAAGATCGTAAGGATCTGATCGACGCGATCCAAAACGCCATGGACCACAATAGAACTGTACGCGTCAATTATGAGGAGAAAGGAATTGTCTCGCCGTTTGCAGGCAATACCCGATACCGTGTGAGGGGGCTACAGGTCATCGAACCGGAAAAGAAGTAGTTTCAGAGAGGAATAGGCTACGACCATATTCCTCTTTTTTTTTAACTAGTAGCTTGTTATAGTGTGGGTATGCCGAAACCAACTTCGTTTAAGCTCCCAAGCAGTTTCGTGTCGCAACTGAACGAATTCACCACCGGTTTCTTACTGGTTACAGTAAACGAACTTGGGCAGTTCGAAGTATATAACCAGATGAATACTCCGGCGATTAAACTAGGGCTAGTTAAGTTTTTAGAAGCGCTGTCTGCTGCAATGAGCAGCGATGCTGATACTGCGTTAATGGAGCAGCTTCAGATAACGCCTGATGAAGATGGGGAGGCTGAAAAGGGGGAAGAGGCGGAAGAAGCGGAAGAGGACGAAGACCCTCCGTTCAATACAAGATAGAAATAAAAACCCGCAAAGATTTGCGGGTTTTCGGTTTTCTATTGATAGACTCCACTACGCGATATCGCCGGTAATAATAGTATCAAGTAATGCAGCTAGCACATCAACATTGATGTTGTTCTTATCCAACTCCAGATCTACTGCGTCGATCGTATAAAACTCGAAGTCCGTCTCACTATCTAGCAGCTCAGTAAATTCGGCAGTAAACTTCTTTGCAGCGTCTCCCTTGAGGGTTTCCTCCTGCGCTTCACTGCGATACTTTTGAAATGTGGCAACACGGGCCTTTTCCAGGTCGTCTACGACGCCACGAAGGCGTTTGTAATTTCGTGCCAGGGCGTACGACACTTTCGCTTTAAAATTGAATGCAGACTTAGCGCCACTCTTTGGGTCGAGTCCAGGGTCTAGCTTTGAAAGCGCTTGGAAGGTGTTAAACAGTTGCTTGTTCGTTGTCTTGATTTTTGCCATAGCTTGGTCAGCTTATTTGAACGGTTCTTGTTTGTCAAGAAGTTGTGATAATTTCGTATTCTTGCAGTACTCGCAATAATGCCTGCCCAGTGCGCTCTGGTGTAAAGTACTGTGCTTTGAGCGCGCCATTAACTCCGAGCCTTTGCATTTCTTGCGGTTGTTCATATGCATATAGCATGGAAGTTACAGTACTGTCAAGCGTCGGTGCAGCCCAGGTTCCTTCACCGTCGTATAGCCCCTCGGCAGGCTCTTCCACGTAGTTTAAACAAAGACCACAATCGGAGTTAAAGTACTCGGCCACACCTCCGTAGCAACAGGCGATTACAGGTCTACCCACAGCCATTGCTTGTAACGGTTGAAACCCCCAACCCTCGCTCTTTGATACGTGTAGAAAACAATTCAACTCGGAGTACCATCGAACCATTTCAGCTGTGGTTAGGTGCCCTCGATGTACCTTTATTCGAGGATCGTCGTACGTATGTATTTGGTCGAACTCGCCAATCTTAACCCTAAGCTCAACGTCATCCTTTGAGGGAAAGGCCTTACGAAAGGCTTGGACAGCAAAATCTAGATTCTTTCTTGGTGCCTGCGCCCCTAGATGTCCAGAACACCCAAATACAAATTGACTATGCTGAACGACTGGTTGTGAGGTGAAAGCAGGTTGCACAAACAGAGGTATTTTGAAAATAGGGGCCGTAACTCCACAAGCACTGAACTTGGACAAGTTCCATTCACTGGCAGTTAGGATTACTCTACTTTTGTTGAGATTCGTTACTGCCGTCTTGGGTAATCTGGTTGTTTCCCAGACCGTAAACCATGCTATGTTTTGTTTTCTATTTCCAAGTCGGTAGACCGGCGGTTGAATCAGTAGCGTAGGGTTTTCTTGCGGTGTTGTAACTAAACAACTAGCAATATTTTCAGGTAGTGGTTCTGGTTTCGTCGCAAGACCGGTCGGGTATATGATCGTGCGCACCCCTGCCTTTTGCAACTGGCCTATGATCGTACAGTTTTGTTGCCCATACCCGGTCATATTGTCCAGATGACAACATGTGTAGAGATTACGCATGACTTGCGCCTTATACGAGATAAGGGATTATGTCAAAGTGACAGACTTCCATGCCGTACCATTGTGGACATACAGGGTGTTCGTACTGTAATTGAAGTACATACTGCCGGCAATAGTGGAGCCAACTGACACGGGGAGGAAAAGATTTGCCTTCGCCGTAACATCGTTTGCGTTGACGGAAGACACCGGAGAGGTTATCGACCCTATATGATCGGTTATCCCCCAATATCCTCCGTTGGCATCGTACTGTGGCACTGCCGTACGGCCAGACACAGCTGAGCCGGTAGCCCACGAAACGGATGAACTAGCATTGTTGTACACCAACACTCCGTGGTTCACCCCGGCCGGCTTTGCTAGTTTTGACAGCGTTGTACTACCACTCGCATAGATCAGGTCTCCTGTGGTATAACTTGCTAGCCCCGTACCACCACGGTTGACGGCTAATGTACCAGCGTTTATGTTACCGGCGTCCTGATAATATGATCCATGTTGTCCATCCAATAAGTCAGAATTTAGATTCGCAACAGCAGTAGTTGAACTAACGACTAGTGGAGCTGTCCCGGTGGCGGTTGTGGAGATAAGCTGCACCGAAGCGCTGATGGTTCCTGACACGCTTAAAATGGCAGAATAGGGTGACCAGATACACTCAGTTGACACATAAGTCGGGATATTCCCTGTTGTGGCGGTGTACATGCCTAGGTATAGAGTTGCCGCGGCGGCTGCCGCCGTCGTAACATTTGAAGCGTAAGTAGCCGAAGCAGCATTGCCTGTACAAGAAGCGGAGGAGCCTGTGACGGAGATACCCCAGGAGCCAGAAGCACCTGTTCCCGTTAAGGTTGGTGCGTAGGTATTATAATTACCGGCATGGATTGCCTTGTACTGCGTTGTTGCTCCTCCCAGGTACAAGTCGCCATTGATGTGGGCAGGACCTTGATCCAGGTCCACCTGAGCAGCCACATTCGTTAGATTCGCAAAGTTGTTTACTCCTCCAGGATTGGTGCCGTCTGGTACGAAGGAGGCGGTCATAACCCAACCATTGATAGTATGTATATTTTCCATGCAGTAAATGCGCATGGATGTGGTAGCGGCTTCCAGATAGATTTGCAACATCGCGCCGTCTGATGTACCACCTTCTTTAATCCTGATGTATCGCACTGGTCCACCACTGGAATACCAGCTATTCTGTGTAACAGTGATTAAGTTAGAGCTGTTGGTACCAAAATGGTGGGAGGCGATAAATTCAATGCCCTGATGGAGCCCGCTGGACTGGTCAACGATTAGAAACTTAGCGAACGCACGGCTACCTAGATTAGTTGCAATCGTATACCAGGCACCAGAGGCAACAGAGACGTCTGTGATTAACGATGTGGTTTGAAGAGGTTGGGGGAGTCTTGCGTTAGGTACTGTGCCACTACTAAGGTTGGAGGCGTTTTGGTAATACGACCCGTGTTGTCCGTCCAGCAAGTCCGCGTTAAGATTTGCGCAGACAGTGGTCGAGGATACGTATAAGGGAGACGTCCCGGTTGTTATGCGTGAAGTAAAAGTTGTAGCACTAAGCCCCTCGCCAAAGTACCAACTACCTCCAGCGTTGTAAGCACTTATAGTACTACCAACGTCTGATCTTGTGATTTGAAAAGCCCACGGAGAGGGTGAAGAAGTTTGAAGTACTAAAGGCACTGCAGCCCCGCTCGAAACAATAAATGAGTCTTCGAGTTTTAGAGTGTTGGCTGCTGAACGCGCTAGTACAATGTCTCCACCTATTGTTAGCCCTGAAGTACTTCCGACAATATCGACACGATTTGTTGTATCATTCCAGGCGACATTACTTGTTGCCGTCCAGGTACCTGCATTGTTATATAACATTTGCCCTTCCGTCCCAGTAGGCAGAAGAGAAGCAGCGAGGTCACGTTTAGCCACGAGACCGCTACTTTCGACTAACACGGAAGTATAGCTTTGCGAGGCCAGGCCGGATAGTGTTAACGCGCCTGTAACAGTTAGATCGGCGTTTATCGCGACATCATCTAGATAATCCATGGCAAAATATAACCCGTCTATCAGTTGTATGCAACCATTATAGACGGGTTGATTGGAGGCTAAAAGTTTAACCAATGATTGTTACGCGATAAGCTCCGCTGTCCGGTGGTGATTTGAACGAAACGGTAACTTGTCGTGTTTCTTGTCCGGAAGTCTGCACCCAGTCCGTCATCACCATTTCACCAGTTGAGATCTTGTTAAACACAACGTTAACATTTGCGGTTCCAAACTCGTGCGCAATGGTAAAGCTTGTAGCCACACCATTTACTGTCAACGAGTTATTTGCGCGGTCTACTTGACCAGTCGTTAATGCGACCGACCAAACACGAGTCATACGCAATGTTGGGCTGGCTGCCGCGTTATCCTTCCAAGTCACTGCTCCCCAAGCTGATGGAGTAGAACCTGTAAGCGACGGATAAAATTGCAAGTTTGCGTTATTTGCAACGCCAGCAACAACGTTTAACTGCAGCGGGTTACCTGAAATAGCGTTGGTGACGTTAAGCGAGTTTGTTGCGCTTGCTACGCCCGTAAAGTTCAATACCGAAACTCCATTGGTATTGTCGATAATACCATTCGCGCCGTTGGCTGTAATTCGAATCGATGGAACTGTTAACCCGGAGGCGATTGTTGTGTAGCCGTCCTGTCGAATAGAGAATACGGAGGCTGGTGACCCGCCGGCCAACAAGTTAAACAGCAAACTTGCAGCATTTGAAGCTGTTGTGGTAAACGACCAACTAACACCGGTAAATGTTGTAGTCCCGTTATTCCATGTCTGTGTGGCGCTAAGTACAGGGTCACTAGACCCAGAGGCTGTACCGTAGGTTAGTGTCAGCTTTTTAAATGTAGGGGTCGCAGTCGCGGCAAGAGTTAATGCTCCGTTAGCTGCCAAGGTTGCATCACCTGAAATTGAGGTAAACGCCGGGCTCGCAGCCGATTGAGCGATCAATACTTGTCCTGCTGACCCAACATTTGTCCAAGCATGTGCCGAAGCACCACCGACTGCCACAGCATATTGAGTAACTGAGCTGATGCCAGTACCACCACGTGAAACAGCCAGTTGCCCAGACCAGCCTACGGTGATTGATGCAGCTGTTAGAAGTGCGGTGGATGGTGCACCTCCAAGGGTAAGCGTAACATTTGTGTCATCAGTTTTAGTTAGCGCGGCTCCACTTCCGATCATGGCGGCGGTAACTTGGGTAAACCCTAGATTTCCTGAACCATCGGTCTTCAGAAAATGATTGGCCGAGCCATCGGCGGCAGGCAATACCCAGATTTTATTGGCGGCGATGGAGTCCGGGGCTTTAAATCCAACGTAATGCGTACTGTTGACTGCTAACTCAAGAAAGCGAATTTCTCCAGTATTCCCAGCTGGAACACCAAACGGATTAATCTGTACGGCGTTCTGTCCGTTGGTAATAATACCCGTGGCCAAGGCAGGTTGTCCAGAGAACGACGGAGCGCCTCCGTTGGCGGTTAAGACTGTGTTTGCTCCACCACCAGAGGTGGATACAACGGCGCTTGTTCCATTGCCGTAGAGAACTCCGCCTCCTGAAAACGTATTCGACCCGGTTCCACCGTTTGCAACATTTAAAACACTGCTGCCGACGGCCCCAGACTGACTTAAATCGATCGAACCGAAACCGATCGCAGTGCTTGAACGACGAAGTACCTGATGGTCTGAACCTGCAGAAATGTCAGCAACATTGGCGGTTGCATTGGTCGAGTTACCAATTACAGAGTATGCGGCTGACTGACGCATCATCGCATTGGTAATTTTGTTACTACCAATCGCTGTAACACCTCCTGAGGTAATTGTGATGTCACCGCTGACTGTAGTAAAGGCAGGGTTTGCCGAACTTTGCCCAATAAAGAGCTGTCCTGCCGTGCCTACATTAGACCACGCATGAGCCGAGGCTCCACCTAAAGCAACAGCGTACTGTGTCACCGAGCTAATGCCCGTACCTCCACGACTTACCGCCAATTGTCCGGACCATCCAACTGTAATCGAGGTCGCGGCTAATAGTGCTGTTGACGGGGTACCCCCCAGGGTCAGCGTAACGTTTGTATCATCAGCCTTCGTCAGTGCCGCACCACTGCCTATCATTGCAGCAGTAACTTGCGCAAAGGCTAAAACACCGGCACCGTCGGTTTTTAGAAAATAGTTAGCTGAACCATCCCCAGAAGGCAAGGTCCAAATGCGTGTGGACGGTATGCTGTCTGGGGCCTTGAACCCAACGTAATGCGTACTGTTGGCTGCCAATTCAAGGAATTGAAGTTCTCCAGTATTTCCCGCACTTACACCATGTGGATCAATTCTTACGGCAACTTGACCTTTGGTGATGATACCGGTTCCAAGGGTCGGTTGAGCAGTAAAGGTGGGAGTACCTGCATTAGCCCATAATACACCATTTGACCCGGGTGGGATCACCCCTAACGGGCCGGTGCCGTTACCATATAGTAGGTTATTCGCCATTACTGCTGATGTCCCTGTACCTCCGTTTGCAACCTGTAGAGTACCGGTTACGTAACTGGTCGAAGTTGTATCCAGTTGAATTTGCCCCCACGATGGGACCGCATTGGACGAGCCAGTTGCGTTTATGAGAACTCTGTGATTTGTTCCGGCCGTCGGTCCTTTGAGCGTTACCGCATCTGCTACTATTTGTACAAGCACACCGTCAGGGTTCACATCAATAGTATCCCCAGTCATCACTAGGCCGAGGCCGGCGGCAAGCCCCCCCACCTGCGAAAATAAGACCCATGTGATTGAATCGGTGTTTAATACAGGGGCAGTGCCACTATCGGTGATGACCCAAGTAGTCTTTTCAAAATCTCCGCCCTTTTCCACGAATACGACGGTACCATCAGACAACTCTCCAGTTACATTGGCGTCCGATGTACGCTGTAAATCATAGGTATATGCATTTACAGCCGTGATTTCATAGATACCATTTTGCTCAGGATTAACCACCTCGTCTTTGACAAGAACGCGCATGCCTACTGTAACAGTAATTCCAGGGTCATCAAAATTGGCAATATTGGCCCCCGTAAGAGTAGCTTGTGCCGGTACCGCACTAAATGTGCCTCCAGTTGTGGCAACAGTGGCAAATACGACAGAATCCTTGAAGTCGCGCAACCCAGCAGCCATGCTATCTACATAACGTTTGTTTGCCGCATCATAATCGTTGATTGGATCCGCTAAATTTACGATGCGCCTTTTCGTGCCGCTAACACCTAAATCAAGGTTATTGCTCGAAACTCCCCATTCGGTGGAGACGATGGGGGCATTGCTCCCGTCGGTGATGACAACACGATTTGGAGCCGTATACGACACGACTTCATCGGCACGTGCAAGTCTTTTCCAAACTACGTTGTTGCTGCCCGCCACCGTCTTGCTGAGAAAGTAAACATGTGCGTCATAGTGACATATAAGACCGCGTGACCCGTCGTTGGCACTATTGTCAGCAATGGAGTAGAACGTAGCTGGAAGTGCGTTTGCGTCTTCAAGACGTGCCCCCTTTAACTCGCAGACCTTGCCGAGGTCGATGTCGCTTAAGAATTTCATATATTAATCAGTACCAACTGGTTAGGTGAGTAGTGCCTTGAAATCGGCCAATATCTTTAACCGTATTACCAAACCATTAACTCCAATAGTATTGTAGACAACGTCTGCACAAAATTCAACCCCCGATGAATCATATAATGTAACTCTAGGACGCCGGTCGAGCTCGTGGTTGATCGCGACTTCGTACATGCTGACTGCCCCATTCCAGGACAGGTCACCCATGGAAACAGTAAACTCCTGGCTCCCCATTTTGTCCACATAGCTCTTTGGCGTTGCCGCTAGATTTGCCACTGGATTGCTTGAGTCAAGTAACAGTGGTCCCGTCATTGAGTCTCCGGCTTTCGCAACTTTCTCACTAGCCAACTCGGCAATTCCTTCTTGCACATTATCACTCGCGACATCTCCGGTCGGAGTTAATGGGACCTCCGCAGCTACGGGTCTGCCTAAAGCATCAACATAAGCCTTAGTTACCGCTTCATTATTCGCCGAGGGTGCGCCCGATAAAATCAACGGACCCAGCATGGTATCTCCGTCTATACTGACTCGCTGCTCCGCCGCACCATCCACATAGTGTTTGGTCGCGGCTTGTGGATCAGTCGTTGGGTCAGCAGGGAGTACGACCGGATAAGAAGATATGGACGTACGCGGTTCGCTCATATATTACGAGTCTAATGAAGAAATAAAGTCCCAGGTGCCGCCGACTTTGATTACATCAGCTGGTTCTTCACAATCAGACTGCACTGTCCCTACAATACGTACCTTGAAATACCCGGCATTACTTGCGGTGATGGCATCGCTGCTTACTGCCGCCGTCCATATCTCGCTGTTTTTGAGAATCAGGTATGGTGCTGCTGCATCATAAGGTGTTCCATTTAAATGAATTCCAGCTGGTCCGTTGGCTGCATTGACTATTGTATTGATCAGAGATAGTCTCCCCTTGGTCATAACCACCGCAGGATAAGCTTCGGTTGAGGTCGAAAGATCAGAAGCCCCTTCTATCAGATTACCATTACCACCATCTACCTTGACTGCGGGGCCGTCAGTGGCAGTACAGGTTTGTGTTATAACGTGAGACCTTGTGGATGTATTGAAATGTATGGCGTTGTATTTTCCATAGATCTTCGGACAACGAACTACTTGAACTCCAGGGCCTGCAGTCGATGTACCATTTCCTATTTGTAACCCAGCTTGGAACTGAGAACCGTTGGAGAATATCTCTCGGCCTACGACCAACGTACAATCACCGGAAATAAGACGAGCTGCGCAGGAGCCTGAGTTTGAAAGGTCGTCACTACGAAGTGAATCCAATATGTCAATATTCGCATATCCGGTGCTGCCAGCATCCACAAAGATAGCGGAACGAGCTGATTGGACCCACTTGGCACGAAAGACACACTTCGAGCCATCTCGGACATAGAGTACATACCGAGAGCTGGAGCTCCCGTGCATGTTGTAAAACTCACCGTCGCCCAGTACAGAACAAACCTCGTTGGAGGCCACGTTAAACACCGCTACGGAAGAATCACCACCACTCGTATAGCTAACCTTGGCACCGGGCTGAAAATACCAGGATACTCCATTTTTTGCCAAGTCGTTTTCGTTGTAAGTGCCTGGACGTACGACGATTAAGTCTCCTGATTGCGCCAGTGTCTTGGCCTTTGTTAGAGTCAAGACCGGCTTGGCCATCTTTCCTCTTTCGCCCGTAGTGTCGTTGCCGTTGACCGAGTCTACCCAAATAGTCAATGCGGTTGGAAAGACTTGCGAAGCTGCTATTGAATTATCAACATACTGCTTGGTTGCAGCATGTAGCGCGGAGGCAGGGTCTGCCGGAAGAGCAATGGGTCCCGCCATGGATTGTGCTGATGCATTTAACTTACTGAGATAGGTATTCTTGGCAATCGATGGAGATATGGCAAGATAGGTGGATCCAGTTGCTGTATCGGTGGCGGTATCCGTTCCAGCCGTTACCTCGGTCTGACTTGCCACTCCCAACACACCAGCGGTAATAGTGCCCGAAGATGCGACAGTCCCCTTGACCTTGACTTCGTTGAATGCTGCCTCTGGATCAGCCACATCCGATAGATTCTTGGCGCGCATCAACGCCAGGCCACCGGTATCCTTTGTAATGTTGTTGATGGCGTCGCGGACATTTGTAACATCCGGATCTTTTTCTGGTTCGGTGCCAAACGTTACGTTCTCGGCTTCGACGTCACCCAGATCGACAGAGCCTACCCCGATAACCGAAGCATGTAGTTTGCCATTAACTCCCAGTGTCGGGACACATCCTTCGAACTTGGAATTAGTTCCGGCGTCTCCACCATAATCAGTACGATAAGCGGTACCTCGTATTCCGAGACGAGCTGCCAGTTTTGCAAATGGAAATGACTTGCGCATAATTAACCTTTTTCTTCTTCTTCCGTACTACCCTCGACAAACATATCTCGTACTGAGTCCGTATAAAGCTTGTCCACAATCTTCAACTCGCTTGTACCGACCTCTCCCAAGAATACTCCGAGCTTAGGAGTGACGGCTTTTTCGGAGCACTGAATACACATCCAGCGGTTGGTTGGAGTACCTAGCCCACGTAGTGCATCAATGCGTTTAAGTGGCAGTACCACATTACATACAATGCAATTCTTGGGTTCGGTAGCGGATAAATTCCTAGTAAACCTTGTGCGGGTATTACCTAAAATATCGGCAGCTGAAGCAGCCTTTACTATGTTAGTTTGAATCATATTATTGAGGCTGTCCGGCTTGCTGTTTGGCCTGTGCCGCGCCTTGTGAACGAGCCTGGGACGTTAATTCTTCCAGCGCCTGTTTCACGGCTCCGTATAAGGTGGCATCGGCTACTTTCAATTCCTGTAGTTTCTGACGACGACCAGCAGCATCCATCGGGAACAATTCCTGAGCGATCTGCTGTGCCTGGGACAACACATCCTGTGGTGAGGTGGGCTGCCCTCCTTGCGAGCCTCCCATATCAGCAAACTGACGCAGCTGCTCTTTGGCTTGCTCTTCCTCTTGCAGCTCCTTGACATCACGATCTTCCTGCATCTTCTTGCGGATTTGCTCACGATAGTCAAAGCCATACATACTGAGCAGCTCGCTACGAGCAATGGCGTTGGCACTAACCAGCTGCCCAATGATGGATTTACGCTCGATATCGTCACTGATCGTTACCGGCGTTAACCCTATTTTTGCCTTTGGGAGACCCTTGATCTTGCCAATAACTTCGCCCCAATGATTTAAGATATGATTGTAGGTATCGACCAGCACAGCCCAGGAATTCTCAAAAAGCCTCAACGCAGGCCCTAGCGACTGCACCTGAAGAGTCATGGTGTACAGTTCCTGGGGAATATTGAAAGCATTAAGAATATTGGCGACTGCCGCATTAATCATTTCGATTGGCGCTAGATTCTTTCCTTCTCCACCCAGCTGCTTGTAGTCGAGAGGGAAAGGAAAGGTGTGGTAAGCACCGGGATCACGGCGATGTTCTTCGATCATTCGCTGTACTGCGCCCTGCCAAGCACCTCCACTTTGGTGCAGAATCGGGTTGGCCTGAGAATTACTCTCCGAACCCATGGCGATCACACGGAAAGGCACAATATCCTCGAAACAAATAGCCTCGTTAAAACGCTGCAACACCTTGAGCATGAAGAAATCGTCGAACAAGTACATGCATAGGGGGATGGACTTACCGTCGGTCTTGATACCGACAGGTGTAGGCATCTTCACATGGATGAAGTTGCGGGAGTTAAAGGCCAACAGTCGATCTTGTAGAATAGAGTCGTAAACAACCCGTGGAGTCTTCTTGCTGTAAAACCTGTTGTCCTTCTTCAAAACCTTCTTCTTGTATTCCTCCGGGATACGCCAATAATATTCCGACTCGCCGGTCGTTTCTTCGTACCGCGTGATAATCTCGCGGGGGGACCAGAAGGTGACGGAGACTTTGTCGAGGTCTTTGGAGGGTCGATCGAGAACCTCATGCTTGTGCTCGACCTTGCAGTGTGGGCAACGGTAAAGATATTCGGCCTTCTCGCTGAACTTATAATCAGAGGCCTTGTCAATTCGGGTGATTTTGCTGCATTTGGGACAGGAGAGGAAACGCTCGAATCCCTGGTTGACGGAGACGAAGAGGTTGCTGTAGGCAAGGAGGTTGAGTCCGGACATGGCGAGGACCTGCTTCCATTGCATGCTTTCAAACGCTTCTTCATATTTTTTCTTCGCCTGGGCATCTTCGCATTCTATGTTTAATGTGGTTATGAAGTAGTTGGAGATACGGAATAGTGCGGCTCGATAGAAACCAAACCGCAAGAGGAAATGGTTTGCCCACCACAGCATGTGATCGATGTTGGTGTAGGGCAAGTATTTGTGAGCTACTCCGTAGAACGGATTGACATATCGTTCACCCTTGGGAATACCGGCTCCTGGAAATATTGCAGTAGAGCCTGACTGGCTGTTGGCTAGTTCGAGTAACATAATTATGGAAAGACTGTCGGAGGATGCAGGTTTACAAGCTCCGTGTCACGCACAAAGTGCATGCAAATTCGGCGATAAAAAGAACGACGGGAATATACGACCTTGAACCCATTCATCTCGCCAACCTTTCGGAACCAACCTTCGGAAGGACAGTATACATTGGTCATGTCGTGAGAAACAATTTCGCCAGGAGCATACAGCGAGAGCGTGGCTTGTTTATCCAGATTGGCCCAGGACTCGACGATTACACGCTCCTTACAGCAGCGGAAGCACTCGTTAAGCCCCTTCAAAGGATCGGAGAGGTGGTACAGCACCCCCAGACACAACACAATATCAAACGATCGGTCTTGATAAGGAAGCGCATATATGGTGCCGTGCTTGTAGACAGCCTTGCTTTGAAAGACATTGTGCAGAGCCGACCAAGCCAGGTTGGAGCCTTTGTCCCACATGCGGAGGTCCACGTTATCGAGCCCAACTACCGGAGAAGCACCACGCTGCTCTGCCACGAAAGCAAAAGCACCGTCCCAACAGCCGACGTCCAGTACCGATTTGTCGAGGAAGGAGACAAGATCAAAACCACAAGCCGAGGGCCAAGGCTCGAAGTCGACCCCACCTTCCGAATCCCGAGCAGTACGAGAACCGTCGGGAAGGAGTACGTTGTTGTGATAAAAACGTACTCCCTGTTGCTGAAACTGTTCGGCAAGAGTCATTAATTCAAGATAGGCCAATTGTAGCCTGGCGGAGTATTGGATTTGTTGGAGCGCATGGGTCGAGGTGAAGCTAGCAGTGCCTTCTCTCCCTCTCCAGCCACGGCATGACTGGAAGCATCCACGTATTTAACCTTTTTGCGTGTGTCGAAGTCGCTGTGCGACTCGCTGGTAAGATCCCCCCGTTTTTCAATCATATCAGTATTGACCCCTCTTGTTCCTGGAGTATTAAAAAAGGTATAATAGCTTGAGAGTCCTGAAAGGGAAGCTTACGCATTTAACTAGGAATCTCCTGTAGAGGAAGGCGAGTATTGATCTTGCGTGCCGAGGCAGCCAGTCCAACAGCACCAGCTGCCAGAGCTCCAGCTGCCCCTACAGCCTTGTCGATGGGGGAGCGAAGTAGAGGAGTGCGGGGCTTCTCTTCCGAGGGCTCCAGGGGGGCGTCAGGCACGATGTTGGGGGCGCTCTGCTTCAGAAGCTGGTCGAGGTCCGAGTAGTCTAATTTATTCATATGCTTTGTCTAGGCGTATTGAGGGGTATTCTGGTTGAAGCCAGGAATCAAATCCTCGATCTCCGTGCCTCGCGGCGGGGTCGGTGCACTCTGTGGCCCGAGAGGACCTGTCATGAGAGACACTGCACCTGCACCAGCTCCACCTCCAAGCAAGGCACCAATCAAAGCGTTGCGGAGCTTGTGCTCCTTCTCGGGGTCCTCGTCTTGACCAGAGAGATAACCAAGTCCTCCTCCAACCGCGGCGCCAGCAGCAGGCAAGACAAGAGGAGAAAAGTCAGCGATCTTGGGAAATGACGAAATAGTAGGAGGAGGAGAAGTCGTTGCGGACGCCGGCAGCTTGCCCTTGCGTTGCAACAACTCGGTCAGTCGCTTGGAATAGGCAACCTTTTCTTCGGCTTGTTCTTGAGCAACAGCAGTTTTAAGTAGTCCAGCAGCGAAGGAATAGTCAACAGAGGTCATAGGGTCGGGTCCTGTTCGGTCTTTACAAACACCATAATAACCAGAGGAGGAGTCATCCAATTGAATTTGAATCCTGGGTACATGGTATTGATTGTTTGTTTGTTGATGATTAGCTGTACGTCAGTTCCAGGAGCAGGTTCATAACGAATCTCTCCTTCATTGGCAAAAACCAAAGCCAATGCATTGGTGGAGTCCAGCACAGCTAGAGCATTTAATCTGATTTTACCCAACGGGGTGGAAAACACAACCTCAATCGAGGGAGAATCATAGGTAACAGGCGTAGAAGACGAGAGATGGATACGGTCAGTAGAGCGGAGCTGGGGCTGAGGGTATGGTTGTAGTATAGTATTAGATAGAGCAGTGGGGTCGAAGGTCTGTGCTTGTTTGACGGTGTTGGGTGTCGCTTCGTTAGTCTGAGGCAGGCGTGAAGCCTCAGACGGCACTGGTTGTACTGTTACACCCAAGTGCCGTCCTTTGTCTCGACGACCCACCTTCTTTTTACCTTTTATCTCCGGTTTGATAACTAGTGCTCCGGTCACCGTTGCAGAAGGTAACAATTCTCCACCCTCCATCTGAGCATAGAGTTCGTATTTATTCCGTAACTCCGCCACGGCGGCTGCGCCACCTACCAGTTGCCCGGTCCCTTCCTGGCTCCCAGTTTCACTATACCTCGGTGCAACAAAATCCCCAATGGAATAATATTCGCTGCCTTCCAACGCTGCTCCTCTAATCTCTTGTCCGGCTATCGCTCTAGGTAAAGACATCTTGCTTCTCTTTGTTAATTTGTGTACATTGTGAGCTAGATGAGAACCATCAGACTCAAACGCGTAGACCGCCCATCGGCTGGAGAAGAAACTCCAGGAGTATACGGCATGGATCTAACGGTCATGGCCGCTGAGTATATGCCAAAGGAGGTATTTGTCAAGCAACGGCTTACCGCATCGAGCGCAGATGACTGCTTTGTGGCTGTCGCCAGCGTGGCGCAAATGGAAGACTTGCCGGTAAATTCTCCGGGTGCTGACACAAGCTATTTCCGAACTGATAGTGTTTCATTGGTGAGTACCAACCCTGTAGTATTAAATACCATTTACACAGAAGTGCTTGAAGAAATTCAAATGCTCATCAGTAACCTGGAAGCGCTTGATACGCAAGCTGTTCCAGAGACAATTTGTGATATAACCAGTCTCTCGGTAGAGGTGGTGTAGCACACAGCATGTTTGCTTAACTTGTTGTGCTTGAACGGCTTGTGATAATGGCATTAACCTTTTATTGGGTTTAGTGCCTCGAACATATCCCCCTATTTTTGCTTACAATATGTCAAAACGAGAATACGTGTCTGAGAAGGCTAAGGACTTCCTTTCCGTGGTTTTTGCGGTACTCTTGACTGGCTTAGTTTTTTGGTTCTTCGGCTCAACCATCCTCAGTGGTTTAGTTCTAGCCGTGGCGGGAATTGTGTGTTTAATCCCGGCTGCTTTGGTACTGCTGCCATTTTTTGCCCTGTATCTGTTGATCAGTCTATTTCGTGACTTTGCACGCAAGCAGACAACAACCAACCTTTTAGTGGCTCGTCAGCTACGCCAAGTTTCGACCTCAATGCATAAACCATAAATGCCTTCTTCTTTCCCCGTTGCAGCCGACCAAGTGGTCGGCTTTTTTGCTTCTTTGACCGATCTCGAACGAGAAGCATATCTGGCGCATTGGTCACGCATTGCTCCGAACGACTACTTAGAAACATTCGAACGATGGTTGTTTGCTTTCTGCTCGGTACATACTACATGGACTTCGAACGTAAAAGGATTCCAGGCCATTCGCTCGTGGCTCCGCTGGTATCAAGATGCAGATGAATTAAAGCGGCAGCTCAAAAAAAGCGGGGTCGGACTGCACGAGAATCGGACCAAGTTTATCGGAGCGTTTTGTGCTGACTATTGGAACAGCCCGGCGACATTTTATCGCAGTGGGGCAGAGGCGTGGGTAAACTACCGTGACCGCCTCGTCGATCGAATACTGGGACTGGGTTTGGCGAAGGTCTCCTTTGCTCTGGAACTGATCTATCCTTGCCAGGCCGAAGTTGCATGCTTCGACACGCACATGTTTCAATTTTACGGGCTGGATCAACGCAAGCATCGAAAATACTATCATCAGCTGGAAAGACACTGGGTTGACCTGTGTAACTGGCATCGTATCCCTAGTGCAGTAGCCAGGGCGATTTACTGGGATCGCAAACAGGGTAAAAAAGATTCTGGTTATTGGACGCATTACTTGACTGAAACATGAATCCATTTACTGTAAAGATAGAAGATGTTGCTCCCGATTATGACAAGGAGTTAGTGCTTGAGGTTTTGACCAAATACAAGGGAATGACGCCAATAACGTGGCGTCATCTAAGTTTCGATACTGCTGTATTGCGGGTATTGGCATTTATCCTGGGGGCAAAAAGAACGGGTTTCCCGCCCGGCCTGGTCTTTGGACGCACCTCACAAATGGGGCGCTTTCTGCTCGCGAACTTTCCACCAGAGCACCGGATCTACCGATATATTAGTATCCGTGGTGTAGATGTTCATCACAGGACTGCAATAGTCGCAGGTTCCGGCATCCCGACTCCGATTCCTTATACACGATGAGACCTTCAACTGGACTGACACTACAGATCAACAGTGTCGAAGCGCTTGAGCGTCTGGTTGGTGAAGACCAGACGCTCCATACATCAATTCGACAATCGGTGTTGACCGAATTCCTAAAACAGGTGAACACCTCGCTTCCCAAAGTTATTGGAAGTGATTCGCTACGATTACAAGTTGAACAGGAGATCAGAAAAACTTTGGTGGCGGAAAACCTGGTCAGGATAACAACCGGGAATATCCAGATCACTGACAAGTTTCGTCAGATACTGCGCGAGGCGGTGGAGACCCTCTGGAGGGAGATGCTCCATAATACCAATACACAGCTTCAACAGCAGATTACAACCGGATTAGAAGACCTTCGAGCTCAAATAGCCGCTCAGGTTTCGCGTCAGGTTAAACAACAGTATTTCAAAGACGTGGAGGATGAAGTGAACAAACGTCTTGCTCGGTTGAAACAATTTCTACCGGAAGTCCCAGAGGAACAGCGGAAGATCCATGTGGCATGAAGCAAGAAGTAGTCTGCTCGGAATGTACTAAAAAAAAGCTTCAGTTCATTGACCTTCGTGATATTACCTCGGCTCGTTGGCGTATTCTTGGGATGAGCCTCAATACAGGGTTGCCCATTGTAATCTGCAACTCCTGTGAATGGTCGCCTCCCGGAGGAACCCAGCAACGGCAGCGTCCCCGACAACTGAAGCAATTAAGCCTTGACCCAGAGTTGCAGTCACGGCTGGAGACACTATCTGAATGATATGAATAGCTTTTTATTGTGGGTTGATGCCCATCCGATTTTATTCGGTGCATATCTATGTTATGGCGCCTTCCTAGCCTGGTTGGGGTGGCGCTACCTTAAACCTCCGAAAGACCCACCACCAAGCGGAGCGGCAGAAGTGTTGCCTGATACTTGTTTTGGGTTAAGCTAAGGCCTTATGAAAACCTTGAAGGAAGAACTGTTTGAATTGCCGGACTGCGTACTCAAGTTCATCGCCTGTCAAGTATTTGAACACAATCTGGTGGTGACTGAATATGCAGGCCTTCAGCAATTACTGGATGAATTGCAAAAGCGCCATGACGAGCTTATCCATGGACGCCAATCCAACATCACAACCACAATTTGGCGCTGTCAAGAACAACGAAAGCTCGTCGAAGCCCGCGTCTTTTATCTCCCCGAACATTTGCCAGCAATCAACGATGGCACCGACGTTGGAAGTGTGTGATTGCTGCGGGGAATGCTTTGGTATCTCCGTCATTGAATTGACGGAGTGCGGGCAATTCCTGTGCCCTCGTTGTTCAAAATAACCAATTAACCAAATGCCGTATAATGATCTATGGACGGTACCGTCGTTAGTCTATGAAATCAATGAATGGCAGCTTATGCTGCTAATCGGAGCCGGCACCATGGTGCTGACTCTTCTGACGATCGTAATAAACAACTAAACGCCGCCAATCAAATATGAAAACTCCTGCCAAACAAGATCTGTACGCCTGGTTGATCGAGGGTGTAATACGCGAGGCCGATACGGTCGAGCGACAGCTCCGAGATCTGGAGAAAAGGTTTGGCGGGACAGTCGACCTGAAAGAAGCAAGGCAGCTGTTGAAGGACTATCATTCCAACAAGAATTCGGATCGTAGTAACTTTCAAGCTTACTTGCAAGGCAGTCAATAGCTATCAAAGAAATAACCTTAATGAATGCATCAGTCATAGATGTCGGTTCAGCTTCGAGGGTAATAGTCAAGCAGCACGGCAAGTTGTATACCCTGGACTTGGAAAAGGCGAAGGCCGGAAAATTGGATGCCCTCGTACCTTGCCTTGAGCCTATCACCTCTTTTGAACTGGGGGATTTGTTCGTGTTTGCAGGTGAGGGTAATGAACCCCAGGGCTACAGACGACCGGTAATCATCGCCGGACGTATGTCCAGCGAAAGTTCCACCGATAAGATGTTCTTCTTGTTGGGAGAACTGGGGTTCGAGCAATACCTGGATCTGACTAAGCCGATGTCTTACAGCGAAGTGCTTGACTGGCTGAACCGCCATTACATGAAGAAGGTGGGTAATTTGCAGGGCGAGGTCAAGGCCTTGATAACCGAGTATCAGCGTCGACTGCTCCGCCCTTATGGCGAATCATGATCTTTTGCAGCCTATGGATATCACACAAGAACTTAAAATCCGGGAATACGCGGCAATCTTCAACGAGATGGCTCGATTGGTAGACAACGGTGACATCAAGCCGGATGACACC
Organism: uncultured Sediminibacterium sp.; assembly: GCA_964392685.1. GTDB lineage: Bacteria > Bacteroidota > Bacteroidia > Chitinophagales > Chitinophagaceae > Sediminibacterium. The sequence continues at coordinate 181,427 of CAYMQQ010000001.1, forward strand.
GAGGCGAGCATCATGCAAAAAACAGCGAGGGCCCTTCGTGACTCGATACATCATCCTCAAGACATTCGCAATGCCATAGCAATGGTGTCTCCGCCACCGTGCGATCAAGAGCAGCCGGCCCAGGAACCCGACGCCTACGCACAGCTGGAGCACTTCAAGAAGGAAGCCCGGAAGTTGCTCGAACAGCAGAGAGCCGGTTATCGCAGTTTCCTCGATCACGAGAAATCCTTCCTGTTCCTCCTCCAGGGCGCCGACGCAACCGGTATACTGGCCGATACCTGTAGAACGAAGGTGCATGCGTATGAGCGTATGATACAGGTGCTGACCGTCATTGATAATCTACTGGAGGACATCAAGCCTCTCAAATCCAACAACCGCGAACAACAAGCCGATCGAACAACACCAAACTGATACATATTATGACACGGAACAACATGAAGCAAACACTTGCCCTGATGGCTAGTCTAACCGATCTGCATTCCGAACAGATGATCATCCGAGACTACACCTCGGTCCCGTCGGTGGTTCCAACCCCGTCCTTCAGGGTCGTGGGCACGGGGACACAGGACCTACTCGCTACTTTGACAATGGTCACCAGAGGCCTTCCATACCCGTTTAGTGGCCTCTGGAGGGCCCGTCCAGGAACTCTTTGGCTGACAGGTAATCATCCTGATGCCCTCGGAGCCCTTCAACTGCGTCAGCCTTCCTGCGTGTTTCCTGTTCCGTTGAGTTGTGTCGGGATGGTAACCGTGTTGGAAGAATGGTACTGTCAGGTGTTGAAGGGTAAGCTGCAGGAAGGGCAGGTCCACGGCTGGTGCGTTTATTCGATGGCCCGGCCTGCGTCCTCTGCTCCCGAATTCCGGTCAATTATCTGTGCAATTGACGCCATCGCCGTCGAAGCGTGATTCTTTTGGATCACATCAATTGAGACTAACAACCTGAGTTTAGTAATTCTATGATTAGAATATCAACCGACGACCCCAACATCTGCCGCGACCTGCGTCAAAATGCAAATTTTCAACCAGTCGAGCTCTTTCCGGCCTCGGCCGATGGGCACAAGTTCAAACCCGGCGATCGCTGCCGATTGGTCGGCATGACGCAATTCCCGGAGTACAACGGGCAAATCGTGCAGATTACTGCCATCCGTGAAGATGGCCCGCATGGCAAAGCTTATTACATCGACGGCGACCTCATACTTAATTGGGTGTACGAATACCGCCTTGAGCTCGTCAACGAAGTTGACACATTTGACGCGTGAATAAACTATGGAAGCCTTTTACGAACATCGAGTCACGTGCGAGTTCAACGAGAACTTGTTCCACCAAACGCTCCAGGTTTTGATGGGCGAGAATACACTCTTCGCAGTAATGATGCCGACCTATCAGCCTGATAGGTTGTACTTGCTGACGCTTGCTCCCAACCTTGAGGATGTCCCGACGGAAGACGCGAAACAGCTCGGCATCGTGCGGTTCGCCTGGTCGACGACCTCTCAGGTTGTCAAATACTCGGATCAACTATCCAAAGCGGTCTTCCTGACACTAATCGGCATGAGGGAGAAGTTACAGGAGGTCTACGCCGACTCTTTGGCAATGGATGGGTGGAACCGCTTCGACGAGCTTCGCTTCATCCGACGGTCTGTTCCATACAGGAGCATTTACATGCCCAATGCGATATTGAGGCTTATGCCTGAGATTCTTCTTCAGATCGCGCTGCATCGGCCTGCATTACCGCATGCGCGTGGTTTTCCCAATCGACCGTTTCTTGATCCAACAACTCCAACAAACCAATAAAGCAGTCATATGAATAATAGCCACACCCTCGAACAGAAGGTCGTTTGTCCGTTTACGCTCCCGGCGATCGCATATCACTTGAAGCGTGTGATGACGCGCCCGGCAATCAGAGTGGCGGCCCTGGCGTTCCCCGAACGACAGCCCAATACCTTGTTTCTGCTGGACAAACTGCCTCCTCGCCGCAGCCTGCCCGACTCCGCCTACCGGGAGCTGAACATCATGAGCCTGCAAGCGGAATTCGACTGGCTCCCTCTGGAGGTCGAGGACCGGCTCCTCCGCCTCGTCCACGAGGCCCTGAAGAGGCTCGACACCCCTCGTTCCCTCGAAGTCCGGCCGAGGAAGATTCTTCGCTTCATCCAGGTTTCGAGGGAGTATCGGGTCTTCGCCACCTCACGATTCTCCCTGATCGCCCTGCCGGAAGCGTTCCTGCAGATCCAGGTGGGAACTCTGCCTGCGCCTCCTGCCTAGACCCAGACCAAAGACATGGCCGTTCGACTCAATATACTCCACGTTGAGTCGAACGGCCTTTTCCTTTCAGAGTACTTCAGGAATATCAAAAACGACTATTCCGAGCTCTAAGACAGTAGAAGAAAGAAAAGAGTCTTTCTTTTTTAGATAAATCCAGGCTAACTCGTTGATCTCAAATAAGTCAGATGGTAGTACAAGCAGTAAAATGGGAGTAGAGGAGAATAAATTGGGACAATTTTCAAGGGTAGTAAAATAGGAGGTTAAGTAGAGGTAAAGCTGTAAGTAAACTGTAAGGAGAAGCAAAAGGTAATAAGCCAAGATGGTTTAAGATAGGAGAGTAGACAGCACTCTAGATGGACAGTAATACAGCTTGAGTGCGCTTGGCTAAGTTGTTGATAAAGTGTGAGATAGGTATTGATAAAGAATGACTAGGTACTAGTTAAAAAAATAATCATACGGATATAAAATGAAAATAAATGTAATTCGGATAAAGCTAAGTCGTTGCTACGCAGTAGGAAGCGATGATTTTATTGTAGAAAAACACGATAAAATAATCAAATGCCTCGGTATCGAATAGCAGGCACTTTCAGCTTGGTAGCCCAAGCTACAACCACACAAATTACTTACAGGAGTAGACAGGTATGGCCCGGACTTTCATGACGAGGTTGCAAGTTATTGCCAGCGCAATTGCTGATCAGGCTGTTGAGCTGGAGCAACGGTATTTCCCTGAACCTAAGGAACAAGGTGTTATAGGAGGACCTTATACAATCCGCCACCGGGTGGCAGTTGAGCATTTGTTCTGTCGGGGCGAGATACCGGGTTCACATTTCGAGCCAGGCATGTACTGGCGAATAACGTTTGGATATCAATTGATCAATGTGCGGGATGAGGTTGAACAGGAACGGTCTATTTGGTTTTATAGCGAGTCTTCGGCCAGTGGTGCATTGACTCGGGCTGCAAACGCGTTGAGCAAGTGTGGCGCGGGGGACATAAATATTTGGTTGTATGAGCCTCGAAGGAAGAACCGCAGGCGGTTGGCCGCGGCAAAAACCGTAGATAACTCACTATGAACCAGCTATTTAACCCAAACGCAGGATATCCTTCTAATGACTTTCGTTGGCTGGAGGACTATTCCGGGTCCCGAGCGTCTGGAGATGAACTTACAATCCGTGATCTGGTCCTGTCGCATCGCCAGTTGGTAGAAGAGCTGAATCAAGGTCAACGAGCCGAATGGCGCAAAGAACAGCAGGCAGCAATAAGGCGGGGAGAACAAGCTGCCCGGGATGCCGCCATGGAAGACAGCTGGATTCATGTCAGCACCTTGGTTGATATGTCGGTTGGAGACTTGGCAGGCTTTCTGCACCAGCGGCTGGAATGCGAAGAGCCGGTGGACTTGGTCTCTGTACCTATTCCCTGGGTGTTGCTCAAAAAGTTTGCCCTAGGCAAGGCAAGTCGCCCCATGCATCTCAACGAGCGGAATTGGTGTTGTCAGCAACTTGGTTACCCGCTCGGATACGGTATGGACGCCAAGAACTATACAAAACTACTAGATCTCAGGGATCAAGACCTGGCTAAGCAAGTAATTGCCTCTGCCACAACAGGTTAACAAAATATGAGTTGCAAAATATGTGGTCGTGGGGCATGTGCGTCATGGATGCACAGTGCTGAAGAACAATTCGAGCATGAATCGGTAGAAGGGTGGGACGAAAGCCGACTACGTCGAGAACTGATAGACGCACGCCGAGAAATCAAAGACCTGAAAGCCGAGAATGATACACTACGCAAGTCGTCTAACGATGAAGTGGAACCTTCGAGTGACGCCGAACAGCCAAAAGTCTAAATATGGAAACAGGCACTCAAACCACAACAGGCCGGCCTGCTTTGTTCGAGAAGTTCTTTCTCGATGGTCAATGGAAAGTAGTCGAAAAGAAGTGCTCGACATGCCACTACGTGCGCCACTTCGACAAGCGGCCTGACGAACCCTCCAACCTGGGATGCAACAAGCCCGGGTGGGAGGGATACACCTTCGAGAACGACATGGCTTGTGGCGGGGCGTTTTATTTTCCGAACGCGAAAGGTCAGTCATGAATGAACCAACCACCCCATACGTTCCCGCGGTCGCTGCGCCGGCGGGTTCGGGAGCGATCAAACCAGCGATCTACTCAGAGTTTTACAGTCACACCGATTGCGACTGCTACAAAACAGACCTTCCGTGGACCAGATACCGAAAACACACCATCGTATTGTGTCCCGTATCGTACGGCATCGAGAAGGCGCGGCGCATCGCAAAACGTGAACTTCGAAAGCACATGCTCGAAGCCATCAACGCCGAGCCGCCGAGGTGAGGCTCTCCGGGCCGCCGTTCGGTTCATAAAAAAATACGGACGTTAAACAAGATAAAGATATGAGTTATTGTCGTTTTGGCGCATATAGCGATGTGTATTGTTACCCATGTGCTTACGGCGGTTTCGTCATCCTGCTTGCTACCGAGGGATTGCCACAGACTGCACTTAAAATAGTCGCCACGGAGAAAGCGCGGCGGAAGCTGGAAACTCGGAAAGACTGCCTCACGGAACTGGAGAGGCTGAGTAGTTTGGGATTTCGTATTCCCATACACGCCTTTGCGCGCCTTCGGGAGGAAATAGCACAGGAGAAGCAAAGGGCGGACTGGTTGAAGAAACACGTTGGACGTCAGGTGGCATTGAGAATCACCAAACAGTCCGAATATAATTTACCTGGAACTCTCCATGAGGGTCAACTTGAGAGTGTAGGCGATAACAATGGTCAATTGTATTTTCTACACATTAGTTCAGACACGTCAGTGCTTTTCTCGTCGGAAGCCGTGTTCAAAACCGAAGACCTGAGTCCTCCAACCATTCGTAGTTATGCGATTATCAAGTTTGTTCCCCACTGGCAAAAGCAGTAAAGAGCCGCTACCACGTCGAAAACTTCTGTATTCTTCCAGCTTGCGTTATAGGGCGTCGTCCCTTGCCTCAGGCTGTCCAGCCTCCAGTCATCGAAGGAAAGCCCTGGGAGGCCCCTTCCCGCTCCAGGAAATACCAAAAGACGAGAGGAGTATGAAAGACTACTTGATTATTATGCTGGCTTTGTTGGCCGCACCTTGGACTCTTTTAAGAGAATTCTTGTACCCAACCAAGTCACAACAATCGCAGCTGGAAGAAGATAGAGCAGTGATGTGTGTTGCTGCAGTAATCGGTTGCGTTATTTATCTCATTATCGGCTGTATTTCAGGCGCAGTTTACCTGGCAATACATCAATACAATACAATCCCATGAATAAAACACCTGGTTGGTCGACTACCGCACCTACCGAGCCTGGCAATTACTGGCTGTATGGGGACCCGACGTTTGGGAGCATGGGCGTCCACTATACTGATCGAGGAGTTCCCGAGAAGCGTCTCCATTACGTGACTGTGATACAAATTAGCAACGGTCTGTTGGCAGCCACAAATGGCCATTATATGAGCCTAACTCCGTTTCGCAGAGAGCGTAATAGAGAAGGTTGGGTTGGTGTTTGGCAGAAAGTAGTGCTACCGGAGCTTCCGAAAAAAGAAAGAAAATGAATACATCAACGAATTATCGAGAAGAAGACATGCTCCCGTTCAACTATGATCAATTTCGAGCGGGCGCCCCGGCAGTAACCCGAGACGGCAAACACACGGCACGCTTCGTCCGTGATCTGTATGAACCCCGGTTTATGATGGTGTCGCTCGACAAAGAGGAGCGTTTCGAGGTTGCTTACACTGTAAACGGGCATTCATGGCTTAAATTGGTTGACGCCGACGAGTCCTTGAGGTTGCTGCGTACTTATAGGCCGTGGTGTTACGAAGAGATCGTGTTGTCTGCTTTCTACCGGAATAAAAATGATCCAGCAAAGGCAGCATACCGTATTCACGGTATTCGTCCGCCCAAGGGAGATAAGGACGCCCCACTGGTTGTGTTCGCAGTAGTTTGTTGGGACCCCGCCGAGGGTCTCCCCTACAAGGAGATGCAGTTGCTCGTCGTAACCCCTCAACAATTGCTCGAAGGCTTCGAGTACGCCATAACCCCGCGCGATAAGCGTTGGGGTGTGTGCGGTCTTCCGCAGGTTCAAAACGAAGGTCGGTAGCAATCAACAATCAAAATATGCATACGTTCCCATTTAATTTGGATCAGTTTCGAGCTGGTCATCCAACTGTTACCCGAAATGGCCGGTCAGCTACGTTTGTGGCCGATATCTTTGAAGGCAACAACCTGGCAGTGAAAGTTGATGGAGAGAGAGGTTTGCAGGTTTATGACTTGGCCGGTGTCCGCGATGACGACTATCCGGAGTCCGACAGCGCCCTGCTTATGAAACAAGAGGAAATAATTCCTTGGACTGAGGATCAGGTTCCTCGACGAGGAGCCTACCGATTAAAGACGTGTGGGCATGAGACAAAGCAACCGGAGTACCAGCTACATACCGTACTGCCAAGCGTAAATCCTGAAGTACCTTATTTGGTGGCGTTTCTTGTCATCGACCAGACTTCTTATTCGGCTAAAGTAGTAACCGTATCACCGCAAGCATTGCTGATGGAGTGGGAGTATGCTCCGTATCTGCATGACCGCAAATGGTATCCTTGTGGACACAAGCAGTAACAAGCAACAACAAAAAACGTAGTTTCATGAATATGAACGAGCTAACACCGGTTTACGATTACGAAGAAGTCAGTAGTGCGGGTCGTTTGAGACTACAAATCTCTGTCGGCGGTACCAAGCTACCAGATTTTGATAAATTTCAATCAGAGATTATAAAACACGCCGAAGAAATCAGGAACTTGATTATAACGGCGCAGGCGCAGGCAGATCCTGAGACGGCCGATTGTATTTTTCACACTCGACGCCGACTTCTGGAATGCTTTCCAGACCTAGTTTATGCCGAGGAGCTTCCGAATGGGTATTGTCCGCGCCACCCAGTACTCAAACTCTTGCCGTGGTATCGAATCACCACTTGCGTAGGGCATTTTGTGATTGGATGGCGAAAGCGAGTTATCCACCTGGAGTGGACGGGAGTCCCCGGATCCAAGACCGCAGAGGAGCTGTTTCCGGCGGAAGACGTTACGAAAGAAGGGAAAACCATCCATGCTTGGTCACACGATAAGGCAAAGGAATATATCTCGAAAGTGATGGAGGACGTCAAACAGGTGTCTTCGGAAAAATCATGAAAGTGTTGTTTTTGGATATTGATGGAGTGTTAAACACCTTCAGCACCACTGAACGATTTCGCTCGGTGGTAGGTGTGTGCCCAGTTCGACTGGCAAGATTTTTACGCATTCTGGAGGAAACCGGGTGTTCCTTTGTACTCTCCTCGACTTGGAGGAAGTATAAAAAACACCTTGCCCATCTGCAAGAGTTGTGGGGAGAGCTGGGTAGAGCACGGTTTCTGGGAACGACACCTGTTTCCTCCGGCTGGAGTATGGTCTATGAAATGCGCCGAGGTGAAGAAATCGACCTCTGGTTGAAAGAAAATCAACAACGGTTAGCCATTACCAAATTCGTCATTCTAGACGATGACGGCGATATGGCCCCGCACATGGAGCGATTGATTCAAACCAATATGGTTGATGGGCTTACCGAGGGAATCACCGAACAAGTAATCAGAGAACTCAACGCTCCCATCAAATCGGTGGACCCGGCGTCTGAAAAAGTCTGCGACTGTGACCTCTGTAGGTGTTATCGACGACTTAAGGATATCGCGGACCGGCTGACTTCGGATGACCGGGATTTTCTATATCAGTTGTTCGATAATTACATAACGGAAGTCGGCGAGCATGACTGGTACCGCCATTGTCATTCAGCAAAAAACAACACCGATGAGACACTCAAATCGACCTGATATATTGCTTTGGTCCGGGCAGTATTTCAATTTTCTGGATCCAGACCCACAAACAATCGACATAGCTTCAATCGCCCACGCGCTTTCGAATCTATGTCGATTTACCGGACATACGCAATCGTTCTACTCGGTGGCACAACACTCGGTTCTGGTATCTGAGCAGGTCCCGGTCGAGTTCAAGCTCCAGGCTTTGCTCCACGACGCTACCGAGGCATTCCTGGGGGATGTCTCACGTCCGTTGAAAAAATTACTGCCAGACTATCAAGCAATCGAGCAACGCGTACAGAAGGCCGTCAACATTCGGTTTGGATTACCGGATGTCATGGCCGACTGTGTCAAAAAGGCCGATTTGACCCTGCTGGCCACAGAGCAACGTGATCTGATGCCGGCACATATCGATGATTGGGCATGCTTGGAGCATGTCCAGCCACTCCGGGAGGTTATTCGGCCCCTCAGCCCGGTATGGGCCAGATTGGCGTTTTTAAACGCATTTGAACAACTTACGAAAGCGCAGACATGAACCAGGAGCGACAGAACATAGTGATGGCCGAGCTGGCTGGCTGGAGGCTTTATTCGTGCCTTGACCCTCCCTTGAAGGAGGCTGCGTTTTGCCTTTGGTACCCTAGGAATAAGGAAGACTCGACGCGCGGACTTTGGTGGTCCACGCCGGATTATCAGAATGACTTGAATGAACTTCGGGCATTCGAATTGGAATTTATCGTCAAGCCGGGGTTGACGACACAGTTCGAAGACTATCTCGCGGCCATTTGTGCCCGGGATTTCGTACAAAAACGTCAAAAGTACAGTACACCTATTCATGCTAGTGCTGTGCAACGTTGTGAAGCCGCATTGAGGACGTTGAAGCGTTGGGAGGAATAAAGGTATGAAAAAATCACGGGAGGTGACAAAGATGACGCCGGAGGAGCTGGAAGCGTGGAACAGTAGGTATCCGCCTGGTAGCCCGTGTATTGTGCATAGGGCGATTTCGGAGGCTACAATCACCACTCAGACCAGCTCCGTCGCATGGCTGGCTGGCGGCGGGTATCCGTTGGTGAAGTTGAAAGGTGTGGTAGGCGGCGGCTATTCGTTGAGCTTCATTGACATGTTGCCGCCGACGCCTCCCCAGGTGGAAGTTACTCGGTAAACTCGGTATAACAATAGATAAATATGTACAATCCAAACATTTACCATGACCCCGCAGTCTCCGGAGTTCGTAGCATGCTGAAAGTGGTTGTGCCTGTGTGGTTCGCCATGTGCACGGCTTTGCTCGCGGCGATTAGTGGGCTGATCTGGTTCGCGTGTTGGTGCATCAAACACTTTTTTGGGCAATAATGTGCGCGACAGTCAAATCCAGGAGTGGCTGATCCCTGTGCTTCACAAGTGGGTCAGCCACCCTCCTCATGAACAGAGCTATTGGCTTTATCACGACTTGAACCCAGGGTTCAGCAATAGGATACTGCTACAGTTGTTTCGAGCACGTGATATTTCCGGGAGCTACACGCAGTATCTAAAAAATAGATGGTAACAACCCCAAAGAAAAATATGGGTCATAAAAAGTCTAAAGGAGTTGAGTTGAGGCTCGCGCAGTTAGAAGATGCCTTTGGCTGTGGTTGTGATAGCGGAGCAGTCCCCGGCACCACGCTTTCGCGAGCACTGCTGTCAAAAGAACAGGGAGGAGGCATCGGTTGGTGCCTTGGTATTGGTCGACTTGCAGAGCGCAAGCACTTTTTCTACGCAAAGAACGTCGATGGGTGTATTCGGGAAGCATGGAACGCCTTGTTGCGCCGAGAGGCCAGGAGTAAGATCCTTGAGCAATTATTGCAACCAAATGAGTCGCTTACGCTGTGATGTCTGTGGGCAATTTATTGCCGATTTTGAATTTACTCTCGGCCTTGCCGTGCGGCGTCTCATTAGTCCCGACTACGAATATAGCTCGGAAGACTTCGAGACTCTTTGTCAGGTACACAACCCGTCACGCCAAGAACATCGGCGTATACCTCAGGCGAAGACCAGACGAAGGCATACGTACTTAGGCTAGTTCAACTAGTCAAAAATCATAAACCATATCATCATGAATATTCGTTTTAACTATTGGCTCGGCCTCTTTGCGCTGCTGTTCTGTCTGCAATCAACTGAGGCACAACAACTTAGTATCAGTTCGCCACAATCGGTGATGGTGACCAATATTGTGAGGTCCGAAAAATGGGTCTGGCAAGTCAACAGGGCAACAGTGATGCTGCACTTGGCAGAAACCAATCGACCGGCACATTATCGGATCGAAGCATCCACAGACCTGATTAATTGGCAGCATTATTGTACGTTTGCCAATAAGCTGATTGCCGAGCCTGGGATTATCCCCATCCCTCCCGATACCAGACAGGTTCAAGTGACGACTTTGGTGACTCCTCTGCTCAACGAAAGTTGGGTCAATGGTGTTCGACAGCTGTCTTTTGTCATGGAGCCGCGGCGGTTCTTTCGAGTCGTCACTTCAGCGCAATAATCATACCAAGCGTCGCCTCCTGAAGTACTGCCTATTTCAGGAGGCGCCGATGACCAAGAAAAAACAAAGTAACAGAAAGTAACAACATGACCACGCAAATACATATTGCTCCACAGGCATCGTCCGATGCCAAGAAGATTGAGTTCCCGGCAGTTTTTCAACATCGTGAATGTTCTGAATTGTTTGTGCTCTTTGTTTCTAGAACTCGCGGCCACCGGATTACTAGTGACGGGATCCGAAAGGCCGAGACCCTCGCCCCAGCCGATTACAAGCCGGTTTGGGAACCGTTTTACGGCACAATCACAATTACTGTCAACCCATAAGCAGAAAACAAATGAGAGCAGAACGAACCGATAAAGAAGCAGTGCAGGAACTCGCCCGCTCCCCAGGAACAGCTCACGTTGCCCATTACGCTGAGAATGCATTGGCAAGTGGTGATAGTGGTGATATGAGGAAGGCCCTTGTAGAGGCTGCCACACACGGACAGACCGCGCAGGCCGTCCATGTAGCCAAGACACAGTTGGGCTACAAGTGGAATGGACGCGACTATGAATAATTCGGAAGCTAAAGCCTGGAGCAACTATCTCTATAAACTGGCAACCGCGGCGCCCACACTCGATAGTACCATTGCGTGCGAGAAGGGCGTGGGATTCCTGGAGACCAAATACCCGGAATTCTTCACACATCCAGCCAGCATGCGACCCGAACAACATCACCACGCCATAGGTGGTCTGGTGCAACACACGGCAGAGGTCACCCAGCTGGGTCTGCAGACTCGTGTTGTGTTGAATCTGCAGAATGTAATACCTTACGACGAATACTTTCTTGCTGCATTGTTCCATGATGCCGGAAAGGTCAAAGCATACGTGCAACAACCTGATGGAACATGGCTGAAAAGCCAAGACAGTCGGAGATTCCACCATATCTTCCTCGGAGTCAAGATCTTCGAAGAATTCGTGGCTCAGGAAAAGCTGGAGGGTGATAACCCGGCAATCATACACGCCATCATGGCCCATCATGGGCATCGTAAGTGGGGGAGCCCGGTCTCTCCGGCGACAGCGACAGCGATGCTGCTCCATCAAAGCGATACAACGAGCGCTAGGATGAATGATATTGTACGTGGGGTTGACCCGTTGGATGGTAAATAGCTGGGATAAGAAGAAAAACCATGACTGAGAATGCTCTAATAAATAAGGCCTTTTTTGCGTATGCCCACATAGACTTCCGCACGTACACCATCGGGGTGGTCAAAGGCTGTGTTGCTCCTGGTTGGTTTCTGGTTGACATCGACGTCGGGGACGGAGCAACCCCGTGCGGCTATACGAAGGTGGTCTCGATTGAAAATATGAAATCCTGGTGTTTTTTCTCGACGCCTGAGGAGGCTGTGGAGTACAAAGACACGTTTAAAAAAGCCCAGCTTCGGCGCAATGCGTGATGGCAAGAAACGAAGTTATGAGGACTATAACACGTATATTGAGAACTGTTGGTCTAGCCGCGCGGCTGAACCGAGAAATCGGCTATGTCCTGGCTGGCGTTCTTGGGTTCTGGCTCGCGAATGAGCTGTGGGTGATGGCTGGAGGCATATCGGTGTGGCCCTCATTTTTTGCCCTGGTTGTGTTTCTCAGCTTCATTGTTTCGCTGACATTCGGCATAGGGCTGATAATAGTTGCCGGTTACTTCGTATTTGTACCCTTCCGATATTGGGTACAAACCCTTTGGGAACAAGCAGGCGATCCAAAAGAAACTCATGAATAACAAATGTGGACTAAAAGAAAACTCTCACAACTGGATAGGTGATACCTGTACCAACTGCGGTATTGCCTGGTCGGTATGGGCCAAGAGGACCATTGATGAGCTAGAGCGGCAGGTAGGAGCGGTTACCTCGCCTGACCCAGATACTCCGTCTAAAGAATTTTCCAGGCGCACACCGGAAGAAATCGCGATCATCGAAGAGTTGTACCATCCGCAAGGGCGAATACAAGCATACGCCACCGTGACTCAACCGGTGGTGTTGCATAAGTGGAATGGAAGTCATTATCCGACCACTGAAGCCAACATGACCCGCGTCGACGTACCAGCCGGTACGACGCTCAAGATCGTAATGGTATCCCGGTTTGGAGATTGCGGGTTGACCGACGATCTCAACGCCGAGAACGGGTACAGCCTCAGGGTCGACTTGGACTCCATAATGCCACAACATCCGGTGTACGAGCACCGGTTATTGCAATTAACCCGCATCCAGTCAAGCAAATGAGGCTATACCAACTGCTGTATGGTAGGAGTAAGAAACGGATGAAGCCCATCATGGTAGACTCGCGCGAGAAATGCGAGAATTATCAGAAGGCTCGTCAGAATGTGAAGGGCTGGCATGCTGTTGTGCCTGCCCCGGAAGGCTCAACTGTTTGGAAACAAAAGACTTGTACGATTGGTGGTAATCGGTGTCAGCCTGTTGCACGAGTTGGACGAGGGACACCAGGTTGGATTGGTAAAAACGGTTTCAACGCACACACTTAATAACCGGTTCAAATATGGCCAAAATTTATCTGTCATTGGATTTGGATTTTTTCAACGCACACAATATGAGGTCTCCGAGGGCATTTCTCAGCCTCGTCGAGCTACATCTCAATCGAGTGGCTGATTTCGTACATCGTTGGAGCCTTCCATGCGTGGCTGTCACAAATCATCAGCAGATGTTGCCTTTCGTGAACGACTCAGGCTGTGATGTTTTGTTGAATGTAGACACGCACTCGGACCTGGCAGAAAAGGATATCACCGATTTTTCTTGTGGTACGTGGGTTTCCTACGTTTCGTGGCGCAAGCACGGCAAGTACCTCTGGCATCATGGAGACAGGGTTGATGCCGGCGAATGTGCTTGGCCTCGTCCGTTGTTTAATCCCAGACCGAGTGTTCGGCGCGGCGAAATGGCTGGTTGGAAGCACGCCGATCACCGGCGAAGCAAACAAATGCCAAGGTTGACGGAAAGTATCACCGCGGTTGGGGTCTGCTGGTCGCCTTCTTATGTAGCTTCTTCTGATGATACCGGAGCCCTCTTGCGTGGTTGGGCTAAAAAAAACGGTATACGGTTTCTGAAAGGAAGGCTGGATGAGCATTTTTCCGTTCGCAGACGCCCTCCCGAATAGGAAGCTCCAAGCATAACCACTGCCGTAACAATCAAATAATATGACTGAACAATCAAACAATATGACTGAACAATTGACTGAAAATACGGATTCCTCCGCGTCTATCCCCGAGTATCAGGCCCGCGTAATCGCGGAGTGTCGGGAACTGAGTGAGCGCGAGTTAAAGCTGCGCAGCTTCCTTATTATGAACCCTACATTCGGTAGGCTTCCAGAGGAAGAGCAGGTACTGCTGATTCGCCAGCATGAAGTCATGAAGGAGTTGATCAATATACTCAACCAGCGAATCAGACTGTTCAAGTGATCGCCGTGATACTGCAATCGACGCAACGCGTTTGGCAAACGGTACGCAAAGTAGCCTGGATAGGCGCGTTACTTTGCGTACCGTTTATTTGGGTAGACAGTCTAACGTATATAGCTGGTTGGCTCGGGATCACGTTGGCTATCATAGCAGCGATCCCAACCCCAGCCAGTCACATAAACCTCTTGTCCTTGAAACACAGCAATAAAACTTGATCATGGAAAACTCTCATTACGTGGTTCTGGCTTTCGGTATCTTGATTTTTCTTTGGTTTTACCTGTTTGGCTGTCTGATCCTACGAAGTAGCCGTCGGTATAGTTGCAATCTTCGTAGCATATTCGACAAGGCTCGTGCAACCGACGATATCGAGGAATTACGTAAATTGCTCGCGGAGCTGCGGCAGTGTCATATACGCAACAGCTGGTTCTTCTATTCACCAGTGCAAGACCAGGCAATAACGGACTACATACACTTTAAAATAAACACGAAAACGCAACAATCTTGAATTATGCTGCTTAAACAACCGCCCAAAGAAGTAATCAATAGAGTAACGTTTCGAAAGTTGTTAGCTGCATGCAAGACAATCGAAGAGTTACATCTCCTCTTGCGGTTGTCTCGTCGGACAACGCGGGACAACATCGGAACCCGGAATGCCCGTATTATAAGTGCGGCACAAAGGGCGATATTGGACTACTCTTTCATGGAGCCTATTGATGATATTTATATCGAAGGCACTCCGCTGCGTACTGTGCTAAACCAAAAAGGTCGGCTAAGTGAAGTGCTATGACGGCTTCTGGTTGCAACCCTTTTTTACTACGAAACGTATAAACATATGACAGAGGAAATTAACACAAATTGTTGGTTGCTCGTTATTGATACGGATTCCTATTCTGGGAATTTTGAACGCGAACTAACGGCCTACCTCGTCGGCCAGGTAGGTGATTGCTGCGTGGGCACGGAAATGGCCACTATTTTCAAGGAGGACATCAAAACCAATAAGCCGCCGGTTGACTTTGATAACACGGTATTTTCCGTGCACGACGAGCATGGGGTTGCACGTCCTTGTACTATATTTCCGACTCCAGGATGGTACAACGACGGCAAAGGAGGGCATTATCGGGTTGGAGACGAGGCCAGGGCGCTCAAAACTTATAAAAAGACCGAAGAAGCGGAGATCGACCAGCAAAAAGTCCATTTTGAGGGATATTTGAAGGATGTGCCTGCTGGTTGGACTGAAGCAGATGTCAGGGACAAGATTAGCCGTCTCGAAAAGCAATTGGCGCGTGTGAAAAAGCTGAAAAAGCTGAAAAGGGTTGCAAAATACCCAGCGTATCAGTCGGTTGCCATCTTTTTCTTGGACAAGCCCTCAAAAGAGACTATTACATGGCTCAAGGAGCGTGCTAAAGGCTATCCTGCGGCTCGAAAGAAGAGCTGTAGCTGGGAGCAGGGTCCGGCCCCAAAGATCATAGGTTGGCGTCTGATCAAAAACACAGTAACCCGAGTACAGAAAGGAAAGAGAATATGAGTGAAAGAATAAGGGGTGTTGTAAATCTAGGCATTATCTGCATGGTTATCGGTGGCCTCCTCGGGATGATCATCCTAAATTTCTGCTTAATAAAACCACGCCAGGACGAGGTAAAGGCTGCACATCAGCATGGAGTAAACAGTGTTCAAGCCGAGGCGATCCAGCGCGGTTTTGGAAAAATGGTAGTGGAATCTCCCACTAATAATACCGCGGTCTTTCGCTGGAATGAAACTAATGGCATCCCACAGTAGTATGGCACTTCAAACACAGACAAAATTAGAAGGAGTTCAGCCTGAGCAACTGCAGGTAGGCTCAAAGGTTCTGATAAGTTTTGGTGCCGGGCCGTTCCGATATGCCACTGTAATATTGGCAAGACCTGAAGACCAAAAGTACGCGCTGGAGGTGCATATTGCCTATGACAACGTAATACCGCTTGTTCAGTCGCTGGAACAGCTGCGTCAACGTGACTGCATGGTATTCCCTCCTTCCTTGCCTTTACAGTCTTCGCCCCCGCTTTCCTGGTGGCAGCGAGCATGGCGACGGATTTTTCGTCTAAACTAACAAACCAAAAACATTATGTCTATTAAATCGAATTTCAACCTGTTGCAGTTTATAAACGGCGCGGCTGCCGAAACGATATTAGGCGAGTCAGCTTCTTTTGTCGCGTATTTCCCAAATAGTCCGGTTCCGACCCGCCGCCTGGCTGTGTTTTTGGGTCGGCGGGGCCCGGTTTTTTACGACGAATCCGGTATGAGTGAGGAAGCGGCAATGCTTGTGATGAAACCAGTCGTCAAGAAATACCGCCCTTGGACGCCGAATGAAATACCGGAACTGAATATATGGATTCGGCAGCGTGGTACCGTCGGGTCTTGGTTTGTTACCGGGGTTGACACAGACAGAGGACAGATTTTCTTTGCGAACCGTTGGTATAAGCTCAGTGACATAGCCGAGTGTTACGAATACTCGACAGGCAACCGCAAAGGTCCGTGGCATCCTTGTTGTATCCTGCTTGTGGAGTAGTAGCCATGCAATATCTCTTTTTGGGGTACGTGTTTTTTGTTGTTCTTGCTGCTTTTTTTCTTTTATATCAGTTCGTCTTGCACAGCGGTGCCGCCGGACGATGGCGACGAAAACTGCTAAAAAGCCTGGAGCAGGAATACGACGAATGCAAGACAACAGAAGAGCTACGACGGCTGGACTTTAGACTATTCGAGTTACAGCAAGAGTTTTGGTCAACCCCCAAACTTCGCTGCCGACACAGGCGTTTACGTAGCGAGGTGTCCGACGAACTGTGGAGACGCGATAACGATAGTATAACATATGGAATTTCATCAAAACCTGGTACCAGTACTGCCAATCCCCCACATCGACGTACTTAACGAGCTTGTCCGGGCGGTTCGTAACCGCATCCCAAAAGGCCAACTACCCAGCAAGGCACAAGAGTATCTGCTGGGCAGATTGACTATGCTCAAGTTTCAAACAAATGTTGTGTCTGTGGATGCTGAGCCCGTCGTTGAGCCGCAGGCTAGCACACAAGCTCCAGATAACATTATACAGTTTCCAACAACTACAAACAATCAGGCGCAATAACTACACACAATGAGAGTTAGCACAAAGACCGTATGCAGCAAGAGTTTTAGATTGAGTGCCGCGGACATCCGCGCATGGCTTCTCGAAAAAGGGCTCGTAACCGAAACTGATCTGCAGGAGATGGGCAATCCATTGGTTCATACCGTCGGCGATGGAGTGGAGTTTGTACTCACCTCGTGTACCGATCAAGTTGACAAATGTGAACTCGGGGAGTCGCCGGCAGCATTTAGATCAAAAGTGCAACTCGCGTGACCTTATGAAAGAGCTAATAAATCCCAGCGAACTAGAGGTATACGATTGTCGAGGGATTCCTATTCGCGTCGGAGACGTCATCAAGGTGTTGACGTACCGGGTGCGAACTCTGATGTCGAACGACCGGGTTCGGCATCGCAACAGCTATGCTTATCGATATGTCCTCTCACGCAGCTCAGGAAAGGGCCTGTCTTTGCTCGACAGTTTTTCCATATCGTACTTACCCAGTGATCCTTTGAGGTTAAAGGAGCTAAAAAATCAGTTCATCCTCCCTATTGATGGAGGTGTGAGAAGGGATATGGAAATCGTGCAAGGTTTCGGCTTTCTCAAGCGAATATCTCTCAACGAGCGACGGGCGATTTTAAAAAGAGATGCCTATCGTTTTTATGGAAACTGTGAGCAAGAAAAACAAAACACAGCTTAAACAGAACCGTTTCGTCTCGCAGCCAAATTGTTCAAGATGTGGCTGTCGCTTAATGGTGTCCCGTCACCCGCAGTCAAAAAATTCGAACGAAGCGATATTGACGCACGGAACGTTAATTTGCTATCAGTGCCATCGTATTCAATGCAAGCGAGAGGATATTGCACGGCTGCCGTTGTTGAAAAGATGGAAGAAAAAGGTGGATTTGGCCACAGGCATCTTTACCGCACTGAGGAAGTTGAGAAGTACCTGGAATCAAATCTGGTACTTCAAAGTTAGAGGAGGGAAGCCCACTACTCGGATCCCTCTTTGGATGGAAGAGAAAGCCGACGTGAATATAGACAAAAAGAAAACTGAACTGGACTAAAATGAGTACTACTGAATTACAAATGCCGTTTGACATTCGTGTTGCGTGTGAGCACCCGGAGCTGGTGCGACATCGCCGCCGGCCTGGGGCTATACCATGCCGCGTTACTCATTTCCCTAGCGCCGACTTTTACGAAAGAGTCGCGATCCAGTGGGGGGAGAGAGAAAGAATCGCGTTGTACACTGAGTGCGGCGCCCACGCGCCCTTCGATCAGCGCGGCCGTATTGAGCCTGTACTCTACCTTACTGCGCCAAAACCGAAGATCGTTCCGTGGGATCATGTGGATGAGATACCTGACGACGTCTGGTTTCGGAACAAATCAACAGGTGAGCTAAGTCGGATTACTCACATGCGCCCTAAAGACGGTAAAGTCTATCATGGGGAGATCGTGCTCAGCCTCGATGACCTGTTTAAATATGAGGAATGGTACCCAGAGCGTCAATATAAAGGTGCGTGGAATGCATGCGGAAAAACCTGCTTCTAGCGGTAAGCAAGCAGGGAACCAGGAAAAAACGTGAATAATTTCCTTCATCGAAAGACAATACGACGCCGGATCCCTAGCATCTTCTCACGGGCTCGCAAGGTTGAGAAACCTGTGGACAGTAATATTGTGCCTTCGGGTACCGGTACAGTCAAGGTACCAATCTTGGTGTTTGATTCAAAAACTGGTAACATGGAAATTGACCTTGTGGAGGAGCAGAACGCCTCTCGCGAACCTGTTCCGGTATGGGTAGCCGACGAGATTCGTAAGACGTGGAACGCTGCTCGTGCCGCTGGTGGAGAATTACAGGCCTTCCGCATTATTGAGCGTATGGTGGACCGGCTTGGTTACGGGCGGGTTGAGAATAACCCGCCTATGTTGATAGGCTAAAAACACGGTATAACAGGTTAGCAAAAGGTTGTTCAAGCAACCTCTATCACGACCATGAATATCAAAGTTAAAGCACAACTGAGTCGGTACTTCTCCGCTATTGAGATTCTCTACACCGGGGAGATCATGGTAGCCTGGACTACGAATTATGGAAGTAAACCCGAGACCCAATTCGGGTTTACTGGCCCCGGCGCCGAGTTCCACGTAGGTTGGGGCGACGCGGCCTACGTGGCCATCACCGCCCCGTCGGTGGAACTTGAGATTGATAGCGAAGACCTCCGCGCCATCCGCCACAGTATCTGGTCGTGGCAGCACGACCGTGTGGAGACGGCACAGAGACCTTACGGTAAATATAACGCAGCGTGGTGCTACTTGCACCACGTCCCCTACTGGGGCGGTGTGAATGACCGGCGGCCCCGCTCCGAGTGGAGCGAGGTGCTCCAGCGAGCCGAAAAGTTCTACTTGAATTACTTGGCCGCGGCGTCGGCGCCCAGCTACTAGCAGAGCAGCGTTGTAGCACAGCTGTCCCCAGAAGAACTCCAGGGACAGCTGTGCTCGTTCGGCACAATATTCTGTTATTTTAGCTTTAAGTGTTAAACCTATGAATCGAGACCCAGAAGAAATTACCGCAGCTTCCGTAACTCTAGGAATTACGAGCTCGGCCTTACCGATGACCACCACGAACACCGAGTCGGCCTTGCGGCATATTAATAAGTTAACTCACTACGAACTGTGTTGGCTACAACGATTTGCGCCGACTGGTCATCCATATTTTAAAACTGGGTCGCCAGAGCATGAAGCGTTTCAAAAACGGTTCGAAGCTATGGGCGGCATGACACCGGTCATGTCAAAAGTCCTCTCACATCAATGAGCGATACAATCATACAAAAAGAGCAGGGGTTGAACCCTCGGCAGATTCAGGCAATGCGCCGTTTTGAGTTAAAGAATAAAAAGCTTCGGACGAATTATCCTGGCAAGTTAATCTTGGATATTATAGAGGCCTTTGTTCTACGTGCTGACTGGTATGAGCTTTATTATCTGGGCCAAATATTGATGAAGCTGCTTCGGTTGATTCGTATCAATCCAACAATACTCTACGATGAATATACCGAAGAGACACGCGCGTTAGTGCTTAGAGAAATGCAAGGTACTGGGGAGCCTGGTGACGCGGCGTTCGCCCCTTTTGGGCCTTGTACAATAGTCGGGCAACGCATAACTGTAACCAAGCGGCATTCTCTGGCCCAATTTTTATCTGCTGCATTTCCAGACCCGACCCATGAAGTCTGGAGATACGTCAACATAGTGAAAAAATGACGTTCGAGGCGTTATCCGGTACACTTTGGGTAGCCGTACTCTTGCTCTATGCGTTCTTAGTCTTTGGTAAACCTAAAGTCCGCGAGAAGTTGCCACACACGGCGCCAGCAAAAACAGCGCCTGGAAAGAGTAAGAAAGACTGGCGTCGATTAGACAAACCTAACATCGCCGTTGCGATAGCACTTGATAAACCGACCATGGGCAGGCATGATACACCTCGTGAAGAAACTACGAGTTATTCGTTTCCAAGACAGTTACAATAAGGATCATTTGACATGTTAGCTTTTAGTGACATCGCCGGATTTGTGCATTTTATTCCGAGAGAACGACTTATCTCTATTTCGTTAATGCCTGTAAGTGCTCCGGATATTCAACCAGGCCCTACTTCACCCGAGCAAGAGCCAGCTCCACCGTCGGACGCCAAAGCGAAGTTGGTTGTCTTATATTCAATCGAACAAAAGGCACCAGGCCAACTAACACTGTTTTTTAACGATGACTCCATGATCAACCACATTCGGCAGACCTTGCGAGGCTGGGCCCTTCAGGATCATCCTAATTTTCTGGAAATCTTTTATGGGAACAACCAGGAGACGGTAGAACCAACAGACGCAACTCCGTCTGCTTCGGAAGGGATCGGTATTTAGTTATGAACACTGAATTGCTCGGATTTATTGGAACTCTCGTTTTTAGTGGTGTTATCGCCTATTGTCTCAGTACGGCAGTTCTTTGGGGAAAAGAGGTTAGACGAAGAGAAGAGGAAGAGAGGGGACGACAAGAAGAAACGGCGACCTTGCTTCTGCCTCCGGGTGGATTGACTGTACAGATCATCGAAACGCCAACGGGTGCTACAAAGGAGGAGCGAAATGAAGACGTCCAGAAGTAAACAAGAGACGCAGCCAGGCCTAACCACGGTATTTCACCAAGCGTTGCGCAGGGCTGGGGAGCTGGCCGAAACGAAGCCAGTCCAATACGCATTATACGTTGGAAGGCGTATGTATGGGAATCGAGTTTACGCGTCACGCGCCGCTGTAAAATCGGCTGCGTTACAGCTTATTAACGGTATCATAGAGCGTCATGGGCTCGCGCCATCGGAGCGGATCGACCTGGAGACACGCCGACAACTCCTTGACTCAGCGATTCAACAAGAATTACTGTATATCCAGCCATGCCAAAGATAAACTTATCGCCTGCTGACCAAGCAGAGTCCCTGCTTGATACAGCCTTACGTTGTATCGAGGAGGGGCGATCTCTTGATACAGCCGAGACCCGCTATTGGAATCTAGCCGCCCGCAAGGCTAATGAGGGCTGGGCGGTTTTTTTGGGTGGCGTACCCGGGGTTCCCGAGGTTGCAGTATCTGCGATTTACTTAAAACGAGGCGATGCTACGCGTGTGTTATTTGAAACCGTACAACGGTATATGCATATAGCTCCGTGTCAGCCGGATGCAAGATACGATGAGCTGATTGAGGCAATTCAAAAAAATACCAAATTGCGTAAGCAACTCATGCAGTCGCTGGAACAACGAGGATGGTTAACGATTCGTCGGGCAGCTATCACGGCAGTCGAGTCAGCTCCTCAGGAAGCAATTATTGCAACTTAAGTTATGAACGAATCGGTAGTTAATCCGCAAGATGATCGGCCACGTGAACTCGTGGCCCAGGAGCTTATATTACGCCACGTACAACAGCGTATCGAACGGCTAGGTATGACCCCGCCCTCCGATGACGGTACTGGCATTTTTTATCGCAGAAATGGCGTCCCGTTATTTGCCGGAACTGTCTATGGTTCAAAAAGCAGTGCCACGGTCGGATTTTACAATTTACTAACCAACTGGGTCTACTACAATGTACCATATGCGCAAATGCGAAATCGCCCGAACGAGGAACAGGGTTTGATCAACGACGCATTAAACCTTCTCCGTACTAATAAAAAGTTTCGAAGTGCGGTTCGAGAGGAATTGGCCAATCAAGGCATACTTTGGACTTCCCCTGTGCTAGTAGCGCAGGGCGAGCGTACACAGATAGCTCCCGTTATCATTGGAAATTAGTTAACTATGAGTAAAAAATCTGACGTCCCGAAGGAAGAATTATTGCGTGTTAGAATAACTCTTGGGGGAGTATCAGACGCAAAAGAGTTACAAAATGTTACGTTAACCTGTTCACCTTTAGACAAGGGTCAAGCTGAGAAAATAATTGCTCCAACGGTTCTCAGGCTTCGAAAAGACGTCGAGTACACCATAAGTTATCAAGCAGAGAATGAAGGTCTCGTATTGGAGGCTGTTAATGATGACAATGTGTTGCTCGGCGTTGGCTTTTTTACTACGTCGTTTGGAGAAGACACCCGGGTGACCCTTCGCCCTCGTAAACGAAAGCTGCACGATGTTAATTTTGTTTTAAACAAGAAGCACCACGATGGTATTATCGTATATTCTTCCGTTCCAGACATAAACGGTAAAACCTACACCTCAGTACCTGGACGATTGACTTTTCCTGAAGGTATAGATGTAACATTTTCG
The DNA here is from genome assembly GCA_964392685.1 of uncultured Sediminibacterium sp. Taxonomy (GTDB): domain Bacteria; phylum Bacteroidota; class Bacteroidia; order Chitinophagales; family Chitinophagaceae; genus Sediminibacterium. The sequence goes on from CAYMQQ010000001.1 coordinate 204,352, forward strand.
ACTGTCGATAAGGTAGTCGACTATCTCAAGGACCCGTTGTACGACCAGGTTGTGCAAACAGCGGACTTTGCTGGTTGGGTTGTAACCGGCCCACGGGGGCAGGATGACCCAGTCCGGTTTGGGCACACAGACAATACCATACAGGTAAAGGTCGATGGTTCTCGACGAGTGGAACTGACCTTTCTTGCTGCACCGCGACCATTTATTCCCAATGTAAAACAGCTCCATATCATGATGGAGCACTTGTCGAAACTTATCCCAGTTATGGAGCAAGATACGTCGTTCTTGCTTTTACATGAAGGGCAACCGTTAAGAATGGGTGAAACAATACTGTTTACTAGTCGTGAACGTGCCTTGCAGACAGCAGCAGCTTATGTACGTCGATTTTACCCCGATTGGAAGACCAAGTTACCTGATGAGTTGAAGAACTGGATGACGGACAACGATAAGTTCAACCGGTTTGTACAGTATTGGCTAAAACAGAAAATACAGGTTGTATCGGTTAACGAACTAGCAAAACTTCACGAAATAGAAGAAAATCGAAAGACCGCACGAGAAAAGCAAAATGCAAAATAATTATGTCAAATAACGAAGTACTTCCTCATATTCATATCCCAGGTGTGTCCGCAGACGCCGCATTGCCTCCCGCCCGGGTGATTCACCATGTTTTTATCCTGGACGCCAGTGGGTCCATGGACAAGCAACGTACGCAAACAATCGTCGGATTTAACGAGCAGGTTCAAGGCTTAAGACAAGCCGAGAAGGAGTTCCCGGAGCAGCAAAACACCGTGACTCTGGTCTTTTTTAATGGCACGAAGTCCGTGCTTTTCTCCAGGGCTCCGTCCACACAGCTACAGGAAATTACAGAGCAAGAGTACGATCCGCGCGGTACTACACGGCTTTATGCGACGGTAGGGGAAGTGCTCGAAGAGCTTGCGCAAGCTCTTGGCCCTGAGCGAAGCAAATCCGAATCAGTGATTGTTACGATCATGACAGATGGCGAGGACAGCGGTATTGATAGCGATAAGTGGAATCAAGTTTCATTACGTGAATTGATACAGCAACTTCAAAACGACAATCATTGGGTTATTACCTTTATTGGCGCGAACATCGCTGCCGAACGTGCAGCTGACACACTTGGCATCGCTAGAGGAAACGTTGTAAGCGTTAATAGGGACCCTGGGGGTATCTCTGCTGCGTACACGGTCATGCTCGCCGCTTCGAATCAGTACCGCACGGCACTTCGTTCGTGCTCCCCTGATGAAGAGGCGCTTTTGCGCAAGACGTATTTTTCACAGGAGCCAGGTCGTGGGCTAGACCTCACTGGCTCTACGGTTAGCGAGTTAACGAGCCCGGCATATGTGCAACAACGTGCTCTTAAAGCTATGCCGAAGAAAGAACCGGCGAAGGCAGCATAGGACGACCTTGAGTTTACGGAAACCTCTGCTATACTGTTGGTGTGAGTAGCGAGAATTTTGAGAAGTTCCGGCATAAGTCACGTAAAGCAAACGACGATTGGTCAGGAAAAGGCTTCTACAAAAAACCTAAACACCACCCAAAATCGGAAAAGCCTCATACTAGGAGGCGAGGATTTGAGTGGCAGATGGGAGAGCAGGACGACCGCACGGTGTAGTTTTAGTGTGATCCCCGTCCATTGAAGGGCAATGGAAAGTATCACACACAAAAGCGAACTGATAGTGCTCGTTTTTTGTCCAAAGATATTGTAAATACACAACAGCGTCGACGAGACTTCCGTCTTTTCGGCGCTGTTGTGTAAAGTACACTAAACTTTTGTCTTTTTTTAGCTTTTCGAGCAGGTCCTGCCATTTTGTGGGGGTATGATCAGGAGTTATATCAAAAATAGTCTTTGCTAGCAGCTCTTGTTTAGTATAGCCCAACCTGGAAGCGGCATAACGGTTTACTTTAGTGATTGATCCAGAGGCCGTCGTCCAGATTAATGCGAAAGCATTCGTCCGTTCAACTGCATACTCATTCAAATAGAGTAAATGTTCCAGTTGTTTGATTTTGGCGAGTATTTTCTCAAGATAGAGTATACTCCAACCACAAAGTATAGACATTACACCACGAAAGACCAATTCAGTTGAAAATATTGTTGGAAAAACGGCTTGAAATAGTGTGCTTTTCTCGATCGCCACTGGGTTGCAGTGGTCAACGAACGCGTCGAATAGCCAATAAGTACTAGCGATGAGTATAGGAAATGCCCATTTTTGTAAGAATAGCCAAAATCGATTCACAATTATTTCCTCTTGAGCTCTTCGATCGCTCGCCGGGTTTCGACCGCTGCTTCTTTTAGAGTTACTACGTTTATACTTAATTCTGTCAATCGAGCAGAAGTATTGTCAAGGATCTTAGTCAACTCTCTTGTGACGGTTTCGAGCCGGTCCAGCTGCTGTTGCATACTTACTCTAGACGCTTCTGCTCGTTCCAGTACTTCAATTCGCGCCCTGGACCGCACAATTTCAGCAAACAGGTCTTCTTTTGTGGCGATGACTCGTTCTAGAGCGACAATCCGGTCGTTTACCTTCTCATTTATGACAAAAACAGCAGCAATTTCTTTCTGTTGCTGCTCCAGTTGCATCGGCACTCGATAAATACTGCCGAAAAAGGAATACATCAGCATTAAAACGCCAACGAATCCGGCAAAAACCTTTAGTCTTAACCCGTCTAAAAGTTGGGTAGGATCCGAAGGTTCTTCAGAAGATGGCGGATGCGGATGGTTGGGTGCGCGAGACATGTTGTTAGGTTTGTTTTATGGCTTCGGTGAGCTTTGAATCTTTGGTGAGCTGTTTGATAACGTGCTGCACATCACGGCTTTGTCGCTTCTCCTGCTCGTTTCTGAACAATTCTAGCACTTTTTGTTGAACTTCTGGCGAATCTATCTTCGCTTTTACTGCATTTTTAAATGCTTCCCCTGCTTCGATAACCTCACCGAAGCCTCTCCGCAATAAATTTGCTCCAGCCGACGCAACGGACATTCCGACTGCGACAGGTGGGTTGAATATTGCTACCATTTTAAGTACAAACCAGAGCAATGCAACTATACCGACCAGTACAAGCAGCCAAGTGAAGTATCCCATTTGGATTAATCCAGTACCTTCGATCTTTTTGCCATCAAATTCTCCTAGTTTGTCGGCCAGTTTCTCCAAAGCAGCGTCATATTTCGCCTCTAGCTTGTAAAATTGTGTAACAAAGTTGGTAGTGCCCCCCTTGTAAGGCTTTTCAGGAGCCCCCAATGAGGTCGCCAGAGGTTGAGCAACGTCACGAGCCTCATGCAATGGCTGCATCACGCTGTTTGTTGTTTCGGAGGCAAGTCCAGCATCATAAGCTTGATTCACTTTTGAGACAATGAGTTGGGCAGCTTGTTTTTGTTTTTCTACGATTTCCACTCTCTCAGGAAATGTTGGAACCGTTTTTTGAAAGAACTCTTTTTTTCCTGGAGACAAGAGTGAGCATCCGGAAAGGCCTAATGCCAATAGACTTACCACTAAAGAAGTCAGCCAAGTTCTCATACTCTCCATTATGCCTTAGTCGCTTTTTAAAGCTCAAGGTTAAAATATCCCCTAGGTGAGTACATAATGGAATTGTTGGTATAATAGTAGATGAGCCGCGTTATTCTTGTTAAGACAGTTACAGGCGAATTCATCGCTTGTGCAGACGAGCTGCAAGCTCAGCAAATCAGACTACAGCAAACTGTAATTCTACTGGAACGGACCCTCCGACCAATCAACGATCCATCAACCAACTAATCCAATGACTACCCAACGTGTACGTATCCTGACATTCGAGCAATTTTGCCGAACCGTCATCATCGCCCGCGCGCAGCAGTTGGACGAGCTATTCAACTACCCCACGCCTCCGGTCAAAGAAGTGCTGTTGGAAAATCTGCGTCGTTGCCTCCTCGTCGCCCTGACCAATTTTCAATCGGTGTTGATTTATGACGTGTGGCTCCCAGTTGCAACAGGGAGCACCAGCACTCCCAAGCCAACAACACATCGTCTTTTGGTCAGAGCCGTTTGGGATCGAACACTAAAGGCGGCCCTAACGCCGATCAGCCTAGTTTTCGGCTCCAAAAAGCTGCAAGACTTTTTGATTACATGTCCACTTATCTTGGAAGAAGATCTTCGCTGCTGGCCGGAGCTGGAAAAATTGTGGAGGGTGTACGACAAGGAAGGTTAGACTCTTGGCGTAGTGTGCAAAATTTAAAGGCGCCCTGGCGCCTTTTTTTAGCCAAGACTACTTTCTTGGAAGAATGGTCGTGTTAGGTTAGACTCTGGGTGCTTATGCAAGGCTTTATTCTACGTAGTTATATCGGCAATCATCTTGGCTATGGGTTACATGGGTTGAGGCTATTACAAGATTTTGTCAAGTTTGGTTACTCTGTTGATTTACGCCCGATAACTTGTGATTTCAGAGACGCCGGGTTTAGGGTGGCTGCTGAAGCTATTCCGGCGATTGTGCCCCAGGCGATGGGACAAAGTGCAATAACAAACCAGAATACTCTACTCCTCGCACTACCATACGAAGAGTTTCCGAAGACGACCGGCATGAAAGTGCATTTCACGATGTGGGAGAACAGTCGTGTTTCAAAAGCAATTGTCGACATGTTAAATACTGCGGACCATGTGGTCGTACCATGCAGTTGGAATGCCGATGTGTTTAATGCTTGTGGGGTGAACACAAAAATTAGTATTAATCCTTTGGGGATAGACACTGAAGTGTACAGCTACAGAGAACCATGCAATGACGGTCTTTGTGTTTTTGGTGCTGGAGGTAGAATATCCCTAGGAGGCGAGCGTAAGAATTTAACCCAACTCATAACAAGCTTCTTGGTCGCGTTTCCTAGAGAGAAAGATGTGCGGCTTCGGCTGAAGGTAATGCCAGGAGACATCAAGCCTAAAGTCGATGATTCTAGAATTGAACTATGTGACAGGTTTTTGTCGCTAAATGAAATGGCAGCTTGGTACAGCTCGCTTACTGTCTACGTATCAACTTCTTATGCAGAAGGTTGGGGATTGATGCCCCATCAAGCTATGGGTGTTGGGAGAGCGGTACTGGCTCCAGCTTTTGGTGGGATGCGTGAATACTTCGACGCTTCCGTCGGATTCCCGTTAGACTTTCGTCTTGTACCTTGCCGTGGTTATTACGCCAAAGATGAATTTACGGTTGGTGGGCATTGGGCTGAGGTTGACGATGAAGAACTTGTGAGTAACCTGCGTTGGATATATCAAAATGTTGATAAAGCGAAGGCTATGGGTAAGGTCGCAGCAAAACGTGCTGCCGAATATTCATGGAGTAATTCACATCAGAAACTCCGTAGTACATTGCTAAAGATTGGCTTCTTGCATGAATGAAATAACAAAAGCATTTACTGACGTTTACACTAGAAATGTCTGGGGGCGGAAAGACACCAGCGGGCACGGCTCTGCGGTAAAGTACACCAAAGCATATGTTACGTATTTAGCTACAGTGCTGAACAAGTTTGAAGTAAGGTGTGTCTTGGACATAGGTTGTGGTATTTGGGAACACTTGTTGCAAATAACTTGGACTGGGATCGATTATCTGGGGATTGATGCAGTCCCCTCAGTGATCGAAAAGAATGAATCGCTGAACCTAGCGTCGAATATCAGATTCCGATGTGGTACGCTAGAGACGCTCACAATCGCTCCGACAGATTACGACCTGGTTATCATAAAAGACGTGTTTCAGCATTTACCAAATGCTTTGATTTTAGATATTTTGGAGCGAGTAAAAAATGTTCCGCTGTTGCTGATAACTAATGATATCAGCCAAGCGGACAACACGGACTGTTTACTTGGTGGATTTCGGAAATTGGATATGGAACGTTCGCCCTTTAATCTTATTCCAGACGAGGCAGTGAGTTTTCAATCCTATCCTTTTATAAAACGCTCGATTCTGGTAAGGAAAAAAGTTGACAATCCTACTCATATTAGCTAAGGTTTAAACACCATGCATAAGAAATTTGCAAATACGCAAACGCCAGCCACCGCTGGGATCTCCTCGGGGGCACTGGCGTATGAGTGCCTACCAGCTAAATGGTTAGTAGGTGCACAGGATTCATTCAGGCGGGTTGTATAATTTCTCAGGATTTTAATCAACCCCGCCCACAAAGCGGGGTTTTTCTTTTGGTACAGTTGTAAATCGAAGTAATTCTTCGGTCGCTTGGCACAACGATATGTTGCCGAAGTCCGCTGTAAAAGCCTGCGGGGTGTGTATACACCAGGTGTATGTTCTTTTGTACGCGGGAGATTGGTTGTTTTACTACACCAATCTCCATAAAAGGAGCGGGCCGTAAGTCTGTGTACAGGCTAGAGGTTCCAGTCATAGAGCCATTTTTTCAATGGTGCCCGCTCAACTCTTTCTTGCCTTATTTTTAGCTCGTGACATAATCGCCTGATGAATAAAGAGCTGAGCGAAGAGCTAAAAAAGAAAATCGAGCAGTTGGTGAGCGGTCCTCCATTTAATGGAACTGTGACACATCGTACTCGCCCAATATTTATTGCCGAATGGAAGAAGTATTTGAAAGAAAAAGGGATTAATGGCTCAGGGTATATTGATGACCTTTTACGAGCTTTTGGCAAAAAGGGGCATTTTTAAGACGCCACCCCCCATCAATGGAGTATGGAAAAGATGGTATAATAGCTTGACGAGGTCGTAGTCAATTACGCCCTCAATCCTCAACCTCATTGATACCACAAACATGACTACTCTAACCCCCGAGCAGCAGGCCGAGCTGGACAAGGTGAATACCCGGAGTGAGCAGCCCAAGGCTGAAGAGAAGAAGGCTGAGCCCAAGGCTGAGCCCAAGGCTGAGCCCAAGGCTGAGCCCAAGGCTGAGCCCAAGGCTG
>CAYMQQ010000002.1:0-89294 GCA_964392685.1 uncultured Sediminibacterium sp.
TTTCACCTTTCACCTTTCACTTTTGACTTAACCTATATCCTTCTAATCTTAATCTCTCTAAACCATGCTTCCCCGCCATGGTCTTGTAGTGCGATATGACCGGATTTTACGCTGCCGTAGCTATCCATATCTTTCCATTTGCCATTGGCTTTGTTTTGTTGCCAATTTTCGTCCCATAATTGATAGGCAACAACCTTTTTTCCATTTAGCCAATGTTCAACATGACCTTGGTTTACAATGATTCGGGTACTATTCCATTCACCGGCAGGTTTAGTAGCATCTGAAGCAGGAACATTCATCGCATAATTGGCCCCTGTTTTTTGCCAATCATCCAGTTGTGCGGGATAACCTATATCATCTATTAATTGGTATTCAGGACCGCTATGATGGGTTGCCGAATATTTTTCAGATACCAGATATAAAATCCCACTGTTAGCACCGGCAGCAATTTTCCACTCTAATGACAATTCGAAATTCTCAAATTGTTCTTCAGTAATCAGGTCAGCACGTTGTTGATTGGGTGCTTGGTTACCTTTACAATACAAGACACCTTCTTGTACCAACCATGAATCAGAAGGTTTATTTTGGAAAGTCCTCCATCCTTTTAAGGAAGTACCATTGAACAAATGGATCCAGTTTTTTTGATTTCGTTGAACAGATCTCGTGATGGCAGTAAAGATGGTTTTCTCTTTGGGCGTGGCACCGATTATGACACCTCCGCTCACGATAAGACAGGCCTGTAAAAACATATGGTTTGACATGCGCAACAGTTAGTTTTGGTGATTGGAAGATAGGGAGAATTTGTTTAAAGTCATCAGTCGATAGCAAATAGTCCATAGAAGATTACCATTAACTATGGACTATCAGCCATTTGCTATCCCTATCTTTGCTACATGAAGCAGTTCAATGTACCCGGTGAATACCGGAGCCCTTTGATTGGGAACATTAAGCAGAGAAGAAAAGAGCAGGATAAATTAAAAAAAGATTTCTCCCCTACATTATTAGATCTTGGTGACTTGCAAATCTATTTAGCACGTCATTTTGGGTTTTGTTATGGTGTTGAAAATGCTATTGAAATTGCTTTCAGAACCATTGATGAAAATCCGGGTAAGAGAATTTTTTTATTGAGTGAAATGATTCATAACCCACAAGTAAATGCAGACCTTCTATCAAAAGGTGTTCAATTTTTGCAAGACACCAAGGGACAAGAGCTGATCTCTTTCGATACGCTTACCAAGGATGATGTGGTCATTATTCCCGCATTTGGAACCACACTCGAAATAGAAGCCATTTTAGAAGCAAAAGGAATACCCACTGAAAAATACAATACGACTTGTCCATTTGTTGAAAAAGTATGGAACCGAAGTGAGCAGATCGCCAAGAAAGGGTACAGTATTGTGGTGCATGGCAAACCACAACATGAAGAAACCAGAGCCACTTTTTCGCATGCTTCTTACCATACCCCTACAGTAGTGGTCAATGATATGGCAGAAACCATTGAACTGGCGAAATATATTACGGGTGAAAAACCCTCTACCGAATTTTACCATGAGTTCAAAGGCCGCTATTCGGAAGGATTTGATATTACAAAAGATTTACAAAAGATAGGAGTCGTTAACCAAACAACGCAACTCGCCACTGATACCCAAGCTATATCCGATTATTTAAAAAGTGTGTTCATTCGTCATTACCAATTAACTGCCGGTAATATAGCAGATCGTTTTGCAGATACCAGAGACACTCTTTGTTATGCTACTAACGATAATCAGACCGCAGTAACAGGCATGCTTGCAGATACAGAGGCTGATATTGCCATTGTGATTGGTGGATATAATAGCAGCAACTCTTCCCACTTAGTAGAACTGTGTGAAGAAAAGCTGACAACTTATTTTATTGATGCCGCAGATAAATTGATTGATCAACGAGAAATTCTGCACCGCAATTGGAGAACAAAGGAATTAATATCCATACATAACTATCTACCTGAAAAGAAACCGCTTCGTGTTTTAATGACCAGTGGAGCCAGTTGTCCGGATGCAGTTGTTGAAGCCGTTATTCGAAAATTGGCCGGGTTTTATCAAGTTGAAGAACAACTGGAAAATTATATAAATGCATGAGTTGGATCATCCTTGTCATAGCAGGTTTATTTGAAGTGGGGTTTGCCGCTTGTTTGGGTAAGGCCAGACTTAGCATGGGCATGACTGCCATTGGCTGGTATAGTGGCTTTTTAGTTTGTTTAACGATCAGTATGTTATTGCTTATAAAAGCCACACAAGAATTGCCTATCGGTACAGCTTATGCCGTATGGACAGGTATTGGAGCGGTTGGAACTGTTATCATAGGTATTCTCTTCTTTAAAGAACCTGCAGATTTTTGGAGACTTTTTTTTTCATCACCACATTGATTGCTTCTATCGTTGGACTAAAGATTGTTAGTCATTAATCTGTTAGATATTTTTAGTGATACCGCATACGCTATTCCTCAAATAAGTATTCATTTCTTTCAAAAACGTATATTTAGTAATAACTTATGCGTACATGAAAGAAAAAAAATCTAATAGTGGCATCTACATGTTTGGTAGCCTCATTAGCATTTTAGCTGTTGGCTTACAGCTATGGGTTACCTTGAATGCAAGAGAAGTTTCTATTCTTCATACTATTATTCGTTTCTTCAGCTATTTTACCATACTTACCAATAGTCTTGTAGCCATTTATTTTACATACTTATGGCTATTCCCTTTAACAAAAATAGGACTGTTCTTTAAAAAATTCAGTACCACCACAGCAATCACTGTTTATATTATAGTGGTAGGCATTATTTATAATGTATTATTAAGAGGTATCTGGCCTGTTACCGGATGGGGCATGGTTGCAGATGAGTTATTACACAGTTTTATTCCTGTATATTTTCTTATTTATTGGTTATTTTTTACAGACAGAAAAAAACTTGAATGGAGCGATGCATTGCCATGGTTATATTATCCGCTTGCATACCTTATTTACACATTAATTAGAGGCACTATTACACATACCTATCCCTACCCTTTTGTCAATGTCATTAAATTAGGATACCAACAAACTTTGATGAATTGTTTGGGTGTAGGTGCTGTATTTTATGGATTATTCCTTCTCATGATCGCCATTAGTAAAAAAAGAACAGCATCTAATTAATTTATACGCTTCTAAACCAGTTTGCGAGATAGTTGTTACTATTCTTGTATGCGTCTTATATATTTGGCAAACATCATGGTAGCAGGATGGATTGGCATATCCTCCCTATTCCTCCCATCATATGCAGCTAGAACTGTATTTTCAGATGCTTATTCAGTCACTCCGGTGATACCACTAACCGGAGCACTTTGGTTATCAATTGCAATCTTATCCATATTCGGTTTCTTTTATCCGATTCAATTTTCAGCGGTTTTATTATTACAACTGATCTATAAATCTTGTTGGCTACTATTTGTTTGCTTACCCGCCATACAAAACAACAAGCCATACCCGGGAGGTATGGCTGTATTTTATGTTGTATGGGTTTTGATGCTCCCCTTTGTCATCCCATGGAAATATCTATTGAGTCAACACCATTAATCGTCTTCCATTTTATTTTTCAACTTACCCAATAAACTATAGGCATTCTTGAGTACTACTTTTTGTTGTCTCCAATCGATATTTTCCTTGGTCTTCAACTCAACCATTTGCCGATCAACAATACCTATCTCCACCTCCATCATTTCAAATCGACTGGAGTCTTTTACAATAAAAATGTAAGGTTTACTTTGATAACGAACAACTGATGATTCCGGAACAGCGATGGCTTTCTTATTATCCAATTCAAAACTTCCATTCAAGAACATACCCGGCAACAACTCATGATTGGCATTTTCAAAATGACAATGTACCAACCCACCTCTATTCTCATCTACATTTCTGGTTACCAGAATAACATCCACTTCATATTTTTTTCCGGGTTTATCCGCAAGCGTAACACTTGCGCGCATTCCTTTTTTGATCTGCATGATATCTTTTTCAAAAACAGTAAGCGCTGCATGAATATCATCGGGATCTACCAACTCAAACAATACATCTGCCGGATTCACGTACTTCCCAATGTTTACATTCACTTTTGTGACATATCCATTGATAGGAGATCTTAAACTAATGGTTCGCGTAATAGTATTGACTGATAATTTCTCCGGATCGATACCTACGATCTTTAGCTTCTCTTCTAAAGATCGTATCAATACCTGTTGAATCTTAAAATCAGATGATGCTTGTTGATAGGTTTTCTTACTTGCCGCATCTTGTTCACTCAGCTCTTTTTGACGAGAAAGATCAGTATTGAGAAATTCCATTTTTGCTTTTGCCATTAAGTAATCCTGCTGTAACTGCACGTAACTCTGATCTTCCAGTATGGCTATGACTTCCCCTTTTTTTACTCCCATTCCCGGAAGTAGATGAGAACTTTTCAAATAGCCACCTAGTGGAAAACTCACAGAAACCATACCTTGTGGAGGCACATCAACAACACCATTCACTTTGATGGTACTATGCATATCCATTTCAGCAGGATAGCCAATAGTAATGCCGGCATTTTTTAGTTGCTCTGCATTGAGTTCTACCATAGTCTCCTGCTTTTCTTCTTTTACAACCTCAGTTGCAGCCTCTTCTTTTGTTCCGCATGATAGTAATACCACCATAGCGATACTTAGCATATATTTTTTCATATAATAGCTTGTCAATTCTTTTGTAATAAATAATCCAGCTGAATTTCATTCAACTGATGATCTCTTTGTGTATCGGCATATTGCATTTGAATACCTAAAGCCTGATTCACCAATGTAGCCCATTCAATATAACTGATCTGCCCGTTTTTGTAGTTTAGATTGGCAGTCTGTATAATGATATTGGATTGTGGCAAGGCACTGTTTTTAAAATAAGTCAAGGATGAATTAAACTTATCTCTATGCTGTAATGCCTGTTGCAATTGAGTCTTTAAACGCAATGCAGCAATATCTGTATTTGCCCGATTCACCTTTTCCTGAACATTCGCTGCTTCTACCTTTGCTTTTTGTGCTTTATTGAAAAAAGGAATAGACATTCCCAAAGTCACTGAAGAAAAGCGATCTCCCGCTGTAAAGAAACGTTCCGATCTGTTTTTATATTCCATCCATCCCATTAATGACTGGTTATTATACCCAATCAGCCATTCTGGTTTCAGTTTTGCTTTAGCCAGCTGGGTTTCAGCCTCTGCCTGTTGCTCCTGAGCTTTGTAATATTGAAGTTCAGGATGTTGTTGTAACAAGGCTGTATCATATAACTGTTGATCCGTTACAAGCTCTTCAGCCGGAACAATAGAGATGGTATCTTGTAATAAAAGAGCGATTTCCAATTGAATGGCTTTAGTATCCGATAGATTCATCAACAATATTTGTCGATTTTGCATCACTTGATTATCCAATGTCGTTTTCTCTAACAAATTGGATTCTCCCTTTTCAAAACGAAGCTGGGCTACTCTTTGAAAGCTTCCATAAACACTATCGGCACGTTCTAGTATTTTTTTCTTTGCCATCAGGTATTGTAATTCCAGGTATAATTGACGGATCATTTTTTCCAATACCTGTTGTTGTATGACCGTATTCGCTTCAGCAGTATTCAAATAGCTATTTAATACCAACTCTTGTTTTCGATATACCATACCTGCTGAAAAAGGCTGTAAAATCGAAACACGAGAATCAAAATTGAAGCTGTTGTAATTACCCAATTCCGTGATCAACTGTGTTTTGGGAATATCCTTGGCAGTTCCTTTCAGTGCAGTATAATATTTTTCCTGAAGTTGACCCACTTTCAAGATGGGCGACTTTTCTTTCACCAATGCTAACAATTTTTCGAGTTTCATCGGTTGCGCCTGTAAAGACCATGTCGACAACATCATTACAATAACAAGTAAAGGTTTCATAGGTATTTGAATCTTTTTCTTTTCAAATAAAAGATACAAGGAAGGCAATACAAAAAGTGTGAGTAGTGTGGCAGATAATAATCCCCCAATTACAACCGTTGCTAATGGTCTTTGCACTTCCGCTCCTGCGCCGTTACTCAATGCCATTGGTAAAAATCCAAGTGATGCAACAGCAGCTGTCATAAGAACAGGTCTTAATCTCGTTTCTGTTGCTTGAGCTATCACTTCCGGTATGGATGAGGAATTATCTTCTGCTTTTAACCGATTCATTTCTGTGATCAAAACAATTCCATTCAATACAGCAACTCCAAACAATGCGATAAATCCGATTCCTGCAGAAATACTAAAAGGCATATCACGAATCCACAATGCAAATACCCCTCCAATAGCCGATAATGGAATAGCTGAAAAAATCAACAAACAGTATTTGAACTTCCTGAATGCAAAAAACAACATCACAAAAATGAGTAATAAAGCCGCAGGCACCGCTATGGCCAATCGTTTGGTGGCTTGTTGCAGATTTTCAAACTGACCTCCATAGGTAGCATAATAGCCTGCAGGTAATTGAACTTGCTTTTTTACTTTGGCTTGCAGCTCCTCCACAATTGACTGTACATCTCTCCCCCTAACATTAAAACCAATAGTGATCCGTCTTTGTGCATCTTCACGTTGTATTTGATAGGGGCCTTCCTCAATAGCTACACGAGCAAGTACATTAAGTGGCACTTGCTGTCCGGATGGCAGTTCTACCAACAAATCACCAAGCTCCTCTACATTGTTACGCTGCGATTCATTTAAGCGAATCACCAAATCAAATCGCCTGTCATTTTCGAAAATTTGTCCGGCAACACTGCCCGCATAAGCCGCCTGCACAGACCGATTCACATCTGTAATCGTCGCACCGTATCGAGCAATGGCTTCTCTGTTATAAGATATCACAAGCTGAGGAATACCTGTTACTGTTTCAACAAAAAGATCTTTGGCTCCTTCTACTGTTCCGATTACATCTCCTACCGCAGCTGCATATCTGGCCAAACTATCCAGATCATCCCCAAAAATTTTACAAACCACATCCTGTCTTGCCCCGGTCATCAACTCATTAAAACGCATTTGTACGGGATATTGGAAACCTGTAGTTACACCGGGAACTGATGCGACCCTTTCTCCCATTTTCTCCGCCAGTTCATCAAAGGTTTTAGCACTTGTCCATTCTTTTTTATCTTTCAATACAATGATCATATCGGCAGATTCGATAGGCATGGGATCTGACGGAATTTCTCCCGTTCCAACTTTGGTGACGATCTTCTCCACTTCAGGAAATTCTTTTAATAAAATCTTCACTGCTTTCTGACTCTCCTGCAAAGTGGTCGTAAGTGAAGATCCTGTAAGCACCCTTGTTTCTACAGCAAAATCACCTTCTTCCAACTTGGGTATGAATTCACCACCTAATGAGGATAGCACTACAACTGCTGCTGCAAACAATACCACTGCCGAACCAATAATAATACCGGGCGCTTTCATGGATTTATGCAATAGCGGTTTATACCATTGTTGTAATCTTTGCATCATCCGATCAGAAATATTTTCTTTATGACCTTGCTTTCTGCTTAAAAAGAAAGCGCTCATCATAGGAACATAGGTAAGCGATAAAATGAATGCCCCCAGTATAGCAAATGAAACCGTTTGTGCCATCGGTTTGAACATCTTTCCTTCAATTCCCTGTAGAGAAAGAATGGGGAGATAGACAATCAGGATAATGATTTGTCCGAATACAGCTGCATTCATCATTTTACCACTGGATTCTTCCACACTTCTATCCATCTGTTCTCGACTCAACTTGGTTCCCATCGCTACCCCATTCAACTTCGACATTTTATGCATGACGGCTTCTACAATAATCACTGCACCATCCACAAGGAGTCCAAAATCAAGTGCCCCCAAGCTCATCAGATTACCACTAACCCCAAATGCATTCATCATAATGATTGCAAACAACATCGAGAGCGGAATAACGGTTGCTACAATAAAGCCTGCTCTGAAATTTCCCAGAAACAACACCAATACAAAAACAACAATCAATGCACCTTCCAGTAAATTGGTCTCTACCGTACCAATGGCATTATTCACCATTTTCGTTCGATCGAGAAAAGGATCAATCATCACACCCTCCGGGAGTGATGATTCTATTTGTTTGATTTTTTCTTTGATATTCCTAATGACTTTATTACTATTTTCCCCTTTCAACATCATTACCACCGCACCTGCAACTTCCCCATCTGTATTATAAGCCAACGCACCATAACGTGTTGCAGCGCCAAATTTCACCTCGGCTACATCTCTTATCAATACCGGAATACCATTGGATCTTTTGATAACAATCTGTTGAATGTCTTCAATCGTTTTAGCCAACCCTTCGGTACGAATAAATAAAACAGTAGGCCCTTTTTCAATATAGGCACCGCCGGTATTTTGATTATTATTTTGTAATGCATCATATACATCACTAATAGACACTCCCAAACTTCGAAGCTTATCTGTTCGGACAGAGACTTCGTATTGCTTTAATTGTCCACCAAAGCTGCTCACATCAGCAATACCTTCTGTTGCTAATAGCTGTTTTCTGATGATCCAATCTTGAATGGTTCTTAATTCTGTTTGAGAGAATTTTTGTTCATAACCCGGTTTGGGTCTAACTACATATTGAAAGATTTCTCCCAATCCTGTGCTTACAGGACCCAACTCGGGCACCCCCATTCCTTCCGGAATTTGTTGACGCACCTGAGCCAATCGTTCACTGATTTGGGTTCTCGCCCAATACACATCTGTTTGTTCATTGAACACAATGGTTACCAGGCTCAATCCAAATCTGGAAAAACTTCTTTGTTCTACGATACCCGGCACATTGCGTGTTGCCTGTTCTATAGGCACTGTGATGAATCGCTCTACATCCGGTGCTCCTAAACTAGGAGCGGTAGTAATGACCAATACCTGATTATTGGTAATATCCGGAACCGCATCAATAGGCAGTTTGGTGGTCTCAATAACACCCACTATCATGAGTGCCAGCACCATCAAACCTACTATCAGCTTATTCCTGATTGAGAAATGAATAATGGCATTTAACATGCGCTTGATTTTAACTTCTGATCAATTAAGATACACTTATCTCTATGAGATCTATTTTGCTATCGGTAAACGGCAAATGGTATCCCCTGTTCTAATACTAGGTCTTCTAATATTTAAGAGATCCGGGGAGGTTGAAAGATATCTTCCGGAGAGATAAAAAATCGGGATGGATCATTCAATAAAGTAAACTCTTGTTCCACTTCATTGAAATCGATATGGATAATCTGTAATTTCTGAGGAGGTAAACTATTGGAAGCGATTACACAGCAATCGTCCATCGTCTTGAATGGTAAAGCCTCATCTCTGAGGTTATCAGTATCATCATTATCATTACCCAAGTAATGCATTTGAAGAAAAGTAAAGAGCGTTACAGAAGCATTACCTGCTTTATGTTCATAATAATGCTGAACCAAAACCGGTAACTTTAAAAGTTGACTGGCTTCTGTTGCTCCTAATAGATAGATGGCAGTAAATAATATGGCTACCGTTTTACGCACCGAATAAAGGTACATAAATCCGATAGCCATTGTATAGGTTTTTCAGACTATTTAAAAGCATTCAGGAAAAGCCACTCAAAACTCAACATCCAGCTTTTATCTGCCATTCGCATCATATCGCCACCTAACTGAAAACGATAACCCAGGTTCAATTTGGCTTGACTGTTAAAGATCAATTGTGCTGCCGGTGCGAGATCAACAAAATAGCGCTTCTTATCATAGGTACGCTGACCTAACAACTCTATATACAGGTTAAGATTGGTTTGTTCATAACTGGTATACTTCTTAGGGAACAATAAATATCCTGCTGACAAAGAATAATTGAATGCACGATATGGAACCAGTTTAGGTCCGGGTGCATTTCTACCTTCCTGCAGAGATTCTGTCATACTCAAAGTTGTTGAAATAGCCAGTTTATGGAGTAATTGCGTGGCAATGATTCCGGCCTGAACACCACTTTGATCCCCTTCCAAACTCAATTCATCATAAGGTGAGCGATTCCGACTTTTGGATGCTTCAGCGAAAGCTGCCAGTCTGAAATGACTGTACATACCATCAATCGTTAAAAAACGATATTTAGCATATGTCCGATAACTTTCTACTCGCACATTTTTGCTATACATGTCAGACAAGGTAACAGCGGCATGAACCATCAAATTTTTATTGACGCCAAACATGATTTCTGAAGTATGTCTGCTTTCAGTTCTACCAGACATGGCATTATTCAACCACTTTCCGGATTGCTTTACTCCGATTGATTTTGCCGGCATATTACTGGCAGGCTCTGTAAACACATACAGCTCTTGTGCGGGTAAATAAAAAGATAATAAGAGCCCCACTGCAATCAATATTTGCTTCATAAAAGAATTTAAAGATGTGAAAATCAGTTAGAGAATGGCATGATATACACGCTTTCCTTCTGCAAAACCGGATTCATAGGTTTTACCCGCAGAAGCACTGTATTTCTTAAATTCTTTGGCAGAAACAAAATTTTTATCTACGATGCTGAAGGTCTTTTCCCCATTCAATAACTGATCATTTCCATTAATGAATTGAATCATCTTACCATCTACTTCAATCTGGGATCCTTTTTTTGCTTTTACCCCATTGAATACTGATGTAACTTGTAATTGAGCAACAGAAAATCCCGCATCCACAACAGCGCGACTTAATGCATCAAAATCAACACCCATACCCGTTTTGAAAACGATCTCGTAAGTTGATTTTTGAATGTCTACATTGATCTTTTCTACAAAAGCAATAGAAGATAAAGACTTATACACTGCTTTAGAGCACATAGCACAAGTAAGTCCACTCGCACGCAGGTTTGCTTTTGTGAACTGGGCATTCGCAAGTAATCCAAAAGATATAAATAATAAGAATAAAATCTTTTTCATATAAAATGATGTTTATGGTAGCAAGGATATGCCACTACTTTTCATAGTGACATATCCGCTCATGATAAAAATTAGGTGTTTCGATTATTTGGTTTTAGCGCAACAATCTTTGCTGTCTTTTGCACATTTGTCGGTGCAACATTCTTTACCTGATTTGCATTCTTTATCGCTGCAACAGGCTTTATCATGCTTTACTGTTTCTGTATTGCCTTTACGCTCATATTTACAACACTCATGAAGATTATTATAAGCATCATTATTAGCAGTTAGATCCTTGGTATCATAGCCTGCAGCAGCTATCTTCTCCTGAATTTTTGCATTCGAAGTTTTAGCAGCAGCATACTTTACTTTGAGGATTTTGGTGTCTTCATTCCACAGCGCAAAAGTGGCACCGCCTGATTTAGCTGCTTTTTCGATGGTAGACTTACACATACCACAGTTACCCCAAACTTTGATCTCCTCTGATTTTACAGCCGGAGATTTGGTTTGTGCAATAGCAAAAATTGAAATGAAAGAAAATAATATGCTTAAAAAAATAGATTGTGTTTTCATGATAATAAAATTTAAATGATTGGAATCTGAAATAATCAATAAAATAAAAAGAGTATGCTAATCACTGACTAGCATAAAAGTCCATTACAGGAAATGGTATCAGATTCTGAAAACACAGTTAAGAAGGTACGTATCTTGTTCAGATAATAATGGCGGACCATGTATATCTGTATAGATTTTTATACTGGTATTGTATAAAGGAGCTTCCAGTTGACTCAAGGAACGAGATACTAGAGCTACCGGGGTTTGTATATCATAAGAGGCAGAAGAAGCTTTGTGGGTATCGGCCAACTTCACCATCGTAAATTCTGTATTGCAACAGCCTTTTGATGAAGTTTCTTTTTTGGACATTCCGCAAATACAACGCTCTTCAGGAACTTGATTAACCTAGATATTGCTGACTTCACCCATACAATAATGTACACTCATTACCATTCCACTGCTGACAGTGAAATAGATCAATGCAATTATGGATACGAGTACGCGTTTCATTACATGACAAAATTAAGTAAGAAGCGATGAATATCGGCTATTTTTTTGTTAAATGACTAGTTGATAAAGTTCCACCAAATGCCTACCCTGGTCCAGAGTCCTAAAGATGGATAAACAGATGAAACCATATTCAACTTACTGAATTCGAAGCCTTTACTAGTATTGAGTGTATTCAGGTTTTCAAACCGAACAAAGCCTTTAAAGCTCTTTATTCTGAAATGCAGGAATAAATTGATATCCGGACGATTTGAGATGGTTTCCGTATTCTGGTAAAAATAACGTCCTACAAAAGGAGAATAGCCATCTGCCTTATATGGGGTGTAATAACGAATTTCCAATCCTGTTGATAAAAAAAGATTGGTAAAAAAATTACCTTCAAATGCAATCCGATTTCGTGTGAGTAATGAAGGGATATTAACCGGAGCCTGACCGGTCTTTTGTTGAACATGTACTTCAGTATACCAATTCCAATAGCGAGATAATTTGAATTTCTTCTCCAGACTTACATGAAACACATTGAATAATGTAGCTTCTTGTTTTGTATGAAAAAAACTATCGAAATAAGTGTAGTTATTCACCACATAATAGTTCCCGGAAATTTTTAACCCATTTTTGGGGTTCTCATAATTCGCAAAAAGACGTACTATATTTTCTTTGCCGAAATTGGTACGGTTATCTATGGGAAAGCGACTAAGCGGATCAAAAATGAATGATGGAGATCGATTTACATTGTGAAAACCTACATTCAAGTATCCCAATTTCTTTCCTAGTAGTCTTTTCATACTGATCCAAGCTTCATAATCACCGGCATTCCATCCATTCAAATACAGTTCACCCCTTGCTTCAATATCCCAGACCTGATTCTTTGTGCGATTACGATATTCACCCAAGGCATATATATTATAAGTGCTCTTCCGAAATATAGAATCAAACCGACCACTTAGATTCTGTAATGCAATTCCTGCTTTTATAAACTGGCTTTGGTTATTCTTATCAGGAAATGTTAGCATGCTGAACTGATTGATAATACTAGTCCAACGGTCGTTGTAACCAATATTTACTCTATCAGGTACCTTACGATTAAAATATTGTTCATATCGCAAAGAATCAACTGCATTATCTATGAACTGATAACTATTGGTTGAATACCGTAGCGTATGTTCCAAACGAAATCTTGGATAAAAGATCTTATAGGTAGTAGAATCAGTAACTAAAGAATCCTTTTTACCAAAATCATAAAAATGTCTGATGAATAGTGTAGACTCTTTATAGATATTGCCTGTACTTACTGCAGTATTAAAAGGATTTCGACTGGCTGCACCTGACCTACCAAGCCTTGTTTCCAGTTCATAAGGATCATTCAAGGATAAACTATCTAGTCTTTTTACATTCTGCAAACCTCCATTCTCAGAAGATGCTGCTTTATTGGAAAGGAAAATAAAGTAGAGTCCATATTTTCTATTCGGAGATTTATACTGAGACGTGAACCTGAAATTATTATGACTAGCATTTTGATTTTTCACGTTGCCGGGTGCATTACTGAAACGGTATTCCAATGAAAAATTGAAATTGTCTTTTCGATTCTGTGTATGCAGCACATTGATCAATTGCTCTGCTTTGCTACCCAGCAAATAAGACAATTCTGTATATGGACGAGTAGTCTGATAAAACTTTGTCTGCTGAATGGTAAATTGGTAAATATCAAACGCATGAAATCCGGCATCAAAACCAGCCCGCATAAAAGGTGTAAATAAAAGCGATTGTGCAGCAGTTCCGTAATTCCCTAAAGACTGGTATTGATATGGTAATGGAAATCGCGTATAAAAGTCATTGATAGAGGAATCAATCGTTCTGTTACGTGTAGAATCAAAATAACGATAGAAGATCGTGATAGAGTCGGCCAAACTATTACGCGTCTTCAAAGAGTCATTACCTCCTGAATTGCGCATAGGTCTACCATTACGGTCATACGCAATAGCATTACCCTGTGTAGATGATTGATTACCCAAATTACGTGTACGAAGAGTACCAGTCTGCGCATGCAGCATATAGCTCATGAGTAAAAAAAGTAAACCAAAAAAAGGTCTTTTCACTAAACGCATGTGGTAGAATCTACTGCAAAATAAGGGTAAAGCCTGCTTGCAGGTAAGTTAAAACTATCAAATAAATCAATCATAGTGTTTGGATCAGCTCTCTGAACAGCAAGGTTAGTTTTGGTTCTGCATCGGTAGCCGCTTGCAATACCTCTTCATGAGTAATGGTATTTTCTTCCTCACGAATACCCAGGTCAGTAATGACACTCATGGCAAAAACCTTCATGCCGCAATGAACCGCTGTAATAGTTTCTTGTACAGTACTCATACCAACAGCATCACCTCCTAACACATTTATTAATTTATATTCCGCTCTTGTTTCAAATGTTGGACCCGTTACCCCCGTGTATACGCCTTCATGCACATGGATATTATTCTTACGAGCTATTTCTTTGACAATATGGATCAATGCTTTGTTATAGGGCTCACTCATATCAGGGAAACGTGTACCGATCGCATCTTCATTTTTACCCAATAACGGATTTACGGTAAAAAAGCTGATATGGTCTTTAATAATCATTAAATCCCCAACATGAAATGCAGGATTCACACCTCCGGCTGCATTGGATAGTAATAAAGTGTCTACACCTAACATACGCATCACCCTTACAGGGTAAGCTACCTGCATGGGAGTATATCCTTCATAAAAATGAAAACGACCACCCATCACCCACACTTTCTTACCACCCAGCTCTCCAAAAATGAGTTTACCCTTGTGACCTTCAACTGTACTCACAGGAAAGTGTGGAATATCATGATAAGCGATTTCAAATTCCGGGATGATTTCATTGGCCAGATTACCCAACCCACTCCCCAGAATAATTCCTATACTAGCGCTACCTGAGACTTTTTCACGAATAAAAGCACTTGTTTCTTGCAACTGTTGCATCACCAATGACATAGCTATTAATTTAAGGAGCAAATATAACCAAAGCTATAAGCATACGTGCATTCTACGGGTAGATACATAAAAAAACCATCCCGCTTTAGGCGGGATGGTTCATAAGGTTAAGATGTATACTTGAATTAGTTGATACGCTTAACATTAACGGCGTTAGGTCCTTTACGACCTTCTTGCACGTCGAAGATAACTTTATCGTTTGCTTCGATCTGATCGATCAGACCGTTAGCATGTACGAAAGTTTCTTTGCTGGAGTTATCATGCTTAATAAAACCAAAACCTTTTTCCTCGTTGAAGAACTTTACAGTTCCCTGAATTTGTGTGTCCATTTGTAAATTTGTAAATTGTAAATTAAGAATGCAAATGTACGCCTAAAAAACTGCCCCACCAATTAAATGAAGTCTTCAACGACTGATGATTCCATTTTTGATAGCAATAAAAGCAATCTAATACACTAACAATCAGTACATAGCAGCTTTTTACCATTCATCCTTCTCTTTTGAGAATGATCTGTTAAATCGAATGAGTCATTTAACTTAGCGAGTATTCAAATACATCTATATGCTACAAAAATTCATTGTATCCCTTTTACTAATTGCCGGCATGTTCGATGGCATTGCGCAAAAAATCAGCTATAAAGTTGCTTTCCCGAATGCAGTACATCATGAAGCAAAAATTAGTTTGACTGTAACAGGTATTGCACAAAAAACGGCTGTCTTCAAAATGAGCCGTTCTTCCCCTGGCAGATATGCAACACATGAATTTGGTAAAAATGTATACGATGTTATAGCTTCAGATTTACAGGGAAATAAACTAACGATCCAACGAATAGATGGAGATGTATTTGAGGTATCGGATCATAAAGGCGCTATTACTGTTACTTATACTTTATTTGCGAATCATGCAGATGGTACTTATGCGGGTATTGATCCTGAAAGTATTCACTTCAATATGCCGGCAGCTTTTATGTGGATCAAAGGATATGATCGAGTACCGATTGAAATCAGTTTTGATCTCCCGGCAGAAAATAAAGGCATCGTAGCAACACAATTATTTCCCACGGATCGTCCTCATACTTTTACTGCACCCGGACTGCAATACTTTATGGATAGTCCTACTAAAATAGGTGACCTCATTATTCGTGAATGGAAAGTATCCAACACAGATGGTAAGTCTTACACCATTCGTATTGCCTTGGAAGCCGATGCCACGAATGAGCAGGTTGATGAACTGACAGAAAAAACCAAAAAAATTGTAGCAGAAGCAAAAGAAGTTTTTGGAGAATACCCGGTTTATGAAACCGGTCGATATACTTTTATCATGAGCGCTAACAGCTATGTACAAGGAGACGGAATGGAACATAGAAACTCTACTATGATCTCTCAGCCCACTGCTACTTTCAATCCTGCATTTCTGTATGGCGTAACATCACATGAGTTTTTTCACAACTGGAATGTGGAACGTATCAGACCAAAAACATTAGAGCCCTTCAATTTTGAGAAAAGTAATATGAGCCATGAACTATGGTTCGCTGAAGGGTTTACGCAATATTATGGTGAATTATTATTAGCCAGAGCCGGAATCAACTCGCCTCAACGTTTTATCGGAACAGTCAATTCGCTTGTGAACACAAAATCAAACTCTCCGGGTGCTGTTTATTACTCTCCCGTTGATGCAAGTAATCATGCTGTTTTTGTGGATGCATCTGTCTCCATCGATAAAAACAACTATGGAAATATGTTTACCTCCTACTATACCTATGGCGCTGCTATTGCATTGGCACTGGATTTAGAATTACAGACTGGATTTGGTAAAACGCTAGATGACTATATGAAAGTAATGTGGAAGAATCATGGCAAATCTGAAATACCCTATACACTTGCTACTATGCAACAAAATTTAGCTGCTATCAGCAATCCAATTTTTGCTGATAATTTTTTCAAAAAATATATTACCGGACATGAACCCATCAATTACGCAGCATTATTAGCAAAGGCAGGATACATCGTCAAAAAATCGAACGAAGGAAAAGCGGTATCAGGAATGAATCTTAAAACCAATGAAAGAGATAGTAAACTTGTAATTGCCTCAACCACTACCAGAGGAACTGCTGCTTATGAAGCCGGTTTAGATATCAATGATGAGATACTGCAACTGGATGATACTCCAATGAAAACCCCGGCAGATGTCAACAACTATATGGTAAATAAAAAGCCGGGAGATATCGTTAAAGTTACTTACAAACACCGCGGTAAAGAGAAAACAACATCTCTGACACTGAAGGAAAATAGTAGCTTATCAATAATAGATATAAGTACTACAGGACAAACCATTACTGATGATATGAAAAAGATCAGAGATAGTTGGTTCACTTCGAAAACAAACTAGTAATTTAATCTTCGCTTCATCAATCAAATCACACATGAGAAAAGTATTATTGCTGCTTATTGGTTATTGTTTCATAGCCACAACATTTGCTCAAACACCGGAACAAAAATTGCAATCGTTGGGTATTGTGTTACCGGCTCCAACCAATCCTGTTGCCAACTATGTCAAGTTTGTACGTACCGGTAATCTCATTTTCCTATCCGGCCATGGACCTGCCAATGCTGATGGCAAGTATACTACCGGTAAGTTGGGAAAAGAACTTTCCATAGAAGAAGGTTATAATGCAGCTAAGTTGACCGGTATCAATTTATTGTCAACACTCAAGGCTGCTGTTGGTGATCTTTCGAAAGTAAAAAGAATCGTAAAAGTATTGGGAATGGTGAATAGTACTGAGCAGTTCACCGATCAACCAAAAGTGATCAATGGTTTTTCAGATTTGATGGTAGCCATATTTGGCGATAAAGGCAAACATGCTAGAAGTGCAGTTGGCATGGCATCGCTACCGATGAATATGGCAGTTGAAATTGAAATGATTGTTGAGGTTGAAAATTAATCAGCTATTTTTTGGGTGTGCAAAGCTTTATAAGCATAATAAGTACTTGCCATCATCAATAAAGCACCTAAAAAGAATGCGGCGCCCGGAAAATAAACGGGCGCTTCTTTATGTGTAAAATAGGCAAATAGATTTGTCATTAAAGGTGGCCCAATAATAGAAGTAGCACTCATTAAACTCGTCAGTGCACCTTGTAATTCCCCTTGTTCATTGGGTGGAACATGACCTGATATAATAGATTGCAAAGCCGGACCTGCAATACCGCCCAAACAATAAGGAATCAAAAAAACAAACATCATCCATCCTTCGGTAGCAAATGCAAAAAGTAATAAACCAAGCGCATACAATCCTAATCCCATGTAAATACTTTTTTCATTGCCAATACGCGGATTGATCACTCGAACGAGCCCACCTTGTACTCCTCCCACCAATAATCCCACAATCCCCAAAGAAATGCCGATCATTTTAGGACTCCATCCGAAACGTTCAATATTGAAAAAGCTCCAATTACTTTGTACAGCATGTCCGGCAATATAAATCAGGATCATTGAGATGATCAATCCTGCTACAGCGGGATATTTTTTCAGTTGTAATAAAGATCCTACCGGATTGGCTCTCCGCCATTCGAAATTTCTTCTGTTTTCTTTTGATAAAGATTCAGGTAAAACAAAATAGCCATAAGCACAGTTCAATAATGCTAAACCCGCGGCAACAAAAAAAGGAACACGAGCACCTAACTCACCTAGTAACCCTCCAATCATAGGTCCAAGGATAAAGCCTAGTCCAAAAGCAGCGCCTATCATCCCGAAATTCTGTGCACGATTTTCAGGCGTACTGATATCAGCAATATAAGCGGAAGCAGTCGTAAAACTGGCGCCTGTAATTCCGGCGATAATTCTTCCAATAAATAACCATCCAATAGAAGGAGCAAATGAAAGAAAAAGATAATCAATACCAAATCCCAATAGAGACAAAAGTAATACAGGTCTGCGTCCGTATTTATCACTCAGATTACCCAAAACGGGTGCAAAAAGAAATTGTACAAACGCATAAGCAAAAGTAAGCCACCCGCCATACTGAGAGGCCTTGCTGATATCTGATGTTTGTAAAAGATCTTCAATCAATTTTGGCATTACCGGAATAATAAGTCCTAGTCCGGTAACATCAATCAACAGCGTAATAAAAATAAATCCAATCGCAGCTTTACGGTTTTGCATACTTGCTTATTTGAAAAGGGCCTTTGCAAAGTTGCCGTATTCCTGTGAAGATTGAGCAAAGAACTAAGATTTGGGCATAAAAAAAGAGGAGCCCGAAAGCTCCCCTTAACCCTTGCTCTTGAAAACCTACTTCTTGAGTTCGATCACACCTACATTGGTATTCTTAGGTGCTTCTACTTTAATATTGTTAATGGTAGTGTCTTTATAATTATTCGAACCATTGATAAATAAGGAGTAAATACCGTCTTTTAATCCCCTCATTTTAAATTCTCCATTTTTATTCGGTAATGCATAAGCTGTATCTGTATTATTAAACAGTGTCAATACTGCTTTTGCATCCTGAGGTTTTACTTTACCCGAAACACTGGCTGTTCTTTTCTCAACAAAAATGTGGAAGATAGGTTTCAGGTAAAATTTGTTATTGTTGACAATAATCACTGATCTGCTGATATCAAAGTCAAGCCATAAACGGATTCTACCGGGCAGGTATTCTTCACATTCATTTCCTTTCAATTTAATCAGGATATAATTGGGCTTATTCTCCGGCCAGTAAAGCGGATAAGTTACACTATCCTTTACCACTGAGTTTTGTGTTCCAATCTCAATTCTGATCAAACGGATAGCGCCCTTAGGAATATCTGTAGCTGCTAATAGCGTATCAACTCCATTACGCAAATTCAAAATATCATATACACCTGCACGAATATTCAGATTCGTCCATACAAGACCTGAGTCTTTTCTATTCCCTAATGTAGAACCAATATAAGCGCCTAAGCGATCCCAATTACAGGTATCATTTTTACGGGTATCTTTTGTTGTATCTACCAATACCTGAACAGCTTTGATATCTACGAATACCTGATCAAAAAAACCGGGACCATCGGTCATGTACAAACTAAGATTTTGTTTTCCCGCTGGGGCTTGCGCAGATTCAGATTTTTGGCAAGATGTGATGGTAAATGCAATGGCAAATAACATCAGGGTTCCGAGTAATGCTTGTTTTGTTTTCATGTGTGCTTGTTTTTAGCGTAGCATTCAATCATCGGCTCTTTTTTATCTTTTTTGATTAGAGACAAAAAGAATGCCTGATGTGTACTAAGGTTTTGTTAAAGGATATTTTATAGCTAAGTGCTGACATAAAATGACTATTTACCTACTGGTATCATTTTTCTCAAAAATAGTTTTGGGTAAATAAGTCGGCTTATCACCGGCTTGTAACAACGCTATCTAACCAAGTATATGACCGAATTCCTTTACTAGATAGCTGAAAACTCATTAACTTGGTCTTCATCAAATGAGTTACATGAAAAAGATACCGGCTTTTGTTATTGCGTTGCTTCTGATCCAAAAAATTTTTTCGCAAGGGCTTTCAGATACGGAAATCAAGATCATCAATTGGGTAAAATCCAATCGGATAAGCGCTGAAAAATTATTAGAAGAGACGGTTAATATTAATAGTGGCACATTTAATATTCCCGGCGTCAAAAAAACAGGTGAAGTTTTTAGCAGGGAACTAAAAAAAGCCGGCTTACAGACTGAATGGGTACTATTACCCGATTCATTAAAAAGAGCCGGACACTTGGTAGCTTCCAGAAAAGGAAATAAAGGAAAAAAAATCTTCATTATCGGACATCTGGATACCGTTTTTGAACCGGATATGCCTTTTACACCCTATACCAAAATCAATGATTCAACAGCTACAGGTCAGGGTGTAAATGATATGAAGGGGGGTAATGTGGTGGTGGTCATGGCATTACAGGCATTGGAATCTTTGGGTTTATTAGAAAATACTTCTATTGTTGTATACTTTACCGGGGATGAAGAAGAATCCGGTAAACCTACCAGTATTAGTCGCGCCGATTTTATTGAAAGAGCAAAAGCTGCTGATGTGGCTCTTGGATTTGAAACGGCACAAGGCATGAATACAATCGCTGTTGGTAGACGTGGTTTTAGCAGTTGGAAATTAGAAGTAACCGCAAAAACCGGGCATTCAGCCGGTGTTTTTGGTCAAGGTTCGGGTTATGGAGCCATTTATGAATCAGCGCGTATTTTGAATGCATTCCGTGAAAATTTATCCAATGAAAAATACCTGACTTTCAATCCCGGTATCATTGCAGGTGGATCAGAAATGCAATATGATCACAAACAAATAAAAGCATCTGTATTGGGCAAGACCAATATTATTTCGCCTGCAGTAGTTGTAGAAGGAGATCTTCGTTTTCTAACCGAGCAACAAAGAGAAAATGCCCGTGAAAAAATGCGAGCGATTGTTTCAAAAGAAAATTTAAATGGCACAAAAGCTAAAATTTCATTCACAGATGGTATTCCGGCCATGGAACCTACCAAAGGCAATGATGCATTGAGATTATGGGTGGATAAAGTTTCGCGAGATATGGGCTTGGGTCCTGCCAATGCCGGCGACCCTGGTTCAAGGGGTGCCGGAGATATTTCTTATGTAGCAAAATATGTAGACTGTATTGATGGATTGGGTGCTTCCGGCAAAGGGGCGCATGCTGTTGGCGAGACCATCAATCTCAACGATCTACCACTTTTAATACAACGTGCTGCAATATTAATTTATCGTCTCACACAAGCTCAATAATTAGGTATGAATAAGAAATGGATATTTATTTATTTGATCTTACTAACTTTTACAGGCTATACACAATCGAAAAGAGATTTTTATCTGATCAGAGTGTACCGCTGCAAAAATGATGACCAATTAACCAGAACAGAAACATTTATTGAAAAAGCTTGGAAGCCTGCTGCCAAAAGATATGGTATTACTAAAATTGGAGTATTCAAGCCTATCACCAATGATACTGCAGTGATGAAAAAGTTATACCTGTTGATTCCGGCTCCTTCGACAGATCATTTTTATCAACTTGAGGATCACATGATGGGTGATGCGAAATTTCAAGGAGATGGTGCTGAATACATACAGACTAGACATGATAATCCAACCTACGAGCGCTTTGAGACGATTGTATTACGTGCATTTACTGATATGCCTCATTTAGCTGCCCCTACTTTAAAAAATCCCGCTCCCATGCGGGTATATGAATTGAGAAGCTATGAATCGGCTTCAGAAAAAATCTATCGTAAGAAAGTGGAGATGTTCAATGAAGGAGGCGAGATCAAACTATTCAAGCGGTTAAACTTTAACGCCGTTTTTTATGGCGAAGTATTAAGCGGTACTCGAATGCCCAATCTCATGTACATGACCAGTTTTGAAAATATGAATGATCGTAACGAGCATTGGAAAAGTTTTGGTGCAGATCCCGAATGGAAAAGACTCTCTTCTATGCCTGAATATCAAAATACAGTCAGTAAAATTGATATTGTGTTTTTAACACCCACACCGTATTCTGATCTTTAAAAAAGATAGCCTGACAATGTACTATCAGGCTATCTTTTTATTTTTATTGGCAATTATTATATTGTTCGATTAGTTTGGCTAACTGGGTGTAATCAAACTGTCCCGATTTAATATTGCTGATTACAGCACTGCAATCAGCACATGTATTCATGATCACATCATTAAAGTTCTTTTTTGATAACCAATTCAGTTTATCATCTTTTTTTAATTGAAGATAATAGTCTCCTGATTTTCCTTCTGCGGTAGATACAGTTACCATTTCAGCACCATTGTATAAAAGTTTACCACTGTTATCAGTAACACGGATATAGAGTATGGCTTTATTACCGGTTGTAACTACTTTATAAAAATCGTTTGCGTAAGAAACGAATCGGACTCCATTGATGGAAAATTCTGACACATCAGCCGGAGAATACAATTTCTTATTACCCGAAGCATTGGTGAATAGGATATTTCCCTTTTTCTGTAGCTGGTCTTTGATGGTTCCTTCCAGTACTTCATTTGAAGCAGTGATAACTGATCCTTTGGTATCTGTTTGTGCAGACATAAATAATGGTAACATACCAAATAGGATAGCGATGTAAACGGATGCTTTTTTCATGGTTTTGATTTTAGTTTATAAATTACTTACTAATAAGTAAGTTTTAAGTGTAAAAAAATTTATCCCTTTAGTTGACGAATGATCGCCCGCTTTATTGTATCATAATCTTTTTTTCCGGTGATCCTGGCCAATTGAACGCCTGCTGCAAGATTCGTCATTACGAGTAATGTTTGGGTTTTGGCTGTTTCACTGAATTGGAATTCTCCCGAACGTTTGCCGGCTGTCAGGGTTTCTTCTACCATTTTCAAGACCATCGTCACAAGTTGATGCACTTTTTCTTTTACAGATTCAGGCAGGGTATTGTAATCTGATGCAATAGAACCGATGATACAAATGCTGTTAGCATCCACCAAAATAGAATATCGTTCAATGAATTTTTCCATGGCAAATGTTGCACTGGCATTCAACTGAACCAATTGCTTCTTCAACAATTGATACTGATCAATGTATTGATCAAGTACTTCTGCCAGCAAGTCTTCCTTACCCCTGAAATGATAATGAACCGCCGCATTTTTGATCTGCAATTGTTCGGATATATCCGCATAACTAAATGCATTATATCCATGACTCTTGATCAATTGGGTTCCAATGCGAACAATCTCTTCACGAGTATCTGTATGTCTGGCAGCCATGAACTAAAGTTAAGAATAACTGACTAAATAGTAAGTTTTTGTCTATAAAAATGATGAACGGTGAAAGCTTATTGTTGTTTCTTTTCCTTCAGGTGTTGCATGAATCTTACAAAATTATACCCAAGATACAGGGCATCAATTACTTGCGCAATTCGTTCGGCTTGCAAGGAGGCTGATTTCACCGCTACCACCCATTTACTGTAATAATTCCGCTGGGATAAAGGCAACTGCTCAAAGAAAGCTTTTGCTTTTGGTTCATCCGCCAGACAAACAGCTAAAACAGCAGGTACTTCGGGCTGTGCATGGTCTACCGCTAATGAAACATTGACCATAGCTCCTTTTCTTTTACCGATGGCTTTACGCATTGGTGCATTGACCGGCAGAATAAAAGATCCATCACCCATCGGCATCACCGCAACAGCTTTGATGGCATGTGCATCGATTTTTCCTTTCACACGAAAGGTCTTGCGACTTCCCGGAGTTAAGACTTCAGCAATATCTTGGGGAATAAGAATGTATGTCCATCCGGATTTCTCTCCTTTCTCGTCAAATTGTTGAAGTGAGGTTGTGAAGCGGGGCATAGCGCTTACAAAATACGAAAGAAGCCGGAGATTCGTGGGTAGCTTGTGGTTTATAGACTATGGTCCATAGTCTATGGCAAAAGAAAGAGCTTATACCAATATTTTGATATAAGCTCTTTTCATTAGTCCTCATTTCGAAATACCACTACACCATCAAATGCATCAATCAATACTTTTTGTGATTTATCAATCTCACCTGCTAGGATTTTTTTACTTAGTGCATTCACGATCTGTTTTTGTATTAACCGTTTCAATGGTCTTGCTCCCATTTGAGGGTCATATCCTTGTTCACTCAAAAATTCCAATAAATACTCGCTGAACTCTAATCGAATCCCGGTTTCAGCAACCATCTTCTTTAATCCATCCAACTGTATTTTCACAATACCCATGATTTGCTTCTTCATCAATGGACTAAACATGATGATCTCATCTACGCGATTCAAAAACTCTGGTCTAATTGTTTTACGCAACAGATCCATGACTTCATGTTTAGCACGCTCAGTTGCCTCTGCAATATTTTCCTCGCGAACACCGTCAAAAGCATCTTGAATCAGATGGCTCCCAATATTACTGGTCATAATGATGATGGTATTCTTGAAATTCACGGTTCTACCTTTATTATCCGTTAAATGTCCATCATCCAATACCTGTAACAATACATTCCAAACATCCGGATGCGCTTTCTCAATCTCATCCAGCAACACTACGCTATAAGGCTTTCTTCTTACGGCTTCCGTTAATTGTCCACCTTCATCATATCCCACATAACCCGGAGGAGCACCTACCAATCGTGATACCGTATGTTTTTCTTGATACTCACTCATATCAATTCTTGTCATCAGGTGTTCATCATCAAATAAATAGGCTGCCAATGCTTTTGCCAATTCTGTTTTACCGACACCGGTAGTACCTAGAAATATGAATGACCCAATAGGTTTACGCGGATCCTGCAATCCAGCCCTACTTCTTCTTACCGCATCGGCTACCGCAGTTATCGCTTCCTCTTGTCCAACTACACGTTGATGTAACTCCTCTTCAAGGTGTAATAATTTTTCTCTTTCACTTTGCATCATCTTAGCCACGGGAATACCGGTAGCTTTAGCAATATTTTCCGCAATATCTTCTGCATCTACTTCTTCTTTCATCAGTCGTCGACTTTGTTCGCCGAGTTGATTCAGTTGTTCCGTATAATCAGTAATCACTGCTTCCTGTTCTTTGATCTTGCCATAACGTATCTCTGCTACTTTCCCATAGTCTCCATTTCTTTCTGCTTGCTCTGCTTCCAGTTTCAAGGTTTCAATACTTGATTTTGCCTGTTGTATCTTGTCTACGATCTCCTTTTCATTTTTCCACTTGGCTTTCAGGGTATCTCTTTGAACACTCAGGTTACTAATTTCAATATTGAGCTCTTTTAGTTTTTCTTCATCATCTTCTCGTTTGATGGCCTCTCGTTCAATCTCTAGTTGACGAATTTGTCTTTCAAGTGTGTCCAACTCCTCAGGCATAGAATTCATTTCCAGTCGAAGTTTGGCAGCACTTTCATCGATTAGATCAATGGCTTTATCTGGAAGAAAACGATCCGTGATATAACGATTGGATAATTCTACTGCCGCAATGATTGCTTCATCTTTAATACGAACATGGTGGTGGGTTTCGTAACGATCTTTTAACCCACGAAGAATAGAAATAGCATCTTCAATTCCGGGTTCTTCAATCATCACTTTTTGGAAACGACGTTCCAATGCTTTATCCTTCTCAAAATATTTTTGATATTCATTTAAGGTAGTGGCGCCTATGGCTCTTAACTCTCCGCGTGCCAAAGCCGGTTTTAAAATATTAGCAGCATCCATTGCTCCTTCTCCGCCTCCGGCTCCAATTAATGTATGAATCTCATCAATAAACAAAATAATCTCCCCATCACTGGCTGCTACCTCCTTGACCACACCTTTCAATCTTTCTTCAAATTCTCCCTTGTATTTAGCGCCGGCGATCAACTGTCCCATATCCAATGTAAAGATGATTTTTGACTTCAAATTCTCGGGTACATCACCATTGATGATCCTCATCGCCAGACCTTCCGCAATAGCAGTCTTGCCCACACCAGGCTCACCTACTAAAATCGGATTGTTTTTACTTCTACGTGATAAGATATGCAGTGTTCTTCTGATTTCTTCATCGCGACCAATCACCGGATCTAATTTTCCTTGTCTTGCCGCCTCATTCAGATTGCGGGCATATTTATTCAACACATTGAATTGTGTTTCCTGTGTTTGTGATTGAATACTCTCACCTTTGCGCAAGTCTTTAATCGCCATTTTCAAACCTTTTTCAGTAAGACCCGCATCTTTAAGTGTTTTAGCTGTATTATCATTGATCTGAAGTAAAGCCAACATCAAATGTTCTGGACTGATGAATTCATCGCCGAATTCTTTTAATAGCGCATTTGCTTTCAAAAAAACAGTATTGAGATCACGGCTGATAGTTTGCGCAGGCTCTCCGGATTGATTTTGGGGTAACCGTGCAAATGATTCTTCCAGCTTTGTTTCTAAAAGCGGAATAGCGACATTATTTTTTTTCAATAAAAAAGCAATTGGACTTTCTTTATCGGCAATCAATGCTTTTAGTAAATGTTCCGTTTCAATAGACGGATGATTGGCATTGAAAGCCAGCTGTTGAGCAGCTTGAATGATTTCTTGTGCCTTTATAGTATAGTTATTAACGTTCATATGCGTGTATTTGCTATAATTAAATGGTATTTGGAAGAAATTTGATCTGTCTTCACAAATGAATTCCTAATTTGTACACAAAAACTGTTCTACTATTTTTTTTAGCGAATAAAACCATGAAATTCTGAAATTATGTCTGTAAAATCTTACTATTCCTGCATGAAAGTCAGTCTAGCACTGTGTTTTATGCTATTCTTACAGTTTGCACATGCTCAATATGATTTTAGTGCTTTGGATAGCAAACTAGAAGCTTCTAAAAAAGAACTGGAGGGACATGTTGTGGCGATGATTTATAAAGATGGTAAAGTAATTTATCAGAAAGCCATTGGTACAGATTTTAATGCGAAGGTACAGGCACCTATTGCCAGTGCCAGTAAATGGTTAACTGCTGCATTGGTAATGGTATATGTAGATGAAGGGAGAATTGCTTTAGATGATAAGATCAGTAAATATCTTCCCATATTCACCAAGTATTCCAAAGGTTATATTACGATCAAGGATTGTTTAGCTCATTTAACAGGAATAGAATCCGATCCGATCCGTAATCTGAAAGAGATGTTGAATCGAAAAAAATATTCCAACTTGGAGGAAGAGATCAATGATTTTGCATCTACCAGAGAAATCATTTCCAATCCCGGATTGGAGTTCAGGTATAGCAATATTGGTTTAAATATCGCGGCTAAAGTTCTGGAAATTGTTACCAAAAGAAGCTTTGAGCAGCTCATGGCGGAAAAGATCACAAGACCTTTGCAAATGCGTAATACCAGTTTTGCCAGTTTCAATGCGGTAAATCCATCAGGTGGTGCACAATCAAGTGCAGGAGATTATATGACTTTTCTAGCCATGATTTTAAATAAAGGAGTTCATAACGGTAAAAGAATTTTGAGTGAGAAAGCCATTGAGCAGATGGAAACGGTTTATACAACCACAAATATGATTAAGTATGCACCCAAAGCTGCAGAAGGTTTTCAATATGGGTTTGGACAGTGGATCATGACCACAGATGAGAATGGGAAAGCTACTTCTATGACTTCTCCCGGATTATTTGGTACATGGCCAATGATTGATCGATGCAGGGGTTATGCATGTATATTTTTTACTAAGGGATCACTCGGAGAAGAGAAAAAACAATTGTATCTTACTATGAAGGATATCATTGATGGAATTCTTCCTTCTACATGTAAATAACCTAATCTATGTATGAAAATAAACGAGAGCCACTTGCATCTAAAACGCTTTTCTATAGAAGAGTGGTTAAGAATCTTGTATTTGCATTGAGTGTACTCGCAATTTGTTTATTAACCGAGGTATTAGGCTATCATTATACAGCCGATATTGAATGGCTGGATGCTTTTCACAACGCGTCTATGATTTTATCGGGTATGGGACCTGTAGTGGAGATTAAAACAGTAGGTGGAAAATGGTTCTCTTCTTTTTATGCCATATTTAGTGGGGTAGCATTTATTACAAATATCGGAATTGTCCTGGCACCTTTAGCACACAGGTTTTTTCATATTTTACATTTGGAAGAAGATTTTTAGATTACACGGGACTTATGCCCCGTGCAATCTAAAAATCAGCATTTAGTCTTTTTTAACAAAAACAATTCGTCCATTATCTGCTCTTCTTACTGCTTCGAAAAATTTTTGTACGTCTCCATATTTTTCAGGGGCTAATACTTTTTTTGTCCTTACATATTTCCTGATCATTTCCAGTTGATTATCTTTTACTTCGAAACGGATGGAATAATCCCCAAAATCATTTTTCAGTTCTACAGATTTTGGCACACTTTCCAAAATATATTCATTTGGGACTGTGATGACAACAGTATCAATATCCAGATAATTGGACCTAAATACCAAAGGATATTTACGAACAATAATATCGGGGATTTTTGTTCCTGATTTATTAAAAAGATTAGGAGTTACAAAAAGCCTTTTTCCTGATACGGCAGTAAATTCAGGTGCCTCTATATGTAATTCTTCCGTTATTTCCGGAAGAGACATTCTTTTTTCAGTATAATTAGATGTGGTTACTTTATAGGTAGGTAAACTAATTACCCTGTTTAGATATTTTTTTCTTTCTTCTTCTGTTGCATCATGCATAAGTGAATGCTGCAACTCTTGTTGCTCACCGGTAAACTTTGTTAATACATGTGCTTTTAGTGTTCCATTTTGTTCAATTGTAGCCACAACTTTTCGTAGTTGCTGATTATCTGAAGGTTTATAATAAGGAGTACTCACAACATGACCTCCATCTTCATCAATCAATAATGCTTTACGACTTCCGGTAAAAGTACCCATATAACCGAGAGCTTTTGTTTGATCGGTACATTCCAACCAAATAGTGTCTTTTCCATTTGGCACACAAGCAATAACATGATTAAAGCTAGTTGAGGGAAACTCTTCTATTAACTCTCTATAATCTTCTCCTGCGTCGATCAATACATAGTTCGCTTTTATACCTGCTGCTTTCAGCAAACTAACCATATAATTAGAAAGCGCCTTACAATCTCCGTATTGATTCGCAGCTACATACTTAGCATCAAAAGGTTGCCAGCTTCCTATACCTAATTGAATACCTATATAACGTGTACTTTTTTGTAAATAAGTATATAATGCTTCCACCTTTTCTTTTACAGTTGTATAACTATCTGCAATTTCTTTGACTTTCATTTTTACAGCATCAGGTAACTCGCTTCTACCGCTGTTTAACTGATTAATAAATAATCCAAATGATTTCCAAGTAGACATGTTTCCTTTATACTCACCAATTTCAAATTCACTAGGCGCTATATGAACTGCCGGTATAATTTCACGCAAAGAGGGTCGTAATATTTCATTCACAAAGGGTTTTTGTCCTTTTATTTCCCATAGATAAGATATTGTCTTGCCTTTTGTAATGATGGGTTCATCGGGATAATTAAACTGTTTGTATCGTAACTGATAGGTCTCAGGTACTTCTACTATGAACTTACTGTATATCACAGACATTTTATCATCATAAATAGGAAACCATTTAGGAAGATGAAATATACCATCGTATACTTGTTCATCTTCAAACTCAACGGTGTAGGGATATATTTTTTGATAAAAAGAAAAGCTTTTTGATCTGTCATCAGTTAAAAGACTCATATCATCTCCCATACTCATATCAGCAATGTCTTTCTTTTTAATACTTTTTAT
The DNA here is from genome assembly GCA_964392685.1 of uncultured Sediminibacterium sp. GTDB lineage: Bacteria > Bacteroidota > Bacteroidia > Chitinophagales > Chitinophagaceae > Sediminibacterium. The sequence continues at coordinate 30,279 of CAYMQQ010000002.1, forward strand.
CAATTTTCCTTGAGCATCATACAGTTTACCTGTGATATCACTAAGTGAAATCAATTTGGAGTAGCTATTAAAATATGTAGCATAATTATCCCCTTTTTCATTGAGTATGGTTACTGCATATTTTCTTTTAACAGTTGCTTTTGAAGGTGACTTAATAGTGACATAAATCAATTCTTCTCGCTTTACAACATTTACGTTCTCCATTAAAGAATCCGGTATAAGAGAAACTGCATAGCTCTGTGCATCACATACCATAGAAAGAGCAAGAGCGATGATGATTAGAAAAAATCTCATGTCAGCATTAATTTTTCTTAAACACAATTTGTTCAGCATGTTTCTTAACAATAAAACCAAAGAAGTTTCTGAGAACTTCATAATCATCTGGTGTGAAAGTGGCTTTCTTAAAGAATATTTTACTTCGAAGCATAATTTGATTCCCCTGTTTTGCTATAATATATTCAAAGCCTCCTTCTGTTTCATTAAAATGCACTCTTGCGCTTTTTGGCAGCTCTTCTACTGAATACCCTTTAGGTATATCCATAGTCAATAAATAAGTTTCATTCATACAGTAGGGCATTTCAACAGGGTATAAACGCTCTTCAGATGCGAAAGGATTTTTTTCATAGCCATCATTCAGCATCGGATTGAAGTAAATAATATCTCGTTCTAATTCCTCTTCCTTGATTTTTAAATCATACTTTACAGAAACAGGAAAATCATATTGTTTCAATGAATCAATACTAATATTTGAAAATGTAAATCCTTGTGGATATCCTTCTGTTAATTCTTTATACACTTCCCCACTGGTCTTCGAAGCCATTTTATTTCTCAGACTTAAACTACTATACTTTCCTAGTGTACTTAAATAATTTCCGGAAATTGAAGAAGACTCATCATTCGTTAGCGAAACAGTAGTAAAAATATAATCCGAAATAGAATCTGAACTCATTGTCAACAGCTCCGGTATTTGTTGAATCTGTCTACCGGATCCGTTATAGCAATCGGGCGCAAGCAGACCGAAGCCAAGTCGGGGTCTAGAAGCATCCAGCAAATAATGCTCTCCCCCGATTTCAGCTTTTACTACTACATAATTGTACTGTGTCAGCAGCGCAACCTCTTCATTTACGATTCCATTATCAGTAGTGCTCAACATGACCGGAACTACTTGCAACCCCGCTTTTTTAAGCATTGCAGCCAATAAAACATTAATGTCACCTACACTACCCACTTTACTTTGAAAAGTTTTTTTAAGTGGTTGTGTAAGCCATTTGTTATCAAGATCATTACAAGTAAAATTATCTCTTACAAATACATAAATATTTTTAGCTTTTTGAAGCGCATCAGCATGATCAAGTTTTTTCAGTTCATCTTTCAGCCAATCATTATCCTCACTCAATGGTAGACCGAAGTCTTCATCTTTCATTAATTCGGAAGCAGTAGAGTACCAATCTTTGATGACCCTTGTAATATTGGTTTCCGAATACTTAATTGACCTTAACTGAAATTGAATCCGACTGATATGGTTACGGGCTGTAGAAACATAGCTTTCTGCCTTAAAAGGTGGAATATTTTCAATTCCCCATGTATTGGTTACCGCGTCACCGGATAAAGAAACATATTCAGCCGATTGGTATGCATTATTGGATGGAAGTCGAAGACTATAATTCTTAAATTTTTTTGCGTTTTCATTCAAGGTATAGGGTAAGTAACCATAATTTGAGGTAATAAAATCAAATAAAGGTGGTATTGTAACTGTGTATTCACTCCACAATGCGGGATGCTCTCCTTGAAAGACCCATGATTTCAATCTTCCATAATAAGGAGATCGAATAGTATATTCATATTCTATGATACAACCTTCTTGTAGAGAGGGGAAAGTGAATTTTCTGTTTGATATGTTGTTATTCACTTTTTCAGTGAGTATATCGTCCTTATTTAGCTTAAACTCTTTAACAGTACCATTCTCATTGATAAAAGTTGATGCTTGCAAATCAGCAACTCGTTCCGTAGAAGCGCTATTACCACCGGAGTACAATGGTATTTCTATAGTAGCATCATCGAATGCTGTTCTTTTTTTAATAAATAGTCGCTTATGATGTTTATAAACAAGAGAAAAATTTCCATTGTTATTCCCTTCAAAATCAGAGCTGGCAACATCAAAAATAACAACAGCTTCAGTAGAAGAATCTATTAACGGCGATTGGATAGTAAAGTCCTGCACCTTTACCTCCCCAAATTTGGGAATGGTTCGTTTCTGAGAAAAAGAAATACAGGAAATAAGAAGAAAACATACCAGCAATGGACTTTTCATAGTGCTATTGGATTGATTAAAAAGCTTAATAGTTTTAAATTACTGTCAGAGCTGATCATACAGGTATTTTGGACATAACCTGATATGCAAAATTGTGAGCGCTACTAATTATGGGATAATACTAGAGATAGTATCTTAAATAGCTTAATTGCAAACTCATGTGCATATGAAGTTCAGGCAAAACACCTCTACAAACATTGAATGTCTTTAGTTTTAGGGGGGGGGGGGGGGAATCAGCTTAACTAAAGTATTGTTTGTAAAAACAAACAATGTATTCAGAGTAAAAATATAAGACAGCTTCAAATTATCAAAAAAAACTTATGGAATATTTTATATAGTAATTTTACTACGAGCTACCTAACAGAATCATCCTGATAATAATGGCCTGCGTCTCTTTATCCTCCAAGTTGGTTTAATGATATTTTACCTCTACTTAAAAATCATTCTAGATACCTCACTGTTCTTGTCATTCTGCCTTCTGAATTGATGCCTTCCAACACCACTAATAATTTTTTAGAGAAATCATTGTTATGAAATTCAACTCGGAATCGAGGTGTTTTTTTATTTGTAAGAATATAAGGATTCCAATAGAGTGTACTTCTGGTATCCGCTTCGTAAGTAGGTTCTTTGGTATAAACAGGATTGTAAAACTCTTTAAACTTTGAATAGCCTGCAAGTATCGTGTTTTCCATCCCTTTTTTATTGGGGTCATTTCGTTGTACATCCCCACCTTTCTTTGTATAAATAGCAATCGCTCCATCTGCGCCACCACCTCCTGATCCGAAAAACGGAGGGCGCATCACTTTAATGTAAGCGATATCAGTAATAGGAATACTCTGTACCATATCTACATTCGTGATCATTTCATTCAAATACAAAGATGGGGTACCTCCTCGCCAACTCATCGACATTTGAGCACCACTACCAGAAATTTGTAAACCTGCAACCTTACCTTGTAAATAACTAAGCACATTTAAGGCACCGGGCATATTGTCATTGGCTAAATCAAAACTGTAAGCATCTCCACCGGAGAAAAGTCCACTCGCATATTTTTCATCTAGAACCTGAGTGGGGTCTTTGACCTTAGCCTTTACCACTACCTCTTGTAAAGTAGCTGTTGCCATGCTTCTACGCAATTTCTCTTGTTCCTGTAAGAATAAATTCATCCTTGCCAGCCCAATACTATCCGACCACACCTGGAATACAGGCATTTGCTCCATTCGGATAGTACTACCCGGTTCTTTCTTTAATAATCCATTTCCCAATTGCACCTGTCCAACAAAACCCGTTTTATTTTTATCATTGAAATTGTAGTAAACACGCGCTGTATCAAAGAAAATAGATAATGGCTCATCAAAAGAGCCGTCTTTTTGAATAGGGATAAAATACATACTCGAACTGCTATCCTTTCCTTTGATAATTACATTTAATAATTCAGGACCACTAACTCTTCCTGATTCCATCCCGTATACTTTTCCTTTCAGCTTTATGAATTCTGTCTCAGGCGCATATTTTAATACTGGTTGAGTGGCTGCCTTCAATTTATCCCAATCAAAACGTCGCCATCCATTGGTAAGCATTACAAGATCTAGTCTGGAAGTAATGGTATCTGCATCACTTTTTAAATAATATGCCGGATTATGGATATAACCCCTGAGCTGATGGCTGATGAGAAAATCAGAAAATATTGTATGCTGTTCCTCACCGGATAATTCAGCATCCGTTATTGAGATTGACATATTAGCCGCTGCAGTGTCAGATACCAATATTTCAAGTATGTTTTTACCACGCTTTTCCAGACTTACAATACCTGGATTGATCTTAGAATTAAACTCATGCATCCGATTATTCACAAATACAATCCTTTCTTCTAAGGGTATCCAATCATTGGTAAATAAAGAAAATTGAAGAATTCCTGTCTGCAATTCTTCAATAGGAACCGCGGTATTGATCACGGTTTTAGCCGTCATATTCAATCGCAGTTTGTACACAGGACGTTCATTCATATGAACCAATAGGTACAACTGCTTCATGTTTTCAGCAACTGTTGCAGTTCTTTCTACTTGTATTAAAGCCTTATCATTAGTTCCCGTAATACTGAGCGATAATCCCTCTTTTTGTATACCCGTCAACTGCGTACTTCCTTTCATACCATATTCATCTATCCAATCAACTCGATATTGATCTTCCGGTACAGGTTTCAGAAAAAAGAAACCCATACCATCATGCTTTACACGCAAAGTATCCAGTATTTGATCTTTTTGATTCATGAGCTGGGCTTTCACCATTACCGGACGCCCCTGTTGATCTGAGGCTTTAAAAGCTATCTTTTCATCGATCCCATATACCAAATTACCACCCTCCGGAAATAACTCTAGTCGGGTTTTACGTATGGGTTTTGTTTTAGCAACCGGAATACCTTTATTGATGGGGATATCCCGCTGGTAAATAAAACTGGTATCATCATTCAGCATCCAGCCGGTATAGGCTTTTACTCTTACAAATTCACCTTTGTAGTCGGTGGGGATATCAAAAGACCCTTTGGCAGTTGCCTGAAACAAAGGAGCAACAGTCTGACGCAACATTTTACCTTCAGTATCATACCAGTTAACATATACATTCTTACTTAATGGACTTGGTATATATTCTGCCAACAGGTATAATTTATACCAGATGGTCTCTTCTTTATTATACAATTGCTTGTCAAAATGAATATGCATTTTTTCTTTTGGAAAAATATTGGCATGTGCATCCATAATAGAGTCTATTTCCTGTGCAACCACTTTACCGGATACCATGCTCAAAAAAAATAATCCAACGAGAAAATAAAAATGCTTCATTTCAATCATTTTGCGGTGTAAGATAAAGCATAAAATTAGTGTTTGATTTTTCTGTTATAGGTGGGTGAATGTTAAATTCGATGGGATACGGATCAAGAAACTCTAGAAAATTAAAATTCAGACAATCAAATATTGATATCATATTCCGATAAAATCCTCAGTACATTTGATCAGATCGATTGACACTGTGAAAACAACCCAACTCTTAAAAAATCTGGCATCCCGCAATGGTTTTGATTATTGCGGCATCGCAAAAGCTGTTCCATTGGATGAAGATGCCCGCAGATTAGAGCAATGGCTGAACCGTCATATGCACGGATCTATGTCATATATGGAGCGATACTTTGACCTCAGGATAGACCCCACAAAGTTGGTACCGGGGGCGAAATCAGTGATCACACTCCTAAAAAATTATTTCCCTTCTGAACAGCAACAACCCACCACTCCAAGGATTTCTAAATATGCTTGGGGTGAAGATTATCACGAAGTCATCCGCTCACAACTCAAACAGTTATTGGATGAACTCAGGGGTTCAGTAGGCGAAATTCAGGGACGTGGTTTTGTAGATTCAGCTCCGGTATTGGAAAGAAGCTGGGCTACGAGAAGCGGTGCCGGTTGGATCGGCAAAAATGGGAACCTGATCACCAAACAAAACGGATCCTTTTTCTTTATTGCCACTTTAATCGTTGATATAGAACTGGATTATGATGACCCTTTTGCAAAAGACTATTGTGGTACTTGCAGAAAATGTATAGACGCTTGTCCAACAGAAGCCATTTTGGATAATAAAGTCATTGATGGAAGCAAATGCATCAGTTATTTCACCATAGAACTTAAAGACGCATTGATACCCGATGAGATGAAAGGGAAATTTGATAATTGGATGTTTGGTTGTGATACCTGTCAGGATGTTTGCCCCTGGAATCGATTCAGTAAACCGCATCATGAACCTGCGTTTAGTCCGTTGCCTGAAATTTTGAATTTAGGTAGTCATGAATGGGAACATCTGACTGAAGAAGCATTTAAAAAAATATTTCGTCATTCCCCATTGAAACGTAGCAAGTTCAAAGGTATTCAAAGGAATATATCGTTTCTGAAAAGTGATGCTTGATGTGTCATTATTGGATACCCAAATACATTTCGCATATTGTATTATGGGCCGCAGATTGTCATGATCTTCATGATTGGCGCTGATTTTGCTTACAACAATCATAATATATCCTAAAAAATCTGCGTGCCATAATTCTTTCATTCGTTCACCACAAACGATATCCCACTTTGAAAGAAATTCTTTTAAATGTATAATCAAATTTTCTTACCGTTGCCGATTCAGAACTAAACCATGGCGTACTTGATGGCCATACCCAACTAGAAAATGGCAATGGATGGTATTCTTCACCCATTTGCTTTACGGAAAAACCTGTACTCATCAATAAGGAGTTTCGCTTACCAATTTTTATAGTATATCCAATTCCAATATCAGTGTACAATCCATCAGTTTGTTTTACTGCATTCGAGGAAGGTGGTATAATAAAGCGTGGAGCACGTGTATCTTGTACCCAAGAGAAATTATACCCAACATTAGCATAGGTAAAGACCTTTTGCTCTTTTCCAAAGTGATAACGCACATCTGTAAATAATGGCACACTTCTCATTTCATAATAATCAATACCCGCCCCCAATCCAAAATGCCAATTATTTTTTACCAATCCACCAGCCAGTTGAATTTGTGTACTTGTGCCGCTAGATCCATTGATTAAAGCTATCTGAGGCATGAGATAGGAAGTCGTTTTTTTTACCTTACCCGTTTGTGCCTGAAGATGAGTTGACAAAAAACAAATAGCTGCGATGAATATATTTTTCATTTCTCGCTAATTAATATGATTAATTTTTTTGATTTCAATTTTCCCAATGATCTCGGCATTTATAGGTTGACGATAATCAATCATGAAAATTCCATCAGATGCAACAGCAATGGCATACCCTTGTATGGCAATAACATCATGGGGATTGAAGCCACTTACGGTTTTGATATGTGTAACATTAGACGGATCTGTTACATTAAATAGTTTTAATCCATCAGTACCATCACAAATCAATAATGTATTTCCATCTTTTGAGAGTCCTTTCGGAGATTTTAACGGATAGGTCTTCAACAATTTTGGACTAAAAAGATTTTTGATATCTACTACATCCAACTGATTACTAAAACCACCACAAAATGATCCCCCGCTTAAAGTAACATATGCATGTGTATCATCTGCTACTACAGGATCACAAGACCTGACGTGGGTAAATTGTCCAAGTAGTGAAGGCTGATCTGGATTGGATGCACCATAAATAAACATTCCACCTTGGGCACCAATGAATAAATTATTTTTATAAGGAAAAATGGTTTCAATATTACCTTGAATAAGATCAACCTTATTCACATAAGCAGGTGCGTCAGCCTTGGAAATATTGAATACTTTCAAATCATCATGACTTACTGTGTACATTCTGTTTTGCTGCAACCCAAATCTAGCTGTAGAACCTGCAATAGCAACTGAGGCTGTTCCTGAGAAAGAAGAAGCGGAGAAGCCCCCACGAGAACCCAACGTAAATAAACCTGTACTTTCAAAAAAATAGTTACGTGAGCCACTGGAATAGGGATAAGATATGGTTGTATCAACACGTATCCATTTTTGGATCACCAAGCCCGTATCTGCAAAAAAAGCTCCATAGTAGCGATGCGGGAAAACACCGTTCAAAAATTGTTTAACTGCTACCTGAAGAGGGTTGGTAATATCAATGGTTACCAGATCGGTATAACAATCTGCATAGAGATAGTTCCCATTAATAGCCATGTCTACACAACCCGGAATGCTAATAAATGATATTTTTTTAGGGTTTGCAGGATCGGCAATATCGATGATGTGAACACCTTTATCTATATCATTCAAAAAGAGATAGTGATCTTTTAAAACAATCTTGCCGGGTTTTTCAATCCCAACAGAGGGTTCATTCTTGATACCGGCTTTAACTTGATCTTTTGTTTGATACACCGGTCTAAAAAAACTGTAAGATTCTTTAACAGTATCTTTCATGCAAGAAGCAAGTGTAAATGGAAGGAGCAGCAGCAGCAGTAAGTATTTTGTTTGCATACAAGAAGATTTGTAGCATACTGACACCCCACTTTACAGAACCGTTGCACCTTATTTTTTGCTTTTAGAAAGCAATAAAGACATTTTAATAGAAGGGCGGTACAAATGCTGGTTGAATCCATTTTGTTTTGATACATTACTCAGCATATAATGTATTTGTGGACCAACAAATAAACGTTTCTGCTTTCCTATACCAATTTCAAGACCTGTGACCGCATCAAATTGCATATTGCGTAGTAAGGATCTGTTTTTAAAGTAATAGATATTATTATTGGCAATTCCTACATGAAGACCATTACTACTTACCAAAAGATTGGTACCAACACCTGCATACCATCTAAGCTCTGTTTGTTTCAACCAATTCAATGAACGATACCATTGAAGACCTAATCGAATGAAATGATAAGAGGCGATATAATTTACACTATCTCTTACTCCATAATACACATTAGATTCATTGGATCGATTCACATTACTAAATTGCAATGTTCCCGAATTACTACTGCCAATTCTGTATTTTGTTTGATACAACTGATATCCGACCTGAATACCCAAGCTATTCTTTTTCTTTTTACCGATCGCTTTACTCATTTCAACAGACGTACCGAATGAGAAATGATCCTGCACTTTGGGTCTAATCAAATTGATAGAACCAGAACCAGGAGATGCCGTAGTTGACAATCCTGAGCCTATGAAATTATTATATGTAGCATTACTACTACCTTCAAAAAGGGAGCCTAATGAATTACGAATACCACTTTTCCCGATGAGTAATTCAGCTTTCCAATTCCATTGAGAAGCTTTCTTTGGCCGGGTCAATGATTCTTCAGGTATAACTGCTACAGTATCATATTGCAAAAGACCAATACTGGCTGTTTCACTGACACCTGTAATTTGAGGGATAATTAATACACTATCTTTTTTTGGATGCGTAATAGACAAATCTGTTTGTTCAGTCTTCGCATTCATTGATAAAGTAGAAGAAGTTATCTCCGGAGCACTTACCGGTGTGAATTCGTTTTTATTTTTTGTTTTTGTAGATAACAGAAGATGAGTAGGCGCTACAGTTACATCTGCTTCATTACTTTTTTGGTGTGTGGTTCTGTTGGTATTGCGTATTGCCGATTCCGGTAATGGAGAAGAAGTTTTTGTTGACGGGTTGATCTGTACAGCTTCTGTTTTGCTTGTGATGCCTTGCATGGTTTTGGGCTGAGCAGATTGCATGCTTTCGGATGTCTCTTCTTTGCTTGCTATCAATAACCAAAATGAGGCGCCGGATAACCCTGCTAAAAGTGTAAACAGCCAAATTGCCCAACGACGTCTTCTTTTTTGCTGCAGGCTTGCGGCAACAGACTGCCATACTACATCATTGGGTTTGATGTGTAGACCTGAAAGTTCCTCCCTCACTTGTTCTTCAAAAGATTTATTGGGCATATCGATCTTTTTTTCCGTTAACAGAATATTTTTCCAACCAGCTAATCAATAATGCCCTGGCTCGTGCATACTGTGATCGACTGGTACCTTCACTGATCCCTAATATTTTAGCGATCTCCACGTGTGAATATCCTTCTACTGCATAGAGATTAAAAATGGTTTGATAACCTGCGGGTAATTGTCTAATAAGATTTAAAAGATCTTTCATCTGTATCTTCAAATCCGGCTGGTGATTGTCTACAGGATGTAAATGGCTGTCTTCAAAACCAAGATCTAATTGATATTGCGGTTTGCGCTTCAAATAATTGATCGCCGTATTCACCATGATTCTTCTGATCCATGCCCCCAGATCACCTTCTGAACGAAACTGATGCAGGTTTTGAAACACTTTGATAAAACCTTGTTGCAGTACTTCTTCTGCATCATTCATACTCTTGGTATAACGGAAACAGGTACCCAGCATTTGCTCAGCAAATGTGTCATACAGCAGCTTTTGTGCAGCCGGATGTTGCTTCAGGCAGTCTTTTACCAGTTTCTGTTCGTCTAACATGCAGTATATTCAGGGGGTTGACACGGTTGATGGCACTTGCGTTGCATATGGGTGAAAATGGTGGCAAAACTACCATATTCGATGCCAAAACAACTACCATTTACATCCTACATTTGCCGTATGAGTATTGCAGTACGAGATAAAAATTGTATTTGGCATCCTTTTACCCGACAAAAAAACATGGCCGATCCCATCGCGATTGTCAAGGGTAAAGGATCCTTATTGTTTGACGAACAAGGGAATAGTTATATTGATGCCATCAGTAGTTGGTGGGTAAATTTACATGGACATGGACACCCTTACATCGCAGAAAAATTATACCGGCAAGCTTTGGAATTGGAACAGGTAATCTTTGCCGGATTTACACACCGTCCTGCAGTGGAACTGGCAGAACGACTACTGGCAATTTTACAGGGAAATTTTTCAAGAATATTTTATAGTGACAATGGATCTACCTCTACAGAAGTAGCATTGAAAATGGCTATTCAGTACTGGTGGAATCAGGATCAGAAACAAAGAAACAAGCTCATTGCTTTTAAAAACAGTTATCATGGCGATACTTTTGGTGCCATGAGTGTAAGTGATCGAAGTGTTTTTACATTGGCTTTTCATGAACTTCTTTTTGACGTCGTTTTTCTGGATACACCTACACAAGAAAATATCAGTGAATTAAAAACCGTCATGCAGCAGCATGCGGCAGAAACAGCTGCTTTTATTTATGAGCCGCTGGTTCAAGGTGCAGGCGGTATGAATATGTACGATCCTTACCTGCTGAATGAATTATTGAATACGGCTAAGCTCAATGATATCATTTGTATTGCAGATGAAGTAATGACCGGATTCGGAAGAACAGGAAAATTTTTCGCCAGTGACTACATGAATAAGAAGCCGGATATTATTTGTTTGAGCAAAGGTCTTACAGGTGGCACAATGGCACTAGGCGTAACAGCTTGTACCGATCGCATCTATCAGGCTTATGTAGATGATGATGCGATGAAAACATTTTTCCATGGTCATTCTTTTACCGCTAACCCTCTAGCATGTACAGCGGCATTGGCAAGTTTGGATTTGTTACAAAAAGAAGAATGTTTACTACAAATAGAAAAGATCAGTGCTGCGAATATTTCATTTGCAGATCAATTACGTAGAACTGAATTACCAATTAAAGATATTCGCAGCTTGGGTACTATTCTTGCATTTGAAATAGATGAGGGCAAAAAAGAATACCTAAATCAGGTAAGTACAGTCATTACAAAAAAAGCATTAGATGCAGGCATGTACATTCGTCCACTGGGAAATACAGTTTACATCATGCCTCCATATTGTATTCTAGATGAGGAATTGGAGAAAGTGTATAAGTTTCTTCTTTCGGGTTGGGGGTTGAGTTGATAGTTGACAGATGATAGTTGACAGGAAGAAGTAAAGTAATTCTTGCTTACTATTTTACATTAATTATGAGTACATAAAATATATAGTCAATGATCTACTGCCAACTGTCAACTATAAACTGTCAACTTACTCCCTCTTTTTCGGCGGCTTATAATCAAACGGCAACATCGTTGCCAATTTCTCCCACCAACCCCAGTAACCGGATGTGATCAGATCCAGACCTTCGAAATAACTACCATTTGCCAATACAGAGATGGCATTTTTTCTGGGGAGAACAATCTCTGATACAACAGGTGTTTTTGGTTGAACAGATAAGGAATTCATTCTCACATACTCATCCGGCGCTTGTTTGTATTTGTATATCACTTGCAGATGATCATCAAAATACAATCCTGCGGTAAAGCTATCGATGGCAAATGCAATACTATCACCGGGTAAAAGCTGATTGATCAATACCGCCATTTTCTCAGGTTGTCGCATTACTTTTCGGTAATAATCTGCGCTGTCTTTATTACCATTACCCAACAAGCTATCGTTTACAACAATATTCCCATTACTATTGATATAGGTTCTGGAATTATAGATATTTCTAACCCTCTTCTTTTCTTCTTCACTGATCTTAATCAGTTTTCTTATTTCAAATCCTTCTTCAATCAATTGGTTTCTGAAAAGTGATCGCATAAAATGCATCATAGATCCATAATATGCTTCTGTCCGGTTTTTTTCCCAACGATTCAGTAATCTTTTGCGATCTGTTTCAATATCCTCGAACAAAGGATACCCCTGAAAATAAAATATTCTTGTACCATAGTTGTATTCAAATACTTTTAAATCATAGCGTAAAATATACCCCAGTGCTCTGTTCTCCAATACAATCGGCTCATCTGCAAATGCGCGAAGAATATTTTCTTTCTTATTATACCGAAAACGAATCGTCTCCGGGTTTTTAAGTTTACAATCAGCGGCTAATGCAGATGTACCTATGAAATTTTCTATAAAGAATTTCCCATATCGTTCCCATCCATTTTTTTCATATGGCTCTACTACTACCTCTTGTAATATGTTGACTTTAGGCTTTAATATCACTTCAATAGAAAGAGGCAATTGAGCATATTGAATAGTTGTAACATAGGTTTCATAACCAATACATGATATTACCACATCAAAACGACCTTGCGGAAATCTGTCCAAAACAAATACACCATCTGCATTTGTTACAGTTCCAATAGATGTATTGCTTAAAAAGACATTGGCCAAATGAATAGGTTGTTTAGAATCACTGGCGATGACTTTTCCTCTCAATGCTTGCTGGGCAAAGGAAGCAGAAAGACTTGCAACAAAAATAATCAGTATCAATACGATTCTCATGCCATGATTTGAAGTAACAATTTCAATGAAAAAAGCCATCCGACCAGACGGATGGCTTAAATATTAACCTCTTTTAACATTGATCACAGGCCAAACAATCCACTATTGAGGAGTTGTAATGTTTTGGTTTTATGCTCACTAGGAACCAGTAAAGAGATATTATGCGTACTTCCTCCATAACTCACCATCGTAACCGGTATTTCCTGAATAGCATTGAATAGCTTTTGTAATACGGCATCTGTTTGAGCGATTTCATTCCCTACAATAGAAACAATGGTTTGATCTTTCTCTACTTCCACTGTTCCGAATGGTTCCAGTTCTTTTACGATACTACTAAGTGCCGTATCCGTATCTATGGTAACAGATACCGCTACCTCAGAAGTCGTGATCATATCAATAGAAGTGCGATATTTTTCAAATACTTCAAACACTTTTCTTAAAAACCCATAAGCCAGCAACATTCGACTGCTCTTGATCTTAATAGCGATAATTCCATCTTTTGCAGCTACTGCTTTCACACCTACACTACCTGCTTCTTTGGTAATGACTGTGCCGGGAGCATCCGGCTGCATGGTATTCAACAATTTCACAGGAACATTCTCTTGTTGTGCCGGCCAGATACAAGTTGGATGTAAAATTTTTGCACCGAAATATGCCAACTCCGCTGCTTCGTCAAAACTTAATTGTTCAATGGCTATCGTTTTATTAACGATACGCGGGTCATTGTTATGCATACCATCAATATCTGTCCAGATTTCACAAACACTGGCATGAATGGCCGCTGCTATAAGAGAAGCAGTATAATCACTACCGCCTCTTTTCAGATTATCGACTTCCCCTTTTGAGTTGCGACAGATATAACCTTGGGTAATGAATAATTTTTTGTCTTTATGCAGTTGTAGTTGCTGACTCAATTTAACCTTGATACTCCCCAACTGTGGCTCTTCATTAGCATCAATGGTCATGAATTCAAGAGCGGGTAACAACATATGATCGATTCCTTGTTCCTCAAGGTAGCAACTGAATAATTTGGTACTCATCAATTCACCCTGGGCCAGAATATCTTTATTCAACGCTTCGCTAAAAGAAATACGCAAAATGATATTGAGGAATTCAAAATGTTCAGCAATAACTGCATTGGCTTTAGCGCGAACCGTATCTGTTTTCACAAGATCCAGCACAAACTGTCGATAATGCGCTTCTAATTGATCGATTCTTTGTTTGGCCGCCTGTCTATCACCCTGAGATAAACTGTTACTAATTTCCACTAAAGCATTGGTAGTTCCACTAAGTGCGCTAAGTACCACTATTTTCGGTGTCGCATCTTTGGTAATTAATTGCGATACCTGATGCATACGTTCCGGCTTACCTACACTGGTGCCGCCGAACTTCATTACTTTCATAAGATTCCCCCTCCCCCGTTTTTGTTGGTTAAATGAGGAGCAAAGGTAAATCTTGAGACGGTAAGTTCTCAGGGATTTTAAAGAACAGTTGTTAGTCAGATCAGTTGGTTAAGCCATCCATGAGATACCAAATCTTTCTCCCACTGTTTTCAAATCATCTACTACACTCGATACAATAGGTATTCCCTTTTCCATGCGCTCTTTTTCATATTCCCTTTCAGGATCCCCGGGTATCAACACACGGTCTTGTCCGGGCGCAGGCTTCGCATTACGAAAGCGAGTGATCCAATTATCCATATGTGTTGCAAACTCCTCTGCTGGACGAAAAGCGTCTACGCGCATCGCGCCAAAAAAATGTCCGAGACCTTTCCCCGGCATATTTTCGGGCATGGGCACATATGCAGGAAAAGGTGGAGCCCAAGGACCATAGCTTCCTCCACTGAGTACTGCTGAAAAAATATCAACGATGGCACCTAATGCATAGCCTTTATGACTTCCATGCTCGCGATCGCTACCTAATGGAAGTAGGGCACCTTCTTTCTTTAAAATATTGGCATCAGTAGATGCTTGACCTTCTTTATCCTGTACCCAACCTAGTGGTGCTTCTGCATTTTTCCTTTGTAGAATTTCCAATTTTCCGTTTGCGGCGGTGGTAGTTGCCATGTCTGCTACAAAAGGAGGTTGTTCTCCGGCAGGAATAGCTACTGCGATGGGGTTGGTACCCAACATTCTTTCAATGGAAAAAGTAGGGGCTACCAAGGCACTGGCATTCGTCATGGCCATACCAATCATCTGATGTTCCAATGCCATCATCGCATAGTAACCTGCAATACCGAAGTGATTGGTATTGCGAACACTTACCCATCCGGTACCTACTTGTTTGGCTTTTTCAATAGCGATCCGCATTGCAAAAGGAGCTACTACCAGACCTAAACCGGCATCCCCATCTACTACAGCTGTTGACGGTGTTTCATGAACCACTTGAATATTTGGGGTTGCATTGATCCTGTTCACTTCCCACAATCGAACATAGCCACTGAGTCGGGCTACACCATGACTATCGATACCGCGGAGGTCTGCGGATACCAAAACAGTGGTTGCAGTAGTGGCATCTGCATCAGAACAGCCCATTTTGAGGAATACTGCTTTGGTAAATGCATACAAAGATTCATAAGTATATACCTGATCCATGCCTGCAAGTTACGAATGGAGAAGCAGTGGAAAGAAATGAAACGAAAATATTACTCCTGATATGTGTTATAGATACCATTCTTAATAGCATAGATAGCAACCCCTGCGGTAGTTTTTACATTCATTTTTTCCAAGATCTTTACCCGATGGCCTTCCACGGTACGAGAACTCATGAAGAGTATTTCTCCGATTTCTTTGCTGGTTTTTTCTTCACAAATGAGTCGGATAATCTCTTTCTCTTTATCAGAGAAAAGCTTGGAAGTATCTGCTTTATAAGGATTGAATTCACTTCGGGCAATGAGTTTTACCAGACGGCCTGATGTTGTTTTACAATAGTAAGGACTTCCGGTGTATACCATTCTGATGGCATCCATAATTTCTCCACGATCTGCATTTTTGATGATATAGCCCATCGCACCGGCTTCCAAAGCATCGATGACCATTGCATCGCTATCAAAAGAAGACAGCGCAATGGTTTTGATAGTAGGATATAGTTCTTTGATTATTTTGATGGCTTCAATACCATCCATTTCAGGCATCTTCAAATCGGTTAAAACAATATCCGGCTGGAGCTCTTTTGCCATTTGTATCAACTGTTTTCCATTGGCTGCATCTCCTACTAATTCGATCGTAGGCTCCTTCAACAGTAATAATGAGAGCCCATCTCTGAAAATATCATGATCGTCTGCTATCAATACACGAATACGAGCAAGTTGTTCCATGTTATAAGGGTATTCTGAAATGATATTCTGTTCCATTTCCGGGAACGGTTTCAAGATATACTTTCCCTTTTAATATTCCAGCTCGGCGAAGGATATTTTGCAATCCTAAACCTTTTCCCTGATCCATCACTTTTTCTTTATCAAATCCACAGCCATTATCCTTTATCAGGATATTCAATTCATTTTTCTCCTCATACAAATGGATCTTGACTTCAGAAGCATTTGCATGCTTTATTGTATTATTCAGTACTTCCTGAAACAATCGGAAAATATGGATTTCTTTCTCTTTGGTGATCGCCAAATCTGTTACTGAATTATTGAACTCCACAGATAATCCATTCCCTTCAGCCAACAACTCAGTTATTTCGGTAATGGCAGTTACTAAACCTTTTTTCTGTAAGGTATAAGGCATGATATTATTAGATATCTCTCTTAGTCTCTTAGCGGTATGATCAATATGAGTAGATGTTTTACCCAAGATCATCAAATCATTTTTGTCTGTTGTATCCAATAAATGGAGATTCATTTTGATGACAGACAGTAACGGCCCCAGATCATCATGAAGATCAGAAGCGATACGTCCTCTTTCGGTTTCAAGCAATTCAACTTCCATCCTTAAACGGTCCTCATATTGTCTTGACCTTTTTTTATGTTGTCGAATAATCGTAACAAGAAAAAAGGCGAGGATCGTACCAATAATTAAGGTGGTAATCAGTATCGTAATGTAAATTCTTGCTTCGCTGGAATACATAATACTGCTAATGTATACACCAAATGTGCTAAAAAATTCACAATAACCATGATATAATATACTCCTATAAAGAAATCATTGCTGAATTCCTGTTGGAAAAGGAATAAGCTCTCAATAAAAACACGGTAGCTATAATAAACAATTGAAGTGATACTAATCAAAAAAGTAGCATTTTTCCAGAGTGTAATATCATCCTGAAAGATGATTTTGTTCAATTGATTGATGGAAAAAAGAATGAGCACAATAGAATAATAGATTCTGTAATAAGAATTGATTTGAAAAATACTATTCAAGATCAGGTTATCAAATATCCAAATCCCGATACCAACTAAAAATAGTCCAATGAAATAAATCTTATTTTTTTGAGAACTCCAATTATAAAAGAGCCATAAAAAAATGGGGAATTCAATTAAAACATAGCAATTGCTAATAAGTGGGCTTTTATAACCTAAGTAAATAATAGTCCTAATAAATACTTCAAATGCAAATGCCACAATCATATAGACGTAAAATGGTCTATAATAAACCCCCATCCTTTTTTTGCGTATGATAGCATATACTACCCCTAAAGCCATCACAATTACTAAACCGTACGATATTATTTGTCTAATCTGGTCTGTCATTCAAATTAACCGTTCAATGGTGAAGATGCAGTTGGGCAAATTGGCGGACAGCGGGCACCCTCCTCTAAAAGAAGATTGTATGGTTGAATCATGTCTGCTCCTTGTTCATCAACGCCTACTAAGATTGCATGGATAGTGCCATTATTTTGTTTACCATAATACACTCTTAGAGATACACATCCGGGTTGACTTAATAAGGCTGAGACTGATTCTTTATGAAATGTTTCAGAGTTCACCATACCTGCCGGAATATCTGCTTGGTATCGAGAAGTCATGTCAATAGCTTCCTGTAAGGAAATTTGGTGTTGCATTTTCTCGTAATTGTTAGGATTTGTAAATATATAGGAAGACTAGATAAAACAGGAGCGGGTTGATCCCCCCATGAACCGACCCGCTCTTGAAATGCCCGGTATGATGTCATCAACAGTTAGCCGGTACTTCAATTATATCCTGTTATCTGATGAGTATTCTTCTGATGTCCTGGAAGAAATAGAAGATCTCTTTTCAAGACAATATTATTTCATAGCATGAACAAAGCATAACGTAGAACTACGCAAAATGAACGTATGTCTACGATTTATTGCATTATAACTATCAAATAATCAATAAATTAAATTATTTGAACATATAAATTGGAGGTTTCAGACGTGAAATAAGCAACTTGAGATTGGGTGTATGGTTTATGGTCCATAGTCCATGGTCGATAGTAAAAGAAAGAGGTTGTATCAGACTTTTGATACAACCTCTTCTCTTGGTAATTTATATGGCCTGGTCTGATTAAAACGGTAAATCGTCCATCGGCTCAGTCAATTCATTGGGTGAGGATACAGGCGGTTGCCCTCCTCCATAGGCAGGTGCCGCTTGTGGTGCATAACCACTGTTGCTTGGTGCAGTGTTACTACCACCACCTTCACTCCCTTTTGTTCCGATCAGTTGAATACTCAACACCCGCAAAGTAAGGGAAGCTCCGTTTCTACCGTCTTGGGTAGTATAAGTGCGCACATCCGGATTACCTTCCACATATACTTGCGTTCCTTTTTTCAGATAAGGAACGACACCCGTGCGGTCTGTCCAATAAGAACAATCCACCCATACCGTACGGTCTTTTTGTACACCCTGAGCATCTTTATATTTTTCAGTATGTGCTACCGTAAAATTGATCACATTCTTTCCGTTCACATTGTTCAAAATGGCATCTTTTCCCAGATTACCGATCACCAATAATTTTATCATAGCGTAATAGTTTCGGTAAATATCGGCAAAATGACTAATCATGGATACCGTATTTACCGCAAATTTTCAACGTTGTTTAATCAGGTAAGGAATTTGGTTTAACAAGCTTTCCGATTCTCAATACCTGATGATATATTGTTTACCATATGCAGGGATTACAATTAACCATTCCAACCTTACAAGATCACGGCCCTATCGTTGAAGCTGAAATTCATACGGATGAGGAAACATTTTTGAACATCAAAAATTTCAACGGATTTCATACTTATATCACCACCCGCTTATTGATAGATACCGGTTCTAATATTTCAGGATTGGACAAATCCATCATCGAACGCCTACAATTGAACCGATATCGTGATGATGCTACGGTGGATGGCGCAGGTGGACGATATGAACTCAAACTATTTCGTGCGATCCTATATCTACCCATTTTCAGGGAAAAAGCCTTACCGATTGATCTGGTGGAAGGCGATTACAGCAATGCACCTTATGACGGTATTATCGGCAGAGATGTACTCCGATATTGCAGCTTTGTGTATGACGGCTGGAGCGACACTTTCAAGTTAATGGCCGTAGATCTCTGATTTTTCGTTATTCGAAACCCCTTCCGGCACCGAAAAGCCGCTACAAAGCCCTGAATTCCGGCGCTTACTGTATTTTTGCAGACTAATTCAAAAAACATGAGCCGTAAAGGAAAAGTGTTGGTGGCGATGAGTGGCGGTATAGATAGTACCGTTACGGCACTCATGCTCCATAACGAAGGATATGAAGTGGTAGGTATTACCATGAAAACATGGGATTATGCCAGCAGTGGCACCAGCTCTAAAGAAACAGGTTGCTGCAATATTGATTCTTTCAACGATGCCCGTCAGGCAGCAGTACATCATGGATTCCCTCATTTCATTCTTGATATCCGTGAAGAGTTTGGAGATTTTGTGATTGAAAATTTTGTGGAGGAATATCTCGCAGGGCGTACCCCCAATCCATGTGTAATGTGCAATACCCATATTAAATGGCGCGCCTTACTCAAAAGAGCCAATGCCTTGAACTGTGATTTTATCGCAACAGGGCATTATGCAGAAATCAGACAACATACCAACGACCGTTATGTGATCAGCAAAGGATTGGATGCTACCAAGGACCAGAGTTATGTATTGTGGGGGCTGGATCAGGAACTGCTGAGCAGAACCATTATGCCTTTAGGTAAATATCACAAAAAAGATATTCGACAAATGGCCATGGATATGGGCTATCCTGAACTCGCTAAAAAAAGCGAGAGCTATGAAATATGTTTTGTTCCTGATAACGATTATCGTGGGTTCTTAAAAAGAAATGTAGATGGACTGGAAGAAAAAGTGAACGGCGGATGGTTTATAGATAAAAACGGAAAAAAATTAGGGCAGCATAAAGGCTATCCTTTTTATACCATTGGTCAACGAAAAGGTCTAGATATCGCTTTGGGAAAACCTGCGTATGTAACGGCTATCGATCCTGATACAAATACTGTTGTACTAGGCGATGAAGAAGACCTGGAACAAAATGATATGCTGGTCACCAAAATGAACTGGATCAAATACGATGGTATTTCTGATGGAATGGAAGTGATGGCAAAAATCCGTTATAAAGATCAGGGTGCGCTTGCCAACTTATACAACCATGAAAATGGAATTCGTGTTCGCTTTTATGAAAATGTAAAAAGCATTGCTCCCGGACAAAGTGCGGTATTCTATGAAGGGAATGATGTGATTGGTGGTGGAATTATTCAGCGTGGTGATTTGATTGCTCTTTAATGCTTTCTTCTTAACAAAGCTGCAAACATCGTATCTGACTTTTGATGATAACCTGTCATCAATTGCTGTACAACCAATTCAAGCGAATGATTCTGTTCTAATAACTGTTTTACGATTTCTTCATTTTCTCTTCTAAACAAAGAACAGGTAATATATAAGAGATATCCGCCGGGTTGTATTGTCGTTGCCACATTCTGTGTGATCTTTCTTTGCAGCGCTGTATACAGGGTTATTTTATCGGTACTAAAAAAAGCAAGTTGCTCCGGTGTTCTTGACCATGTACCACTGCCGGTACAGGGTGCATCACAAATGACAAGATCATAAGGCTCACCGGTATAAGTAAAAGTGGAGACTGATAAATCTGCAATAAAAGCATCATACCGATCAATACCTGCTCTGTCAAATCGTTGTTTCAGATTGTGAAGAATAGAACTTCGTGCATCTGATACGGTTAGTGACACATTTTGCAAGTGATCATGCACTAAAATAGATTTACCGCCACTGGCTGCACAACAATCCCATATTCGAACAGGTGATGGCAACTGTGCCGGCAATAATAATCTCACTCTTTGGGAATTCAAATCCTGTATCACTACTTCTTTATCGATTTCAAGAATAGTATCCAGTTTTGTTCCATTGGATAATGCCAGTGTAGCATCAGATAGCTCCTGAAAAGGAATGGCAGCATCACTCAGTTTTGTTCGGACAAGGGTTTCAAATCCGGGCCTCACACGAATAAAAAGATCAGGTTGTGTAAACTCACCAATGCTTAATGCAGGAAGTTCTACTCCTTCACTCATTTCCT
Source organism: uncultured Sediminibacterium sp. (assembly GCA_964392685.1). Lineage (GTDB taxonomy): Bacteria > Bacteroidota > Bacteroidia > Chitinophagales > Chitinophagaceae > Sediminibacterium. The sequence continues at coordinate 51,835 of CAYMQQ010000002.1, forward strand.
CTTTCCATGGATAAATATGCTGGATGCTAAAAACAGGATAGAGTTGTTCAATGAAACCCACTCTTTGCTCTAAATCTACATTCCAATTTTTTATCCAGTCAGGCTTATACAAACCTGACCAATACCCGGGTGTTTTTTCTGCAAAGAATAGGGCGATCTTCAATCGCTCTTTTACCGTTAACTCTTTTAGTGCATGTCCAAGCCGATAGTAACTATAACAAAGGTGAGTAATGTATTTTCTATCTTTGGCCCCATGTTTTTTTTCCTGGGCAAAATATGCTTTCAGATAATGTACCAATGGCTGCGATCCATTATACCCTTGAATTAGGGACACGGCAGTATTGAAGTATGACTGGAATCGCATCATGGGGTATGAGGTTACATCAGCACACAACATCCCTCGTTACAAGCGAGTTCTGTTTCCAGGTGTGCCTTAATGAATTTACATTAAATTTTCGAAAACTATACTTCCAGTAATGTTTTCACCGGGTCTTTCCCGAAGAGCAACAATTCAGGATTTTCAAGCAGTTCCTTTACTCGTACAAGGAAGCTAACACTTTCACGTCCGTCAATGATGCGGTGATCATAACTCAGGGCTAAATACATCATCGGACGAACCACTACTTGTCCGTTAATAGCCATGGGTCTTTCCTGGATTTTGTGCATTCCAAGTATGGCACTTTGTGGGATATTGATGATAGGAGTACTCATTAAACTACCAAATACACCTCCATTGGTGATGGTAAATGTGCCTCCTTGTAATTCTTCAGCTGTTAATTTGCTGTCGCGCGCCTTCCCTGCTAATTCCACTACTTTCTTTTCGATATCAGCCATGCTTAGACTTTCTACATTACGCATAACAGGTACCGTTAATCCACGTGGAGTACTAACAGCGATACTGATATCTGCATAATCATGGTATACCAATTGGTCTCCATCAATGTACGCATTCACAGATGGCCATTCACCTAATGCAATAGCACAAGCTTTTGCAAAGAAGCTCATGAAACCAAGGTTCACACCATGCAGTTCTTTGAACTTGTCTTTGTATTGTTTACGTACGTCCATGATGCGTGTCATATCCACTTCATTGAAAGTGGTGAGCATGGCCGTTGTATTCTTCGCCTCCACCAAACGTTTGCTGATGGTTTTACGAAGATTGCTCATCTTCTCCTGACGTACATTTCTGCTGTATAACTCTCCACCCGCAAATGCTTTTTTACCCGGATTAGCCAAAGCTTCCAATACATCGTGTTTTACGATCTTTCCTCCGGCACCCGTTGGTTTGATATTAGAAGGATCTACTTTTTTATCAGCGATAATAGCTGAAGCAACGGGTGTTGCTTTGATATCATTAGATACAGCTGTTACGGGCGCTTCATTTTTCACAGGTGCTGGTGTTGCTGATTCTTTGGGTGCAGGAGCTGTGGCACCTTCCGGCTTAGTTGCAGTTTCATCAATTTTTGCCAGCACATCTCCGATATTGAGTGTGTCGCCTTCTTTACCCACAGTGGTAAGTATACCTGCTTGTTCCGCATTTACTTCAAAAGTGGCTTTCTCACTTTCCAATTCAGCGATCACTTCATCACGCTCAACCCACTCGCCGTCTTTTTTCGTCCACTTTAACAAGGTTACTTCGTTAATGGACTCTCCTACTGTTGGTACTTTTATCTCAATCATCGGGGATACCTGTTTATTACTTTATAATGATAAGGTTGTAATTCAATTATTTAAATATCAAATGCTGTATTGATGATCTCTGCTTGCTCTGCTGCATGCACTTTTGCATAACCTGTAGCTGTTGCAGCACTTGCATTACGGCTGATCACTCCAAAATTGATATTTTTTAAATTCATTTGAAGGAATGATGCTGCTCCCATATTCAATGGCTCTTCCTGAACCCAGAACCAGGTAGCTTTATTGTATTTCTTGTGCAATGCTTCCAATTGCTTTTGTGGCAATGGATATAATTGCTCCAAACGAACGATCGCAATATCTTTTCTGTTTTCTTTTTGCTGTTTATCAGACATCTCAAAGAATAGTTTTCCGGTACACAACAACACTTTTTTCACTTGCGTTGGATTCTCAACGAATACATCGTCAATGACTTCCTTGAAACCGCCTTCCGATAACTCAGTAATGCTGCTATAAGTTGCCGGATTTCTAAGATTAGCTTTCGGTGAAAAATTGATCATCGGCTTACGGAAATTCCAAGCCAGTTGTCTACGGAATGCATGGAATAGGTTCGATGCAGTTGTGATATTGGTAATGACCATATTCAATTCTGCACACATTTGCAGAAAACGTTCCAGTCTTGCACTACTATGTTCAGGGCCCTGTCCTTCATAACCGTGTGGTAATAACATCACCACTCCATTTTGACGCTGCCATTTTTGTTCACCTGCAGCAATAAACTGGTCGATCATGGTTTGTGCACCATTACAGAAATCTCCAAACTGCGCTTCCCAAATGACCAATGCATTGGGGTTCGCCATCGCATAACCATATTCAAAACCTAAAACACCATATTCACTCAACAAAGAATTATAGATACGGAATGACTCTTGGTTTTCGGTAAAGTGATTCAAACGATTGTAACCTTTATTGGTATTCTCATCACGCAGAATCGCATGTCGATGACTGAATGTTCCTCTCTGAACATCTTGTCCGCTCATACGAACGATATTCCCATCCATTAAAATAGAGCCGTATGCCAACAATTCAGCTGTAGCCCAGTCTATTTTGTGTTCTGTCTCCAGCAATTTTGTTTTATCCTGCAATAACTTCTCTACTTTCTTCAGTGGTTTGAATTCAGCAGGCCAGCTCATCAACTTACCAAACATTTGCTGGATCTGTTCTTGGGGAACGGCTGTAACAGGCGACTGATCAAAATCTTCTTCTGTGGCTTTGCGCATACTTTTCCAAACCAATTCAGGGGTTTGGTATTTGTAAGGAAGCGGATTTTGTTTCACTTCATCCAAACGCTCTTGTAAATCGGCCCAGAATTTTTTCTCCATTTCTTTGGCCAATTGCTGTGCGTCCGGTTCTCCGTTCTGTATCAAATATTGCGTATAGATCTCGCGCGGATTCTGGTGTTTATCAATCAGCGCATACAACTGTGGCTGGGTATACTTGGGATCATCTCCTTCATTGTGTCCATGTTTGCGGTAACAAACCATGTCAATGAAAATATCCGAGTTGAACTCCTGACGATAACGTGTTGCGATCTCTGCACATTTTACCACAGATTCTGCATCATCTCCATTTACATGCAATACAGGTGCCTGCACCATCGATGCAATCGATGTACAATAATCAGCACTTCTTGCATCATCAAAGTCTGTCGTAAATCCGATCTGGTTATTGATGACATAGTGAATGGTTCCACCTGTATAATAACCACGCAGATTACTCATTTGCAACACTTCATACACAATACCTTGTCCGGCAACCGATGCATCACCATGAATGAGTATGGGAAGTATTTTATCAAAATCGCTGTTATACAATACATCTGCCTTTGCTCTGGCAAAACCTACTACTACCGGATCTACTGCTTCCAAATGTGAAGGATTAGGCATGAGTTTTAAGTGAATGGTCTTTTGATCAGGTGTCTGAATTTCACTTCCATAACCCATATGGTATTTCACGTCTCCACTGCCCATGGTTTGATCCATTACAGCGGTTCCTTCAAACTCACTGAATATTTGTTCATAGGTTTTACCCATGATATTCGCCAATACGTTCAAACGTCCACGATGCGCCATTCCAATCACTACTTCCTGCACTTCATGATTGGCTGCTACATTGATAATGGCATCCAATGCTGCAATCGTAGTCTCACCACCTTCTAATGAGAAACGTTTTTGTCCGATATACTTTGTGTGCAAGAATTTTTCAAACATTACCCCTTGGTTCAGTTTTTCAAGCACACGCTTTTTCTTATCAAGTGAAAGTGGCTGTACAAACTGCTGCTCCATTTCACGGGTCAGCCAATCAATTTTTTTCTGATCACTGATGTACTTGAATTCAATTCCTACATTCGAAGCATAACAGTTATTGAGGTGCTGTAAAATATTTTTTAATGTAGTAGCTCCCAATCCAATCAGATTACCTGCCTGATAGGTAGTATTCAAATCCGCTTCTGAAAGACCAAAGAATGAAAGATCAAGATTAGCCCCTCTGTCTTTACGCTGACGAATTGGATTGGTTTTAGCAATCAGATGACCTTTGTTACGATATCCGAGGATCAATCGATACACTTTGATCTCCTTCATCCAGTCAATACTCTCCGCCGCTGTGATTTGACCATTGCTACTCACAACAGTGCCGGAAGCATTGGACACAGCAAAATCAAAACCTTCGAAAAACTTTTTTAAGTCCGGATCAACAGACTCAGGATTCTGAACAAATTCCTGATAAAGACTCTCGATGTATGCAGGATGGGAGTTTGTGATATACGAAAAATCCTTCATGTGTAAAGATTGTACAACTGGTTTGATAAACAGGTTGGCAAATATCGGTCATTGAAGGCAGAAAAAATGTCTAAATTTTGACGAAAATCAATAGAGCCCTTCGGCTCAAGATTTAAGGAACAAGTGAGCAAGTTACAAGGTATATAGAGCTCAAAATGAGGCTTCTTGGAGTTTTTTTTATAAAAATTTCCTCTTTTGGTTTCCAGTCCTTACCTTTGCCGTCCTGAAAAAAAAGAACAATGGCAAATCATTCAGCTACTAAGAAAGATGTGAGACAAGCTGCTAAGCGTCGCGATCGTAACCGTTATTATGGTAAAACTACCCGTAACGCCATCCGTGACTTGAAAGCCGGTACTGACGTGAAAGCGTATACCGAAGAGCTGCCTAACGTTATTTCTATGATCGATAAGTTAGCAAAACGTGGTATCATCCACAAAAACAAAGCTGCTAACCTGAAGAGCAAATTAGCAAAGAAAGCAAACGTAACTGCTTAATTATTAAGCTTTTCGTTAGAAAATAGTAAACCAGCCTATGGCTGGTTTTTTTATGGGGTAGCTTTTGGTAGCGTAACAGTAAACCTGTTTACCTGATTGGGCATGGGTGTATAGGTCAAACTGCCTTTATGCATATTCAAGATGCGATGCACTATGGTTAATCCCAATCCCACACCGGAAGCTTTTTGACGTGCTTGCTGCCCCCTGAAAAAAGGAATCATTATTTTTTCACGCTCTTCTTCACTCAGATGCTCTCCCCTTGTCTCCACATGCACCAGAATATCGTTTTGAACAAATTCGAGTATGATCTCTACTTTTTTATTCATGGAATAGAGATAGCCATTCCGAATAAGATTACTGAACATTGATTTTAGTAAGGCTTCATTACCTCGAACATTCAGGTCGCTATCTGATGAAGGTGTATTCTTAAAAACCAATGATATACCTATATCAGGGAACATTTTCACGCTGATACTGATCTTATCATATAATATCTCATCTACCCTGCAAACAGGCCATGCTTTATCAAAACTTTGTTGTTCAAATTGAGAGATCAATAAGAGTGAATTGGTGAGTTCAATCATACGTTCTTGATCCTGTTGCAAGGAAGCCAATACAGTTCTATATTCCTCTTCACTCAATTGATTTTTTAAAGCCGACTCAGTATGAGATAACATGGTTGCCAATGGTGTCCTCAATTCATGTGAAGCGTGATGAACAAAACTTCGTTGAAACTCAAATGTCTTTTCCAGTCTAGCAAGCATCGCATTAAATTTTCCTGCGATCAAATTAACTTCTGCGATTTGAGCATTTTCCGGAATTCTTTTCTTCAAGTCACTACCAGTAATATCACCCATTTGTTTACCCAGTTCAAGCAGTGGTGCGGTGAACGATCTGCTCAACCAATAAGAAAGAATAGCCGTTACCAATAATGCCAGTGTAAACCCTAAAGCCAAAATCCAAATTAATCTAGATAATTGTTGCTGTCCCACCAGATCAATACCTGAAATCAGAACATTCACTTTGTCAGATGGGAAATATACGTTGGCAAAAAATCTCTCCCCTATCATCCGTTCAAGTTCCTTATTGGCTTGAAGATCATTGATCATTTTTTGATAGGGGGCTAGCTGTATCGTAGTAGGGTAGGTAAATATGGCTTTTTGTATGGAATCCAATATCACAATTTCTTCTCCGGCAAGAATATTCTTCTGGATCTCATTAAAAAAAACCAACTCTACCGGTGATTTATACTGAATTTGTTTTTGATAAAAACCATAGAACTCCTCTCCTTCATGATGTAATCTCTTAGTAAATTCTTCTTGACGGAAGTTGGCATACAAAAAATAAATAGCGATAAAGCAACTCAGCAAGATGAATGCCACTACGGCTGTAAAACGAAGGGCAAAACGGAGTTTGAAACTCATCCTGGTATTTATTTGATGTAATAACCAAATCCGGGTTTGGTATGGATCAGTTTATGCTCAAAAGGCTTATCAATTTTATTCCGAAGAAAACTGATATACACCTCAATGGTATTGGTACCTGTATCAAATGTGAGGTCCCATACTTTTTCCAGAATTTCTTGTTTGGAAATCACCCTCTCGCGGTTTCGCGCCAACAAAGTAAGTAATGTAAACTCTTTAGCTGTAAGATTAATATTCATACCTGCCCTTACTACCGACTTATTTTTCATATCAATCGTAAGATCATCGACAATGATTTTTTCATCTTCCTGTCCTTTATCTGTTCTTTTGAGCAGGGCTTTAACTCGAACGAATAATTCTTCAAAATGGAAAGGTTTTACGAGATAATCATCCGCGCCCAGATCAAATGCTTCTACTTTATCCTGTATTTGACCAATTGCAGTCAACATGATAATAGGAATGGTTTTATTAGCCGCCCTGAATTCTTTGCAGAGCTCCAGTCCACTTTTGTAGGGAAGATTTACATCGAGTAAAACAATTGAATATAATTTGTTTTGAAATGCCTCTTCTGCTTCTTTTCCGTCTATTGCCAGATCTACCAAGTATCCTTGACGCCTGAGTTCATCCCTGATAATTGGACCAAGTTTGGCTTCATCTTCAACCAGTAGAATACTATGCGGGTTTTCCATTACTTTGAATAAATTTTCAAATTGAAAATAATGAAAAAATTACTGCTTCTCCTACAACTATTTATGTTTCAACAATTATTTGCACAGAAATGGCAAACAGTTTTTGAACAATCAGCAGGTAAACAGACCGTTACCTATGAAGAATGTATACGCTACTATACAGCATTGGATGCTGCTTTTCCTACCATCCAGATTAAAGAATTTGGACTTACAGACGCTGGATATCCCTTACATCTGGTGCTGTTCAGCAATGATAAAACCCATGACCCTTCCATCTGGCATAAAAAAAATAAACTGGTGATCATGATCAACAATGGCATTCATCCCGGAGAACCGGATGGTATTGATGCCAGCATGATGTTTTTAAGAGACTTGGCCACGGGTAAAATCAAAGCTCCTGATAATGTAGTATTAGGAATCATTCCTGTTTATAACATTGGCGGAAGTTTAAACAGAAATTCCTTTTCCAGGGTTAATCAAAATGGACCGGAAAGCTATGGCTTTCGTGGTAATGCTCAGAATCTTGATCTGAATCGTGATTTTATTAAAAACGATAGTCGCAATGCCAAAGGATTTGCAAAGATTTTTCATTACTTGAATCCGGATATATTGGTAGACAATCATGTGAGTGATGGTGCCGACTACCAACACACCATGACATTGCTGACATCACAACATAATAAGTTGGGGCCAATTATGGGTGCTTACCTACATGATGTTTTTGAGCCTTCCTTGTACAAAGGAATGGAACAGAAAAACTGGAACCTGATTCCGTATGTAAGTTTTGAAGGAGGAAATCCGGAAAGAAACTGGACTGCTTTTTATGATGCACCTAGGTATAGCAGCGGTTATGCTGCTTTGTTTCAGACAATGGCCTTTATGCCTGAGACACATATGCTGAAACCCTATGACCAGCGCGTGAAAAGTACTTATGATTTGATGCAAACATTTCTCGAAGAAGGATCCAAACAAGTTGTAGCTATTAAAGCAACCAGAAAAAAAGCCATTGATGCTGTAAAGCAGCAACAGGAATTTCCACAAACCTATCGAGTAGATACCACTCGATTCGATCAAATCAAATTCATGGGATATACTTCTGCTCAAAAAATCAGTGAAGTAACCGGAATGAACAGGATGTATTATGATCGATCAAAACCCTATGCCAAGGAAATCAGATACTATAACTATTTCACAGGCGAACAGTTGGTGAGTAAACCTAAAGCCTATATCATTCCACAAGGATGGCATGAAGTAATTGACAGATTAGCCATCAACAACGTAGAAATGCAAAGACTGAAGAAAGATACAGTAATTGAAGTGGAGGTATCTAGAATCACGGATTACAGAACAGCTACCAGATCATTTGAAAAACATTATCGCCAGTCAGGCATCCGTGTATCACAACAAAAAGAAAATATCCGTTTTCTAAAAGGAGATTACGTTATTTATACCGGACAAGCTGCCGACCGATTTTTGATTGAAACCCTGGAAATTGGAACCGATGACAGTTATTTCTCTTGGAATTTTTTTGATGCCATTCTCCAGCAAAAAGAGGGCTATAGTAATTACAGATGGGAAGATGTTGCGGCTACGTATTTACAAGCACATCCTGAGCTCAGAGCCGAACTTGAAGCCAAAAAGAAAACAGATGAAAAATTTGCTGCATCCGCCAATGCGCAACTGGATTTTGTATACAAGAGATCACCTTACTATGAACCTGCACATATGAGGTATCCGGTGTTTAGGTTATAGTTTATAGCTAATGGTTCATAGCATATAGTAGGCAATATTTAGTAATTCATATCATTCTTGCTATATGCTATGACCTATGAGCTATCTGCCACTACTGCTCGTATCCCTTTAACTTCTTCGCAATAAAAACAGAAAAAAGTACAATCACTATACTCAGATAACCTACCCAAGAGTAATGAACAATGGTATGATCAGGTTTGCTGATGACGATCATTCCTGCAATGAGTGAGGCGATTCCTGAGAATAATTGTTGAATAGAACCATTAAAGCTCATGAAACTACCTCTTTGCTCTGCCGGCACTACATTACTGATAATAGCTTGTGCAGGAATACCTCTACCTGTGCTTAATACAAACCAGACCCCGGTTACTATCAACACGTAGTAATATTTGATAGCAGGCATATTGGTGATCAGGAATATGGGAATAAGCGATACCAATGCAAAGAACATGAAAGTATTATGCTTTCCATATTTATCGGCCATCTTACCTATCAATGGAGAAGTAATGAAAGTAGCGATACCTCCTACCATATAGATCATATTACGTTGTGTATCTGTAAATCCTACATTGAATTCCATATAGGGATTCAAAAAAGGGATGATCAGAAAATGCCCCAGCATCAATGCAGCAGATAAACCCAATGCCACCAACTGCATTCTACTGGTCATCACATTTTTTAGCATCACGATGGGCTTTACCCTTTGCCCATGAATATGGGAAGACATGGAAGGCAGGTAACGCATCAACAGTACTGTTATAATGATACCCAAACCTCCAATGGATAAGAAGGGTGAATGCCATCCTAACCATCCGGCCAAATACAAAGCAGAAGGAACACCTACAATGGAAGCCAAAGAAAAAGCAGAGAATAATATACCCATGGCTTGTCCCCTTTTCTCGTAAGGGAAACTATCAGCCACGATACTCAATACCTGTGCACCGATCAATCCACCAAACAAACCGGCAGTGATTCTTGCAAGTAACAATAACAGATAAGAAGGAGCGATACCGCAGCAAAGCGTACCAATCGTAAATCCGATATAGCCAAATAGCAATACTTTTTTTCTATCGTAGCCATCTACATAAAAGGCAGCAGCAAAGCCTGATACAGCAGCACTTATGCTATAAGAAGCTACGATCACGCTGAATTGTCCGGGTGTAATATTAAAATAAGGCATCAAAAAATTACCCAATGGCATCATCACCATGAAATCGAGAATATGTGTAAAGTTGACGCTTGCCAGTAAGATCAATAAAATCCTTTCTTTCCAATTCATAATCAGCTTTTAAAAATTCCGGGAATAAGGTTAATAACCTTACATAAAAAAGGTAACCCGATTGAGTTACCTTTTTTAATTTATTACTGCAGCTTTTTCACTTCTCCGCTACCACTTACTTTTTGGGATACTACTGCTTCTCCTTTGTAATAAACTGATCCAATACCACTAATGGAGACATCCAATTTATTATCTGCAAATATTTTGACATCTCCACCGCCTGATATCTTTACAGAAGCATTCTCAGCCTTCAGCTCTTCTGCATTACAATCTCCTATACCACTGATTTGAATTTTCGCATCGCGGGTTTCACCTGAAAGTACAAGAGACCCACTACCGCTGATTTTCGCATCCAGTTCGGGGGTATTGGTTTCTAAACGCAGATCGCCCACCCCGGAAACACTTACTTTCAACCGATCAGATCCGGTAAATTTATTCATGCCAATAATGCTTCCTGAACCTGATAACTTTAACTGCTCGAGTTTAGGAGTGGTGATATATACTTTCAGTTTTTCACTGGTTATAAAGTTGATATTGCCTCTCATCTTTACTACTAGTTCATCTCCCTCCATTTCTGTAATAATATATTCCTGAAGATTTTCGTCAGCTTCTACTTTTACTATTGTTCCCTCTCCTTGGGTAAGTTCAACATCCATAAAACCTTTTAAATGAATTCTCTCTGCGGTAAGTCCCGATCTATCCTCAACAGTAACATTTCCATTCCCTTTCACTCGTTTTGACCCGATAAATACACAGGAACCGAGCAGGGAAACAATGGCCACTGTGATGAAAAAAATTCTCATGTTGTTGGTTTAAGACTTCGAAATTATCAAAAAGGACCCTGAATCCATCACCATTCCTGTGGATTTTATGACCATTTATACGCTCCCAAGACCACCAAATTTCATTTACCTTCGCGCCATGACAGAAAAAATCCTCATTCTTGACTTCGGTAGTCAGTATACCCAACTGATAGCTAGGGCTGTTCGTGAAGCCAATGTGTATTGTGAGATCATCCCTTTTCATAAGCCCTTTCAATATGAAAAAGGCTTAAAAGGTATCATTCTAAGTGGTTCTCCTTTCAGCGTCAATGAAGAGAATGCTCCCAATGTTGATATCGCCAATATGATCAGCCAATTACCTGTATTGGGAGTTTGTTATGGGGCACAACTGACGGCTAAGAATTTTGGAGGACGTGTAGATAAATCAAATAAAAGAGAATATGGTCGTGCAAAGATGGAAGTGCTAAAAGAAGACCAATTATTGATGGGTGTGGCTAATGGATCACAAGTATGGATGAGTCATAGTGACTCGATTGTTACGCTACCTGATGGCTTTGAAATCACTGCAGTAACAGAAAGTATTCCTGTGGCTGCATTCAAAAAAAATACTACAGATACCTTTCCCTTATACGGCATACAATTTCACCCGGAAGTATACCACTCAACGGAAGGCAAAAAAATCATCCGCAACTTTTTAGTCAACATCTGTGGTTGCACACAAGACTGGACGCCGGCTTCATTTGTTCATGAAACAGTGGAACAACTGAAAGAACAGATTGGCGACCATCATGTGATCATGGCGCTGAGTGGTGGTGTAGATAGTACGGTGGCTGCTACATTGATCAGCAAAGCCATTGGTAATCGATTGCATGGAATATTTGTAGACAATGGCGTGTTGAGAAAAGATGAATTCCAACAAGTTTTAGATACTTATAAAACGATTGGACTAAATGTTACCGGTATAGATGCCAGTCAGCGCTTCTATGATGAGTTCAAAGACAAAACCGATCCTGAAGCGAAAAGAAAAGTTATTGGTCGATTATTCATTGATGTATTTCAGGAAGAATCAAAAAAAGTAGCCGGTGTAAAGTTTCTCGGACAGGGCACTATTTATCCTGATGTGATTGAAAGTGTGAGTGTACATGGTCCATCTCAAACCATCAAATCGCATCATAATGTAGGAGGCTTACCGGATACCATGCATTTAGATCTGGTGGAACCTTTGCGTTATCTTTTTAAAGATGAAGTGAGAAAAGTAGGATTGGAATTGGGTATCCCTGCGGATATGATCAATCGTCATCCGTTCCCCGGACCGGGTTTAGCCATCAGAATTTTGGGAGAAGTAACAGCTGAAAAAGTAACCCTACTCCAAGCGGCTGATGATATTTATATCAAGGCATTGAAGTCTCATGGTCTTTATTCGCAAGTGTGGCAAGCCGGAGCCATTTTATTACCTGTTAAAAGTGTCGGTGTAATGGGTGATGAACGTACTTATGAATTCACGGTTGCCCTTAGAGCTGTTACTTCTGTTGATGGCATGACAGCCGATTGGGCCCATTTACCTTATGAATTCCTGGCACATGTTTCCAATGAGATCATCAATAACGTTCGAGGTATTAATAGAGTGGTGTATGACATCAGCAGTAAACCTCCTGCAACCATTGAGTGGGAATAGGCATTATTTTTGAATAGTTAAGATCACTTATGCGTATACTTAGAAAGTTCATACTTGTATTCATCATTCTGATCAGTCACTATTCTGCTTCTGCTCAAGAACAACCAAAAGTTTGGAAAGTAGCGGTATTTGCACCTGTATACCTTGACTCGGCTTATACACAGGATGGCGACTATCGTCTTGGTAACCAGATACTTCCTCGCTATATGATGCCGGGTCTCGATTTTTACAATGGTATCATGTTAGCCGTTGATTCCCTCAACGCAGAAAAATTACCGATTGAAGTCGTTTTCTACGATTCAAAAAGTATGAAAGGCAGCACTCAAAACGTGATCCTTGATTCCTCACTTGCAGATGTTTCATTGATCATTGCTTCTTTCAATAATAGAAATGAGATCAAGCCCTTGGCTGATTTTGCCTTGGAACATGAAATACCACTCATCTCAGCTACTTATCCAAATGACGCAGGGATTACTGAAAATCCCTATTTCATTCTGATCAATCCAACACTAAGAACACATCTGGAAGGTATCTATAGTTATTTGCAAAGAGTATACCCTACCAGCACTATGACGATGTTCAGAAGAAAAGGTGTAGTAGAAGATATGATTCAGAACAGTTTTGCAGAGATTGCTAGGAGTTCAACATCAGTTCCCTTAAAAATCAAAACTGTTGAGCTGACAGACAGCTTTACCACAAGCCAGGTTATCAGCTATTTAGATAGTAGTCGTCAAAATATTGTGATCTGTGGTACATTGAATGAAGTTTTCGGAATCAATCTTGTAAAATCATTAAGCGAATCAAAAAAATATAGGAGTATCGCCATTGGAATGCCTACATGGGATGCTTTGAGGGGTATTGATAGAAACGTAGAGATCGTATATACCACACCGTATCATTTCATTAGAACAGATAAGATTGGATTGGATATTACCAATACCTATCGAAACAAATTTTCCGGTAGACCCAGCGATATGGTTTTTAAAGGATTTGAAGCCATGTATCGTTTTACCAAACTACTGATTAAGCATGAGGGTTCTCTGATGAAAAATTTATCTGATAAAAGTTTGAAGCTTTTTAACGAGTTTGATCTACAGCCTGTAAAACCTTACAGCAATAACCCCAACGCTGTAGATTATCTGGAGAACAAAAAATTGTATTTTATCCGAAAAATGGATGGTCAGATTCGTTCAGTCAACTAAATGCCAACAAAATATTGGTCTACTTGTTAAGACTGCATGAAAGATTTCAAAGGCAACAAATCTTCCTTACCCTCAAAGATATGTGTCACCTGCCAACGACCTTTCTCCTGGCGTAAAAAATGGGAAAAGGTATGGGAGGAGGTTAGGTACTGCTCTGATAGGTGCAGAAGAAAGCCACAAGCTTCAAGCAACAGGCTACAAGGAAAGAGTTGAAAGCCACAGGCTGCAAGAAGATATTTTTTTGATAATTTTTTTGATAAATATTCAAAGTAAGACTTGTAGCTTGAGGCTTGTGGCTTGAAGCTTACATCTCATCATGGCACTTATAACATTTACAGATCAAGGTCTCTATTGTGAAGCAGGACAATTTTATATTGATCCCTGGCGTCCTGTTGATCATGCTATTATTACCCACGCACATAGTGATCATGCAAGATGGGGATCGGGGCACTATCTCTGCCATCACGATACTTTACCGATTCTTCGTTTGAGATTGGGGAATATACAAGCGCAATCTGTTGCTTGGGGTGAAGCGGTTTATAAAAACGGAGTGAAAATATCACTACATCCTGCAGGACATATTATTGGTTCTTCGCAAATAAGAATTGAGTACAAGGGAGAAGTGTATGTTGTAAGTGGAGATTATAAAACAGAACCGGATGGCATTAGTGGAAGTTTTGAGCCGATTCGTTGTCATACATTTTTGACAGAATCCACTTTTGCACTTCCGATTTACCAGTGGGAGCCACAGGAAACCATGTTTAACAAGATCGGTAAATGGATAACAAATAACCGGCAAGAAGGAAAAACCAGTGTATTAATTGCTTATAGTTTAGGAAAAGCACAAAGAATACTACAAGCTATTACACCTGTAACACAAAATATATTCGTACACGGTGCTATTTGGAACACGCATAAAACATTGCAGGATTATGGTATTCGTTTACCGAATGTGCAGAAAGTGACACCTGATATTCCTAAGGAAAAATTTCGTTCATCGGTAGTCATTGCCCCACCCGGCGCTATTGAAAGTACCTGGATGAAAAGATTTCAGCCTTATTCTACAGCAGTTTGCAGTGGATGGATGCAGGTTCGTGGCAACTTCAGAAGAAATAATACCGATGCGGGTTTTGCACTTAGTGATCATGCGGATTGGAAAGGATTACTCAATGCCATTGAAGCAACCGGCGCCACCAAAGTTTTTGTGACCCATGGATTTCAATCTGTATTAAGCAGGTACTTGAATGAAAAAGGTATCGAAGCAGCAGAGGTAAAAACAGCCTATGGTGAAGAAGAAACAATATCGCTCACAGAAAATGCTGATGAGTTATGAAAGCCTTTGCTTCATTGGTTCAGTTATTGGGTAATGCTACCGGTACGCTCGAAAAACTACACGCCTTATCTCATTATTTTTCAACCGCAGATCCAAAAGACAGGGTTTGGGTGATAGCTATTTTTAGTGGCAGAAGACCAAAAAGAACAATTTCCACTTCGCAGTTAAAACAATGGTGTATTGAATCAACAGATTTACAAGAATGGCTTTTCGAAGAATGTTATCATACAGTGGGCGATCTCGCAGAAACAATCGGACTCTTACTTCCACCTACATCATCCACAACAGAAAACTTACCACTACACTATTATATTGAAAGATTAATTCAACTTCAAAATGAAGATGAAGAACAAAAAAAGAAATTCATCACACAAGTATGGCAAGAGTTGGAAAGAGATCAACTTTTTGTATTTAATAAGCTGATCACTGGCGGATTTAGGATTGGGGTTTCGCAAAAAATGATGGTGAATGCTTTAGCAAAAGCTACGAAACAAGATGCTTCTTTGGTAGCACATAAAATCAGCGGTAATTGGGACCCTCAAATAATTTCTTTTGATCAATTATTATTACATGACCATGGTAATAACGATGACTCTAAACCCTATCCTTTCTACTTAGCGCATGCACTTGATGGCGAACTGCATGAGTTAGGCGACCCCTCTGAATGGCAGGCGGAGTGGAAATGGGATGGTATTCGAGGACAAATCATTAAAAGAAATGACACACACTATGTTTGGAGTCGCGGTGAAGAACTCATGACCGATAAATTTCCCGAATACCTCTCTTTTATTGATTCCATACCGGATGGAACAGTCTTAGACGGAGAGATCATGCCGGCCAAAGACGGACAACCACTTCCCTTTAGTGTTTTACAAACCAGAATCGGCAGGAAGACCATTACAAAAAAACAATTAGTAGAAGCTCCCATTGCTTTTTTTGCATACGATCTCTTAGAGTGGGAAGGAAAAGATATCAGACATGTTACTACTGATGAAAGAAGAGCATTGTTAGAAGATCTTATCACTTCGATTCAACATCAACCCAATATATTTTTATCACCGTCAATTTGTTTCAATAACTGGAATGAACTCATTACCGTTCGAGAAAATGCACGGGAAAAACATGCTGAAGGATTGATGCTCAAAAGAAAAAAAGGGCCTTATCAAGTAGGAAGAAAAACCGGAGATTGGTGGAAATGGAAAATAGATCCATTAACCATTGATGCGGTGATGATCTATGCACAGAAAGGACATGGTCGCAGAAGCAATCTTTATACCGATTATACTTTTGCGGTAAAAGATGGAGACAAACTAGTGAGTTTTACCAAAGCCTATTCGGGACTTACCGATAAAGAATTTGCACAAGTAGATGCTTTTGTAAAAAACAATTCAATAGAAAAGTTTGGACCTGTAAGAACCGTAAAACCGGAACTGGTTTTTGAAATCGCTTTTGAAGGAATTGCGGCTTCTAGTAGACATAAAAGCGGCGTCGCTTTACGTTTTCCCAGAATTAACAGATGGAGAACAGATAAAAAGCCTGATGAAATCAATACATTAGATGATCTAAAGCAGCTGTTGGCTGTGTATGGGAAATGAATATTACAGAAACGCATGGATATAAAGTGGTAACAAATTGGCTATCCTCGAAAGGATACAGTCCGTTTGCATTCCAGGCTGAAACATGGGAACATATTTTCCAACATCATTCGGGTTTGGTGAATGCACCCACCGGTTGCGGTAAAACTTTTTCTGTATTTCTGGGTGCTGTTATTCAATTCATCAACCAACATCCCGAAACATTCAGATCATCAAAGAAAAATGGACTTCAATTATTATGGGTTACTCCTCTACGTGCGCTCGCCAAAGACATTGGAAGGGCCATGGAAGAAGCGATCCATGAAATAGGTATTTCCTGGCAAGTAGGTATTAGAAATGGAGATACTGATACTTCAGAAAGGCAAAAACAAAAAAGAAATATGCCTGAAGTATTGATCATAACTCCGGAAAGTTTACATCTGTTACTTGCACAAAAAGGATATCCTGAAACATTCAAATCGCTTTCACTCATTGCTATAGATGAATGGCATGAATTAATAGGAGGCAAAAGGGGCATATTGGTTGAACTGGCAGTATCACGTTTGGTAGCATTATCAAAACAAAAAGGAACCCATCTTTCCATATGGGGCATTAGTGCCACTATTGGCAATTTAGAACAGGCGATGGAAGTATTATTGTATGCTTCAAAAACGAAGGGGTATATCATTAAAGCCAATATTCATAAACCCATTGAAGTACTTTCAGTGATTCCTGATGAGATTGAAAAATATCCATGGGCAGGGCATCTGGGTATCAAATTAGCGGAGAAGGTAGTTCCCATCATTGAACAAAGCAATACCACACTAATTTTTATCAATACCAGAGGAATGAGTGAAACCTGGTATCAAACCTTGTTAAATGTTGCACCACAATTAGCAGGGGCGATTGCCTTGCATCATGGAAGTATTGAGCAAGAATTAAGACTTTGGGTAGAAGATGCTTTACATACCCAAAAATTAAAAGCAGTTGTTTGTACAGCGAGCTTAGATTTAGGTGTTGATTTTCGTCCCGTTGACACGGTCATCCAAGTGGGATCACCAAAAGGTGTAGCGAGGTTCTTACAAAGAGCCGGAAGAAGTGGACATCGGCCGGGTGAAATCAGTAAAATTTATTTCTTACCTACACATTCACTCGAACTTGTTGAAGCCGCTGCTTTGAAAAAAGCAATCGGTGAAACAGCCATCGAAACAAGAGAACCATTGTTGCTTTGTTTTGATGTATTACTGCAATATCTCTGCACACTAGCTATCAGCGAAGGTTTCAAAGCCATTGAAATGTTTGAGGAAATTAAAACAACACATTGTTTTAGTGACATGAATGAGCAAGAATGGCAAGAAGTGCTTTTACACATCACACAAGGAGGAACTGCTTTACAACAATATGATGAGTATCGAAAAGTAGAGATAGAGAATGGTATGTACAAAATTAAAAGTCGAAGAATTGCGATGCGTCATCGGATGCATATTGGCACCATTGTTAGTGACGCAATGTTAAAAGTAAAACTGATGAATGGAAAATTCATTGGTGTCATTGAAGAATGGTTCATTAGTAGACTAGAGCCCGGCACAGTATTCACACTGGCAGGAAGAAATTTGGAATTGATTGGCATAAAAGAAATGACCGTTACAGTAAAACCTTCCTCCTCAAAAAAGTCAATTGTACCCAGTTGGATGGGTGGACGAATGCCATTGACTGCGAATCTAGGCTTGATGTTGAGAAAAACATTAGATGCAGCCTTAACCAAAAAAGCTAAGGAGCCGGAATTAAAAGTACTTACGCCCTTATTTGAATTACAAGAAACATTATCCCACATACCCAAAGAAAATGAATTACTGATAGAGCATATTGAAACAAAAGATGGATTTCACTTATTCGTGTACCCATTTGAAGGACGCTTGGTACATGAGGCTATGGCGGCTTTATTAGCTTGGCGTATCAGCAGAAAAATACCGATCACCTTCTCCTTTGTTATGAATGACTATGGCTTTGAACTTTTAAGCGATCAGCCTATTCCGGTAGATGATAGTAATGTGTATGAACTATTCAGTATTGAAAATTTGATGAATGATATTACACAGAGTGTCAACTCAGTAGAAATGGCGAAAAGAAAATTCAGGGATATTGCTGTTATCGGAGGATTGATCTTTCAAGGATACCCAGGTGAACAAAAAAAAGCAAGACACTTGCAATCTTCTGCATCGCTTTTGTTCAAAGTATTTTCAGATTACGAGCCTGATAATTTATTGCTTCGTCAGGCTTATCAAGAAGTATTTGATCAACAAATGGAAGAAGTGCGCCTTAGAAATGCTTTATCGAGGATATTGAAAAGCAAGATCGTCATTCAATTCCCACAACAATTAACGCCATTCTGTTTTCCCATCAAAGTAGACAGTATGCGTGAGAACATGTCGTCTGAACAATTGGAAGACCGTGTTAGAAAAATGCAACAACAATTACAATAGGTTTGTTGCCTTGATCAATATCTTTGCCCGCTATGACAGCTCCCATACTTCATCAACTTTTCGATCAACATTTCTGGTTATCACCGGAAAGGGTTTTATTTTGGGAGCAAGAAAAAACATTGATCGTTTCAGATCTTCACTTTGGGAAAACGGGTCATTTTAGAAAAAGTGGTATTGCTGTTCCTCAATCCGTATATAAAGAAGATCTTCAAAGACTGTTTGCTCAAATCAGTTTCTTCAAAGCTGAACAATTATTGATCGTTGGAGATCTATTTCATAGTATCGCTAACAAGGAAATGGATTTTTTTCTGAAATGGAGAAAAGATATTTCACAGCTACCATTTCTATTAATCAAAGGGAATCATGATATTTTACCGAGCAACTGGTATCAAGAAGCTTCGATAGAAGTCAAAAACGAATACCAAATACATCAGTTCAATTTTATTCATGATCCAAACGAATCTGAAGCAACTACAGAAGATAGATCATTTATTTTTTCCGGCCATCTACATCCGGGTATCATTGTAAGAGGCTTGGGCAAACAAAGTCTTCGCTTTCCTTGTTTTTATTTCTCAGAGAAACAAGCTATCCTGCCTGCTTTCAGCCATTTTTCAGGACTAGCCTCAATTGAACCCAAGAAAAAAGATCAGGTGTACGCTATTGTGAACCAGTCTATTTTACAAATACAATGATCCGGATTGCCTTTGACCCTATCTATGCTCATCCCCTACCGGAAGGTCATCGCTTTCCGATGTTAAAATATGAATTGATACCCGGACAACTATTACATGAAGGATCTGTTTCAAAAGATCATTTCTTTTCTCCAACTCTTTGTGATGAAAAAATTGTACTACTTACACATGAGAAAACATATCTAGACAAACTCCTATTACAAACCTTAAGTGCATCCGAACAAAGACGTATTGGATTTCCGCAATCACCCGAACTTACCAAACGAGAACTTATCATTACACAAGGAACGATTGACTGTTGTGACTTTGCTTTTGAAAATGGTGTGGCTTTAAATGTAGCCGGCGGCACACATCATGCATTTGCTGATAGAGGCGAGGGATTTTGTTTATTGAATGATATGGCTGTTGCTTCCAATTATTTACTGCATCAAAAAAAAGTCAATAAAATCCTGATCATTGATTTAGATGTACACCAAGGAAATGGTACTGCTAAGTTATTTGAAAAGAATCCGTCGGTTTTTACATTTAGCATGCATGGTGCACACAACTATCCATTTCACAAAGAACAATCTGATCTTGATATTCCATTAAAAGACGGCACTACCGGACAACAATATTTACAAATATTACATGATACACTCCCGGAATTAATCAAGAAAGTAAACCCTGATTTTGCATTTTATTTATCAGGCGTTGATATATTGGAAACAGACAAGTTCGGTAAACTTAAAGTAACGCTTGAAGAATGTAAACAAAGAGATGCTTTTGTTTTTAGGACATTACAAAAGAATAATATTCCCGTTGTAGTAGCCATGGGTGGTGGATATTCTCCTGACATACGTATGATTGTAGAAGCACATTGTAATACATTCAGACTTGCTGCTGACCTATATTAAATATCTTTTCTCTTTTTCTGTAAGGTGAGATAGTCAATAAAGTAAATGAGTCTAAATGTAATCTCATTCCCCAAGGGTTGCTGAAATACCTGTCGCAGATTATCTACATAGCTCTTATGTGAAGCTCCGGATATCGGAAAATCAGTACCTAACCAATTCTTCCACCCAATAATAAATCGACTACCATATTTAAAATCCCAGGTATAGAACATATCCAGATTGAAAGCATTGAAATTTTGATCTCTGCCCGGGGTAAAAGGTCTTGGAGTAAGCCATCCATCGGGTGTAACATCAAAAAAGCTGACGTATTGAACCTGACTCCAGTAATGGCGTGTACGCAAAGTGAGATTCATTCTGGGAGTAAAGTTGTAAACACCATTGATGAGCGTAGTAAAGTTGGTAATCTTTCTTCTACCTGCGATGGGTTCTCCATTGGTATCTCTGTAGGCATAACCAAACTGTCCGTTGTCACGATCACGCCTTGTTTCAATATCCAAACTAAAATGTTCATTAAAACGATATCGTTGTCCTATACCGGTCACAATAAAAGGATCATTGGGTATGGGCGATTCTGCAAAACCAAGATTAAATCTGAAAAAATATTTTTTTCGACTATCGCTGCTACCACTCACACCGGTATACCAATAAGGTGTTTTACGGATCATTCTTCCCGGGGTTCGTAAGTCAAAATAATCGCGTTGCCAGTCGGGTTGCCAATTGAAGTTGATACTCAAATCCCAGAAATTTTTGAAAAACCAGAAAGCTCTTGTCTGAATGATAAAATTGGAATAGGCATTAGGCTTATATAAATAACTAGGTATCAGAGTAAGACTATAGTTGTAGCTCAGGAATTTTTTGGTAGGTGTAAATTGATTATAACTCACACGTGCGGTAGTCGTAATTTCATTCGGTGCTTGCAAAAAGCCGAGATCATTGGGGTCATATCGATCCGATTCAATTACATTCTGAAACAGGTACTGAATTCTACCACTTACTTTTCCATACGATAATACATTCGTGAATCCATTGTAGTTTTCTTTACCTGTAATATGACTGAACCTGCCACTCCATTTGAAGTTCGTGCGATTATTTTTATCAAATAAGTTCACATCCATGGAACTTACATTTGAATTTCTACTACCTCCACTTCTCCATACATTGGCATTCGTAAAAGTAACAGAAGATCGATTCGCCAATGCCTGATCCAGTACAAAAATGTTATAGTTGGCCAATGGCTCCGTTTCAATTCTTGTTTGTTTACCGGTGGTCTTATCTTCAATCACAGCATGCATAGGCGCACCTATTGCATTGAATACACCGATACCCAATTTCTTTTTATTTCTTCCGGAAAATTTGGATGCATTGTACAACTGTGTAATCCCGGGATTAGAAATAATATTCAGGTTCGGATTATTGTTGACCATACTCCTAATTGCATTGTATCCCGCGGGAGTATTCCCTACTCTTCTGGAGTAAAATAATCCCGCCTTATTGAATAACTCGATTCCTTCCGTAAAAAAAGGTCTGTTCTCTTGAAACTGAACTTCAAATGCAGAAAGATTGAGTACCACATTATCAGAGATTACTTGTCCGAAATCAGGGATCAATGTAGCATCCAGGGTAAAGCTCTCATTGATACCGTATTTGAGATCCATGCCTCCGTTTCGTAGAAATTCTGTTTTGGTTTCACCATTGGCATAAGGCACTATCCGCGTACCGGCAGTGACATAAGGAAGAAAAGATAAACGCAAGGGAGGAACAATATTTTTTATATCCTGTAGATTTCCAAATTGATTCACAAATCCGTTTTGATTGGGATCAATTTTATTCCAAAATGAACTTTCATTATTTCTTCTACTATATCGTTGAAAGTTCACGCCCCAATCCTGTATCTCTTTCTGCGAAAATCGAAGCGCAGAATAAGGTATTTTCATTTCAACTGTCCAACCATCTTTTTGCAGCTGTACTTTACTTTCCCAAACTGCATCCCAACTATAATCTGAGGGAGGACCAAACTGAGAATTCAAATTCGGCAATAAACGACCATCGGATTGTACATTTCGTGATGTAACAAGGAATTGAAATCCGTTCTGATCATCATTGTATGTATCAAAGAAAACACTGAAATAATCAACATCATTGCGTTGTTCTCCATCACGTGAGGTCAATTGTTTACGAATCAGAGATGGATCATCATATAAATAAGCCCCAACATAAATGGCCTGATCGCTGTACAATACTTTGACCACTGAACGCTGACTGGCAGGATCACCAAATTTGGGACTATTCAAAATAAAATCTTCTGCTGCCGCTGCTTCTTTCCAGATGGATTCATCCAACTGACCGTCTATTTTAATGGGTACATCAATTTTTAATGCTTTGAGACCTCGTTCCTGAGCGAACAAAAAACCAGTCAATGAGCAAGCAATAGATAGCAGCAATGTCTTCATGTAAATAAAAAGTGCCGCAAAAATAGCGGAATCAGATTGCGATGACATTAAAATTGTACAGACGGAACAAGCAAAAGCCTGTGATGTTGGATCACAGGCTTTGAAAGCTATTTTAATTCAGTTTCTTTTTCAAAGTACTCACCTGTTCCTGCAAATTATTGACCATACCTGCCAATTGATTAACATCCCATCGAGGACCGGCATTGGCTTTTTGAAGAATATAGACAGCTTTCCATACTTCCAGCACATCTTCTGAGTTTACATTGTAGGGCTCATACTGTGGATTATCACTGATCAACGTAATCTTATTTTTCACCCTATTATTTTTCATGATACGTTTATATACGACCCCTTCATTTCTGGAAAGCACCACATAGGTGTTACTGTTTTTCACATCTTCCAGGTCTTCCACTTTTTCTCCAACGATCACACTTCCACTTGGAGTAGGCAGCATACTATCTCCTACAATTTCAAAAGCACGGTATTGTCCGGGAGCCAGCATGGGTAAAGTGAAGGTATTCAACTCATCCACAAATTCAGGATCTGCATAGCCTGCCAAATAACCTGCAGCCGCTTTAACCGGCACGAAACGAACTTCCGCTACTTCTGCCACCATTTTCATCTGACGTCTCTTCTCGAGATAAGAACCACCGCCCTTGGCAGCAGTAAGATCTTTAAGCAAGAAATCTTCTAGGCTCAGTTTGAAAATTTGACAAATCTCTTTCACCACTTCCAGCCTAGGCTCAGCACGTTCTTCTTCATACGCACCTACCAATGATCTTTTGATCTTAAGCTTGTTGGCGAATTCCTCCTGCGTCCAGCCACGTAGCTTGCGCAGATGTCTTAAATTCTTTCCGGCGTTTGACATAGCTAATTGATTTAGTTGCAAAATACTAAATTTTTTAGTTCTGCCAAATTTATTTATTGACCCTCGCCCTTCCCCTCCCTACTAGGGGGGGGTGACGAGCAAAGCGAAGTTGGGCAGGGACGGGAGGGTTCGTATCTTGCAGTTATGTCTAAATCAGTGAAAAAAGAAAACAAACCCGTCATTTTAGTGACCAATGATGACGGTATTAACGCACCCGGTATTCGTGCTTTGGTAGATGCAGTAAGAGGTCTGGGTAAAATTATTGTAGTAGCACCCGATAAGCCGCAAAGTGGTATGGGACATGCCATCACGATCGGACAATTGCTCCGTTTACAAAAGTCGAATGTATTTGAAGGTATTGAAGCCTATAGTTGTAGTGGCACACCGGTAGATTGTGTAAAAATAGCTGTAGACAAGGTTTTACATCGCAAACCGGATCTGTGTATCAGTGGTATCAATCATGGCTCCAATCATTCTATCAATGTGATTTATTCGGGTACCATGTCTGCAGCCTTGGAAGCTTCGATTGAAAGTATTCCCAGTATTGGTTTTAGTTTAACAGACTTGAGTATTGATGCAGATTTCACTGCTGCAGGTAAATATGCACGTATCATCGTTGAAAAACTCTTGAGTGGAAAAGCATTGGATAAACATTTATGCCTCAACGTCAATATTCCTGCAGTGAGTGAGAAATTGATCAAGGGTATCAAGATATGCAGACAGGCATATGCCAAGTACCAGGAAGAGTTTGATGAGAGAAAAGATCCGCATGGAAAAAAATATTATTGGCTCACCGGAGAGTTTGTAAATTTTGATAAGGGAAAAGATACCGATGTGTGGGCTTTGAAAAATAATTATGTGAGTGTGGTTCCTGTTCAGTTTGATTTGACCAATTATCAACTGAAGCAGCAACTGGAAACCAAATGGAAATTCTGATGCTGAAAAAAGACAATCTCAAACTAGGAATTGTATTAGGCTTCTTAGCACCGGTATTGGGCTTCTTTGGCTATTACTTAATTAAATTCAGACTCTTTTCGTTTCAGGAATTTTTGCATGTACTACGCGTACAGCCTTCATTGCTAACAGCCATTATAAGCTTAGCGTTGATTGCCAATGCTGTTGTGTTTACGATTTATGTGAATCAGCAAAAAGATCAAACAGCAAGAGGCATTTTTATCGCTACTTGTATTTATGCGTTGATTACTTTAACCATTAAGTGGTTATTGTAAATTAGCCACAGATGCTTCTGCCTTGGGCAGATGCATCTGTGGCTATTAATATTGATAAAAAAATTTTACTCCTCAGATACCGAAAATGTAACCGTCTTCTCAGACCTTGATACTACAGGCTTTCCGTTGATGGTAGCCGGATTCCATTTATCTGCTTTAGCAAAGAAACGAAGCACTTCAGTTCCGGTACCATAACCTGGATCATGCTCTAACTTAAGATCACTAAGCTTTCCCTTCTTATCTACTATAAAAGATACTTTTACAACAAATTTGCCTGGCGGACATCCATTTATAACCGGAACGTCTCTATTAATATTTGCGTTGATAAAGTTGCGCCAAGCCGTATCACCTCCCGGATATGAAACCGGCACTTGTACTTGCGTCATCTTTTCTACTTTTATTCCGGGATTCGAGGGTTGTGTCATGGGCAACGAAACAAGCGGAAGTTGACCATATTTATTGATAGCTTTTTTTCTACTCTCCATGTTTTCGATATTGTAGGCTTCTTCGCTTCCATCTTTCAGCGTAATGAAAAGTTTCAAGGGATCTTTCAACCAAAAAGCAGATTTAATATCAGAATGTTTTGCTTTAAACTCTGATAAACTCAAACTTGATTTTGTAATATCATCAGGTATAGAAGCTCTTTTTGTCTGTATATGTAGAACACCATTTTTAGCTTTATCGCCATAGATATGATACAAATCTTTCCCATTAAAAATGGTAATATTTGCTATTGTGTGAATAGGTATCTCAGGTAATGTTTTTAAATCAATTTCCTCTTCATCCAACAATACCAGATGATTCAATTTAGAATACCCCCCTTCTTTGAACCATTGTGATGGCCAGGTAAAATTATGATCGGGTTTTGTAAGATCAAATCTACCCTCTATATCAATACTCCCCGCTTCCTTTTCTTCTACCTTATTCGTTTTGAGTACAGCTGTATTTTGTTCTTTCTGCTGCAAATACAATTCAGCTCCGCGAAGGATGGATAAACATAATTTACGTTGATACGCTTCGTCCTTCAATAATTTCAATTCTTCATTATTACTAACAAAGCCGGCTTCAACTAAAACAGATGGGCACTTCAGTTGTTGCAATACAAAAATCCCTTTTTCACGCGATTTGATCCCCAGAAAAGGATTGACTACATTACTAATCATATTGCCCACCATATTTGCCAACTGATAATTACTTGCATAATCATAGGCTTTATCTTTTGAAGCAATATAAAGTTCAGCTCCTTTGGAAGGGTTTTCTTTTGTTACATTACCCCCAGATTTTATAGGCAATGCACTGTTCGCATGCAGAGAGATAAATAAATCAGGAGAAAATTTTTCAGCAACTTCTACGACTTGAACAACCGTGTTAAACACATCTGTTTCTCGAGTTAACACTACTTTAATATTCGGATTTGTATTGAACTCCTTGATCTTTTTTGCCAAAGCCAAACTTAATTCAGACTCTTTGGTGCCATCAGATCCTATAGCCCCCACATCATCGCCACCATGACCCGGATGCACTACAATTGTATAGGTCTTACTTAAAGACAAGGGCTTATAAGGAGTTGCAGCAAAAACTTTTTGGGGATCACCAATAACATGGGCTCTAAAATCACCAACTACATTTTCAACTACTGATGCCACTGAAATAGGTTTATCGATCCTAGATTGTTTACTTCTAAATGCAAATAGAATAATAAGTACTGCAAGCAGAGGCAATGCTACCAGTCTGCGCAGATAACTGAATCTTGGGTTTTTATGATTTGTCAACATTTGTAACCTCCTTTTGATGGGTGAAAAAAAGAATGGATGCGTTAGTTGAAATTGTTGCTGCGGATATACTGCCGTCAACAACATCTTTGCTAATGCCGCCGTGTCACCATCACGTACCGATCGCTTATCTGCAATGAATTCGTGGATCATATCCATTTCCTTTCTCAATAACCAAAAGAAAGGATTGAACCAACCTACAACAAGTATCAACTGTATCAGCATTTTATCAACCGAATGACGTTGCTGTACATGCGTGAGTTCATGTTGCAGGATCTGCTTACCCGATGCGCTTCGGATATCGATCTCATCATTCCAGAAAATATATCGGAAGAAGGAAAAAGGCGTCCCCTTTGCCTGTGTGATGATCAGAAATATGTCTTCAATTTGTCTGCATGGATTCTTTTTCAATAACTGATAAATTCGATACAATGCATGCATCATCGTAATCAATAAAAATCCACCTACAGAAACATACAGAATGGATAATAAACTTTCCGTACTCCAGTGAAATCCCTTTGATTTCACAACAGATTCCAGTTCTGTGTTATTATCTGCTACAACTGTTAAAAAACGAATTACTCGCTCATTGTCACTAAAACTACTGGTCCATTGAATTTTGATCAAGGGCACGATCCATGATAATAGGGCTACACTCAATAAATAAAAGCGATTGTACTGATGAAATTTTTTATTACGCAGTACCATCCAATAATAGCCCATCATGATAGCGCTACACAATAAGACCTGCAGAAAATAATAAGCAGTACTCAGCATACCTTATTTTTTTGCGTTTTTAATCTCTTGTAACAACATTTCTAATTCACGAACACTAATATCCTTTTGCTTTACCATAAAGGATACCGCTTCACTAAAAGAACCTTCAAAATAGCCTTCCACCAATGTTCGTATCGTGCTCGATGAATACTCTTCTTTCGATACCAATGGATAGTAACGGTGCATGCGTCCAACCGGAGTGATGCCCACAAAACCTTTCTCCACCAATATTTTCAGAATGGTTGCCACAGTGTTTGAATGGGGCTTGGGTTCAGGCTGCAGCTCCAAAATATCTTTCAGGAATGCTTCTTCCAGTTTCCAAATGCTTTGCATGATCTGCTCTTCCGCTTTTGTCAATGGTTTCATGGGGTAATTTTTAATGACAAAACAAACCTAAAACTAATTTTTTAGTTTTACAACTATTTTTTTAGTTATTCTGAAAAAAATTGTCAGAATGCCTCAGGGGAATGTATTTTGTGTGCGTGAATGGTGAATGGTCAATGGTCAATAATGTTTTATATGATTATCCGATTCACAACTCACAATTGACAATTGACAAATCACATGAAATACTACCTCATATCCGGTGAAGCCAGTGGCGATTTACATGGCAGTAACCTTATTAAGGAGTTACAAAAAGAAGACGCGAACGCAGACATTCGATGTTGGGGTGGTGATTTAATGGCTGCCGCCGGAGCCACTTTGGTGAAGCATTATAAAGACTTAGCCTTCATGGGTTTTGTAGAAGTCATCAAAAATCTACCCATCATTTTACGCAATATCAAATTCTGCAAAGAAGATATAGCAGCCTATCAACCCGATGTATTGGTACTGATTGATTATCCCGGTTTTAACTTAAGAATTGCTGAGTGGGCGCATAAACAGGGCTATAAAGTGGTGTATTATATCTCTCCACAAGTATGGGCATGGAAGGAAAACAGGGTGAAACAAATGAAACAATGCATCGATCTATTGCTTTGTATTCTCCCTTTTGAAAAAAATTATTACAAAACCAAATGGAACTGGGAAGTTGAATATGTTGGACATCCTTTGGTGGAAGTGGTAGAGAGGAAGAAAAAGTTGACAGGGAGGGAAAAAAAGTTGACAGATGACAGTTTACTGTTGACAGGAGAGAATACAGAGACACTGTCAACTGTCAACTATCAACTATCAACTAACATCATCGCCCTCCTACCCGGTAGCCGAAAGCAAGAAATTGCCAAAAAACTACCGATCATGCTGAGTGTGGCTTCGCATTTTCCTGAATACACATTCGTTGTGGCGAAAGCACCCGGATTGGAAGATGAATTTTATACTCCTTTCTTAGGTACTGCAACCAATGTGACCAGCGTTCGTAATCAAACCTATGATCTACTGATGAAAGCTGATGCCGCACTGGTAACCAGCGGGACCGCTACGCTTGAAACAGCATTATTTGGTGTTCCGGAAGTGGTTTGTTACAAAGGAAATAGTATCAGTTATCAAATTGCGAAACGACTGATCAACATCAAATACATTTCACTTGTTAATCTAATTATGGATAAACAGGTAGTAAAAGAATTGATTCAACAGGAGCTCACCACAGAAAATTTGGTGACGGAATTAACACTCATTCTCAACAATCCATCACATCGGCAAAAAATACTGGCTGATTATTCAACGCTTACTCATTTGCTTACAGAAGGTGGCAATGCATCTGAACAAGCTGCAAAAAAGATTATTGAACTAGTACAATAATTACCCTTTGAATAAAGGCAAGATTACTAATTTGAAAATGATGATCAGAATTGCAATGATGAACATAATCAGGGATATTCTGTTCATGCCATGCATGTATTTCATCCACTGTGTGCGTGGCTCATTGGGATCTTTTTTCCTGAGATAAAGATATTCTGCCATTTGTTTTAGAATGCCCATAGTTCTAATTTAAACAAAAATAACAAGTCTAAATGGATTTGGTTCTGCAAACCTTAATCAGATAGATTTGTAATACTTCAGATCAATTGCCATGAAAAAATTAGTATTCGTCATCAGTTTGTGCTTTTTTTCTTTTTTCAGTATAGCACAGTTTAACATCAACAAGATTGATATCGTAAGAGACAGCTTTGGCGTACCCCATATTTTCGCCCCTACCGATGCTGAAGTGGCTTATGGATTGGCATGGGCACATGCTGAAGATGATTTCGCTACCATTCAACAGTCGTATATGGCCGGTAAAGCCATGTTAGGCGCTTACAAAGGAAAAGAAGGCGCCACCATTGATTATATCGTCCATCTGATGCGTATTAAAGAACTGGTAGAGGCTAAATATGAATCGGATATCTCTCCTGCTTATAAAAAATTATTGGAAGGGTATGCGGCAGGTTTTAATGCCTATGCCAAAGCACATCCCAAAGAAGTTTTATTGAAACAACTTTTCCCGATCACGCCAAAAGATATGTTGCAATACTCTGTATTGCAGTTATGCGTGTTATCCGGTGCAGATGGTGCTTTGAAATCCATATTCGGAGGTACCGTTCAGGTACTGAATGATATGAAACCCGGCGGCAGCAACGCTTTTGCATTTAACTCTAAGAAAACCACGGATGGACAAACCTACCTAGCTATCAATTCACACCAACCTTTGGAGGGACCTGTAAGCTGGTATGAAGCACATTTACAAAGCGAAGAAGGTTGGAATATCATTGGTGCTAATTTTCCGGGAGCGCCTACTATTCTCAGTGGTGTTAATGAGTACTTAGGTTGGGCACATACGGTAAATGAACCGGATAAATTAGATGTCTATCAGTTGTCCATCCATCCGAATAACAAACTACAATACCTATTCGACGGACAATGGGAAACACTGGAAGAAAAAACAGTGAAACTGAAAGTAAAAGTATCCGGTATTCGTATTGGGGTGAAACGAAAAGTGTATTGGAGCAAATATGGTCCAACAGTGATCACCGAACGTGGCACATTCTCTATACGCATGCCTGCACAAATGGATATTCGCGGACTAGAAG
Source organism: uncultured Sediminibacterium sp. (assembly GCA_964392685.1). GTDB lineage: Bacteria > Bacteroidota > Bacteroidia > Chitinophagales > Chitinophagaceae > Sediminibacterium. Next base: position 82,686 of record CAYMQQ010000002.1, read on the forward strand.
AATGGTATTGGCTCAATAAAGCCAAGAACTTTACCGAGTTCAAAAAAGCATTGAACATGATGGCCATTCCCGGTTACAATATTGTATATGCCGATCGATATGATACTATTTATTACCTGAGTAATGGCCGCATTCCGGTTCGTGACAAATCTTATAACTGGCGGGGAACTTTACCGGGTAATACTTCTAAGACCTTATGGACAGAAATACATCCATTGGAGAAATTACCGCAGGTTTTACAACCTGCATCCGGTTTTGTATACAATACCAATCATTCTCCCTTCCATGCCACAGAAGGACCGGAGAATTTCAAACTTGTAGATCTGACGATGGGATATGAAACTTTGGAGAACAATAGGAGTATGCGTTTTGCAGAACTTGTAAAGCAATATGACAAAGTTTCTTATGAAGATTTCAAACGCATCAAATACGATGGAAGGTATCCTGAAAAATTTTCTTTTGCCATTGATATTGATAGTCTGTTTTTATTAAATGCTGATCAGCATCCGCACATAGCAGAGCTCATTCAACAACTCAAACAATGGGATCGTAACAGTGATATCCAAAATACAGGGGCTACTATTTTTGCACATATCAATTACCAGATCTATGCATTGGCCCGACAAGGGAAAAGACCTCCTGTACTCACCACTCCTATTTGCATTAGCTTACTCGAAAACACAAAGAAAGATCTATTACAATATTTTGGTAAAACAAATGTTCCCTTAGGTGATTATCAAAAACATGTTCGTGGCGATAAATCCATTCCCCTACCCGGTCTACCGGATGTATTAACTGCTATGTATTCTGTAGCATGGAAAGATGGGATGGTAAAGGGCAACCAGGGTGAGAGTTATATTGAACTGGTACGTTTTACCAAAGAGGGACCGATCATTGAAAGCATCAATACCTATGGAGCTTCTGCCAAAAAAGGAAGCCCTCATTATACCGATCAGATGGAAATGTTTGCAGAACAGAAAACCAAAAAGATGAGTCTGAAAAAAGAAGATGCCTATAAAAACGCCATCCAGGTCTATCACCCAAAATAACCACTATCAACTATACACTGTCAACTGTTAACCAGTCACTCAAATGATGGCTGATTTGTGAAGTCTCAATAATGAATCCATCATGTCCATAAGTAGAATCGATTTCAATCAAGGTAGCATTGGGGATATGTTCTTTCATAAATCTTTGTTCGTCTAACGGACAAAGAATATCACTTCTGATACCCATAATTAGTACAGGTTGTTGGATGCTGTTGAGTGCTTTAATCAAGTCTCCACCTCTTCCTCTACCCAGATGATGCGTATCCATGGATTTTGTGAGCAACCAATAAGAATAGGCATTGAATCGTTTTACCAGTTTCTCTCCTTGGTAGTTGATATAAGACGAAGCCCTGAAATCATCGATCTTCTCAGGATCAGGATCTGTTTGTGCTTGCTGAAAAATCCCGTAATTACGATAGGTAAGCATCCCGATAGCGCGTGCTGCTTTTAATCCGGCAGCACCGGCTTTTTCGTTTTTATCCTTCCAAGTATGATCAGCTTCAATGGCAAGTCGTTGCGCTGTATGTATAGCAACACCCCACGCACTCTCAGATGGTGATGTGGCTATAAGAAATATTTTCTGAATACGTTTTTGTTCCATCATTGCCCATTCCAATACCTGATACCCACCCATACTTCCTCCCATCAATAAAAATATCTGTTCGATTTCTAAGTATTCACGCAACAGTATATGGGCATTTACCATATCGCGAATGGTAACTGCGGGAAAATCGCTGAAATAAGTATCCTGAGTTTTTGGATTCACACTTAAAGGACCGGTAGTACCATAACAAGACCCAAGGATATTAGCGCAAACAATAAAATATTGATCAGGATTTATCAAACAATCTTCACCTACCAAACCCTTCCACCAATCTGCACAATCTGCACTTGCCGTTAATGCATGACAAACCCATACCACCTTGGTATCAGCACCTTTCCAAACACCATAAGTATGATAAGCAATGGTAATTTCAGGCAATACCACTCCACTCTCTAAAACAAACGGCTGTTTGCTTTCAAAATACTGTAGTTGATTATTCCGCATTTCAACAGCAAAATAAGGGCATGCATGAATTACATTTGTAAAAATCTTTGGATACTTGCTTTGATACCATAAATCCATTGCTCATGCCCCATAAAATAACAGATGCCATCCGCATACAAACAGATAAAACCAATGAGATGGAACATTCCACACCACTGTTCCTAACCAGTAGTTTTTGTTTTGAAGATGCGGAATCCATGCGTGCTGCATTTGCAGATGAAACAGCAGATAATATTTACAGCCGTTTCAGTAATCCGAATGTGCAAGAATTTGTAGATAAAATCTGCGCATTAGAAGGCGCTGAAGCAGGTTATGCCACCGCTTCAGGCATGAGTGCTGTATTTGGATCTTTTATGGCATTGATGAAAAAAGGGGATCATTTGTTATCCTGCAATTCCATTTTTGGAAGTACCCATACCGTTATCTCAAAATACCTGCCTAAATACGGAATCGATTATTCGTATGTTGCTGCCACTGCTTCAGAAGCAGACTGGGAAGCTGCGATTCAACCGAATACCCGAATGATCTATCTCGAAACACCGACCAATCCAGGGTTAGATATATTGGATATGGAAATGATTGGCAGGATTGCTCGCAAACATCAGATCATTTTAAACGTAGATAATTGTTTTGCTACACCGGTCAACCAACGCCCTATTGAATATGGAGCTGATCTGGTTGTGCACTCTGCTACCAAATGGCTGGATGGACAAGGACGCGTATTGGGTGGTGTAATTGTAGGCAAGAAAGAACTGATTCAAGATATCTATCTGTTTTGCAGAAGTACCGGTCCCGCATTATCTCCTTTCAATGCCTGGATACTGAGTAAAAGTTTGGAGACCTTAGATGTAAGAATGGAGAGACATGCATCCAATGCCTTGTATATCGCTCAAGCATTGGAAGCGCATCCAAAATTGAGTGGGTTGAAATACCCTTTTTTAAAAAGTCATCCACAATATGCTATCGCCACTCAACAGATGCAAAACGGAGGTGGTATTGTTTGTTTTGAACTGAAAGGAGGTTTGGAAGCAGGGCGTGCATTTCTGAATCGATTAAAAATGCTTTCCTTAACCGCCAATTTGGGAGACACCAGAAGTATTGCTTCTCACCCCGCGAGTACCACCCATGCAAAACTTACGGAAGAAGAACGTCTGGCAGTGAACATTACACCAGGATTGATTCGTATTTCAGTAGGATTAGAACATAAAGAGGATATTTTGGCGGATATCTTACAAGCACTATCCTAATATCATTCTAATATTTAAAGAGGCTGATACAAAAATCTGAATATCTTTAAGTTTAACTATTGCGATGAATAGTATGTTTAGGTATGCAACCTTGTTTGTTTTTTATTGGATGATTGCTTTGCATGTCAATGCTCAGGAAAATTCCTCGGCTGCTACACTCATCAGGGATATTTATAGTAACTGGTTTAATGACCGTCCATTTGCTTATCAGGAATGTGATACTTTTTTTTATTCAGATAAAGTAGATACGGCTATCATCAATAAGGTAAAAGCCAATTTTTTATCCGACAAAGAATTCAAAGAATGGGATCCCGATCAGGCAGCTTATGTGAAACGAAAAACAAGGTTCACTTTAGAAGAACGGAGATATATTGTTGCGCAGTTGGATCTGATTAAGAACATGAAATGGCCGGCAAAAATGTTTCCTTTTGCCTACATGATACCTTTAGAAAAGGTAGATCCACTTCTCTCCAAAACAGATCAAAGTAAATTAAAACCGCAACAGAAGATCTGCATGGAAGTACATCATTTTTCATCCCCTATTTTTTTAAGAAACAATACACTCTGCTTTTTCTATTTAGGCAAGAGCACTATTTTCTCCAAAGAAGGTGCTTTCTGGATCTATGAAAAAATCGAAGGTGAATGGAAAAGATTGGCCAGCATCTACGAATGGTCTGTTGCCAATACAGGCAAATACAATAAAGAGATTGATTTCTTCAATATCCCCTAATTCATTTTTGTATTGCCATTCCCGACATCACTTTTTTCATCACTTTGATCTTTCCCCAGCGAGGTAAAGTCATCAGAGAATACACCAATAATTTCGTTAACCAACCCGGTAGCACAGTTACTTGTTTTCCCAACGCCTTTAAAATGGGTACGCCAACTTCTTCCGGTGTTAATGCCTTACCCATGTTCATATGGGCTCGACTGGCAAATCCACTTGATACGGGTCCGGGTGCTGCTGCCAATACAGCAACCTTAAAGGGTTGTAGTTCTTCTGACAATGCTTCTGCCAATGATTGGACATAAGCTTTTGTTGCAGCATAATGAGCCGCATTTGGTACACCCTGAAAAGCTACCATTGAACTCAGGAATATCATACCACCTCTTTTTTGCTGTGAAAACCTTTGCGCATAATAATGCGACAATATCAAAACAGATTCACAATTCAGTCGCAGCATATTGATTTCTGTATGCAGTGAGGAATGCTGTAATAGTCCGGAACTTCCATACCCCGCAGCCAACACCAGTAAGCCCACATCTTTATATTGAATTTGTTGAATCAAAAGATCTGTATTTCCTTCTACCGATAAATCAATAGGAATCACTTCGACCTGAACATTGTATTTTACCTGAACGGTATCCCTTACTTCTTTTAATTTTTTCTCGTCCCTTGCTACAATGACCAGATCAAATCCTGCAGAAGCCAGTTTCTCCGCCAATTCTTTTCCAATACCGGATGAAGCGCCCGTCACCAATGCAGTTGGACCATATTGATGATACAATCGTTTCTTTTCTTTGGGTGATAATAACATAACAGCTTATTTTAACTATTAACGAAGTGTGATTTGAATCGTGATGGTTTTACCGGCCTCAACAGTAATAGCAGCATCTGAAAAAGCAGGCGGCCCCATTTTGATGCGTGCATCATTGGAAAAACCGATCGGCTCTTTGGGAAATCCCAGGAAGTTTTTTTTCAGGTCTTTGTTAGCATCCATATCCTGAAAAGCAACGACCCCATATTTTCCTGGTGGTACGTCTTTGAATACAATGCTCATTTCACTGGCATTTACCCGAACCGCTGTGCCGATCAATTGTTTACCCGGTTTGGGAAAATTGGCTTCCAGAAAGAGTCCTGCCGACAACTCTCCTCCCTTGGATACTGAGATACCCTTTACTTCAACAATGACAGTGGATGACGATTGCTTGGAAGGATACAACAACAACAGATGGGCGGTCAATACTAAAAAGTGAATCATACTGTAGATTTAATACAGCAAAAATGATTCAAGGATCAGTGGAGAAACGATAACAAATGTTTAGATTTTTACTTGCGCTGATTTTTTAAGCGACTCAAATGCACCGGCGTAATACCTAAATAAGAAGCGATCATGTGTTGGGGAACCCTGTTATGGATATTCGGGAAAACCTCTGTTATGGAATCATAACGCTCTTTAGGGGTTAATGCAAACATGTTTTTGATCCGGGTATCCTGGTAGATAAAGTAATACTCAGCGATCAATCTTCCGAGTTTATCTCCTTCTTGTAGTTCCTGATACCCCCATTCAATAATCGACCTTGGCATTACAATGACGAAAGTATCTTCCAAAGCCTGCAAGGAGTAAACAGAGGGTCTTTTCAGCATAAAAGCGGAGTAGTCTGCAATGAACTGATTCTCCTGTGCAAAATGGATGGTATGTTCTACCCCTTCTTCATCTGTAATCAATACGCGAATCATGCCCTTTTGAATAAAAAATATTTCATTGGGTGTGATGAGGGGCTTACTGAGTATTTCATTTTTTTTAAAGCGTTTCTCCAGACAGTGACTCAGGAAATACTCCAGTTCCTTGTCGGATATCGTGATCATCGCTCTTATTGTGTTTACCAATGATTCCATGAAACAGTAATTTTATACATTCCTCGGTAGGGTTTATTTTTTTTGAGTGTTCCCCGAAGATGTCGTTTGTTTTGAGAATTCTTAGGGGGAGGAAATTTTTAGTCCTGATAAATTTTAACTTCTTCAAATACCCTTTTTCTCCCAAGCCTATAAGATAATATACGCTCCTTTACCCTATTTATAAGTTCTGCATTTGAACCATTCTCATTTGTGCAATGAAAATTTTCGGATTTAGATACAAGAGTTGCCGTCGATGAAAAAACTTTCCAACTAACATAAGCTTGAAGCTCATTCTTCCAATGAATATCAATCGTTCCTTTACAATCGATTATTTCCCCACCAATATTTGCTTTAAGTAAGATTTTCAAAATTAAAATTTTAGTATCTCTCTAATCTAGTTCTTATTCCCTTTAGGGTCTACTTTTAAAATATTCACCATGAAAAAGGGAAAATTTGATTGTTTCAACCATAGAAACTGAATAATCTGTAAATTCATCACTTCCTATTGTACCTTAAATCTAACGAAACCAACCAAAACAAAGCAATATGAATACCAAAACAGGATCGCTACTCGCCTCCATGATGTTCTTTCAATACTTCATTTGGGGTGCCTGGTATGTTACCATGGGAACTTATATGGGCGAA
>CAYMQQ010000002.1:89394-99026 GCA_964392685.1 uncultured Sediminibacterium sp.
CTTCGTTATGTTTTCTTTGCCTATGGTGATACCGGAAACAATACCTGGATGTTGTATGCGGGAATCGTATTACATGGTATCTGTTATGATTTCTTCTTTGTAACCGGATATATGTACACCGAGAAAAAAGCAGGTGCCAAAATTAAAAATGCAGCACAAGGTCTGTTTACATTCGCCACTTATGGTGTAGGTATGTTCATCGGAACCTGGTTCAGTGGTTATATCGTTGACATGTACAAAACAGGCGAAACCCATAACTGGCTCAACATCTGGTTCGTACCTGCCTACATTGCCATGGGCGTATTGATTTATTTTATTTTGTTCTTTAAGGAAAAGAAAACGGCTTAGTTGGTGAATGGTCAATTGTGAATTGTGAATGAGGCTTGTTCTATTCACAATTGACCATTCACAATTGACCATTCACAATTCACATCACACAACCGCTCACTATGAAAAAAATTGCCATGCTTGGCTCCGGCTTTATTGGCCGCTTTTATGCCGATTCATTACAAGGATACAGAAGTCGTGATAAAATTGTAAGTATCTATTCACGCAGAGAAGAAAGTGCTAAAAAATTTGCTGACGATTATCATTGCGATCATTGGACGACCAACATGGAAGAATCCATTGCACATCCTGATGTAGAAGTAGTATGTATTGCACTTCCCAATAATTTACATGAAGCTGCTGTGCTATTATGTTGTAAACATAAAAAAGCAGTGATCACCACCAAGCCCTTGGGTAGAAATGCGGCAGAAGCCAAAAGAATGTTATTGGCAGTGGAAGAAGCCGGTATTTTCAACGGTTATCTGGAAGATCTGGTGTATACTCCCAAATTCATTAAAGCCATGGAAAGCGTGAAAAATGGGGCTTTGGGCAGAATTCTTTGGGCTAAATCCAGAGAAACACATCCTGGTCCGCACAGCGAATGGTTTTGGGATATTGAACAAGCAGGTGGTGGATGTATTCTCGACTTAGGTTGTCATTGCGTAGAGATCACACGCAGTTATATCGGAAAAGATATCAAACCCGTTGAAGTCATGTGTTGGGCTGATACGCAAGTAAAACCCATTGATGCGGAAGACCATGCCATTGGTTTGGTGAAATATGAAAATGGTGCCATCGGACAATTTGAAGTAAGCTGGACTTTCCGCGGCGGACTTGATCTCCGTGATGAAGTGATGGGCAGTGAAGGCACTATCTGGATCAATAGTTTTTTGAGAACAGGTTTTGATATGTTTACCACCGGAAAAGGTGCTGATTATGTTGCAGAGAAAGCAGAGAGCAATACCGGATGGCTCTTCCCGGTGGGCGATGAATTAAATGAACTGGGCTACAATCACATGTTCATGGACATGTTCAATGCCATGGAAAAAGGAGTAGATCCAAAAGAAACTTTCTATGATGGTTATGTAGTGAATGCGATATTAGACGCTGCTTATAAATCAGCTAAGAGTAAACAATGGGAACCCGTGCAACTCGATATCTGGCGCGGACAAACCGGTCTTACGAAAGAAAGTCATTTGGTTGCTTATGATGATGAGCATTATCTGATCAAAGAAGAAATGACGCATTTTGGTACGAAAAAACTGATCTTAAAAAATAAACAAACAGGAAAAATTACTGAACAAATTATTGAATAGCAACCAACACTATCTGAAAGAGACCCTATAAATTGGGTCTCTTTTATTTTGCCCAAACCTGTACCAAATTCACCAATACTTCTACACTCTTTTCCATATCGTACACACTTACCCATTCTTGCTTGCTATGAATTCCTTGCATACCGGTAAAAATATTGGCACAGGGTAATCCCATGAAACTAAGTCTGCTGCCATCGGTGCCACCTCTAATGGGTTCTTTGATAAAAGGAATACCTGCCATGGTATAAGCTTCTCTGGTATTGATCTCCATATGAGGATGCTGATCAATGATCTCTTTCATGTTACGATATTGTTCTCGTACCACTGCTTCCACTTTAGCACCCGGGTATTTGGATACAATGGCTTCCGCCATTTGAATCAATCGCTGTTCATATACCGCTAATTGCAGTGTATCGAAATCACGAATGATAAATTCAATACTGGCTTTTTCCGCAGTTCCCTCTATGTGTACAGGATGTACAAATCCTTGTTTAGCATCTGTTGCTTCAGGGCACCATTCGGTGGTAGGTAGTTGTTGTAATAAAGTTCCGGCTAGTTTCAATGCATTGACCATTTTACCTTTTGCATATCCAGGATGCGCGCTGACCCCAAAAAAATGAAGCGTACATCCATCTGCACTAAATGTCTCATCTTCATAAGTACCTCTTTCACCACCATCCAATGTATACGCAAAATCAGCACCGAGTTTATTTAAGTCAACATGATCTGTACCCCTGCCTACTTCTTCATCCGGAGTAAAAAGTATTTTGATCGTACCATGAGGAATTTCAGGATGCCGGAGTAAATGTTCAGCCATCTCCATGATAATCGCTACCCCACTTTTATCATCTGCACCCAGTAATGTGAGTCCACTCGCCGTAATAATATCTTTTCCGATCTGTTCTTTGAGGTATGGATGATTTTCGATGCGAATGATTTGCGTTGTATCATCCGGTAAAATAATATCTTGACCCTGATAGTTTTTATGTAGTATAGGTTTAACACCTGTACCGCTACAATCAGGAGCCGTATCTACATGACTACAAAAACAAATAACCGGTAAAACTTCATTAGTGGTAGCGGGTATAGTGGCGTATACATATCCATATTCGTCAGTTTCAACTGCATCAATACCCATTTCTTTTAATTCATCGGCAAGCAGTTTGGAAAGTATTTTCTGTTTCTCTGTACTTGGAAAACTATTGCTATGCGGATCACTTTGTGTGTCGATTTGAACGTAACGCATAAAACGTTCTGCTACGGTAAAAGAGTATTGATGAAACATACTGCAAAATAATGAAATCAGTTACTGTATCGACGGATACTTGCAATTACCGATTCTGTTTTCTATTTTGTATGCAACCAAAAACAACCATATGAAAAAAACACTGATCGGCTCAGTTGTCGGAGCAATTATTCTGTTTCTCTGGCAATTTGTTTCCTGGACTGCTGCAGAATTACATAGACCTGCACAAGCTTACACACCCAAGCAAGATAGTATCTTACAATACCTCAGTACGCAATTCACTGAAGATGGTACTTATTTCCTTCCTACCTATCCTGACGGAGCAAGTATGGAAGAACAGCAAAAACTTGCTGAGGAATGTGTTGGAAAGCCATGGGCACAAATTGCTTATCACAAGTCAATGGATATGAATATGGGTGTGAATATGGGAAGAGGCTTGGCCATCAATATTGTGATACTGCTAATCGTGTGTTGGATATTCAAACAAATGGGAAGTCCGTCATTCGCTACGATACTCTCAGCCTCATTGTGTATTGGTTTGATTGGATTCTTCAATATATCCTACACCAATCACATTTGGTTTCAAACGCGCGACCTGATGGCAAATCTTATAGATGCTGTTGCCGGATGGGGGCTTACAGGTTTATGGCTGGGCTGGTGGTTGAGAAGAAATTAAGCTGAAGACAACAATAAAAAAGCTCCGGAAATATTTCAGGAGCTTTTTTATTGTTGTTCCAATATCATTTACGGAGTAATGATCAGAGAACTACCTCCATTGATGGAAACCAATTCCAAATCAAAGATCAGGTCTTCACCTGCCAAAGGATGATTGGCATCCAATACTACCGCTGTTTCGCGTACTTCTGTAATCACTACCGGAAAATTTTGTCCGGATCCATTGCTCATATTCAATTGCATGCCTACTTCAGGAACCATATCAGCAGGAAAGCGATCACGGGGGAATTCCATGATCATATGTTCTTCTTTTTGTCCGTATGCCTGATCAGCAGGAATATGAATGGTTTTTTTATCACCAATGACCATACCGGTAACACCTTCATCAAATCCGGGAATCACCATACCACTACCTACTTCAAACTCTAAGGGTTCTCTGCCAGCAGAGGAATCAAAAGTTGTTCCGTTGGTAAGTTTACCGTGATAATGCACTTTTACAGTATCACCTTTTTTTACTTGTTGCATATGCTTTTGTTGTGTTGAAAATTGACGGAACTTATCAAAGACATCTGTATCGGAGGACCAGAATAAAAAGTTAAGTTCAGATTAAATCATGTCGAACTGCAAAAGTACAATCTCTGAATCAAGAATCACCAAGTATTTTTCAGTAACTTTCGGGCTTCAAAAATGTCTGTATGAAGCAAGTTTTATATGTTTTATTGATATTCGCTTTTTCCTCTACAACTATTGCCCAGCCTAAATCCGGCGTTGGAAACAAGCAAGAAAAAATAGAAGAGATCCCTGTAACACCGGCAGCTTTTCGTACAGACGTGTATTTACCGCTTCTTCGAGGGAAGAGGGTCGGCATTTTCGCCAATCATACTGCAACCATTGGCAAAAAACATTTGGTAGATAGTTTATATACTTTAGGGATTAAGATTGCAAAAGTATTTGGTCCTGAACATGGTTTCAGAGGTGATGCTGATGCCGGAGAAAAAGTAGATACCTATACAGATCCTCAACTGGACATCCCCGTTATTTCTTTGTATGGCAAAAAAAGAAAACCCAGTGCAGAAGACCTTGCGGATGTGGATATTTTACTCTTTGATATTCAAGATGTAGGAACTCGATTTTATACCTATATCTCTTCCTTACAAGAGTTCATGGATGCGGCATTTGAACATGGTAAACCATTGATGATATTGGATCGTCCAAATCCGAATGGATTTTATGTAGATGGTCCTGTATTAGATACAGCATACAAGAGTTTTGTAGGTATGCAACCCATACCCATTGTTTATGGTATGACGATGGGGGAATATGCCATGATGCTTGCCGGAGAAAAATGGTTATCACCCAAAGCCAATGAACGCTATGACTATTATCGCAGAGCAGAAAATTCACGCGATACACTTTTTCATTTCATAGTGATCAAAAATGAAAACTATGATCATAAAAGCAAATACACATTACCTGTAAAGCCCTCTCCCAACTTACCGGATATGGCTTCCATTTACTGGTATGCCAGCACTTGCTTTTTTGAAGGAACGGTATTGAGTGAAGGACGCGGTACAGAACATCCTTTTGTGATTTTTGGTCATCCATACCTACCAAAAAATATGTATGCTTTTACGCCAATTAGTCGCGATGGAGCTAAAGAGCCAAAACTAAAAGACAAACAGTGTTATGGATGGAATCTATTTGGCACCAACGAACAAGTATTGAAGAATGTTGATAATAAAATTCAACTGAAATACTTGCTGGAAGCTTACAAACTATTCCCTGATAAAGAGAACTTTTTCAGCAAACCGAAAAGTGATCGTCCCACCGATTACTTTTTCAACAAACTCGCAGGATCAGATGCATTAATGAATCAAATCAAAGCCGGAAAAACAGAAAAAGAAATCAGAGACAGCTGGGCACCCGGAATTACCGAGTTTAAAAAAATCAGAAAGAAGTATTTACTGTATAGAGATTTTGAATAACAAAAATGAGTAAAAAGTGAAAGGTAAAAAGTGAAAATACTGTTTCACTTTTTACTTTTCACCTTTCACTTTTCACCTTTCACACATGCGCATCATTTTCATGGGAACACCTGAATTTGCAGTAGCATCACTTGATGCACTTGTAAAAGCAGGATATGATATTATAGCTGTTGTTACTGCTCCTGATAAACCTGCAGGTAGAGGACTTAAAATGCATGAAAGTGCCGTGAAACAGTATGCTGTTGCGCATAGGTTACCGTTACTGCAACCGATCAAATTAAAAGATCCTGATTTTATCCAAGCACTTCAAGAATTAAAAGCCGATTTACAAATTGTAGTAGCATTTCGCATGTTGCCGGAAGTGGTATGGAATATGCCTCCTATGGGCACTATTAATCTTCATGGATCATTACTTCCACAGTATCGTGGTGCAGCACCCATCAATTGGGCTGTGATCAATGGTGAAAAAGAAACCGGTGTTACCACTTTTAAACTAAAGCATGAAATTGATACCGGCAATATCCTCTTACAACGTTCATTTCCCATTGGTGAAAATGAGACAGCAGGCGAAGTGCATGACCGGATGAAACTTATTGGAGCCGACCTACTGGTAGAAACAGTAAATGGATTTAAAAATAATACCCTTAAAGAAAAGCCTCAAGATATTTTTAGTGAAAATCTCCTACTAAAACATGCTCCCAAAATTTTCACAGAAACTTGTGTCATTCAATGGGATCGTTCTACAATAGATATTCATAACCTGATCCGCGGACTTTCCCCCTTTCCGGGCGCGTTGACGAAATTAGATGGAAAGGTTTTAAAGATATATAAGAGCGCTACAGAACTTCAACAACATCAACACCCAGCCGGCTCTGTATTGACAGATGGCAAGAGCTTTTTAAAATTTGCTACAGCTGACGGGTATATCCTTGTATTAGATCTACAGCTGGAGGGAAAGAAAAGAATGTCGATTAATGATTTCTTAAGAGGATACCGTCCTCAGTAGATATTACTGTACAAGTTTTGATTGTAGAACTTCCTTTGAAACAATCCCAAAATCTCTCCAAACTTCTTTGCCGTTTTTATAGATAACAAATGTGGGGAGTGCATCTGCTTTAATATGCTTCATCACTTCAATATCATTACCACCATCTACCTTTACAAGTTTAAATTTACCGGAGAGTTCCGTTTGTAATTGGTTGATCACTGGCTCCATTTTTTTACAAGGCGGGCACCATACAGCTCCCACATCTACCAATACAATACCCGATTGAATCATTTTCTCAAAATCACTTACACTTAGCTGAGATAGTACTTGAGCAGCTTCAAGCTTTTTTCCGGATACTTGCCATGCAGCAGTTCCACCTTTTAAGTTATAAACTTCTTTGAACCCTTTTTTTAGTAACCATTTTGCAGCTTGTTCACTTCTCACCCCTGAAGCGCAATACACTAACAAAGGTTTCTCCGGATTCAAATGTCGGGTACGTTCTTCAAATTCCTTTTTATTGAGCCAATCTGCTTGAAGAGCTCCTTTCAAATAACCTGCTTTAAATTCTCCCGCCGTTCTTACATCGAGTATCTGATAATTTTCAGTATTCAATTTTGCTTCAAATTCTGCAACAGGTATACTCAATTTTTCCTGTCCATCAGTTTCGCAAGCGGACAATAATACCCACATGAAAAAGCAACAAAATTTGAGTATGAAGTTCTTCATCAGCGAATAATTTATTCAAAAAAAGTAAGTGTAACCGTAAACTTTTCGTCTTTAATGCCCAATGCTGCTGCTGCCGCATTATTCATACGCAATAGCAATCCTTCATCACCCTTGGTAACCGGTAGTTGTGAAAGAACCCTGGCACAAATACTTTTATTATTGGATGCCGTAATTCGAACGATTGTACCGGGTTTGACATCATTGATTAACACATAATATTTTCTGTCTGTCCACCCACTAATGGTCTTAAAAGTAGCTGCGTCACCGGAACGGTACTGTTGTACCAATGTCAGATCATCTCTATCATAGAGGGAAGCAAAAAAACCTTCATCAGATAGTGTAGCATTATTCTTTTCATCAAGATCGTTATGGAAAACCGGTACCGCTTCCTTTTCTTTTGAAGGAACTGTTTTGACTTGCTCAGACAGTTGCGACTTTGTTGTTACATCTGTTGCAACATTAGTCTCAGCAATTTTTTCTGGTACAGCTTCTTTTTGTGTTGATACCTGAGATGGCTGATCGCTGCTTGTCTTGATATAACCTACCATCAATTCCTGTCCATTTTTCACCCCGGCAGCACCTAATTTATTCCAATTTTTTAGTTGGCTTACAGGTACTTTATTATAGCGTTGACTAATCTTAAATAAATTATCCCCTTTTACAACCGTATGATAAACAGGCGTTCCCGTTTTCTGCGTGATATCATCGATGCTTAAAGGTATCTTCAGTGTACTACCTTTTGACAATACCGAAGAAGGGCTTCTTCCATTAAACCGTGAAAGTTGAGAAGCGGTTAATCCATAGATGCGTCCGATGGATGACAAGGATTCTTTTTCCCCTACTTTATGTTCAATATACATAGCGTTGGGCTTCCCCTTCAATAACAATTTCTGCTGTGCTGTTACACAAAAGCATAACAACAGCATAACAATAAAAGTGAATCCTTTTTTCATAGCCATTTGCAAGTACAAAGAATGGCAAATGTAAGGATTTCAGGTCTTACAAGCCATTGAAAGCCACATTAATCAATGTTGATTATTGTTTTAAAATACGCCACTCTTGTGGATAGTAGTTATTGATGCGATTGGGAAGTGATTTGATCCAACCCAATGGTAATTGTTCATAGATGACCAGATTCCATCCTTTTGGAGAGTCTAGGTAGAGATCTTGTCTTCTTAAATATTTAAGCGCTTCTTCCTTATTTAGCTTTACTTGATTGAAATGATGCAAAGGCTGTATACTCATAGCCAACTCATGTGTAGGAATCATATCTTTTCCTTTGAGCTCACCCACTCCTATACCGGCTTTGCGTATGTATAAATTACTTGCCAATTGCTGTAGATCATGATGCCACTTCTCATCAATGAATCGAAACTGATCGCCCTGTTTAAAAACAAAAAAACTTTCCGCAATCGGTAAGAAAGCCCGTACCTGTTCGAGTTCTTGCTTTTGTGGTAATTTCAATGTTGATGTCTTGCTTTTACCAACTGCAGTAGCCGGACTTTTTTTTCTAAAAGCAGCGATGAAGAACCCTTCTCCTTTGAGCTGATCAGGATAAAAGCGATAGCCGGGCGCATGGCTTTTTTCTGCAAATGTTTCAATAATATTCCACTCCTCAGGAATGGTAATAGACGCTGCTTCAAATTTTCCGGAAGACATTAACCAATCTGCAATCATTTCATCCTCTTCTTGAGAATAAGAGCAAGTGGCATAAATTAATAGACCATCATCATTCAATGATGGAATGATATCATCCAATATTCTTTGTTGACGCAGACTACAATGTTGTACATGATCTAAACTCCACTCTGCAATGGCATCCGGATCTTTTCGAAACAATCCACTACCACTACAAGGTGCATCTACCACTATTACATCAAATGTGATTCCAGCTTGAGTAAAATGAGCAGGATCATTATTCGTAACGATAACATTACTATTCCCCCATTTGGTTAAGTTTTCGACCAAAATACTGGCTCTCGATTTAATGACTTCATTACTTACCAATAATCCATCCCTAAAATAAGAAGCAAGTAAAGTAGACTTTCCACCCGGTGCAGCACAAAGGTCTAACACTTTTTTATTTTGAGGATCCGGCACCAATTGAGCAATTACTTCCCATAAAAACATGCTACTTGCATCCTGAACATAATAAGCTCCTGCATGAAAAGACGGATCTAATGTGAAGGATGGCCGTTCATCTAAATAAATACCTAAAGGGCACCATGGAACAGCTTGCCCCGTAAAGTGATGACTTGTTGATTTTTTTGCCGGATTCAACCGAATAGCTGTTACCTGTTCGCCGGATTCATGAACAGCCTTAAAAGAAGATTCCCGAAATCCTTTGACAGATTGAAGCGATTGAATCA
>CAYMQQ010000002.1:99126-118722 GCA_964392685.1 uncultured Sediminibacterium sp.
ACAGCCTTAAAAGAAGATTCCCGAAATCCTTTGACAGATTGAAGCGATTGAATCAGATCTAGGGGTAAGGTCATGAGACAAAAGTAAATATATTCTTGTGTAGCATTTCTTCAAATAATGAAAGTAATCAGATCTAAATAACAATACTATTGTTATTTTATTTTTTTCATCAGCCCAATAATTATTAAAGAAATAGAAGGAAAAACAAATGCACATATACCCCAGAAAATGCGGCTTCTATTTTGTCTTGTAGCAATATTAGTTACCCAAATTGTTATAATTACTCGAAAAAAAATGCTTATTGAAGCGAAGAAAAATTTGTACTCAGTGAATGAATTTTCATCATACATATTATTTTCATGGGTGGGAGTAATATATTTATCTATCGGAAAAGAATATAGTATTAGAGTAATTAGTATGAAAACGACTCCAGCAATAGTAGCAGTTGTTTCTTTTTCATACGTTTCATCATAAATATCTTCAACAACCGGATGCTCCTTTTGATTAGCCAAAAGTATTCGTCTTTGTCTATCAATACCATCAACCCCTTTAGCTAATTTAAGCCCACAGTAAGAACAAAATAAACTATCATTATCAACTTCTTTTCCGCAGTGTTTACAAAACATAAATTATCATTATTTTGAACCCAATTACAATGACTTTATCTCAGCAACCAGTTTCTGTAATGCTGCTTTGGCATCACCAAATAACATAGAGGTTTTAGGCTGGAAGAATAATTCATTTTCAATACCCGCATAGCCGGGTTTCATACTGCGCTTATTGACGATCACAGTTTTTGCCTGTTCCACTTCTAATATAGGCATGCCATAAATAGGTGAAGCCGGGTCTGTCTTAGCAGCAGGGTTTACTACATCATTGGCTCCTAATATCAGTACCACATCTGTTGTTTTAAATTCGTCATTGGCTTGTTCCATTTCTTGTAGTTTATCATAGCTCACATCTGCTTCAGCTAATAATACGTTCATATGTCCGGGCATACGGCCGGCCACCGGGTGAATGGCATAACTGACATTCACTCCTTTTTCTTCCAATAATTTTTCCAACTCATGACATACGTGCTGTGCCTGCGCAACTGCTAATCCATAACCGGGTACAATGATGACTTTATTGGCATAACACATACACACAGCGGCGTCAGACAATGATATTTCTTTGTAATTACCTTGAGGACCTTTGGCAGTACCGGCACCTGATGCAGATCCACCAAATGAACCGATCAATACATTGGTCAGACTTCTGTTCATGGCTTTACACATCAGTATCGTCAATAAGGTACCTGCTGCACCAACCAGAATACCACCCGTAAGCATTACCTGATTATCATACAAAAATCCTCCACAAGCAGCTGCCACACCAGTGAAAGAATTCAATAAAGAGATCACAACAGGCATATCAGCGCCACCAATGGGCAATACAAATAATACACCATAGATCAACGCCGCTGTAGCAATCACATAAAACAGAAAAGTATTATCGGGATGCAAGTTAAAGACCAAATAACCTGCTGTTATTAATGTAGCTGCTAATAATACCAGGTTAAATATTTGCTGTCCTGGAAATGCGAAGTCTTTTATTTTTCCATTGAGTTTGCCCCAGGCAATCATACTTCCCGCGAAAGAAACCGCACCGATGATCAAACCCAAAAAGATCGTGATCAAAGTACCCGCCATATTGGGCGACATAATGGTTGTATGCCATCCCGGAGTATCTATTACTGAAACTGCGAACATATCAGAGATATGTCCAAACTCGTTTACTGATATCAAAGCTGCACAAGCTCCCCCCATTCCATTAAATAGACTCACCATTTCGGGCATGGCAGTCATTTTTACCTTTTTAGCAGCTAGCACACCAACGATGGTACCTAATATGAGTCCGCCGAAAATCCAGCTATAGTTACCCAGCTTTTTCCCTTCCTCTTCATACAAAAAGATGGTTCCGAAAATGGCAATGGCCATACCAACTGCCGCTACGAGATTTCCTTTTCTTGCAGAATCGGGATGTGACAACATTTTCAGACCAATGATAAAAGTCAGAGATCCAATAAGGTAACAAACTGTAAGCAGACTTAATTCCATGGCATCTATTTTCGTACTGTTTCGAGAACAGTATTATTTTTTCTTTTTAAACATTTCTAACATTCGGTCTGTCACTACAAAACCTCCTACCACATTCAATGTACCTAAGACAACCGCTAAAAATCCGATGATCAATGCAACATAATTACCGGGCTCTACTTTTCCCATTACAATAATGGCTCCAATAATCACCACTCCGTGTATTGCATTGGCACCACTCATTAAAGGTGTATGAAGTACACTAGGCACCCTTCCGATTACCTCAATACCCAAAAACACAGATAATATCACGATGTAAATGATATCGATATGAGATTGTATCCAGTTTAATATTGTTTCCATGATTATAATTTCATTTTTAACAGTTGTTGAGTCTGTAGTGAATAGTGAGTGGTATAGACAATCAAAAAACTACTCACTACTCTCTACTAACTATTCACTACTCACCACTCGCTCATTCACTATATTCCCTCCATGCGTAATACAACATCCTTTTACAATATCATCTTCAAAATTCAGGGTTATATTACCTTCTTTAGTAATGATGAGTTGTAGGAAATTCAATACATTTTTGCCATAGAGTTTACTGGCATCCCATGGCATATCTGCTGCCAAATTACTATTCCCCATGATGGTGATGCCTTGATGCATAATGGTTGCATTGTTTTGAGTAGCGAATACATTACCACCGGTTGCAGCAGCTAAATCAATGACCACACTTCCGGGTCTCATGCTATTCAACATGGTTTCATTGATGAGTAGTGGCGCTTTTTTTCCGGGTATCTGTGCGGTTGTAATGATGATATCAGACTTAGCAACAGATGCTGCTAATCTTTCCTGTTGTCGTTGTTTATATTCTTCGGATTGTTCAACGGCATAACCGCCGGCTTTAGAAGCGTCTGCAGCGCCTTCTACCTCTATGAATTTAGCACCCAAACTCATCACTTCTTCTTTTACAGCAGGTCTTGTGTCAGACACTTCTACTACTGCCCCGAGTCTTCTTGCAGTAGCTATAGCTTGCAATCCCGCCACACCTGCCCCGATGATTAAAACCTTAGCTGGAGGAATACTTCCGGCCGCTGTCATGAACATGGGAAAATAACGTGGGGACAATGTTGCAGCTAGTAATACAGCCCGGTATCCTGCAATATTGGCCTGACTACTCAACACATCCATGCTCTGTGCACGGGTGGTTCGAGGTATCATGTCGAGACTAAAGACAGTGACCATTTTCGAAGCCAGTTGCTTCATTAGTGCCACATGAAATAAGGGTTGAAATACACCTACCAGAATAGCACCTGATTTTAGCTGCATGATTTCTTCCGAAGAAAGCGGATGAATCGTCAGAATAAGATCGGCTTGTTGTAAAATTTCTCCTCTTGCTTTCAGCGAAGCATTTTTAGCAGCATAGCTATTGTTATCGGCAAAAGCCTGTATTCCGGCACCCAATTCCGTCCATACGGTAATTGCTTGCTTTGTTAGCACTTCTGCCTGTTCAGGTAAGAGTGATACCCTTTTATCATTTGTTTCATTGAGTATACCAAGAATCATGTTTCAATTTAAGCTATTTTTTAATTAGTGGCAAACGAGGCTTTCCATACCTCAATTTGTGAGACCATTTCGTCTAAAAGATAGCTGCTTTTAAAAACGGATCGCCAGATGCTGTTTTACTTTGAACTCTTTGCGAAAGAAAACAAGTCCAATAAAGAATAAATCGATTGTTAAGGTTACGACCGGATGTTGCTGAATCTCATTCCAGGCTTTTTCCATTTCAGCACTCCAATGAATATCATCAAAAATGAGTATGCTATATTCATGCATATGGTCAAGTAACTGGTGAAAATAATGGATAGTAGGTGCGTATCGGTGATTTCCGTCTATGAATGCAAAATCAATGGCAGGTTTATTTGCAAGCCAAGCTGGCAACGTATGATCAAAATTGCCTTCAATGATGCGAATATTTTTTATACCCAGCTTTTCAAAATTTTCTTTTGCTACAGCAGCGATGGCAGTAGATCCTTCCATAGTTGTTAATGTGGCTGAAGGATTAGCCATGGCTAAATAAGAACTGGTAATGCCTAGAGAAGTACCTAATTCAAGTAAATATTGCGGCGCGTAATGATCTATGATTCTGAATAACAGTTGCCCGAATTTAACAGACTTCAATGCAGACTTAGCAATCATAGCAACAGCCCTCTGATTGGTTTTACTAATTCTTGACCCCGCACCAAAATCTTCCACAGATAAAATTCGTGTATCATTCAACATCAATTTTCTAATATTCTCGACGGGCTGATAAGCATAAAAATTTCGATCATCATTTAAAACACGCTGAATAAAATCAAACACAAAAGGAGAATGCACTCCATGCCCTTTGCCATTTTGGGCCGTTATATAATAATACAGGTATTTACCTGCCAGTTGAATGGGTGAATACATAGATTAAACAATTTTATGCCTCACTTTTTTCTTTCTTTTCTGAAAAGGCAGTTCCCGAAGTAGCCAAAGTAAGGCATAAATGGCACAAAGGAGAGATAGGTAGTGCAATACTTTAAAGAGTAGGTTGTAATCATTCCATGATCCTGTACCCCCGGAATAAATGACTATTAATAAAATAATGGCCAACCAAGGCGTATTCCTGCACTTACGAATGAGAAATAACCAGGGAAGAATGATCATACTCATCAATCTATAAAAAAATGCATCCGGTTCTACCGGCGGTAGATCCTCTATTTTCATTCCTGATTGTTTGATGAGTTCCTGCGCTAATTGTGCCATATCTATCAGTTGCTGCACTAAAAAAACAGCATAGCCAATGGTGATGAGACAAGTTGCAGCGAGCAGTGCTTTTGCATAAGCACGATAGGGAAATTGTTTCCACCAAGACAACAAGATCAAAAAGGGTGCAGTAACAGCAAATGCCATTTCAATAAAAGCCATGCTGTTCAATTTTAAGATCGCTCCCAGCGTTGAAAGGTAAAAGCAAATGCATGTTTGGCGTCTGAAGGATAAGGTTCATCAAATACCAATTGCCAATCAGCAGATAACTCCGGAAAAAAAGTATCCGCTTCAGGCTCTGCTTGAACCCTTGTGAGGTATACTTTATGTGCCATGGGTAAAGCTTCTTTGTA
This sequence comes from uncultured Sediminibacterium sp., assembly GCA_964392685.1. Taxonomy (GTDB): domain Bacteria; phylum Bacteroidota; class Bacteroidia; order Chitinophagales; family Chitinophagaceae; genus Sediminibacterium. The sequence goes on from CAYMQQ010000002.1 coordinate 104,357, forward strand.
AATCTCACCCCCACCGGCTACAAAAACTTCCTTATAATCAGCCGATTGGGCAACAAATAAAGCATCCTTCAAAGAATGTACAACCACTATTCCATCTGGGTTCCAGTCTTTTTGCCGCGTGATCACAATATTCAAACGACCGGGTAACGGCTTACCGGATAATGACTCAAAAGTTTTTCTACCCATCACCACAGGCATCGCCCAAGTGATCTTTTTAAAGAACTGAAGATCCTTCGGCAAATGCCACAACAATTGGTTGTTCTTACCAATTCCATGATTGGTAGCAGCTGCCACAATAAGAGAAACGATCATAATCAAAGATACGGCAAGAGTAGAATCTTTGATTTTTTGATCTTTGATTTCTTGATCTTCATTTACAAATCAAGAAATCACACCTGCCTGTCGGCAGACAGGGATCAAAAAATCAAAGATACCCTACACCGCTACCGGCGCTTTAATATGCGGGTGACATTGGTAATTTTCCAATGTAAAGTCTTCAAATTGGAAACTGAAAATATCTTTCACGGATGGGTTCAACTTCATGGTAGGTAAATCATAGGGAGTTCTGCTCAATTGTAATTTGGCTTGTTCAATATGATTGTTGTACAAATGCGCATCCCCAAAACTGTGCACAAAATCTCCATACTCCAAATCGCAAACTTGTGCGATCATCATGGTCAATAGTGCATAAGAAGCAATATTGAAAGGCACTCCCAGAAATACATCCGCACTACGTTGGTATAACTGACAGCTCAATTTCCCATCCGCCACATAAAACTGAAACAAGGTATGGCAGGGCATCAATGCCATTTTCGGAAGATCTGCTACATTCCAAGCACTGATAATCAATCTTCTGCTATCCGGATTTTTTTTGATTTGTTGAATTAGATCAGAGATCTGGTCAGTAACCGTTCCATCAGCACCCTCCCAGCTACGCCATTGTTTTCCATACACAGGCCCTAACTCTCCTTTCTCATCAGCCCACTCATTCCAAATACTCACACCATGATCATTCAGATATTTAATATTGGTATCTCCTTGTAAAAACCAAAGCAATTCATAAATGATACTTTTCAGGTGCAGTTTTTTGGTGGTGACCAGGGGAAATCCTTTTTGTAAATCAAATCTCATTTGATAACCAAAACAACTGATCGTACCTGTTCCGGTTCGATCGGTCTTTTGGGTACCATGATCAAGAATATGCTGGAGTAATTGATGATATTGCTGCATGAGCGCAAAATACGTCAAGGCAGACTATGATATCCGGTAAAATTAGGAATGTTGAGAAGCTGTGAATTCTACGCTGATTTTCTGCGTGCCAACTCTCTTTTTATCAATGACAATTCGCGACCTGTTTGTCCACTAACACTGCTATTTTCCTGTGCACGACGCATCAAATAGGGAATAACGTCTCTGATCGGACCAAAAGGCAGGTATTTGCTCACACTAAACCCCTCTTTGGCAAGGTTAAATGTGATATTATCGCTCATCCCATATAACTGAGAAAAATGTATATGTGGATGATTATGTGGTATATTTTTTTGATCCAATAATTCCGCCGTCAATAAGTTACTGGCTTCATTATGTGAAGCAATGATTACAGCAATTTGATCTAAATGATCAATACAGTAACGTACTGCCAAATCATAATCTTTATCTGAAGCTTCTTTATCGGGTTGTATAGGAGAAGGATAACCCATTTCTTTGGCCCTTGCCCGTTCTTTTTCCATATAGGCACCACGAACCAACTTAACCCCCAGCTTAAATCCTTTTTGTTGTGCGATCTGATGAGATAGTTTCAGGAAATGCAAACGATCGTGACGATACAACTGAATAGTATTATACACCACTATTTTTCCCTTGTTAAAGATCTCCATCATTTCCATGGTGAGTCTATCGATAGGATCTTGTATCCAACTCTCTTCTGCATCTACCAATACACCAATATTTTTTTCAGATGCAATTTCACAAATGGCATACATCCGTTCCCGAACCCTATCCCATTCATCAATTTCAACTTCATGATCATGAATGCCACTGCGTAAACGAGGAGCTTCATTGAGTGTTTGTAATAAAGCGAAACGAGCGAGTCCGGTAACTTTTATACTGATAAACGGAATATTGGTTTGCGTAGCAGCATAATTGATGACACGAATAAATTCTTCAGTGGCATGATCGAAACTGTCTTCCCCTTCTTTTCCTTCTACTCCATAATCTAAAATCACCTGAACACCATATTTTCCCAACACAGCTCCCACACCTGCTGTTTCTTCCAGTGTTTCTCCACCTACAAATTGCTTGAAAATTGTTTTACGGATGATGCCATGTACGGGCAATCCTGTTTTCATGATAAAGGGTGTTAGCCGCGTACCCAATTGTACAAACCAGGGATAACCCATGGTACTGAATAGGAATTTTGCGCTTTTCAGTTCCTTATTCGATTTGTATTCGAAAGCATTCTCGGTATTGTCAAAAGAGATATTCATTGCTAACATTCGTTCGTACTGCGAATATCGGTGCTGTAACGTTTAAAAAAAAGATTTTATACAGCAAAGGAAGAACTGACGATTAAATAGCCTGATGGTTGAACGGCTGTAACACCATTTCACTTACCACTCCACTGGCCGGCTGCTGACAAAGGAACCATATGGCTTTGGCTGCTTCTTCGGCTACTACCATCTTATCACGTTGAACCCGAAGATCGATGGTATCCCAGAAAGGACTATCCACACCGCCTAAAAATAAATTGGTGATACGTATTTCAGTCCTTTTCAACTCCTCACGAATACTTTGCATCATTCCAACAAGTCCATATTTGCTGGCACTATAGGCGGCTGCACCGGCCATTGGGACTTTTCCCAGCACCCCGGGGATATGAATGATCAACCCTTTTTTCGCTTCTTTCATAGCCGGTAAAACTGCCTTGGTTACCCAGAAACTGCCAATCAAATTCACCTGAAGAGTGTTGATAAAATCTTCGGTGGTCAGCGTATCCATCGACTTAATAATACCGATTCCTGCCGCATTGATCAGGATATCTATCGGACCATCTTGTTGAATGACACCAATGGTATCATAGACGGTTGCTTCATGGGTTAAATCCATCTGAAATTGTCTGTTCGAAGGAATACCCGCCTGCTCACCGGCTACCGCTAATTTTTCCCGGTTTCTCCCTGTTATGAATACGATAGCACCTGAACCGGTCAGTAATTTGGCCAATCGCATACCAATGCCTCCTGAGGCGCCTATCAACAATACTTTTTTGCCTTTCAGTGATTCCATAACAAGAATTTATGGGCTTATAAACAATAAGCAGCCCATTTTGTTTTGGATATCAGTATGAATGCCGAAATATCACTCCTATTCCCACATCAATTATTCGAAAAAAACAAAGCACTTGCTAAGGGAAGAGAAGTGTACCTCATAGAGGAATTTCTTTTTTTCAACCAATATCCATTCCATCAACAAAAACTTATTTTACATCGTGCTTCGATGAAAGCTTATGCTGATGTTCTTATCAAGAAAGGATTTACAGTATTTTATATCCCTGCAAGCGACCCCAATGCCGATATCCGTACATGCATTCCTATGCTGACACAAAGAGGCATCCGTACCATACATGTTACTGACCCAACTGATGAGTGGTTGATGAAACGAATACAACACGCTTGTGAAAAAAATGATATTGAATTGTTCCTTTATCACAATCCCAACTTCATTAATACCCCAGAAGCCATCAATGAATATTTTGCCGGTAAGAAAAGCTATTTCCAGACTGATTTTTATATCCAACAAAGAAAACAAAGAAATATACTGCTAACAGATCAAGGACAAGCCCTAGGTGGCAAATGGACCTTTGACACAGATAACCGAGAAAAATACCCTAAGAATACACCGGAACCATATCAACCTTTTCCTTCCATCAATCCATACGTAGAAGAAGCCATCGATTATGTACAAAAACATTACCCAAATAATCCGGGTAAAGCAGGAAACCCTTTTGGTGATTCACCTCATTTTTATCCTGTTACACATTCCGAAGCGCAACAATGGCTACAGGCTTTTTTAAAAGATAGATTTGCATTGTTTGGCCCTTATGAAGATGCTATGGTAAAAGGCGCTTCCATTTTACACCACAGCGTTCTTACCCCTATGCTGAATATTGGCTTACTGGATCCGAATACCATCATCGAGTCTGCTTTGGAAACCGGTAGTCAACAAGACATACCTCTAAATTCTTTGGAAGGATTTATCAGACAAGTGCTTGGATGGCGGGAGTTCATTAGAGCCGTGTATCAACGTGAGAATGTGAAACAAAGAACACAGAACTACTGGGGTTTTACAAGAAAAATACCCACATCATTTTGGACAGGAACTACCGGCATAGTACCTGTTGATGATGTCATCAAGAAAGTATTAAAAAGTGGTTATGCCCATCATATTGAACGTTTGATGATCTTGGGAAATTTTATGTTACTCTGCGAGTTTGATCCCGATGAAGTATATCGTTGGTTTATGGAACTCTTTATTGATTCCTATGATTGGGTGATGGTTCCGAATGTATATGGTATGACACAATTTGCTGATGGTGGACTCATGACTACCAAGCCTTATATCAGTGGCAGTAACTACATCATGAAAATGAGCAACTATGAAAAAGGAAGTTGGCAACAAGTATGGGATGGATTGTTCTGGCGTTTCATGCATGTGCATCGAGATTTCTTTTTACAAAATCCCAGACTGGGAATGCTCGTCAAAACTTTTGATAAAATGAAGGAAGAAAAGAAGCAGGAACATTTGAAAACAGCTGAAATATTTCTGGCTTCGCTTGCTTAACCACTACTCAAAAAATCTTGTATGCCAAAAAGACCCTGGAATCGAGTGAATCTTCCTGTTTATTCCATCTCTAGTAAGGATGGGAAAGGAAATTTCAATATGCATATCATTACTTATGCCAACCAGATCAGCATGACCCCAAAACGTTTTGTTTGTGGCATTTATGAAGGCACTAAGACATTGGAGAATGTTGTAGGTCATAAGGAGTTTGTTTTACAACTTTTATCCGAAAAACAATATCGACTGGTAGACTTATTAGGTAAAAAATCGGGACATCAATTCAATAAGATAGAGCGATTAGAAAAAAGAAAACTCATTACAGAATGGAATGGGTTTCCTGTTTTAAAAGATGCTTTAGCAGTCATGTTATTGAGTGCTATCAGCAGTTTTCCCGGTGGCGATCATACCGGATTTCTGTGTGATGTAGTACAATATAAAAATCTCAATGAAGGAGACCCATTGACACTAGACACCCTTAGAGCACATAAACTGATTAGAATATGAGTAATCAAACATTTCCTACAGAATTATCAGTTATTCAAAACCGTATTGCAGCAATTAATCCCATAGCATACGCCAAGACAAGAAATTTCTTAACGGGTGCTGTTACAAGACTGTCTCCTTATTTATCAAGAGGAGTAATTTCTTTATCGCAAATTCAATCATCCATATTAGAACGATACGCTGCTTATCAATCAGAAAAACTATTACAAGAACTGGCTTGGCGAGAATATTATCAACGTGTATGGCAGGTTAAAGGCGATCTTATTTTTTCAGATCTTAAACAAGAGCAGCCTCAAGTCAATCATTTTCAAATGCCTATTGCTGTTTTAAAAGCTGCAACAGGAATACAAGCAATAGACGAGGGTATTGAAACTTTATATACAACCGGATACATGCACAACCATCTTCGTATGTATACTTCCATGCTGAGTTGCAATATCGGAAAAGCACATTGGCGATTGCCATCACAATGGATGTACTATCATTTATTAGACGGAGATCTTGCCAGTAACGCTTTAAGCTGGCAATGGGTAGCAGGAAGTTTTAGCAGTAAAAAATATGTGGCGAATCAAGAAAATATCAACAAGTATACAGGGAGCCATCAAATGAACAGTTTCCTTTCTGTACCATATGATGCTTTTGAAGATTTAGAAGTACCGGAAATACTAAAAGAAAAAAATACACTATCCTTAGCAACCGTTTTACCCGAATCTGATCGGATCGACGAGCAAGAAAAGACTGCCTTTGTTTACAATAGTTATCAAATGGACCCTGAATGGCATGAGGGAGAGCCCGGACAAAGAATTCTTTTATTAGAACCTACTCATTTTGAGAAATATCCTGTCAGCGAAAAAGTATTATCATTTATCATCGACTTAGCGAAACAAAACATTCCTCATATCAAATTATTTACAGGATCATTTCAATCGTTACAAGAAAAATTTTCTAACGCAACCATTTATTATAAAGAACACCCACTCACCCGACATTATAAAGGAATTCAAGAACCCAGAAAATGGATGTTCCCTGAAGTAACCGGATACTATCCTTCTTTCTTCGCTTATTGGAAGAAATGTGAAAAGTATTTGCGATAATTTCAGAAATTCGCGAATGACCATTACAGAAACAGAGATTTATAAGTATTCCATTCCCATGGTGCCCTTTACGATCGCTACCGGTACCATGCATTATGCGCAGAATATTTTCATAAGAGTACATACCAGTGAAGGTATCACAGGAGTGGGTGAATGTTCTGCCTTTCCCATGATCGCTGCAGAAACGCAAGCCACTTGCTATGAAATGGCAAAAGATTTTGCCGGACTTTGGAAAGGTAAAGATCCATTATCAATAGATGAGCGTTTGCATGAATTAGACCTTTTTACAGCCGGCAATTACACTGCCAAAAGTGCTTTTGATCTAGCACTGTATGATATCTCAGCAAAACATGCAAAACAACCACTCTATCAGTTTTTAGGTGGTCAGCAAAAAAGTATTGAAAGTGATCTTACCATTGGTATTGCTGATCCGGAAACAATGGCTGAAACTGCTCTTTCCTTTAAGCAAAGAGGTGTGAATATGATCAAAGTGAAATTGGGTAAAGATGTTGCTACTGATATAGAGCGTATCAAAAAAATAAGAAATGCTATTGGAGATACCATTATTCTAAGAATCGATGCCAATCAGGGTTGGTCTTTTGAGGATGCAGTCACTGCATTGACTTCAATGGGGCAATACAATATTCAGTTTTGTGAACAGCCCATGCGAAAATGGAATGATCACTTACTGCCTGAGCTTTGTAAAACATCTCCTATACCCATTATGGCTGATGAAAGCGTGTTCACGCATCATGATGCAGAAAGAATGATTAGAAACAATGCTTGTCATTATATCAATATCAAATTTGCAAAAAGCGGGGGCATCAGAGAAGCGATACGTATCAATGAAATAGCTGAACAGCATCATATTCAGTGTATGTTAGGAGGCATGTTAGAAAGCAGGATCGCACTCACTGCTAAAGTACATTTTGCAATGGCCATGGAGAATATCAAATTCTATGATTTGGATACTTGTTTACTCGGACATCAAGAAGATCCTGTAAAAGGAGGCGTCTCATATGCAGGCATGGAGCTGCAACTAACTGATGCTTACGGAATTGGCGCTGATGTTGATGATCAATATCTATCAAAGTTAGCACACATCATTATTTAGTAAGCGCATATACATCATTCACAGTCCTTCTTGAAGGACTCCCCCTTCTACCTTATCTTTGACGAAATTTAAACAATCATGGAAGGGAAAAAAGTGAGTGAGAGTTTTACCATCATGAACGAATTGGTACTCCCTAACGACACCAATACTTTCGGTAATTTAATGGGTGGACGTTTGATGTACTGGATGGATATTGCTGCGGGTATTGCTGCGGGCAGACACTGCAATACACCTAGTATGACCGCATCTGTAGATAATTTAAGCTTTAAGAACCCTATCAAATTGGGAAATGTGGTACATATTGAAGCGAAGGTTTGTCGCGCATTCAATACTTCCATGGAAATCCATATCAAAGTATGGGGAGAGGATTTGCTACATCAATATAAATATGAAAGCAATGAAGCATTCTTCACTTTTGTTGCATTAGATCCAAACGGAAAACCAAGAAGAGTACCTGAATTGATTCCTGAAACAGAGGAAGAAAAGCGATTGTTTGATGGCGCTTTGAGAAGAAGACAAATTCGCTTGATCCTAGCCGGCAAAATGAAGCCTGATGATGCCAATGAACTGAAAGCGCTTTTTATTAAAGATTAGTACTCATTACTTATCCAGAACGCTTAGTAAATGGTGTCTTCCTTTAAGCATATAATCTTTGCTTTGTTCTATCGCGTCCATGACCTGGTCTAAAATAACATCAATGGGTTGTGTATAATCAATGATCATGGGTTCCTTGAATCTAATGGATAACACAGAACCTTTTTTCTTGAATGCCAATCCTTTTTTATTAAAAGCTCTCCAAAATCCATTAATAACAACAGGTACTACTACCGGTTGGTTATTTTTGATGATATGGGCTGTTCCTTTTCTTCCGGGAGCAAAGGGTTTTGTAGTACCTTGAGGAAAAGTGATCACCCAGCTTTTATCCAAGGCTTCATCAATTTTCTGCGTATCAGACTCATCACGATTTCTTTGAACATCTTTTCCCTCTGCTCGCCATGTTCTTTTAACAGTAAGTGCGCCACCTAACTTAAACAAACGGCTTAACCAGTTCCCATTCATGGTTTCTTCTGCTGCTACAAAGTATACATTGGTGAACGGGTTCAATAAATAAAAGGGAAGTCCGAGTTTATTCTGTTTCCTCCATTTTACTGCACAAAAAATATGAATGAAGGCAATGACATCTGCAAAATAAGTCTGGTGATTGCTGACAAATAATACATTCTGTCTGGGTAAACGCTCCAGATGCTCTGTTCCTTCGATCTTTATCTTATTAACGATAGCTAGACCAGGGTAAGAAAAGATTCCTACAACAGCGTATACAATCGAACGGATAACTTTAATATGCTTTAGGCGTTCAGTTAATCGCATAGGGTTGATAGTTGGCAAGTCGTGCAAAATAAGGAATGTAATCAAATTGTTAAGTGATTGTTCAAAAAATGAGCTTCAGAGGTTCAAAAAATAGAAGTGGAAAGATACTTTTGCGCTGTAAAAGCAAATTATGGAATTGAACACGGTGATTTTTGACATTGATGGACTTTTGATCGACAGTGAACCACTTTGGAATGAAGCCGCTACCGAATTGTTTCAACAATATGGAGTGAATATGACCGAAGAGCAGTATAAAAGTACTACCGGACTTAGAACCAAGGAGTTTGTTCAGTGGTGGTTTCAGTACTTTAATATTGGTGAATCTGAAATGAAACGTGCGGAACAAAAAATAGTGGAACTGGTATTACACAAGATTGAAAAGAAAGGAAAAATCATGCCCGGGGTAGATTATATTTTCGATTTTTTCCAGCGTAAATCATTTAAAATCGGTCTCGCTACTTCCTCACCCCCTTCCTTGATTGATCTAGTAGTCAATATAGCAGGGATTTGCAAATACTTACACGCTACTGCTTCAGCAGAAGACTTAGCATATGGAAAACCTCATCCTCAAGTTTATTTGAATTGTGCAGAATTATTGGGCAGCAAGCCTACAAGTTGTATTTGTTTTGAAGATTCTTTCAATGGCTTAATTGCAGCAAAAGCAGCCCGTATGAAGTGTGTCATCGTACCACATGTATCTCAACTGAAAGATGAAAGATGGGGAGCTGCTGATTTGAAATTATCTTCTTTGCAAAATTTTGGTGAATTACATTTTGATCTAGTGAATGGCTTATAGCATATGGGTTATAGCTTATAGTTTATAGCAATACACTATAAGCTATAACCCATATGCCACTAAGCCAATAGATAAAAAGCCCCGATCAGTTACTGATCGGGGCTTTTCTTATTTGAGACTAATCAAAAGATTAGTTTCTGCTTTTCAAATTTGGATGTGGAGCAGGTACTGTATTCGGACCAGCTTCCAGTGTTCCCTGAAGATCAACTGTATTCACATCACCTTCCAGACCATAAGTGAAGATCAAACGGTTTTCAGAGATACCTTGCTTTTCAACTAAGTATTTGAAGATAGCGTTCACACGATCCCAACTTAACTGCTGAGAAGCTTTGCTAGATGCAGCATAACCGATCACTTTGATATTACAAGCCGGATTAGCATTGATTCTTGCAGCTACACCGTTCAGAATGTTTTGAGCATCTTTAGAAAGTGTTGCTTTTCCTTTGAACTGAATGCTTGGTAAGCTACCGATGTTACACTGAGGTGTAGCTTCAGCAGGCTTCATGTTAGCGATCATGTCTTTGATCTCTTTGCAACATGCAGGCTCAGGACAAGTACCGATACCATCATTGTTCACAGGGAAACATTTTTGAGCAGTCAACAGTTCCTTGTCTTTGTAATCAGGAACACCGTCACCGTCTGTATCTTTCGCACGACCATGTGTATCAACTGGAGCACCTGCAGGTGTGTTAGGCTCAAGATCAAACTGATCTGTAACACCATCTTTATCAGCATCAGGAAGAACCACTTTAGGCATCTTCATGTGAGATGGAGAATTCAACTCGCTGTAAACGAAGTTGTTTGGATTGAGCCACCACAAAGGCTGTACTTTCTTAGAAGAATTACCAATGTTTACATTCACACGTGCACTGGTAAAGCCTAAATAATCATTACTGTTACCAGCTCTAACTCCATCCAAGAAGTCATAACCAGGAACTGTATAAGTGTATTTGTGTTCTAGGCCGATATTTACTTTATTGCTCATTTTGAAAGCAATACCAAAACCTAAATTAAGACCATGGTACAGTGTATATGCTTGTCTTCCGTTGATAGTAGCACCACCAAATGTTGTAATGGTACCTGCTTGGCTATTCGGGAAAACCTCATTTTGGTTGTAACCATAGAAGAAGCTATAACCACCTGGTTGTGCACCACCTGGTCTTCTATATAATACGTTAGAAGCATTTAATGCATAACCTGCTAAAACATAAACATTTGTTTTAGGGTTGCCGCGATAATGACTGGCAGCATTTAATGATGCGATTACATCAAAACCTAACTGATAAGTTCTGTTTTTGTAGTCAGGACGACCTACAGCAGTCTGAAACGCATTCGCTTCACCAGAATTCCACAGACCAGTCAAACCGGTTCTGATAGAAAAGGTATGATTCAATGCTTTACGCAAAGAAACAGTAGCACCAAATCCTAATTTAGATTTGATATCTCCTGTAATAGATGAAGCACCTACACCAAATCCTAATTCCCACTGGTTACGTGGAGCTGCTGGATAAGGGTACTGGTTATTCAGGAACTCATTATGCTGGGGCAATTTCTTTACAGAAATTTTGGAAGTATCTTTCCAATCCCATCCCCAATCTGTTTGAGCCATACCGATCGACTGTATCAGAACGATCAGTGCCAGTGTTAAAATGTTCTTTTTGCTTGCCATAATTATTGATTGATATTTAATGAGAACTTCTTTTACTTCAAGAAACATTGCAAATTTACATATTATGAAACAAATTGGCAATATTTATACAAATATATTGTTTAATCTTTTCACTAACAATATTCATACCAGACTCAATTTCAATGCAGAACGCTGCATCCGGCAACCGATTGTTGCTTACGATGGCTATATTGCAACTTATTAAGAACGATGGAATTAGCTAAAAAAGTAATATCAGAGGAACTGGTTCAATTTGAAGGGCATTTCCGAGAAGCTGTCAAAAGCAGGGTAGCTTTACTGGACCGTATCATGCAGTATATCGTGAAACGGAAGGGTAAGCAGTTAAGACCCATGTTCGTATTGCTGAGTGCCCGACTGGGTGGTGAAGTCAATGATAGCACCTATAGAGCTGCCTCTCTGGTAGAACTCCTCCATACCGCTACTTTGGTACATGATGATGTGGTAGATGACGCTATGGAGCGTCGGGGTTTCTTTTCGATTAATGCACTCTGGAAAAACAAAATTGCTGTTCTTGTGGGCGATTATCTGCTCTCAAAAGGACTTTTATTATCGCTGAATAATAAGGACCATGAAGTGCTTAGAATTTTGTCTGAAGCAGTAAGACTCATGAGTGAAGGTGAATTACTCCAGATAGAAAAAGCCAGAAAACTAAACCTACAAGAATCTATTTATTACGAAATAATTAATGGCAAAACCGCCTCTCTTTTAGCCTCCGCCTGCGCCGCAGGGGCATCCACTACTTTTACAGACCAACAAGATGTAGAAAAAATGAGACTCTTCGGTGAAAAAGTAGGGATGGCATTTCAAATCAAAGACGATCTCTTTGATTATGGATCAGAAGATATAGGGAAACCTACGGGCAATGATATTAAAGAGAAAAAACTAACCCTACCATTGATCTACACCCTCAATCAGTGCTCAGCAGATATCAGAAGAAAGATCATTTATATCATCAAAAATGAGAACACACAAAAAGACAAAGTGAAATTTGTAATTGATAGTGTGATTGCGACAGGAGGTATTACTTACGCTACGCAAAAAATGTTCGCCTTTCGCGACGAGGCTTTAGAAATATTGCATCAATTCCCTACTTCTCCTTTCCGAGATGCATTGGAAGAATTGGTTCGTTATACAACAGACAGGAATTATTGATGACCAAAAGATGGAACATATTAAATACCCATGCCGAGAAAACTTTATCTCTTCATGAAGCATTAAAAATCAATAAAACACTTTGCGCGATTCTGGTTCAACGAGGCATTGACACTTACGAAAAAGCAAAAGATTTTTTTAGACCACAACTATCACAACTGCATAGTCCTTGGATGATGAAGGATATGGACAAAGCTGTATCCAGAATACTTCAAGCTTTTCAACAACATGAAAAAGTGCTGGTTTTTGGAGATTACGACGTCGATGGTACAACAGCTGTTGCATCCATGTATCAGTATCTGTCTGTTATTTATGACCAGGTTGATTTTTATATTCCTCATCGTTATCGTGAAGGATATGGCGTTTCAAAAATGGGGATTGATTATGCAAAAGAAAGTGGTGTTACACTCATCATTTCGCTGGACTGCGGCATCAAATCAGTTGATTTGATTGCATATGCAAAATCACTTCACATTGATTTTATTATTTGTGATCACCACTTACCTGATCAGCAATTACCTCCTGCCGTCGCCATTCTGAATCCGAAACAAGTTGATTGTACATACCCCTATAAAGAATTGTGTGGATGTGGCGTAGGTTTTAAGTTAATGACTGCCATCAGTGAAAAATTATCACTTCCGGAGAGTACGCATTTCGCATATCTAGATCTGGTAGCAACAGCCATCGCCGCAGATATTGTTCCGATTAGTGGAGAAAATCGAATACTTGCTTATTACGGTCTGGAGAAAGTGAATCAAAATCCTTGCCCAGGTATCAAAGCTTTGATGCAGTTGGCTGCTGTTCAGAAAAAAATGCATATCACGAATTTGGTTTTCATTATCGCACCAAGGGTGAATGCTGCAGGCAGAATGGATGATGCAAAAAAGGCAGTCCAACTTTTTATTGAAAAAGACCCTGTCAAAGCCATGGCTTTTGCTGAAATGTTACACAGTGATAATGCAGATCGTAGAGAAGCGGATAGCACTATAACAGAAGAAGCTTTGGCATTAATTGAAGCCGATCCCGCATTTGCCAATAAAAAAACTACGGTTGTTTATCAGGAGCATTGGCATAAAGGTGTAGTAGGAATCGTTGCCAGTAGATTGATTGAAAAACATTATCGTCCAACAGTCGTATTGACCAAAAGTGGAGATTATATTGCCGGTAGTGCTCGCAGTGTTGCGGGATTTAATTTGTACGAAGCCATTCATGCATGTCGTGAACATCTTTTAGGATATGGAGGACATTTTGCCGCAGCAGGTATGACTTTATTACCCGAGAAGGTGAATGATTTTGCCGCTGCCTTTGAACAAGCTGTACAAGAACAAATACAACCGGAACAACTCATCCCGGAAATTATTATTGACGCTCCTATTCACTTTGAATCGATCACACCTACATTGTATAACATTCTTACACAAATGGAGCCATTTGGTCCGGATAACATGCGACCAGTTTTCATTGCGGAGAAAGTATATGATACCGGTTTTTCAAAAATTGTAAAAGAACAGCATATCCGATTTGTGGTGAAACAAAGAAACATTACCCTTACAGGTATCGGTTTTAATATGGCGAATAAATTCGAATTACTACAACAGCAACAACCACTTGACCTCGTTTTTACACTCGATGAGAATGAGTGGAATGGAGAAAAAACCATTCAACTGAAAATGATCGATCTGAGGTTAAGCAACTGATGTAATCTTTACGTTCACATCTCCATCAATAGGATAAATAATACATGTTAGTATATAGGTATAAAAAAACGGTCTGCTGACGCAAACCGTTTTAAGATCAAATCGTCATACTATC
>CAYMQQ010000003.1:0-80413 GCA_964392685.1 uncultured Sediminibacterium sp.
TAATTATCATAAATCATTGAGTAACGACAACGATACTTATCTCTCTCTTGCGTTTATGGGTGGACCTGTTTCCAGTCAGTTTGATGCTTCAAAATTAAAAATGGGTGACCAGTTTCGTGGCGGAGAATACAATGCTGCCAACCCGACCGCACAGCCCATCACAAATTCGGGTTATTCCTATTGGGATCTCAGTACAGGCTTATCATTGAGTACTTCCTTTAATGATAAAACCAGGGTGTATGTAGCAGCCGGTTTATCACATGTAACCAACCCAACCATCAAATCTGTTACAGGATCAACAGAAAATTTTCTTTCGCCCAGACTCTCTTTCAATGCAGGCATCAATGCACCGTCAGGTGAACGGAGCCGAATCATGGGTTTCATAGATTATTTTACACAGAACAACAATAAACAAATACTAGGGGGGCTATTATATGGAATGACCATCAGAGAATATGATGATGGCAATGAACCTGATCTCTTCTATATCGGCAGTTTTATGAGATGGGGCGATGCTTTAATACCCACTGTTAAAATGGAGTTTGAACATTTCAGTGTCGGCGTAAGTTATGATGTGAATATATCTAAACTAAAAGTAGTTTCTAACTGGAGAGGTGGACTAGAATTAACAGCAACCTATCGTGGTTTCCTGAAAATCAGAAACTCTAGCATCGATAAAACAAGATGCGTAAGATTTTAACAGCATCACATCACAAACAAATACGAAATGAACTGACAGGCAGCTCCTACCAACAAGCCATAATAGATTTCTGAAGGAGTATGATCACTTACCAATAACCTAGATGTACAAATCAGGCCAGCAAGAAGAATAGCCATGCTGATGAAAAAGCCGAAAGGAAGTTGATAATAGTATGAAAATAGAATCACTGCCATCACGGCACCGCCTGCGGCCATGGCATGAAGACTGATTTTAATAAAATTATTAAAGACCAAGCCGATTGATGTTGCAATGAATATGCCCATGAAGAAAAATTTCAGTACTATCGGTTGATCCGTAAAATTTCGGCTTAGGTAATACATCCACCAATAAAAAAACATGGTGATCACAAAAGGAATGATTCTTTCCTTTTGCGTCCTCAAAAAAATACTTTCACTGAATTTCAAGCGCCATAAAAGAAAGACTGCAAAAGCAGGAAAAAAAGCAGTTAGCCAAAATAAGCCGAACAACCTCATTTTTAACTGCCAGGGTGAAATACCGGCAAACTCATAAGGCACTTGTTTCATCAAAAAGAAGAAAATATAGGTAGGGATAAACAGTGGGTGAAACACATACGAAATAATCTTCGCAGGTATTACCAGCAATAATGACTGCTTATCATTTTTTTCAACAACTTCATTCATGATCATCCTTATTTCGGTGCATGATTTTTTTCGACACCGCAATACTACAACTACTTATTGACTTTGATGAAGTATACTACCGTATTAAAGTTGAAATCGCTTGAAATATTCACTTCGGTACGCTTATTTGCACCATCTGTAATCACCATTAATGCCGAATTAGGCGGCGTAATTCCCAGACTCTCTGCAAAAAATATCATTTCATTTTTACTTTGATCACTACTAAGCTTCACATAGAATGTGACGGGTTTATTGGTACGCAACAACTGTTTATAAACAACAATTTCTTTGTTGTAAATAACTGATAAGGAGTCATAATCAAAACTTCCATTATCAAAAAGATCCACTCGCACAGAGTCAGATGTAGTATATACAAATAAAGGCTTACTCGGTATACGCATTTTCATCTCATCTACGAGATTATTAGCTTTAACCTTTGGAACAAATTCTAGTAACTCGCTGATGTCTAGCTTCTGCTGCTGATTAACCCCTTTGTTTGTATTCGTTTTCTGATCAGGCACAGATGCCGGCTGTTGAACCGCTATCTTATTAGTAGATTTTTCTTGTCTGATTTTTTCTTTTGCCGGCAATACAGTATCCGCTTTAATGACATTCTTTTCAGCTATCGTACGTCCACCACTTCCTTTTTCATTTTTTTGAAGTTTACTATTGGTACGCTTATTCACCGAAGATTTTGAAGATTGCTCATTTACTAACTTACTACCAGCTTCAGCAGTGGTGGTGGCAACTACTGACTGATTGTCAAATAAATCTGCCCCTATTTCTTCACCGGATGGAACCCAACGTGGGTTTTTATCAGTTGTAAGTATAAGGTCTGACCTTCTGTTGGCAATTTGTACAGCTTTATCATAAGAAGCATCTTCCTTACAGGCCATTAAGAAATATCGCTTGGCATAATAATCTGTATTGATTCTCGCCGGATCAATACCTTTTTTTACCAAGTACGCTCGTACGGATGCTGACCTCTTCTTTGACATGTTGATGTTTGCTTCGCGGGAACCTATACAGTCTGTAAAGGAAGCTACCGCAATATTCAGCTCAGGATTTTCTTGTAACTGCTTCACTACTTCATTTAACACAGGAATATCTATACTTCTGATTTTTGCGCTGGCGAAGTTATAATTCACATACATTCTTTTTGTGGCAAGGGCCTCTATAGAATCAGGTGTAAGTTTGATGGTTTGAACGGTATCTTTTTTAATGAAGGGTTGCACAACAGGCTGTACAGGCTTCAGAGTATCCTGTCTTGGTTGTTGCGGCTTCACTGGTATTGATAATACCGTATCTTTTTTGGGAGTATAGGGCAGCAGTATAGCATTAAATATTTCAAGACAGCAGGAAGATGCCCTGTCTGAACTGAAATATACTGTATCAGAGCCTTTGTATTTTTTGTAGTATAGATCGTTCTTTCCGGAATTGATGGGGTGTCCCAGGTTAACCGTTTTTGACCAGTTATTTTGAAAAGGAGTACCCTGTGCTTTATAAATATCCATTCCACCCATACCTATCGCACCATCTGAACTAAAATATAAACTACTATCAGTGGCGTCAAAATAGGGCGACACTTCTTCTCTCACCGTATTTACATGTACACCTGCATTGATGGCAGCACCTTGAGGTGTTTTACCATTCATTTTTACCATCCAGATATCATAGCTGCCCTTCGTTCCCGGCTGATTGGATGAGAAGAAAAGATATTGCCCGTCAACAGTAATAAAAGGTTGTTTTGAGCTATACCCCTTAACATTTATCGGAGCCGGCAATACCACAGGTTTACCCCACTGTGCTGATACTGAACTGCGTTCTAGGTAATAGATCTGGTATTCATCTGTTGCACTACTCTTATTTTTTTTCCAACCGGTAAAATAGAGCGTTAATCCATCGGCCGACAAAGAAGAAGCCCCCATATTCAGTTGATCATCTGCACCCGAAACCATTTTTTTTACCAATCCGGTATACTCATTTCCGGTATAAAGCCGTACAGGATATGTTTTTTGTTTTTTGACCATCTCATGTCTTGAACTCGTGAACCATATGATACTGTCATTTATTTTTTCAAGTGCAAAATTGGAACCATCGGAAGAACTGGTTGAGGCACTTTTTATAACCGTTGCCCGCGGATTTTCTTTTAATTCTTGAATGGTATACAAACAAGATGCAATACCCAAGCGAGCCATACTTGCATACTCATCTTCTTTGGGGTATCTACTTAAAAAATTGTTGTAAGCATTTTGTGCATTAACGGGATCATCATTCGCCAAAAGACTATTAGCGTACCATAGTTGAGCCAGTGGAAATCTGCTATCCCTAAAATTCAGGTAATCTTTATATGCCAATAAAGCTGCACGATTGTTATTGTGCAAACGATACGATTCAGCCAACTGATAAGTTGCCCTAATTCTTTCTGCCGGTTTCAATTTTCCTCTTCGAGTTACAGCTTGATGCGGATAGACAAAACCTGTATTTGATTTTACCAATGGACTATCATACAAAACAACTGCATATAATTTGGATGCCTGATAATAATCTTCTGACTTGAATGCAGCATCGGCTGTTTTCAATATTTTTTTGGCACGCTGAGCATACAATGTTTGTTTACTGTTTACTAAAGACAGTAATACAACAATAAATAGCAAACAATATTTAGGGTTTACAATCTTGGGCATACAAACTTCGAATCCGTAATTTTTCTTCGTCCGATAAAACTGATGGATAATTCATATCCTCCATTACCAGAGGATGCACTTTTCATTTTCGACATGTTGATATCATAACTGAACCCTATCGTCAGTCCATTCAGGTGAATACCAATATTAGGTGCCACTGCATCATTTAAACGATAAGTCGTTCCTAAAAGCAGATCAGCTCCCTCCTGCAGTTGCATATTCATAGATAACCCACCGGTAATTTCACTGGCATCGCCCTGTTTCAGCAAAACTGCATGTGGCGTGAGATCTACCCGATCACTCATCCGCATCCTTACTCCGCCATGAAGTGCATATCGCATTGGAATTTTATTGTTGTTACCATTAGCAAGAAATTGATTGCGGGGTTGTGTAGGATGATAAGCACTTACCCCAAAAAATGCATTAGCAGCTTTATCAGGTTCTGCATCAAAATACATAAGACCCAGACTTCCATCCAAAGCTGTAGCATTGATACGCATAAATTGTTCATTGGATGGGATGGTTGGGTCATAGCCTATGAATGGATTGTACTGATTCCCATATTGAAACTTACCCGGATCGATGCCCCGATTCAACATACCTACCTGAAATCCACCACTAATTATTTTGTATTCTGTTAATCTGGCTTTATAGGAAACAGATAGATAACCATTATTATAATAATATCCTCCATCACCTGTAGTTTGACTCAGCACTGTCATCCCAACTGAAAAAGCATCCGATACACTGATATCACCCGAAATGCCTTTGGTAATAAATGGAGAAGTAATAGCAGGCCACTGGTATCTATAATTAGCCGTTACCCTGTAAAAGCCATCATTCACTCCTGTAAGAGCCGGATTCAGCCATAATGGATGCGCATAATACTGAGTAAAATGTGCATCGACCTGCGCTGCTGATCTGTTGATGAATAATACCATCACCAGATTCAATATGAGTAAACATCTACGCATGCATGGATCTGTTTTAAATTTATCTGACCAGGTTAAAAGAACCTGATTTTGTTATTTTATTACCGCTTTGTGATTTTACTTCCAGCGCATAAGAATACCTTCCTGCAGGCGATTGATTGCCTCTAAAAGTTCCATCCCAGCCTTTCTGCCTATCTGTACTGATGAACAGTTCTTGTCCCCACTGATTATAAATCACCAATCGCATGGTTTCAATGGTATTGCCATACACCAGAAAAAAATCATTAATACCATCTCCATTCGGAGTAAAAACATTGGGAACATAAATACCATCACCAAAAGGATTCAATGAAGTGGCAACAGCTTTCACACTATCGCTGTTTTCACAGGTATTTCTGCCGATGGCTTTTACCCATATTTTCACGGTTTGATTGGGCTGTAATCCGCTGATCGTATGCTGTAGTCCCTGAAAGCCGGATGAAGGATCATTGTATGTGATACCACTATCCATACTTTGTTTGTAGCCAATAGCATTTTCAACACTATTCCACCGAAACCGTACAGAACTTCCGGTAATATTATCTGCTTGAATAATGGGTGAAGCTGTCTTTTTTCTCAACACGATCGTTGCATTGGCAGCTTTTGCCGGACATATATCAGGATTGCCGGTTGCGCGCACCATAAAAGTGGTATCAGCTACAACTGAATTCAGCTTCAAGTATTCACCGGTATGTACTGCCGACGGATTACCCGTAACATACCATTTATACGTAACGCCATTTTGCGGTGAGGGAATAAACAAAGAATCCGATTCTCCATTACAAACAGAATCTTTCTCAAGTCTGATGATAAAATCATTCACCATAGAACCCAGTAAAACTTCTGTTGAATCTTTTATAGAACAAATACCGTCTGAGACTGTAACTGTATATCGGCCACTTTGTTTCGCCCAGATAGTTTGATTTGAAGATCCACTATTCCATAGATAAGAAGTAAGCCCCGAACCAGCATCTAATAAAGTACTGTCGGCACAAATTTTTACGGTATCCGTTAAAGGTGTAGTTAAGCTGTTTACTGTAATGAGAATACTGTCTTTTGAAACAGTTGTACCAATGGTTCTTGTAACCGTATACCTGGTTGTTTGCTCCGGTTGTACTTGAATATTTTTTGTTGTGGCGCCATTAGACCATCTATAACTGGTATCGGGAATGGGGGCTGTAGAAGAATCCGGATAATAAGCCCAGATACCATCAAATCGAGCCCAAATAACACGTTTACCTATTTCATCATAATAGGCATAGTTGGGTAATGATGTTCTTGCCATTGTCGGAGGCTGCACAGAACCTTCTGCTTGAAACTCTGTAAATCCGGCGTCTTTCGATGGATCAAAACGAAAAGTTTTGTTCGTATTATTCAGGAATTGATTACGGATATAATCTCCTGTTGGCTGAAATCCACCAAAAAGAAAAAATCTCGATTTGTCATAATCATAAGCCAATGCTCCTTCATACTGAATAGACGGATCATTAACAGGCAGTATATTTTTGAATTGATAAGTATTAAGATCCAATTCCCATAAGTCTTTCAGCCAGCAGAAAATTCCTGTAGCAGTGGCCCATGGACTTCCCAACGTACAAGACCCTGTTAATTCACTGCCGCTGTAATTACCTTGACCGGAAAAAAGATACAGTTTAGAGCCATCTTTATTTCCGGCAACAATATTGCCACCTTTAGGAGGGGCCATATCGATCGCAGGATTATTTTTTTTCATCTGCCATGCAGTTCCATTGTGTTCGAAAATCCAACTCTTCACTTGTGCAGAACCATAACCGCCATAAATACCCGGCTGATTCAGCAATGGATTCCAGTAAGCAGAAGCCCCATAACATTCATTATCTGCAACACCTGCTCCGATTTGTGTCCAAGTACCACCATTAGCAGGCAATGCATAAATATTATCTCGTCCACTTCTCCAACACAATAAACGGTTATTGGTAAAATCATATACAAAATCAGAATAATCGCCCGGCCAGTTGGTGGCTGGAATAATGGTTACTTCATTTTTTTTCAGATCGTAACGTGTAACGGTTCTGTTGATGATGGAATAGAGATATTGATTCACCTTATCGTATCCGAAAGGTTTGATATTAAAAGATGATGGATTGATTTGATTACCGCTAATGAGTTGTTTCCATACACCCGGAAGTAACGTGTCTTTAGGCAAAGGATCTCTAAGCTCAAGTTGTACAGATACTCCTTTACAAATAGTGGTGTCAGACTGAATAATAAAACGGCTTGTGTCTGCAGCAGAAGATGCATACAGATGGAAGGGAGACATGGCTATATATAAAGCCATGAATAAAGCAAATAATACATTTCGCTTTTTCACGTGGATGGATATTGAATTTTAGCTGCCCTTGCAGATAAGATAAAGATACTAAAACACAACAAGATTATTGCCTTGAAATCTAGAAAAATCAAGCATTTCAGGAGATTCTATAAAAAAGTAGGGATATCACTACAACTCTTTGCGCAACCTCGCTACAGGTATATTCAGTTGCTCTCTGTATTTGGCAACCGTTCTGCGAGCAATATTGTATCCTTTTTCCTGTAGCATTTCGGTTAATACCTCGTCGCTCAAAGGTTTGCGCTTGTCTTCAGCTTCTATAATATCACTTAAAATTTTCTTTACTTCTCGGGTACTCACTTCTTCCCCACTGTCTGTACTGAGTGATTCACTAAAGAAAAATTTCAATCGATAGGTACCAAATTCTGTTTGTACAAATTTACTATTGGCTACACGGCTAACGGTAGATATATCTAACCCGGTTAGCTCTGCAATATCTTTTAAGATCATCGGGCGCATCGTCGTTTCATCACCGGTAAGAAAAAATTCTTGTTGGTGTTTCATAATGGCACTCATGGTACCAATCAAAGTATCCTGACGCTGTTTGATCATATCAATGAACCACTTAGCAGAATCAATCTTCTGTTTGATGAATAAAACGGCTTCTTTCTGGCGCTTATCCTTCTTACTACCTTTATCATACTCTTTCAACATATCTCGATAACCTTCACTGATACGAAGATCAGGCGCATTTTTAGCGTTAAGGGTTAACTCAAGCTTACCATTATTATTCAGGATAAAAAAGTCAGGAACAATATAACTCTCGGCTTTATTGATTTCTCCGATATTGCCTCCTGGCTTCGGATTCAACTTGATGATCTGATTGATGACATCACGAATTTGATCATCTGTTAAATTTAATCCACGCTGAATTTTCTCGTAATGCTTTTTAGTAAACTCATCAAAATATTTGGAAAGCACTTGAACTGCTAGTTCTACAGAAATACCTTCACTCAACTTTCTTTTCAGTTGCAGCAATAAACACTCCTTCAAATCTCTTGCACAAACTCCCGGTGGATCAAACTGCTGTATTTGCTGAATGATATCTTCAATTTCTTTTTCTTCTACACTCAATCCCTGACGAAAAGCCAAATCATCTGCAATGGAAGTCAATTCGCGACGCAGATAACCATCATCATCCAAACTCCCCACAATCTGTTCTGCGATCTTATAATTTCTTTCATCCAGTTCCAGCATCCCTAATTGGTTCAACACCAATTCATGAAAACTGGTCTCAACCCGTATAGGAATCACTTTTTGATCATCCATTTCCGGATAATTGTCATCCTTCATTTTATAATCGGCGATTTCACCGTCATCATCCATTACATATTCACTGATATCTACATTATCATATTCATCTGAACTCCCATCAGGATCTAATTCATCTTCAGGCGAGTTTTCAAACTCATCTTTCAGGTCGTCTCCAAAATCATCGGTATGACCTTCTTCATCCATTTCCAGTGCGGGGTTCTCTTCCAGTTCTTCTTTGATGCGTTCTTCCAGATTGGCAGTAGGTATCTGCAACAGTTTCATTAACTGAATCTGTTGTGGAGATAATTTCTGTAATAATTTCTGTTGTAACGACTGGCTTAACGACATATCTTCCTCAAAATACAAATGAACAATCCCATTCAGCGCTTTTTTTGTTTAACATCTCATGATGCTAAAACGCCGTAAATTTACGTACAATCATTGCAAGATGTTGGCGAAACGGATTTGTTTGTTTGTGAATTTATTCCTAATTACCGTGGTTTGCACGAAAGCGCAATTCATTACACCTGTTCAATCAAAACCCATATTGACAGATAGTTTGCGAAATACCGGCTTTCGTTTGTTGCCCGAAGATTATTACAGCAAAAACTTATCATTTTTCTGTAAAAAAGAGTTGCAAATTGAAAAGCTCACCAAAGTACCGCTTCGTTTTCGATTAGGCAGCTTAGATCATGTCAATCAATTGGAAGGAAAGCAGTCTACATTCATACCGGCTTCTCTTAGGCAGCCATCCGGTTTTCGTAAGGAATAGATCTGTATTGAATATGATCATTCAAAGCGTCAATTAATAGTCTTTTATCATCTTCGGATAATTTTTCAAAAGGAATATTATCGGAAAAATAAGTAGACATGTACTTGATGGTGATCATTTTATCATCAATCACAACTTTTTTAATATCACTCCATACAACAATCTCACTTTCCTTTACATTGTAGTTTCCATGATGTAAATTCCATCTGATTCCTTCATCATCTACTTTCACAAAGCAATTTTTTATTTTGCTATTTCTGTATTGTTTGTAAAGACGTTCCCCTGTACTAAAAAATAAAAAACTATAAGCAATGGGTGTAATATAATTTTCCCAATTATTAATGTTAGATGAGGGCCATATTAACCTGATTATATTACCAATGATAAGAACTATGAGCAGTACCAACCAAAAATAAAACCAGAAATTAAGCGGTATCGGTTTATAATAAGCTGTATGTGATTTAGGCTTATACATGAATTGTGGCGCTTGTTAATACTTTTTTGATTGCTGCTGCCATTTTTTCACCTTTCTCTTTGATCTGCTCTTCAGTCCACAATAAACTGATAGCGGTTGAAATACATCTGCTCATTACGGCATCGCTTGCAGCAAATGAAGTCTCCTTTAATTTCAATAGCGCATTTTGTTGTACATCACTTAATCTATTCAAAGTAGTCGCATTCTTTAAGTGATCCCATTTACTGATATAGTGCCAGTTATTTGCATACCAGTAAAAATTACCCGCCAGTATTCCTTGTTCTTTCATTTCAGCGATCACCGCTTTTGTCAACGCTTCAGTTGGTAAAAACCAGCTCAAGAAACTACAACTATCTCCTGCTTCATCAGGTACTTTTCTAAAACTTACTTCAGGTATGGTTTCCAGATAAGCACGCAATGCTTTGTTATGCTTACGTTGCAAGCTCAGGAAAGTATCCAGTTTTTTGATCTGCGCCAATCCAACAGCAGCATGCAATTCACTGATCCGAAAATTGTATCCAATGAAAGGATGCAGATCAGCACCACGGTCTACTCCTTTATGATCATGCCCATGATCTGTATAACCATCACATTTAGTCCAAACATCTTCACTGTTGGTCATCACCACACCACCTTCCCCACAAGTAATCGTCTTTACAAAATCAAAGGAGAATGTACCTGCATGACCAATGGTACCCAATGCTTTTCCTTTATACGTTCCACCGATACTCTGACAAGCATCTTCCAATAAGATCAGGTTATGTTCAGTACAAATAGATTTCAGCGCATCCAGATCGGCCATACTACCACACATATGAACGGGCATCACACATTTGGTCTTTGGCGTAATGGCGGCTCTTACGGAAGCAGGTGCAAGCGTTAATGTTTCATCTACATCTACCAGCACCGGTACCGCACCCACACTCAATACTGCTTCAAAACTGGCCACAAAAGTGAAAGAAGGCATGATCACTTCATCACCAGCTCCAATATTTAAAGCAGCCATCGCAGTGGTTAATGCTGCAGTTCCGCTAGACGTCAAATGAGCATATTGACAACCAAATACTTCAGTGATGGCTTTTTCCAATTCCTGGGCTTTCCAGATCCCTTTCCTTGGACCATCAAACCCATAACGCATCAGGATGCCTGTTTCCAGCACATCATTCACTTCTTTTCTTTCCTCAGCTCCAAATAATTCGAATCCAGGCATAAAAAACTGTTTAGGGTTCAAAAATACAAAGAATCATCTTGATCGTTGAGTGTAGATCTTTGAATTTTTGATCTTTGATTTCTTGATTTCAGTATTTATTAGATCAACAAATCAAAGATCAAAAAATCAAAAATTCATTCCACCTATCTTTGCCCCATGACTGCAACGCTCTTCTACTGCTACGACGCCTATTGTGGGTGGTGTTATGGATTTAGTCCGGTAATGAAACAAATTCAGGAAAACTATCCTCAATTACCTATTGAAGTATTATCAGGTGGGATGATTTTACCGGAAGAGCCTGTTTCCATTGCTGCCACAGCCGGATATATTCAAAAAGCATACAAGACGGTGGAAGAATATACCGGCATTACATTCGGACCAGACTATTTGTGGCATATCAACAATCCGGATCTGAGCGATTGGTTTCCGCATTCTGAAAAACCGGCTATTGCTCTTTGTATTTTCAAAGAATTCTATCCGGATCAACAAGTAGCTTTTGCATCTGATTTACAATACGCTTTACACTTTGAAGGTCGTGATTTAACAGATGATGAGGCTTACAGACACCTACTAGAGAAATACAGCATCCACCCTGAAACCTTTTACGAGAAGCTGAAAAGTGATACGTATAAAGAACAGGCTTATTATGAATTTTCATTGGTGAAACAATTGCAAGTGACAGGCTACCCTTGCGTATTGATACAAATCAGTGAAACAAAATTTCATCTGTTGGCAAGAGGATATACTGATTTTGATACGCTGAAAAGCAGACTGGATAATGTTTTAAGTGAGTTACAAAAGGGTTAGCACTAACACAAAGAAACGTTAAGATATAAGAGTGGTTGTTGCTTATCGATTCATCGGAATAGTTTTCGTTTTCAAATCATATACACATGAAGTTGATCTTTACCATCACAGCACTAAGCTGTGCATTTTCGTTAATGGCACAGAATGCCAAAATGGACTTTGAAAAATATGAACCAAAAAGTACACTTGTAGTACCGGAACATAAAGTTACCAAAGCCAAATTCCCTTTCATTGATGTACACAATCACCAATTCAATATGCCCTCGCAAGACGTAAAAGCATTGTTGAAACAAATGGATGAATTGAACATGCGTGTGATGGTGAATCTAAGTGGCAGGGGATTTAAATCTGTGAATGGACAATTTGGTTTACAGGATCCACAATATTTGGCTGACGCTATTGCCAATGCCAAGAAAGCAACGCCCAACAGGATCATTCATTTTACCAATGTGTCATTCATTGGTGTGGGAGAACCCGGATGGGCAGAAAGAGCGGTGAAGGAATTAGAGAACGATGTAAAAGCGGGTGCCAATGGTCTGAAAGTATACAAGAACTTAGGGTTTTCTTTCAAAGACAATACCGGTAAATTATTGCGTATTGATGACCCCAGATTGGATCCAATTTGGGCAAAATGTGGCGAGTTAAAAATACCGGTGCTGATCCACAGCGCAGACCCCGAACCATTCTGGCAACCCTTAGATGATCAAAATGAACGTTGGCTGGAACTGGCCACCAGACCCGATCGTAAAAGAAGTGATACCGATCCTGCACCTTGGGCTGATCTCATTCAACAACAGCACAATATCATCAAGCGTCATCCAAAAACCAATTTCATTGCTGCACATTTTGGATGGTATCCAAATAATTTGGCTAAGCTTGGAAGCTTATTAGATGCCATGCCGAATATGTATGTGGAATTTGGGGCAGTTATTGCAGAGCTAGGTCGACAACCAAGAATGGCGAAAGCTTTCTTTGATAAATACCAAGACCGTATCATGTTTGGAAAAGACAGTTGGGTACCTGATGAATATGCTACTTATTTCCGTGTATTGGAAACAACAGATGAATACTTCCCATATCACAAAAAATACCATGCTTTTTGGAAAATGTATGGGATGGGATTGAGTGATGAAGTGTTGAAGAAAGTGTATTACAAAAATGCACTCAGACTGATTCCGAATATTGATAAGACTTTATTTCCTGATTAGATTAATTACGCCACAGATTGAATCTGATCTGTGGCGTAATACAAACAATCCATTAGAGATAAGATTTTGTCGACAACCGAACCTCTTTTAATTGCCCGGCAATCGTTTTGATAGCAGCCTCAATTTTTACCACCTGTTCATTGGATGGTTGTTTATGTCCGGATGAGTATTGTCTTATTAAACTCGAATTGATTCCAGCCAATGCTGCAATTTTAGATTGGTTGAGAAAATTAAACTGCTCAAAGAACATGGTTAAATCATAACTATATTCAAATTCAACAGTATCCATTTTTTCAAAATCTTTCAGGGCTTTTTTTAGCTTTTTTTCCAGTAATGTCACATTAGTAGCATAGTCAACAATAAGATGATTGCCAATAGTTACTCGCCCCCATATTTTGTTACGATCTTTTTCGAGAATTAATGGTAGTTTTTTTAGCTTACGCATAATTGATTCAGTTATCAGTTAATAGAGTTGATCTCAGAAAATTATTTTAGTCCTGCTTGTTTCAGTATGGCGTTTAATGTGCCTTTAGGAATATCGCCACCATGTATCGGAACCGTTACTTTCCCTTTTTTATTCGGATGCACAAGCTGAAGATGACTCCCATTTTGTTCTTTCTTCACCCATCCATCTTTTTTTAGTTTTTGAGGTAATTCCCTGATTTTCATTGACTGCATATTTTGTGCAGCCTATTCTTTCTGATATCGTAAATCAAATATAGGTAACAAAAACGTTACTTCATACTCTTAAAAAAGTCTTTCATTCGGCGGTGTCACTCCATGTAAGCGAATATAAATAGTACACTGTCCGCGATGATGGGTCTGGTGTTCAAAACCTTTCATGATCCAACTAAGCCTGGATTCATTAAAATTACCACGCTTCACCAATTCCCCCAGCTGATTGGCATCCATGGCTTTGATACCATCAATCGCAAAATCATAGCTTGCATTTACATAATAACTTACCGAGTCTTTACTTTGAGCAGTCGCTGATTTTTCCATATTGTACCCCGGAAAAATTCGGGTTTTGCCGGTACCGTTGGCAGACAGTCCAATACTACCCTGTGCCAGATGCAACATTTGTTCTGCAAAACTTCTGATACCTTCTACCGGTTTAGCTGTGTATTTATCAGCCGGCATGGCAGCGAGGTATTCAGCAGTATATGCTTTGGCTCTTTCCCAGTCTTTGATCAACTGTGCTTTTACAGAATCGGGAGCTACTGTTTGTGCAATACCAACAGTGCTACAAAAAAAGATCAGTATACAACTGATCATGATAGTTTTTTTCATGTGTTTAGTTTTATATGATAAGCATTAAAATGTTTGAGGAATGCTATGTAAGGCAACACGGTTTCCTTCAGAATCAATGAACACTGCCATGAAGCCATATTCAGGAGATATTTCTGTTTTTGGAACGATGATCTTTCCACCTGCAGCTTCCACTCTATCTAAGATGATCTGAAGATCCGGATTGCCATTTAGATATACCAATGGACCATCTGTTGCAGATACTTTATGAAAGCCGCCACTATCGCAAAGTGCACCACCTACTGCAACACTATTATCTACCGGAAACATGCGCATTTTGATATTGGGCAGATCCAATGGAATCATTTTAAAATCAAAAATCGTTTCATAAAACTGTTGTGCGCGGTTGATATCCGTTACCGGAATTTCAAACCAACTGATCGCATGTTCCATAAATATCTGTTTAGGGGGTTAAATATTATAGCTTAGATCTTGTTTCTTTTAGTCCTTTCATTTTTAAATATTCCAATAACTCTTTGGCATCTTCTCCTCCTCTTTGTGCATGATGCAGCAGCGTGAATCCATGAGGTCCACGAGCTGTTAAATAAGCAGGGAAAGCTTCTATAAAGCCTTTCACTATTTCCGTTTTGCCCAACATGGTCAATACAAACAAATTGGTTCTGGCTCCTTTTTCGATCAAAAATTGAGCGATTTCTTTATTACCCACATGACCGGCTCCTTCTATGGCTGTTTCAAAATCACCACCTCCCAAATCGTGTGCTGCATACACCAACGCAGGCTGCTCTTCATAAAGTTTTTTTACTTTATCAAGGTTATTATGTCCCGCTCCCACAAATTCTTGAACCAATAACTTATCCAAGGGCGGAACTTTTTCTGTTTGTGCCACCAGTCCGGAAGGCGCATACAATACTGCGGTTCCAAATGATAAAGTCTTTAAAAAATCTTTTCTTTTCATACATGGATCAGTGCCTCTGCAGGGGGATTAAATAATAATATGATTTGTTAAAGAATTTTCTGATGAAAAGCAGCGTAAGTCATTTCAGGAAGACAAAAAATATGGGTTTCTCAGTGCTTCACTCATCACAAGTTATAACCACCTGTCGATGAATACAACCATTGACGCTGAAATCTTCGATCATACAGGATGGTTTTACTGTATTTATCCGTAAGAACTTAGTTGTATTGACCTGCCAACTCTGATGCTTTTTCCCTTACTTTGCAGCCCTAACATTTTGTATATGGAGTATAGTAAATTGATATCTATTACCGGACTTCCCGGATTGTTTGAAATGCTTGGAAGCAAGACCGATGGCGCTATCGTGCGTTCATTGGATGATAAAACTACCAAGTTTGTCAGCAGTCGTGTACATAACTTTTCTCATTTGGAAAGTATTGAAGTATATACGGTACGCGAAAATGTGAACCTTGTAGAGGTATTTCAAGCCATGGAAAAAAGCAAGGAAAAATTACCGGCAGAAAATGATGCAAAAGCAGTGAAGACGTATTTTGAAAAAGTATATGCTGATATGGATTTTGATCGTGTATATGCCAGTGACATGAAAAAGATGGTAAAATGGTTCAATATCCTGAAAGCCAATCAGGTAGAACTCAAATTAACTGAAGAAGAAACTGAAGAAGGAGAAGCATAATCGCTTTCAGCCGCTTTAAGACCCGCATCAATAGTTGCGGGTTTTTTTATGCATCATCATTTAGAGCATTTTTAAAACCTGCAAAAAACCGCAAATAAAGTAGAATCCTTAACTTGTGCCCAGAACCTCAACATATGAAAAAACTTTTTCTGTTCTGTCTTTCTGCATTGATTTTCACTGGCATCGCTGCTCAGCAATTTTATGAGCATACACCCGAAGCTGATAAATGGGTACGCAAACAATTCCGCAAATTATCGAAAGACCAACGCATCGCTCAGTTGATGATCATTCGTGCGCATAGTAATCTTGGAGCAGATCATGTGAAAGAAGTGACCGATCTTATTAAAAAATACAATGTAGGTGGACTTTGCTTTTTTCAAGGTGGGCCTGTTCGGCAAGCCAATCTTACAAACGAATATCAGAAGATCGCAAAAACACCTTTGATGATTGCCATTGATGGTGAGTGGGGTTTGGGTATGCGATTAGACAGTGTGATCAACTTTCCTCGTCAACTGATGATGGGTGCTGTTCCGGATGCAAAACTGATTTATCAATTCGGATTAGCTGTGGGTGAACAATGTAAAAGAATAGGCATTCATGTGAATTATGCACCGGATATTGATATCAACAACAATCCCATGAATCCTGTGATCAATGACAGGAGTTTTGGCGAAGACAAATACAAAGTGGCACTCTTTGGTGTACAATACATGAAAGGCATGCAGGATGTAGGTGTGATGGCATGCGCCAAACATTTTCCAGGTCATGGTGATGTTAGTGTAGACTCTCATTATGATCTACCTGTGATCAATAAAACACGTGCGCAATTGGATCAGCTGGAATTATATCCATTCCGCGAATTGATCAAAGCCGGAGTAGGTAGTATGATGATTGCCCATTTGGCTATTCCTTCTATTGATAGCACTGCCAATCTTCCTACTTCTTTATCCGCAAAAAATGTAACAGACCTGCTGCGTAATGAATTGGGGTATCAGGGTATTTCATTTACTGATGCATTGGAAATGCAGGGTGTTGCGAAATTTTTCCCTAAAGGAGATGCATCTGTTATGTCGTTGATAGCGGGTAATGATATGCTTTGTTTGCCCGGAGATATCCCGGGAAGTATCCAAAAAGTAAGACAAGCCATCAAAGAAGGAAAACTTACTTGGGATGATCTCAATGCAAGGGTTAAAAAAGTATTACTGGCAAAATACCATCTTGGATTACATAAAAAACAAGTCATCAATACTGAAAATTTAGCAGAAGATCTCAATGCAAAAACCAATGAAATCAAAAAGGCATTGGCAGCCAATGCATTGACTTTACTTCGCAAGGGTAATGAAAACTTATTACCGCTTAAAAGTAATAAAGTAGCTTTTGTAGGTATCGGTATCAATAAAGCCAATGCTTTTGCAACACGTGTACAGCAAGCGTTTAATGCTGATCTTTTCTTTTTTGAAAACAAGGATACCATTACAAAAGTCAACAGTATTCTTGAACAACTCAAGAACTATGACGCAGTTGTGGTAGGATTTCATAATTACAATCGCAGACCCGCTAATCAATTTGGTTTGAGCAAAAACAGTCTTGATTTATTGAACAGATTACAAGGAAACAACAGCATCACATTTGCTTTTGGAAACCCTTATGCAGTGCAATACATCTGTAATAGCAATAACCTGGTTGTTTGCTATGAAGATGATGAGATCACTCAGCAGGCAGCTGCTGATTTGTTGATGGGTAAAATCAATGTTAAAGGAAAATTACCGGTAACCGTTTGTGAAGGATTTCGTTTTGGAGATGGTATTGTTTATGACAATATGCTCCCCCTTGCCAAACCTGAAACTGTAGGCATGCGAGGTGAAACACTTCAACAAATTGAAGCCATCGCAAAAGCTGCCATCGATAGTGGCGCTGCCCCAGGTATGGTAGTGCTAGCGGCTAAGAACGGGAAAGTAGTGTATCATCAGGCATTTGGTCATACCAATGCCGATCGTACGATACCTATGAATAATGATATGGTGTTTGATCTGGCTTCGGTTACAAAAATTTCAGCGACTACCATGGGTATCATGAAATTGTATGAAGAGGGAAAAATTGATCTCAATAAAACTTTAGGTGATTACCTCAGTTGGACAAAAGGCACTGATAAAGCACCTTTAAAATTGGTTGATATTTTACTGCATCAAGCCGGATTGAATCCATTTATTCCTTTTTATCGGGAAGTGATTGATACTGCAACAGGAAATCCTTTTCCACAATATTTCACTCAAACAGCCACACCACAATATTCGTATCGTGTCGCAGAAAATGTATACTTACGCAATGATTGGAGAGATACTATGTTCAGCAGGATTTTATCCAGCAAACTCACCGAACAAGGTAAGTATGTTTACAGTGATAATGATTTTATTTTCTTAGGTCAAATCATAGAAGCAGTGAGTGGAATGAGCTTAGACAATTATGTTCGTAAAACTTTTTATGAACCCTTGGGCATGACTTCTACCATGTACAAACCAAGAGAGTCGATGCCATTAAGTGTATTGGTACCAACAGAAGTAGAAACGCATTTTCGCAAACAACAAATGCATGGTGATGTACATGATGAAGGTGCTGCCATGTTTGGAGGTGTTGCCGGACATGCAGGTTTATTTAGTAATGCCTATGATCTTGCAAAGCTGTATCAATTACTGCTCAATGGAGGTGAACTGAATGGCATTCGTTTGTTGAATAAAACAACGATCGACAAATTCACTGCCTATAATAGTGAGATCAGTCGCCGCGGATTGGGTTTTGATAAACCCGAAAAAGACAATACCACCCGAAAAGAGCCATATCCGTCTCTCAGTGTTTCCCCTGCTACTTTTGGACATACCGGTTTTACAGGAACCTGTGTTTGGGTAGATCCGGCAGAGCAACTTATCTATATTTTTCTTTCCAATCGGGTTAACCCTAGCCGAAATAGTAACAAACTAGGCCGTTTAAATGTGCGTCCAAACATACAGGAAGCCATTTATGGAGCTATTGTGAGGTAAAACCATATTTCTGTAAATATTACTTTGTAGGCTTTAACTTCGTATACTATAATCATTAATGTATACATATGAAGTCTGCTCTGCAATCTGTTTTAGCCGTAATTGTTATTGCGGTGATATTTACTTCCTGCTCAGGTGGTGGCCCCAAAGAGGCTCGCTTTATTCCTAAATCATCCAGTGCTGTGATCGTTTTAGATCCGGGAGCGATGCAAGACAAGCTCACTAAAGGAGGTATCAGCATCGATACCCTACTGAGTCGTGTATTCACGAACGATTCTATTGATGCAAAGGACAAAGAAAAATTGAATGAGTTTAGAACCAATGCCGGTATGAATTGGCAAAGTCAGTTTTTCTTCTTCCTATCACAAAAAGGCAATCCATCTACCCCTGAAGGTGGTACTACGGTGATGAACCTGATGGGCGGATTAACAGATGCTGCCAAATTTGAAGCATGGCTGAAAAAACATGATGATTTCAGCAAAAAAACGGTCGTAAAGGAAAAAGACTATACCTATTTAGTAGCAGAAGACAATACCATCGTTTCATGGAGCGATAAAAATGTAATCGTAACCATTTACAATTTTAGCCAGCAACCTACTTATGATACAGTAACTATGCAATTCAATATCCCTGAAAAGAAGAATGTTGAAGCTGAAATGAAAGAGCAGGTAAAGACTTACTATACACAAGCGAAAGATGCATCGATGGCTAGCGTGAAAGAATTTACCGGCATGTTTAAAGAAAAAGCGGATGGTTATGCATTCACATCTTCAAGCAGTTCTTTATCTGCCTTAAGCATGTTGCCTGTTTCTTTGCCGAAAGTAGAGGAATTATTAAAAGACAACTATTCCGCTTCAACACTGAGTTTTGAGGACGGTAGAATTGTGGCTAAATCTAACACTTTCACCAACCCATTGGTAAGTAATATCTTAAAAGAATATGCAGGACCTACAGTTAATTTATCGATGATCGAGAGATACCCATCGGATAAAATCAATGGTATTATGTTGGCATCTTTTAATCCGGAGATCTTTGGTGGCTTCTTGAAACAACTCGAAGTAGAAGGATTGGTAAATGGCATGATGGAAAAAACCGGTTTCTCTGTTCAGGACTTGTATAAATCATTGAAAGGGGAAATTGCAGTAGTGGTATCCGATCTGGGTTCTTCTCAGCCGGAACCTCAGGAAAGAAAAGATGAAAAAGAAATGACCATGAAAAAACCAATGGGCAAAATGATATTGAATGCACCTGTTGGTGATAAAGCGAGTTTTACCAAGCTCATGGATAAAGCCACCGAATTGGGCTATTTCACCAAAAATGGCAGCACTTACAAAAGTGGTGAGTTGATGAAAGTATTAGGTATTTATATGCAGGCTGATGATAAAAATTTGGTTATTGCTAGCGATTCATTAACGTATACGCAGTATATGTCTGGCAATAATAAAGCTGTCATCAATACTGAAACATTGAACAGATTCAAAGGAAAATCAACCGTTTTCTATTTCGATATCGCCAATACAATTGGTGGATTTTATGGTAATGGCGGAGATTATAACCAATCTATGAAAACTGCTAAAGAAACTTTCAAAGACATTATCGGCACTTCAGATAATTTCGATGGCAAGAGTATTAAAGCCACATTTGAAATTCGCATGCAGAATGAAAAACAAAACAGTTTGGTTACCCTTACCAGTCTGATCACAGATATTGCCGTGGACATGAGAGTAGCAGCACGCAGACAAAAAGAAATGGAGGAAAAAATGTTCCCGGGCGGTTTCCCTGCGATCATACGCACGAACTAATAGAAATTTTTGAGTTAAATAAAAAGTCCTGTTGTAGCAGGACTTTTTATTTGAATCTATTGAATGATAACTTAGAGTCATGATCCTATCACTACATAATGTTGTACCAACCCCTCTTAAAGATAAAGTGCCGCAGCAAGGTTCTGATGTATGGAATCGAACGATCAGTTTTTCTGCAGGCCAATGGACAAAAATCAAAGCTCCTAGTGGTACCGGCAAAACCACATTGATCCATTCTTTATACAAATTGCGCGACGATTATAGTGGCAAAATAGAATGGGATGGTATGAACTTACAACAGCTGCCTGCTGAACAATTGGCGCAATACAGACAAGAAAAAATCAGTATTATTTTCCAAGATCTACGTTTGTTTCCCAACCTAAGCTCCTTTGAAAACATAGAACTGAAAAGGGTTTTACAAAGACCGTATTGTAATCAGGAAAAAATTTTTAGCATGGCAGTTGAATTAGGCGTTCAACATATTCTACACCAAAAAGCCGGCATTTGCAGTTATGGAGAGCAGCAAAGAGTTGCCATTATCAGAGCGCTGGTTCATCCTTTTTCCATGTTGGTGATGGATGAGCCCTTTAGTCATTTGGATCAAGCGAATACGGCAAAAGCTGCCGCACTGATCATGAGGGAATGTAAAGACAGAAATGCAGGTTTTATCATTACTGATCTCGATGATGATGATCATTTTGCATACGATCAACTATTGAATTTATAAGTAGCCAACCATGAATGATCTGAATATCCTTCTAAAAAAATTAATTAGAACTGCTACCGGCAGAACCCGATACGCCATGGCCATCATCGGCTTATCGGTTGCATTGTTATTGATTTTGGCAGCAGTACAAATACAGGTCAACTACAATGAGCTTTTACAAGGAAAACAGAATAAAGACAGTGTAGCCAATTTTTTAGTAGTCAATAAAATACTGACAGATCGGAATATTGGTAAAGCAGTGCTCTCACAAGAAGAAATTAATGACATCAAAGCACAGCCATTTACCGAAGCGGTAGGTGTTTTGCAGACCAGTCGCTTTAAAGCTTCTATACAAAGCAGCAGTGATGTTTTTCCGTTTTATACAGATATTGCTTTTGAAAGTGTTCCAGATGCTTTCTTAGATGTGAA
The DNA here is from genome assembly GCA_964392685.1 of uncultured Sediminibacterium sp. Taxonomy (GTDB): domain Bacteria; phylum Bacteroidota; class Bacteroidia; order Chitinophagales; family Chitinophagaceae; genus Sediminibacterium. The sequence continues at coordinate 22,005 of CAYMQQ010000003.1, forward strand.
CACAAAAGAATGGAATTGGAATGAAAATAGTGCTTATGTACCCATCATCGTGCCGGGTATGTTTCTAGACATTTATAATTTTCAATTCTCATTATCACAAGGCCTACCACAGTTAACACGGGAAATAGTGAAAATGATTTTTTTCAATGTAAATGTGTATGCCGTTGATGGTACAACACGTGTATTCAGAGGTAAGGTAGTAGGCTTCAGCGATAGGGTATCCTCTTTATTGATTCCACAATCATTCATGGATCATGCCAATACTTTGTATGGAAAAAATACAGGTAGTGCTCCATCCAGAATTATCATTAGAACCAAAGATCCCGGACATCCGGACTTGATCGGTTATTTAAAGCAAAAACAATTGACTACTGATCAAGATAAAACCAGATTTAGTAAGTACAGACAAATTGTAGAAATGGTGGTGAATATTACCGGTGTAACGGGATTACTCATGTTTTTATTTGCGATGTTGATCTTCTCCTTATTTATACAACTTACCATCAGTTCTTGCAGAGAAGAAATAAAATTATTGATTAGTTTAGGTGCTTCGCCGTCACAATTGCAATCCTTTCTAACGCGTCAATTTTTCCCTTCCAATATATGGATTGTGCTGTGTTCATTATGCGTTATATCCGTTGCGCAGTATGCATTGGCCATGTTTTTACAACAACAATCGGCCTACATTTCTCCGTTCATTTCTCCAACTACTATAAGTATTTCTGCGTTAGTATTACTAATCATTTATATACTAAATCGAAAGAGCATTCGCTCCAATATTTCATAATAACGATTTTATAAATTGTTCATCATTATATTTATAAATAACAATTTTAAATATTCGTTTAAAACACGGTTTCAAAATTCAGTGAAAACACTTATCCATATTCGGTGAATAAATAGTGTTTACATAAGAAAAAAAGCAGAACTTTGTACTTGATGGGAATAAAATTTGGATAAGTCCCATTAAAACAACTTGTAGCACCTATTTCGTTAAACCTTGGTCAAAACCTATTAAAAACAGACAGATGAAAAAGTTTCAAATTTTAGGCACAGTTTTAATGCTGTCAGTAGTTACCATCCTTCTGGTAGCCTGCCAGAAAGAACAGGATGGTGTTGCTAACGAAGTTAACAGTTCAAGAGCAGAAGAGTCTATCGGAGCTGTTGAAGTCGATGCATCTAATATTCCGGGTATCATCGATAGAAATGAAGCCGCTAAACTTGCTGCTAATTATGCGAGTGCAAACATAAATAAGTCAACAGCTGTATCATTCGAAGTAAAAGACATTCAAAGTTTCTTAAATAAATTGAAGAAAGAAGGTTCAAAAAATATTTATGTGAATTTCGGCATCTATGGTGAAGGCAATCACAAAGGTAGACTTACCGTTTTCTTCTCAGGCGATAAAAAAACCAGCACAGGAAATGTTAGAGGTAATTTTGAAGACGTAGCTGAAAAGTTCTTGAATCACGGTGGTTTGTTCCCTTAATCTTAATCGGGTTATTGAAACCATAATGAATAAACCCTTCCTGTAAAATGGAAGGGTTTATTCATTATAATCATATACATTAGCAATTATGCAAGACCTGCATTTATATCTGGAAATCATCAGTCTTTTAATTGCTCTTTTCTTTTATAAAGATTTGAAGAGAAATGATGCAATGTTTTATTTCATTCCTTTTTTAATTGTAACAGCACTGGTTGAGATGAGTGCTAAATGGATATGGAAAGATCGTAATGAAAAATTTTTAATCTTCAATATTTTTACCGCTGCTGAATTTGTTTTTTACTCTGTTTTATTCCGTGTTCATCTTAATAATAAGATACTTCGCTATATCGTTATTCTATTGATTCCATTTTATTTGACTCTTTTTATATTAAACGTCATATTTGTACAAGAACTAACCACTTCTTTTCATAGCTACACATTTCTTTTAGGCTCTTTCTTTATGGTAGTTTATAGTTGTTTCTTTTTGTATGAATCAATTCTTCCGGAATCAATCAGTGTGCGATTATCGCTACAGCCTTTTTTCTGGATAAGTATTGGATTATTAATTTTTTATTTGGGCTCTGTAATCATTAACGCACTTGTTGAGTACCTTACAAAAAGTGATTTTAAGGAGCAGGGTATTATTATTTATCGAAACATCACCAATAGTTTGAACGTAATTTTGTATGGTTCATTCAGTATAGCTTTTATTTTATGCCGAAACAACAGGAAGACATCCTCATCACCATCGTTATAGCCTCAGTGTTTTTAGTACTGATCGGGTTTTTCTTACTCCTGATTGTATTCGTATTCCTGAGACGCCAAAGAAAATTTCAACTGGAAAGGGATGAGATGAAAAACAGATTTGAACAAACCATTCTAAAATCACAACTAGAGATCCAAGAACAAACTTTTAGCCATATTAGTAGAGAAATTCACGATAATATTGGACAGGTATTAAGTCTGGTCAGACTGAACTTAAGTACCTTTACGAATATTGAAGAGCATGAGAAACTGGAGCATACTGATGAACTTTTGGGAAAGGCGATCAAAGATTTACGCGATCTGAGTCATAGTTTACAAACCAATCGGATACAGGATATAGGAATTGTTGAGTCTATCAGACAACTCTTGAATAACTTACAGAAGAGTGGTCGATATAAAACAGATCTTTCAGTAGCGGAGAATTTCACGGGTATTGATAAGAATACGGACCTCATTATGTTCAGAATGGTTCAGGAAATTATCAATAATATCATGAAACATGCCAAGGCCGACCAGATATCTGTAAAAATAGAGGGCAACGAAAATGAAGTTCAGCTGATCATAGCTGATAACGGGATTGGATTTGACATGGAAAAATTTAAAACTGCCGGACCGGGTATCGGTTTACAGAACATATTTAACAGGGCAAAAATGATTCATGCCACTGTTGATATAAAAAGTGAGCCGGGAAACGGAACAGCCATTATATTGCAGGCGAAATCGAAATAACCTTTGTATGACCTTTGTAGCACTTGTGGACGATCATGAATTACTTCGTAGCGGTCTCGCTTCAATGATCAATTCATTTGAAGGCTTCAAAGTAATTATGGAAGCCGGTAACGGTAAGGAATTCATGGAGGCATTAAAAAACAACAAGCCACCGGCTATTGTTTTGCTGGATATCAATATGCCATTGATGGATGGCTTTGAAACCGCTGAATGGATCAAAGCCAATATGCCCGAAACCAGGGTATTGGTATTAAGTATGTTGGAAAATGATATCGCCATCATCCGCATGCTGAAAAATGGCGCTCGTGGTTATCTGTTAAAAGACAGTAAACCCAAAGTTTTTAAACAAGCCCTCGAAAACATTCGCGATACAGGTTACTTTATCAATGAATTAGTGAGTGATAAACTCATGCACTATATCAGTAATGAAGACTCCTTCCTCGGCGATGGATCTCCACTCAGCAGCCTAACAGAAAATGAAACCATTTTCTTACAATGGATATGCTCCGATAAAACCTATAAAGAGATCGCTGAAGAAATGCATATCAGTCCACGTACTGTTGATACCTATCGTGATAATCTCTTTAAGAAATTGGACATCAAAACACGGGTTGGACTAGCCATTTTTGCTATCAAGCATGGTATTGTTAGTGTATAATTAACGCTGATGCCACATAGTAGCATATAGGCTGTTCTTTTGTATCAGGTATTCATGTGAACCCCTCTCCATTATTTTACCCTGTTGTAATACCAGTATTTCGTCACAGAACTGAAGTGTTGTTAACCTATGTGCTACCAGAATAATTGTTATACCCTTTCGACGATGGTACTGCAAACATTCCTGCACTACCGATTCACTGATGGTATCTAATGAAGCCGTGGCTTCATCTAATAATAATATGGATGGTTGGCGGTACAACGCACGCACAATACCAATTTTCTGTTTTTGTCCGCCAGATAAGTTTGTTCCCTGCTCTTGTAATACGGTATGATACCCTTCTGGTAAGCTGCGAATGAAATGATCTAATCCTACTTGCTGACAAAGTTTTATTACGCTATCCATATCAACAGCTGTATTCAAACAGATATTTTCAAGAATAGTACCCGAAAGAATATCCGTCTCTTGTGGAACTACGGTAACTTTTTCTCTTAACTCGGTAAGATTTACATCATTGATATCCGTTTCACCAATGCGTATTTGTCCACTTTGTAAAGGATATAAGCGCAATAATAGATGTAACAAAGTAGATTTCCCTGACCCGCTTTCACCCGCTATTCCAATGCAAGCACCCGAGTTGATTTCAAAAGATAAATCGTTAAAGACTACTTGCCTGCTACCATATCTAAAACTAACTTTATCAAATACAATCGTACCCGCTTTAAAAGAGCATTGATAGCGACCGATCTGAGTAGTTTCTTCAGTTTCTAATGCCATGATTTCAAAAAGGCGATCTGCTGCAATCATGGCTTCCTGAAAGCTTTTGGTACTTCCTATCAATACCAAAACAGGACCGGTAAAATAGCCAATGATACTATAGAAAGACAGTAAAGTGCCGGGTGTAAGTGTTCGCTCGATCACTAATATTGAACCTATCCATAAAATGAAGAGGGTAAAAAGTTTTGTCAGAAATTCAGCTACAGAGGAAACTGCAATATTCCTAGTACCGGTAGCATACAGGGTACGCAATAAACCGATAAGCTGCGTCTCATTTTTTTCCATCATTATATGCTCCAGTCCAAAACGTTTGATGGTAGCCGATGCTTGTAAAGTACCTACCAGTTCTGTTTCCATGGCTGCACTTCTCTCCATTAATTTTCTTTGCCAGTATTTATTGATTTTATTACTCAGAAAATAGAGTACCAAATACAAGGGCAATAATACCAGCATCCATAAAGCCAACTTGCTACTATAAAAAAACATCAATAAAAGAGAACAGAGTAGTATCAAGCTATTCATCACTACCTGCATAATTGTATCACTGATGAAATTTCTTATCATGACAGCATCATTGATTCGACTTAGCACTTCACCTGTTCGCATGGTATCAAAGAAAAACTGTGGAAGTTGTAAGAGGTGACGCAGATAATGAGTAATAAGTGCTGCATCCATTCTTTGTCCGATCTGTAATCCAAGTACTGTTTTAAACGTACCCGTATATTGCTGAACACACAATAATAAGATCATCAGGATACTGATCAGATTCAAAAGTCCCAGATCACCATCAACAAATATGATATCCACTAGTTTCTGGATATAAATACTGACTGAAAGACCCAAAACAGTATATACCAAGGCCCCAATAAATCCTTGCAACAATAAGGATCGATTGGAGTATAGTAAATGATACAACCTTTGTTTTGTACTGATGGTGACCGTAGAACCGGATACAGTTATTGAAGGCTCCAATAAAAGAAGGACACCGGTCCAAATTTTTGTAAAAGCATTGGGATTCGTCTTAACCAGCGTACCCGTACCCGGATCCATATAGACTAATTGATGTTTGCTGATTCGATAGAGTACCACAAAATGTTGTAACCCATTTTCCAATAGTACATGCCCAATACAAGGAAGTGGAACCTGAAGAATTACTTCGGGGTTTGCCCGTACAGCTTTAGCTTGAAAACCGATTTTCTGCGCTGCCTCTAACATACCCAACATACTGGTACCTCGTTTATCTGTTCCTGCCATTTGCCTGACCTTACTAACCGAAAACTGATATCCATAACTACCTGCAACGGACACCAAACAGGCGGCCCCACAATCAGTAACATCTCTTTGCTTCACACAAACCATCTTCCTATTCATACGGTTGATTTACTAAGTGTGGCAGGAGTGAACCAATCGTATAATTGCTGATAAAGAAGTTCCCAATAACTTTTCCTGGCTAAAAAGAATCTTGTTTCCAATAAAAGTCCGCGACCTAATACATATGAGAAACCATTTTGTAGCTGAACACTTGTTTGGTTCAAACTACATTTAATCCTGAACATGGGTTTATTATTGACAAGCGTATAATCCTCAGCTATGTAAATGACTTTTCCCTGTAATGTCGTAGACATCTGATTGCGGATTTCCGGAATTGAATAAGTAATGGTTTGTCCATGATAAATGGTTACCCTCTCTGAAGGAGATATCCAACATTCAACAATCAAGTCTTCCTCAGGAGAAATAGATAAAAGTTCTCCGGAAGGAAGAACAGCAGTACCTGCATATAATGGTTCTTGCATCAATACCGTACCGGTTATGGGGGCTCTGACGATATAAGATTCTGCGTTCGATAACAGATGACTATTTTCAGTTTTATATTCCTTTAATAATTTTTGTTGCTCAATTAATTCATATTGCCATTGGCTGATCTGTTTACTAATCTGCAACTGAAAAACTGCCGATGCTTGTAGCAATTGAAACCTAATATCAGCAAACTCATTAGGCGCTATCACCTTCTCCCGAAGTAAGGGATCATACACTAGTAAGTCCTTCTGTAATTTTTGACTAAGTATATCTTTTTCTTGCAATTGATCATAAAAATGCAGGTATTGAGAGCGATAGACTGCCGTTTGCAAACGGTTACTGATGATTGAGTCTTTCCATACATTTGGTTGAGTAAGTAATTGCAGATCATTTATCAGCTTAGTACAGTTGTTAATTTTTTGCACGATATAATCTTTTTGTGCCGCATAGTTCAATTGCTGAAACCGGATCAGGGTATCTCCTTTTTTAACCGTACTTCCATCTTTGCAATGAATAGACTGAATCGTGGCATTGATCAAGCTCCGAACGACAGTTCGCTCCTGAAATGGTCGGATGATACCTTCGGTACGGGTGATGACGTTGACATAACAAAAAGGAAGCATAGCAACTCCAAACAATACGATCAGGATCAGTGATAAATAAAAGATTTTGGTATAGGACGAAAATTCAGCGAGATAGAATTGGATGCTGTTATTGGTTCCGGACAATTGTACTTTTTCATTATCCATCAATAAAATAGTTAAAGATTAACGCTGTTAGGTTATGAAGCATGTGTACTATCGATGTCCATAAAAAGCCATTCCATTTTCTAATCATACAAACAAAGTAAACTGACGTGTATACAGTTCCGGTAACCAATGTCTTCAGCATATAAGGAACTGAATAATGATGTAAGACTGAAAAGACAACAATACTTACTATGATCCCCGGCCCATATTTTTTTGTCCATTTATAGCCATATTCCATGATTGTATATTGAACCAGCCAAGTTTCGAGAAATGGTGCCACAATGATTGAAGCAATAAAATAAATATTATCAGGCAGTTGATTCGGATTAGCATTTTGCTCCGGAAATAATACATACCCAAATAAGACCGAAACAAAAAAATTAATAAAATAGGCCCCAATGATTAACTTAAAAATTGTGAGCCGTTCGATTAGGTTTAATACTCGTTTACCAATTGACATATTAAAATAAGTTTTGAGAATGTATTGTAATGAATGACCTCACTTGAATCATGAGGTCATTCGCATATTGATTATTTCTTCAAACTTGGTGGTAATGAAGCCTGATACTCTCCGGCAGTTTTTGCAAACTCGTAAAAGCATCGAAACGTTACACCAACTCTGTAAAATAAATCTCCCCAAAAACCACCACCCTCAATTGTTTCCAGCTCTTTTAAAGACAGTGACTGACATTCAAATGAATGTATGCTTGATTGATTATTGGTTTTCATGATTATTTGTTTTAAAGGTTTAGCAATCATTTATTATCTGCGAAATGCCATCCTCTGCTGAACTCTCTTTTGATTTCGTCCCAGTTTTTTATGGCATCCATAATAAGACCACTCCATCCGAACTTTTTCAACCAAGATGGAATCGCTCCCCCTTCAATACTGACCAGCTCCTGATCAGATAGGGGTTCCAGTTTTAATGTTTGATGGTTCATAAAAACAGTTTTAGTTTTTTAATGTCGCTTCTTCTGTACCTGCGCAGGATACAAGGCTTACCGACAATACTCCCATTCATGGCCCATGAATCTGATGCTAAACTAATATCGTTCAATACGAGCCCTGCGGAGTATTAAAAAAACTTTATCGCGCAATAAAGCCAATCACAAAATCTCCCTCCTCTTCATAGTAATAAGTCTGCTTAAATTTATTGTACTGAATAGGTGCTCCCATCATTCTCATCATTGAGAGATAGGTGAATAGGGTTGTAAGCGAACAATCAAGTTTTACAGCCATTTCAGCAGGCTTACCTGTATTTTTTTTCACAATCAACTGATTGATCTTTTTGATTTGTTCAATAGCAATTCGAGTCGACATAGTGTAATATTTAGAATGCCAAAATAGACTGCTTTCTCTTTCACAAAAACCGTAAAAACACCTGATTTTTATGTTAAAACTTCGTCGTAGAAATACCTATATTTTTATCCTGTAACTTTACTTATGACGATGAAACATCGCTTATATACTTGTAGAATAGCGATATGGCTGATGGGCTATTTGCTCATGAGTCATACCATCACTGCGCAAATACCTCCTATTGGACAATGGCGTGAACACCTGAACTACCAGCAAACCATTCAGGTAGTCAAAGGATCTCAATTGTATTGCGCTACCAACAAAGCATTATTTTCTATTGATGATAACAATGAACTCACCCGCTATTCAAAAGTTACCGGACTAAACGATATCGGTATTCGTTGTATAGGATGGGATGCCGGTACCAATCAACTGGTAATTGCCTATAACAACAGCAATCTCGATCTACTCAAAGGCAGCATTGTTCATAATATGCGTGATATTGCCAATAGCACCATTGCCGGTGATAAATCGATCCAACAGATTTTTTGTCATAATGGTCTGGCTTATTTGGCGAGCGGACTTGGTATCATTGTTACTGATCTCAACCGAAGAGAAATCAGAGACACTTGGATCATTGGTAATAATGGTAACCAGGTAAAAGTGAATGGATTCACTCTACATAATAATTTCTTTTACGCAGCTACGGAAGAGGGACTCAAAACGGTAAGCACTACTGTCAATAATCCTGCTAATTTCAGCAACTGGACTTTGGTAAGCGGCACGAATCAACTTCCATCAGGCAGTATTAAAAATGTAATTGTTGCCAATAACAATTTGATTGTTCAAAAAGGAGATTCTTTGTTCATTCAAAACGGAATCAACTGGCAGCTCTTATACCATGATAGTAATTGGCCCATTGTTTCCATCACTGCTGCGAATAACCAATTAACGGTTTGCCAACGTACAAGCTCAGGAGCTGCTCGGGTTTTGTTATTAAATACCAATGGAAACATCGCTAGAACCATCGGTGCCAGTGGTATCATCTCATTCCCTTTATCTGCTATTGTAGACAACGGACAGATCTGGGTAGCCGATCGTTTTGGTGGTTTATCAAGAACCAATAATACCACAGATCGATTCATCCCCAACGGACCTCCCGGTGTTGCCATCGGTGAATTGGCTTCGGATGGTAAGAGCACAGTGGCAACCGCTGGCAGTGTGAATGATGCTTGGAACTATTTATTTAATAGAGATGGGTTTTATGTATTGAAAGACAATATATGGAGTTCTAGAAGTTTTTTCAATACACCTATACTGGACTCTGTTTTAGATTTTATCACAGTAGCCATCGATCCACGTGATCAAGCCATTTGGGCCGGGAGCTATGGTGGTGGATTGGTTCGCTTTGCCAATGATCAGTTCAATATTTTTAAACAATACAACAGTAGTTTAAGAGCTGCTATTGGTGATCCGGGCAGTACACGAGTGAGTGGATTGGTATTCGATAGCAAACAACAACTCTGGGTAGCCAATTATGGCGCTCCACAAAATCTCAGCGTACGCAAACGAGATAATAATTGGAGGTCTTTCTCCATTCCTTTTACACACAGCGAAAATGCCATCGCTCAATTGATTACGGATGATCTTGATCAGATTTGGGCAATCAGTCCGAAAGGCAATGGCTTATTTTGTTTCAATCCCGGAACCGATATTGATAATCTGGCTGATGACAGATGGAAGTATTACAGACAAGGAAACGGTAATGGCAACTTACCTTCTTCCAATGTATTTAGTATTGTAAAAGACAAAGATGGCGCCATATGGGTGGGAACAGATAGAGGTATTGGCATCATTCGTTGCCCGGAACTCACATTTTCTGCTGCAGGATGTGAAGCCATTCAACCCATTGTTCAGCAAGATCGTTTTGCCGGATTACTGTTTCGTGATGAAGTAGTACAATGCATGACAGTGGATGGTGCCAATAGAAAATGGGTGGGTACACGCAATGGTTTGTGGTTGCTTTCTTCCAATGGAGAAAAAATAGTGTATCGATTTACTGCAGAGAACAGTCCACTATTCAGTAACGATGTTCGAAAATTAACCATCGATCCTATTACCGGCGAACTTTTTATTGCCACATCGGAAGGCCTTTGCAGTTTCAGAAGTACGGCTACTACCCCTGCTGAAACACAAAATAAAGTATTGGTATTCCCCAATCCGGTTCCTCCCGGTTTCAATGGTACGATTGCTATTCGAGGATTGGTAGATAAGGCGCTGGTAAAGATTACAGAACTGAATGGCAGACTGGTTTATCAAACCCGTTCCTTGGGCGGACAAGCCGTTTGGGATGGAAGAAATTATCTCGGGGCTAAAGTAGCCAGCGGCATGTATTTGGTATTGGTAAGAGATGATTCAGGAGAAGAACGGATTGCCACTAAGATTGTGATTACAGCAAACAGGTAAAAGATTACTGCTTCACATAATCATAGGTACGCGCTACTTGAAATTTGGATCCGCCCTTTTCACCCGGCACAACACGATACATAACCTGACGCATTTTCCCGGTAGGTTGAGCACCTAAACTATCGGCTGTAAAAAGAGGAAATCTTCTGGTAACTACACCTTCCATTACTCTGAATTCATCAAACCCACGATAACCATCTCTTAATTTAGGATCATCGACTATATCAGGAAAACCAATAGGAACAACACTATTGTTGGCTTCAGAGCTGATGCAGATAAGATTCCCCTTGTTCAGCGTATCTCCATGATAGATATATAATAGTAAGTCAGGAAAATTATCTCGATTTACATCATCCACTTCTGCACGTAGAATACGCCCTTTGATTTCAAAACTGAAATCACGTACAGCGTTATCAAACCCTATTGGTGAAATATTAATAGAATTCTTTTCAGGATTACGATTGGTACAGGTTACTCTATATCCCACCTTACCAATTTTCATGGAACTATCATATCGTCTGGCAGGAACTTGCGCTGTTGCACTGATATGCATGCAAAATAAACAACAGAACACAAGAAAGAATGAATACTTCATACCCATAAATTTATAGTAGATTTTACAGAAATCAACATGCTTCTTACATATTCCTTCTGTATTGTCCACCTACTTCATACAATGCATGTGTGATCTGACCCAGAGAACAATATTTTACCGTTTCCATTAATGCTTCAAACAAGTTACCATTATTAATGGCGATTTGTTTCAATTGTGCTAACGCTGCTACCGACTTCCCATCATTTCTTTTCCAAAAAGCATGCAGGTTTTGGATCTGCTGTTCTTTTTCTTCTGTGGTAGAACGAATCACTTCACCCGGTAATACCGTAGGGCTGCCTTTTTTATTCAGGAAGGTATTGACACCAATCAATGGCAACTCACCTGTATGTTTCAGCGTTTCATAATGCAAACTTTCTTCCTGGATCTTATTACGCTGATACATTCTTTCCATCGCACCCAAAACACCACCACGTTCACTGATGCGTTCAAACTCTATCAATACCGCTTCTTCCACCAGATCTGTTAGTTCTTCGATCGCAAAACTTCCTTGTATGAAATTCTCTGTTTTTGCACTGCCCAATTCACGATTAATGATGAGCTGAATAGCCATGGCTCTTCTTACACTTTCTTCAGTGGGTGTAGTAATGGCTTCATCGTAAGCATTGGTATGAAGACTGTTACAATTATCATAGATCGCATACAATGCTTGTAGAGTAGTTCTGATATCATTGAAGTCTATTTCCTGTGCATGTAAACTTCTTCCGCTTGTTTGGATATGATACTTCAATTTTTGTGAACGATCATTGCCCTTGTATTTATTCTTCATGGCTTTTGCCCAAATACGTCTGGCGACACGACCAATCACACTGTATTCAGGATCCATACCGTTGCTGAAGAAGAAAGATAAGTTCGGTGCGAAATCATCAATATGCATCCCGCGACTCAGGTAGTATTCAACATAAGTAAATCCATTCGCTAATGTGAATGCCAGTTGTGTTATGGGGTTAGCACCTGCTTCTGCAATATGGTAACCACTGATACTGACACTGTAAAAATTTCTTACTTTCTGATCAATGAAATAGGCCTGCACATCACCCATCAATTTCAATGCAAACTCTGTAGAGAAGATACAGGTATTTTGTGCCTGATCTTCTTTTAAAATATCTGCCTGCACGGTTCCGCGAACTTGTGATAATGCTTCTGCTTTAATTTTTGCATACACATCTGCAGGTAATACTTCATCGCCACTTAATCCCAGTAAACGAAGACCCAAACCATTATTTCCTTCCGGTAAACGTTCCGGTGAAGATGGATTATAGTAAACCGGCTTGGCAACCTGTTTATATTTTTCAGTAAAGACAGTATCTACCTGAGCCCACAAACCATTTTCTTCGATATATTTCTCACACAGCTGATCAATTGCTGCATTCATAAAAAATGCCAATAAAATCGGGGCCGGACCATTGATGGTCATACTTACCGATGTTTTGGGATCACAAAGATCAAAGCCACTGTATAATTTTTTAGCATCATCCACGGTTGCAATACTCACACCACTATTACCAATCTTACCATAAATATCCGGACGAACAGCAGGATCTTCGCCATATAAAGTCACACTATCAAATGCGGTTGATAAGCGAATGGCCGGTTGTCCGAGTGATACATAATGAAAACGTTTATTGGTTCTTTCCGGACCACCTTCTCCTGCAAACATGCGCGTTGGATCTTCACCTTGTCTTTTCAACTCAAATACACCTGCTGTATAGGGGAAGGTTCCGGGCACATTCTCTTGTAACTGCCAGCGCAAAATATCACCCCAATCTTTGTATTTGGGTAATACTACTTTGGGTATTCGCGTATTACTCAGTGAGTTGGTTGTTAATGGCTGACGAATAATTTTATCCCTCACTTTGTATTCAAAAAAATCAGCCGCATATTGTTGTATCAATGTCGGCCATTGCTCAATCAGTTGCCGGCATTCAGGATGTAATTTCTTTTCGAAAGATTTTTTTACTTCCTGCAATCCTGCTGCCACTTCTCCACTCACTGTTTCCAGTGCACCTTGAATTTGGTAAAGTTTGCTGGCAATCGTCACCTGTTCATTCACCCACTGATCATAACCACGGTTATTCTCTGCAATCTCAGCCAAATAACGAACACGCTTTGGTGGAATGATCTGAGATTTGGTAGTAGTCTCTTTTGTATGCCCTTCTTTCGAAAAATTACCAAATGAAGTTTTTGTTTTTTTCTCAATGGTCAGCATCAACTTTTCAAACAACTCATTCACGCCGGCATCATTGAATTGTGCAGCGATGGTTCCTACAACGGGAAGATCTTCATCTTTTGCTGTCCATAAATTGTGGTTGCGCTTGTATTGTTTACGTACATCATGCAAAGCATCCAATGCACCTGCTTTATCAAACTTATTGATACATACCACATCAGCATAATCCAACATATTGATCTTCTCTAACTGAGAAGCTGCACCATATTCAGGTGTCATCACATACAAACTCACATCACAGAAATCAAGAATTGATGCATCGCTTTGTCCAACACCGGCTGATTCCAGAATGATGAAATCAAAGCCCGCATTTTTACAGATATCAATCGCATCTTGTACATGTGCACTCAATGCAGTATTATCATCACGTGTAGCCAAACTGCGCATATACGCTCTGGGGTGAGAGATGGCATTCATGCGAATTCTATCTCCCAATAAAGCTCCACCTGTTTTTTTCTTGGAGGGGTCTACGGATATTACAGCAATTGTTTTGTCGTCAAACAACTGCAGGTATCTTCTTACAATTTCATCAGTCACAGAACTTTTTCCTGCACCGCCTGTTCCTGTGATACCTAATACCGGTACCGCTGTATTTGCTTCTTCTTTATTGGCTCCAACACCGTTTTCTGCATTAGTAATTTTACGTGCAATGGTTCTGATATCTTTCACCTCACCCAATGTCATTGGCTTCTGATACAGCCCTGTTCCATTCAAATTAAAATCACACTGACGAATCACATCTTCAATCATGCCTTCTAATCCCATTTTCCTTCCGTCATCCGGACTATAAATTCTTGTGATACCATAATTGTGCAGTTCACGGATTTCTTCGGGGAGAATGGTTCCACCACCACCACCAAATATTTTGATATGACCACAGCCATTTTGCTCCAACAAATCACGCATGTATTTAAAGAACTCTACATGCCCGCCCTGATAACTGGTAATGGCAATACCTTGTGCATCTTCTTCAATGGCACACTCCACTATTTCAGCAACACTTCTGTTATGTCCAAGATGAATGATCTCCGCTCCTTTTGACTGAAGAATGCGACGCATGATATTAATGGCAGCATCATGTCCGTCAAATAAACTGGCAGCGGTAACAATTCTGATTTTATGCTGGGGTTGATACGACATATCCTTACTTTTCACTGAGGTGCAAATTTAGCAGTTTTATGCCGAATGGTTAACAATCGTTAGCTTTTTGAGAAGTATGTTTACATAAATTACTGTATGTCATTTTCCATTCAAACAGCAGGAGAAGGAAGTCGTCTGATCATCCGCTTATCAGATACCACAACGGGTACCGTCGCCGAAATTTTTGCATTTGGTGGCTTATTGAATGCTTTTGTGGTACAAACAGCTCTAGGATCTTTGAATGTGATTGATGGGTTTACCGATCCCGACCATGCAATGGCTCATATTACCGAGGGATTTAAAAGTGCGAAAATGAGTCCCTTTGCTTGCAGACTTCTAAACGGTCACTATCAATTTGATGACCGTTCATATACCATGGATAGTTTTTATTTGGGCAATCATGCCTTACATGGTATCCTCTATAATGCGGTATATACGATCAAGGATTTGGTTGCCGATGAAAAGGCAGCCAGTGTTGAACTGGAACATCAATACACAGGATATTTTTCAGGATATCCGTTTAAATACACCCTTCATGTAAAGTGGGAGCTTACATCTGCCAATAGTTTAACAGTTACTACCACTGCCGTTAATCATAGCGAGAAAGCCATTCCCTTTAGCGATGGATGGCATCCTTATTTTACTACCGGTGAATCTGTTGATACATGTGAACTGAAATTTAATACCAGCCGAAAAATGGTGTTTGATCCTGAATTGATTCCTACCGGTGAAGAAGAAACAGATGATCGTTTTATCGCGGGTCATTCTTTACAGGATATTTTCCTAGATAACTCCTTTATACTCCCAACAACAGAAGAAGGATATTGTGAGCTAAAAAATAAACAGGTAAGAATAGTGATCAAACCATTGATCAACTATCCCTACCTGCAAGTATATACACCCCCGCATCGGAAAAGTGTGGCCATTGAAAATCTCAGTGCTGCTCCGAATGCTTTTAATAATGGACTGGGGTTATTGCATCTGTTGCCCAATGAACCGGTTTCCTTTGCAACTAGTTATCGGATAGACGTATTATAGATCCACAACGGCAATCATACTGATCTCCACATTCACACCACGTGGTAATTGTTTTACTGCCACTGTTTCGCGTGCGGGATAATCGCCTTTAAAATAAGAGCCATACACTTCATTCACTTGTGCAAAATGTGCCATATCACTCAGGAAAATACTGGTCTTTACAACATGCTCAAAAGTGATATGTGCTTCTTCCATCACTGCTGCCAGATTTTTCATCACCTGATGGGTTTCTGTTTGCAGATCACCGATTCGCAACTCACCCGATGCAGGATCAAAGGCAACCTGACCACTCAAAAACACCATACCATTGGCTTTTACTGCCTGACTGTAAGGGCCGATTGGCGATGGCGCCTTATCGGTTTTAATGATTTGTTTGGACATAATAACTTCTTTAGTGATTGGCAAATTGCTGCATTTCTATCAACCTGCCAACCTAAATTTGCAGGATGCGAATAGTGTTGAATGCCAATCCACAACAGACTGCTGTTTTTCTCTCCCGAACAATTCCGGATACGGTGACTATTTACCGTAAAGGGATCGAGCCATTACCTGATGAAGCAGATGCGTGGTTCGATCTGTGTTTTGAAACCGAAGGTGCTGCCTTTCCTGAGATTAAGACAGCGCCGGTTTTTGTGAACGCTGTATTGACCACCACTGATACATTGGCTGACAATTATATCCGCATCAATGCCTGGAATAGTTTCTTGGAACGTACCATTCTGGAAGTGGTTCCTCCAAAGAATAAAATGTCCTTTGAACAAATATTGGCAACACTTGGATGGAATTATCAAATTGTTCCCGATGTCCCCGGTATGATTGCAGCCAGCGTCATTGCTATGATCATCAATGAAGCCTATTTTGCGTGGGGGGATGAAGTAAGTACCAAACAGGACATTGACACGGCGATGAAATTAGGTACAAACTATCCTCATGGACCATTTGAATGGTGCGATATCATTGGTGTACAGCCCATTTATCATTTGTTACAAGAACTGGCAAAAGCAGATGATAGGTATACACCGGCACCCGCTTTAACAGCAGAAGCATTATCCAAAACAAATACACCATGAGTTATTTTCTCAACATTGATACAGCCACAGAACAGGCCAGTGTTTGTTTGAGTGAAGACGATCGTGTATTGGAGATGCAGATCAGTACCGATCAAAAAAATCATGCTTCTTTTTTACAACCTGCAATTCAAACCCTACTCAAAAAAACCGGTTTACAGCTCACACAAATAGATGCCGTAGCCGTTACCGGCGGACCAGGCAGTTATACAGGCTTGAGGGTAGGTTTGGCGAGTGCAAAGGGTATTTGTTATACACTGAATAAACCTTTGATCATCATCAATACTTTGGAAGTAATGGCTACAGCTGCCAAAGAAGGAGAAAAACAGACAGAAGAATGCCTGATTTGTCCAATGATCGATGCCAGGAGGATGGAAGTCTTTACCGCGGTATATGATCAGTCACTTCAGGTAATCATAGAGCCACAACCCATGATACTTGATCAGCACTCCTTTTCCGAACTCCTCGAAAAGCAGTCAATTTTGTTCTTTGGAAGCGGCGCTGAAAAATTAAAGGGAATTTTAAGCCACCCTAAAATGCGATTTAAAACCGGTCATCAGCATGCCGGACATTTGGCGCAGCGGGTGTTAAAACCCTTTGCTGATCAAGCCTTTGCAGATCTAGCCTATAGCGAACCGCTTTATTTAAAAGCTTTTTTTGATACTTCCGGTAAAGCAAAAACCTAGTACTGCACTGGCTTGTATATAAATTTTATACAATAAATCAATAAAGATTTTCGTATCTTTATCTACACAATTTTAGTTTGTTAACCCCCCATCAACTTAATTGTCATGAGTCAATCATTACAATCCGTTGTACTAAACAATGGCAAATCCCCGATCAAGGTAGATTTTCTTCATACCAAGAAAGCTGCTCTGATACTCAGATCAATCAATCACAAACTCCGACAGCAAATCATCAAATTACTTGACGATCATCAAAAAATGACGGTTACAGAAATTTATGTAAAACTTCGCCTGGAGCAGTCTGTAGCCTCTCAACACCTTGCTATTCTCCGCAGAGCAGGTATTGTAAGTACTACACGTGATGGTAAATTCATCTTCTACTCCGTTAACTATGCACGCTTGAATGAAGTGGTTGGTTTTGTAGAATCACTCGTCGGCTGATATTTTAACTGACAGAATGCCTTTTTTAGCCGTGATCTGCTTTTCTGGCTTGATCATTGGACTATCTTTGTCTTAAACTCAGGAATATGTTTGTAAAACAATTATATACCGGCTGTTTGAGTGAGGCAGCTTATTATATTGAGAGTGATGGTATTGCAGCGGTGATTGACCCTTTGAGGGATATCGATGAATACCTGAATCTGGCCAGAGAAAGAAAAAGTACCATTCGCTATATTTTTGAAACCCATTTTCATGCTGATTTTGTGAGCGGTCATCTTGATCTCGCTGCAGCAACAGGTGCGACTATTGTATATGGTCCGGGTACTACCACCAACTTTCCTGTTCATGTAGCAAAAGATGGCGAAACTTTCTCTATTGGCGCACTGAGCATGGAAGTATTACATACACCCGGACACACACTCGAAAGCAGTTGTTATTTGCTGAAAGATGCGAACGGAAAAGACCACGCTATTTTCACCGGTGATACTTTGTTTGTTGGAGATGTGGGCAGACCCGATCTCGCACAAAAAGGAAAAGAAATTACGATGGAGGATCTTGCAGGAATGATGTATGAAAGCTTACAAGGCAAGATCATACCATTAGCTGATGATGTTATTGTTTATCCTGCTCACGGTGCAGGCAGCAGTTGCGGAAAAAATTTAGGCCCCGAAACCTTCAGTACCATCGGTGAGCAAAAAGCAACGAATTATGCATTGCAACAACAAAGCAAGGAAGACTTTATCAAAGCTGTGACAGATGGACTCGCTGCTCCTCCACAATATTTTCCGATCAATGCCAAAATCAATAAGGAAGGTTATGAAAGTCTAGATGCTGTTTTGGAAAAAGGAATGCAGGCATTGGATATTCCTGCTTTCAAACTAAAGCTCAAAGACGACAATATTCTCTTATTGGATACCCGTAAAGCATCTGTTTTTACAGAAGGATTCATTCCGAGTTCGGTGTTTATCGGCCTCGAAGGTCGCTTCGCAGAATGGGCTGGTAGTTTGTTGTCATTTGATAAAGAAATTCTGTTGGTAACAGAACCCGGTAAAGAAAGAGAAAGTATTGTGCGTTTAGCTAGGGTTGGATTTGAAAAATTTGCCGGTCATCTGGCAGGCGGATTTGAGCAATGGAAAAACAATGGTGAGCCTACCGATATGATCATTGATGTAGAACCCGATGAACTGGCGATGGATATGCCTTTTGATCCACAACTCGTCATCGTAGATGTTCGAAAAGTTCCTGAATATGCTGACGGACATATCAAAGAAGCATTGAACATTCCTTTGGATGAACTTACAGACCCGGGAAGTATGGCGCATCTGGAAGACAATCACAATATTTATGTGCATTGTGCAGGTGGTTACAGAAGTGTGATCGCAGCCTCACTCATGAAAAAACAAGGTATCCACAACCTCAGAAATGTGCTCGGTGGATGGGGGCAAATCAAAGAATTGAAAGACAAGTTCAGCATTGAGAAAACAACAGCAGTGTTGAATTAATTTCTGATGTAGGATGTAGGATGTCTGATTTAAGAGATCATAACAAATCAGACATCCGACATCAAACCATCAAGTGCTTATACTTCTCCGCCTGATCACTATATTTCCATCTTCTGTGGCTCCATAAATAGTTGTCGGGGATTTTACGGACAGAGTCTTCTACTTTTTTTACCAACAGCTTGGTTAGTTCGCCGTCTGCAAAATCATGTGGCTTTGTGGTGATCAATTCAAACTCCAGTCGATAATAACCACGTTTTACTTTATAAAAATGAGCGTAGACAATCGCTGTATTGTTCATCTTTGCTCCTTTCTCCGGTCCTCGAGCAAAAGGTGCCGGCTTAGAGAAAAAATTAGTCCAATAAGCTTTCGCCGGATTACCCGGATTTTGATCTGCCACCAATGCTAATGCATATCGATTTCTGGCGTATTGATGAAAATTTTGCTTGAACTCACTTGCAGGAACCAGTAGTGTACCGAAACGGGTTCTGAATTTATAAATCAATTGATCAAATACTTTATTGCTCAAAGGCATATACACTGCTACGAATGGAAACTTACTGTCCATAGCAACTCCCAAATTCGCATATTCCCAATTGAAATAATGTCCGCTGACTATTTGTACATTCTGGTCACCTGCATACAAATCATTGAGCACTTCAATATTACAGGTAAATCGCTTCCTCAATTCCTTCTCTGAAACCGAAAATAGTTTGATGGTTTCAATAAATGTGTCAACAAAATTGTGATAAAATTTTTTTTCGATCTGTTTTCGTTCAGCTGCAGTTTTCTCAGGAAATGCAATCAGCAAATTCGCCGCCACTACTTTCTTCCGATATCCGAACACATAGTATAGCAACACATAAATACCATCACCTATCAAATATAACAACCGCCAAGGCAGTCGAGAGAGTAAATGGAATAAACCTGATACAAGGGTGTACATGATCTTTGAATTCTTGATTTTTTGACTTTTGATTTTTGACTTTTGATTTTTGATTTTTAAATTCATCAAATCAAAGATCAAAAAATCACAGATCAAAGTATAATATTCTGCAACAATTCGCTCTTCGCCTGATGATCTGTATTATAGTGCAAACCTCGACTTTCTTTTCTGAATTGTGCGCCTTTTACAATGAGATAGCCTACCGTGATTAGGTTTCTCAGTTCACAAAGCTGTGGTGATACTTTGGTAGAGCGATACAACTCTTCGGTTTCCGCATACAACAGATCCAAACGTTTCATGGCACGTTCCAAACGAACATCGGTTCTCACAATACCCACATAATCGCTCATGATCTGCTGCAATTCTTTCAAACTTTGGGTAATGAGGATCATTTCACGAGGTTCAGTGGTTCCGGTGGTTTTCCAATCGGGAATACTGTGTTGAATATGGACATTTTGAATGGTTTCAATACTATCCAAATAACAACGATGCCCAAATACCATGGCTTCTAATAAACTATTACTCGCTAATCGATTAGCGCCGTGCAAACCTGTACTGGCACATTCTCCACAGGCATATAAATTACGAATAGAAGTTCTCCCATGCTCATCAGTTTTAATACCACCGCAACTGTAATGAGCTGCAGGAGCTACCGGTATCATGTGTTGAAGTACATCAATACCCATACTCATACATTTCTCATAGATGTTGGGAAAATGATGAATGAATTTCTCCCGATCCATATGTCTGCAATCCAAATACACATATTCCGTACCGGTACGTTTCATTTCATTATCGATGGCTCTAGCTACAATATCACGAGGTGCGAGGTCTTTGCGGACATCATACCGCTCCATAAAAGCTTCCCCATATTTGTTGCGTAAAATACCACCATCACCGCGTACTGCTTCTGTAATTAAAAAAGAAGGTGAAGTACCGGGTTCATACAAAGCAGTGGGATGAAACTGGATAAACTCCATATTCTCAATTCTTCCTTTGGCCCTATACACCATAGCAATACCATCACCTGTAGCAATCTTGGGGTTGGTAGTGGTTCTGTATGCTTGTCCGCAACCACCTGTTGCCAGTAAAGTAATTTTGGAAAGAATTTTCTCTATTTTATTGGTGTGCAGGTTGAGTACATACACCCCATAACAAGTAATATCGGCAGTAGATTTTGTTACCAGAAAACCCAAATGGTGTTGTGTCAGAATATCCACCACAAAACAATGATTGATCAATTCAATATTCGACACTTGTGCCATTTCATCCAATAAAGCACGTTCCATTTCTTGTCCGGTCACATCTTTATGATGTAAAATTCTGTTTTCGCTATGTCCACCTTCCTTACCTAAACTGTATTCGCCTTTTTCATTTTTATCAAACTCAGCACCATAAGAAATGATCTCCCGAATTCTTTCCGGGCCTTCTTTCACCACAATCTCTACAATAGACTCATTACATAAGCCATCACCGGCTATGAGTGTGTCTTCAATATGTTTTTCGTAACTGTCTCTATTCTCATCCCATACACCTGCAATACCTCCTTGTGCATATTTGGTATTGGTTTCATCGGCTTGTGTCTTGGTGATGACCGTTATTTTCTTATCCGGAAAATGACGTGCTGTTTTCAGCGCATACGTAAGCCCT
This sequence comes from uncultured Sediminibacterium sp., assembly GCA_964392685.1. Lineage (GTDB taxonomy): Bacteria > Bacteroidota > Bacteroidia > Chitinophagales > Chitinophagaceae > Sediminibacterium. The sequence goes on from CAYMQQ010000003.1 coordinate 44,042, forward strand.
GCAATACCTGAACCTATAACGAGAAAGTCTGTTTGCATAAAATATCTCTTTCTATAAATTTTATATAGCTACGGGCTTAAGCCCATAGCTATATAAAATTTATGATGCCGGTTCTACCCAGGCTTCATTTTCTTTTAATAAATTGATCAGCTCATCTACTGCTACTTCACTATCTACATTTCGCTTTACCACTTCTTTTCCTTTGTAGAGTGTGATCTTCCCTACACCACTTCCCACATAACCAAAATCTGCATCTGCCATTTCACCCGGACCATTTACAATACAACCCATGATGGCGATCTTTACACCTTTCAGGTGGTTAGTAACGGCACGTATCTTAGCAGTGGTCTCTTGTAAATCAAACAAAGTTCTTCCGCAACTTGGACAAGAAATATATTCTGTTTTGGAAATGCGTGTTCGTGTTGCCTGCAGAATACTGAAAGCCGTACTATTGATGAATTGTTCTACAGAAGTATTAGTCACATAATTTCTGCCACTAGTGTCTGCATGACCCTTTTCTGATTGTTGCAAGTAACTGTTGACAGTCATCCCAAAACAAACTCCGTCACCAAAACCATCGAGCAATAATGCACCTGCCTCGGTTGCATAATGAATGAGGTGTTCATCTGCAGTTTGCCAGTTACTGTCAACAATCAGTACGACCGGATTATTCACTTGCTGTTGCCCCAACTCTACAAATGCCCTGCGTACAGAAGGCATAGCGTGATCATTGGTACTACTCAAACAAATTACCACAGTTTTATCGGCAGCCAATTGTTCTAATTCAGCAGGAGTAGCAATTGTGCCATCATTGTAACAGTCTACCATTACAAAATTCAACTGCTGGCTTTTGGCAGAACCCTTGAGATAATTTTTTACATCATCAATGGGAAAATACTTGTCATGATCCGTTACTTTTTTCCAGGTACTTGAATCAACAATCACTTTTAAAGTTCCCGGCAAAGCGAAATCAGGCATTTGTTCTCCGGTGAAAATATAATCTGCTGCCATATCACTGATATTCCATTTATCGGTAGCGGCATCATAAGTATACCCAACAGCACTGAGTTTTTCAGGAGTCAGTGTGTCCAACTTACTGAGATCGGCAATGACAACCGGCACTTGTTTTCCGCCGATATTACTCACTTCAAAACTTTCTCTTCTTTGATAATTAAACGGATCATAGGTGAGCTTTTCAATAACTGGAATATGTTGTGTTTGTCTGGTTGAACTTGTATAACGTTTCACAAGATCACGACAAACGGGGATTTCAAACTCCGGATCTTCTGTTAAACTTACACGAACAGTATCGCCAATTCCATCTTCCAATAAAGTACCAATACCTGCAGCACTTTTCACGCGACCATCTTCACCGTCACCGGCTTCTGTTACACCTAAATGCAAAGGATAACATTCACCAAATTCAGCATCCATTTGTTGAATCAACAAACGATAAGCCTGCACCATTACCTGAGGATTGCTGGCTTTCATACTCAATATGATGTTATGAAAACTTTCATAACGGGCAATACGTAAAAACTCCATCGCACTTTCTACCATGCCCATAGGTGTATCACCATAACGACTCATGATGCGATCGCTCAGAGAACCATGATTGGTTCCAATGCGCATGGCTGTTCCATATTCTTTGCAAATACGAACCAGTGGGGTGAATTTTTCCTGGATGCGTTCGATTTCTTCTGCATAATCAGCATCCGTATACTCAATCAGTTCAAATTTCTTTTTATCGACATAGTTACCCGGATTCACACGCACTTTCTCTACAATTCTGGCAGCGATCTCAGCGGCATTGGGTGTAAAATGGATATCGGCCACCAAGGGAGTATGATATCCTCTTTTACGAAGTTCATTTTTAATGTTGAGCAAGTTTTCTGCTTCTTTCTTACTGGGAGCTGTAATACGCACCAGTTCAGCCCCCGCTTCAATACAACGAATACTTTGTTCTACCGTAGCCAGCGTATCCATGGTATCGGTAGTGGTCATGGTTTGTAAACGGATGGGATGGAAATTACCCAGCAAAAGATCACCAATACGCACTTCTTTGGTCTTCAATCGGTTGTACTGTGTGAGGGAATGACAGTATGCTTGCATAAATGAGATATGAGGTACAAATTTAGCGTGAAATCGCCTGATTTGATGTTAAACGCATAGTCTTTGGCACTTGTTCGTCAAATACCCGATTTTACAAGCTTTAATCTGCTCTTTTTCTGTTCTGAACCATTTATAGCAAGTACTGGGAAAGATTGGCTGCAGATTATTATGATTGTTTATGATAATGGCACACTATCTGCGTCTATCATGACAATCATGAAGATCTGCGGACCATAAAATTCATTGGTTAAGTGCTTTGATCATTATAATCTTAATCTGGGACATCCAGTTTTTCATGCTCCACCTTTGATCGCTCTTTCTTAATGAGTCGGATGCGATTTTGATCTACTTGAAAATAATTTGTCTCTGTCCAACTCCAACTGTCCATCTCTCTCAAATTAACACCACTGGCTTTAAAGGATATAATGATCTCGTTCCCTTTGGCGATCAAATTGATCTCATCAAAAGTATCTTGAATAGTAGATGTATTGGGTGTTGTTGGACAATTTTCCAATTGTTTCATTACTACGGAATCTTGATTAAACCATTGTCTTAAAAATCCCAAATGCTGATCTGAACATTGATAACCCAAATTCAAGGCAGATAAAATTTCGCATTTGAGATTGTTTCTTTTATCGGAAGGATCTCCATCCCACCAACATTCATTTCCAATAAATGTGGCAACATAGCCCAAAGCTGCTTTTTCAGGATTGGTGATGGTTTTGCAGAAATCCTGATTAATAACAATGGTAGCGCTATCTCTCCAAAGAAATTTTACTGTGAGAGAAGCTGATGTTGTATCTGTACTTTCTTTTAAATCATTGTTGGTGCTTGTTTGCCCGCAGGATAGAAGGAAAATGAATAGAATGATGTATAAGATTTGCATTTGTAAATAATCTATTTTATGCTGTAATATTAATAAGAAAATGTATTTATGAAACGCAGATTTTCTCCACCGGAGTCCTTTGGACATGATTGTCATGATATGCGCTGATTGAGTACTATAATCATAACTTATCATAAAAAATCTGCGCCCCATCAATCTCGATGCAAAAAACGTAGCGTATGAAAATATATTGATGATTGACTTTTTACACCCCTTTAAGCTTCTATCATGGGTAGTAAACTCAAATAATCTTTAGTATACGTAATGATATTAGTATACTTTTCGAATTCCTCTTTTTCATGCATCGTCGTTAGCACTACACATTTCATTCCGGCATTCAAAGCCGCTTCCACACCTTTTGGTGCATCTTCAAAAACAATACAGTCAGCTGGATTTACACCCAGCTCTTCTGCACCCTTTAAAAAAGGTTCAGGATCGGGTTTACTATGTTTTACATGTTCAGCGCCAATCACAGAATCAAAATAGTGTCTGATATTGAGACCATCAATTGCAAAATCAATATTGAACAAGATAGCGGCTGAACCGATTCCCATTTTTATTCCTTTTTGCTTGGCGGTTGCAAGAAATGTTTCTAGTCCGGGTAAGGCTTTCATTTCAGGTCGGTAAAGCGCCTGGTATTTTTTCTCTTTTTCTACTGATATATGATCCATTTCTTCTGCAGTAAAACGATCCGGACCAAAGACGCGGATCAACAATTCCCTATTCGTTCCATACATCTGATGAGCTACTTCCTCCCACGTTAAATTTGCACCCAGTTCTTTGGTCAGCACATCGAACCATACTTGTTTATGATAGTGCATATCATCGATCATGGTTCCATTCAAGTCAAAAAGAAATGCTTTGGCACTGTGTAACATTCAATAAATTTTGATACACAAATTAATGCATGATAGCACAACAAATGATTAATTTATTGTTCTACACTTACCGATGGCTATTATTGAGATATTTTTTTAACCAATGCTGTATTGGCTTTTAACATGGCAAGTCCTTCCGCTCTTGTCATATAAGGAACTCCTTTTGCGTGATTAATCATACTGATCTTACACATCAGATACCAGTGTCGTGAAATTTCACGCCATGCAAAAAAAATCGAATGCCTCGGATCATACATATGCGTAGGTTCACTTCCTGAACCATTGAGTTCAACGATCATAAAGTTTTTACCTTCTCTGAGCAATTCAATCGATTCATAACGAATATCCATTCTGCCATAATAAAATCCTTCGATCTTCTTGGCCAGTTGATCAATCATATGATTTATTGATTCATCTGCTAAATAGCTGAGATCAATGAACTTAGCACCACGAGCATGGTTACCATAGGGTACTAGTATCTTTTGCTCCCCTTTTTGTAGAACGACAGTTAGCTCTTCAGCCATGGTGCGACGCAGTACCGACAATTGCAGAATATATCTAGGATCCAACTGTAATAACTGATCAACCGTTGATACCCCATCGCCGGTTACTGTTAAAAATTCTTTTCCAACGATACCTGTAATTTTCCCTTTTCCCTCACCCGGTATACGATAATAAAATATACCTACTTCTTCTTCAAAAGGTATGTAGGCTTGTATGAGAAAATCAAAATCTGCTTGCGCAACATAGTTTTTTACTTCCAGCTCGCTTTCTAGTTTTTGAACACTCATTCCCCGCATACCAATATCAGGTTTCCCAATCAGAGGAAAGTCCAAACGCTGATTCGTAATCGTTTCTACCACTGTTTCAGCATTGGTTCCTGCCGGGAAAAAAAGGGTAGTTGGATAAGTGCCTTCCGGGAGGATATCATAAATCTCTTTTTTACTCTCCATCAAGAATCCACCATTACGTATGCCGGGGTTGGCAGCATTAATATAAAAAAAAGCCCTGGCTTTAAGACATAGCCAAAACCAATAAGGATATAAGGGCGCATAGAGCACGTTAAAGGACCAATACTCCCAGTTGAAAAGTTTGATAAAAAAAGGATGAAACTTGAGTTTCCTGATCAAAGCCATGCCTGAAAGTTAAGAAACCGACTGTTGCTGTACAAATGAAAGCGATAACTGGTGTTGTTCCTGATGAATAATATCGTTATACAACATGGTAGCAGACCGGTCATCGCAAATAATATTGGTAACACTTACCGTTAGCATTTCATTATTACGATTCATGCGTATGTCATTTTCAGCATCACCATTACCGCCAAACAGATGAAAAGATAGAATATCTGCAGAATTTGGATCTGGATGCTGTTGCAACCATTCAGCAAACCACTGCTCTCTTTTTTGAATAATATCTTGTGTATACAATGTAACAGAAGACCATATATGCGGCTGTGTTGAATCTACTTCACGAATGTATTTTTCCTCTCCGCTCCATCTACATTCATATAAACAACCCTCTTCCCAAATGATCAGGGTAAAGGGTTCTATTCCTAGCAAATTGATTTTCCGAAAAGCAGATAACACTTGTTGCTGAGAAAGAATATCCAAAAAAATAAGTCCTCGGCTTTTCCGATAAGTGGCGGCAGGTTCATGTTTGATAAAACCACCATTCAATAAAACCATCGTGGTACCAATCTCAGAAGTTCCAATCCAGGTACCACCGACTTGTGTGTCTTGGGGGAATAATACTTTGTATTGACCGATCGTATGAACAACAGGTGCTGCTGCTTTCTTTCGAACTCCTTTTTCATCTCTGTTAGAAGTAAGCAATACTTTACCCTTTAAGGGTATAAAAGTTACTGTGCACATGCATCACGGTGTTTCATGGTAGAGGAAGCAACACCAAATCCATCAGGTAGAATGACATCAGATACTTCTGAAACACCTACACGTATCAATGCCATATGGTGTACTGTATGTTCGAGATTATAGACTACCTCACGATAATAGTTACTATTGACCACAACTGTCTCATTGGAAAGATCATCATAACTCATTTCTAACTGAATGACCTTGTCTTCTCGAATCAATCGGCTGCTAATTTCATGTAATAGTTGGATGGCCAACTGTTTATCTGTTTCAATATTTTTATCTCTTTTTCTCTGCTCATAGTTCACAACGCCTCTCTCATAGCCATTTTCTAAACACTGAAACAACTCAACAATGTGTCGAACATGTTGACCAATGGTAGCATTGAATAATGCTTTACTGGGTTGTGTATATTGATCAGGATTTAATTTATCCAAAGTTTCGTGAAGCTGCACAAAAACGTTTCGGATGGCTGCGGCAATTTGCATAAATAAGTTTTCGATATACTATTGATCTCGATTTGTGAAAATAATGCACTTTTTTGAAAACATAGAAAACCAACTAAATATATCTATTCATCAACAGATCACAAGAATAGATCTGCCGATATCTATCATACTGACCTAATATGATTTCCCTTATAAACCATTTTTTGTACTTTTCCCTACCATTTTTCCCAAAAATACAGGCAATTGCTGACGGTTCATTAAGATTAGGGTTACACAAGAAAGCCATACAAGACTGGCATAAATAAACAATTGTCCCCCATCTTGTTTTATCTCTATTCCCAATATTACAATATGCGAAAGAATAGCACCAGTCATAATACCCACACCCAAAAGAGCACCAAGAACTAGCGTGGCTCTATTAAGTATGAATATGGCAGCTATTAGCTCTGCAATACCTGTGACAATTCTCCCCCAAGGTTCTATACCCATTTGAGTAAAAATAAAAACAGATTCATCTGCAGCAGTAAACTTGAAAAATAATGTTTGTAATAAAATAATGGCAGCCAGTAATCTAAGGAGCCATGAAATAATTATAGAACGTTTCATTGGTAATAATAATGTTAGTGAATGATTTTTTGCCATGATTGATCTGCCTTTACTTTTAATCGAGATTCGTCTTTATTCCAACTTTTGAGAGTGTTATTGAAAAAACGATTATAAAAAAGATATAGCTTCTGATCAATTATTTTGAATGTTTCCGGATCGACATCTACTTTTTCACCATTTGCACCCATAGCATAAGCACACCAGCCGCCATATTGAGGTTCATAGGCTGTAGGATTTTTCTGAAAGGCTTCTAAGTTATTTTTTGATGAAAAATAATAAACAACCCCTTGATATGTATGGTTAAGTTCTTTTTTACCCTTAAGTGCTTTGTTTTGCAGAAAATATGCCACAGGGTCGTATCCCTGAATAGCAAGTTTGTTAGATAAATTATACTGCCTTGTTCGCAGATCTGTATTCTGAGCAATACTAGAAACAGAAAAGATTAAAAGTGCCCCAAAAAGTGATAGCCATTTCATATATATAAGACTGATTTTTAGCAGTCTTATACTTAGACGCAGGTTAAGATAAACCCTTACAATCGATAAAATCAAAATTATTGATTGAGTAGCAATAGATAAGAAAAGCTGATTTTAATGGCAATTAAAGGTCTTAATAATGTACTTGATCATCTAAATAATTAATTTTAAATTCAATATTTAAATTCCACCCATCAACCTAATGAAGCAAGCCAGAATAATACCTTTTATTAAATACGCTTCATTTTTTGTGTTTTTGTTGGGTATGCTGGTACTATTGGGATGGATCTTCTCAATACCAACTTTGACAAGTATTATTCCAGAATATGCAAATATGAAGGCCAATACTTCGATTCTTTTCATTTTATCTTCTATTGAATTATACAGAATAATATCTAAAAAATGGGACTTTTTTAATGGAATACTTTGCCTTTTTATAACATTAGTTGGTTTAGCAACTTTAATCCAATATGAGTTTCAAATAAACTTTTTCATTGACGAATTCTTCGTCAAAGATTTTTTATACAATCAATCTATTGATTCCTCTCCCGGAAGAATGGCTAGAGGTACTGCTTTATCTTTTTGTTTATTAGGAACTTCTTTTTATTTAATCAAGAGTACGCAAGAACGATCGAAAAAAATTGCCCAATATTTATTACATATCATCTCTCTTATTTCATTTCTGGCAATCATTGGTTATTTACTGGGAGTACCTATTTTTTATAAATTATCCGCTATTGGGTCAATGGCCATACACACGGCTTCAGCTTTTTTAACATTGTCAATTGCTGCTTCACTTTTAAATAGCAATCTGGGTATCACCGGTTTGTTAACCGGTGATAAAATTGGGAATAGAATGGCGCGTCAGCTATTTCCGACATTAACCTTATCTGTGATTTTTCTAGGCTTTATTAGAGTTTATTTACATCGTTCTAATTTAGTAAGTGTAGAATTTGGGATTGGAATGTTTGCTACCTCATTTATATTGATTGGCCTCTTATTGATCAGTATTTCTGCACGACAGCTCAACAAAATCAATTATGGAAAAACACAGGCAGAGGAAAAACTTGAAGCATTAAATAAAAATCTAGAGCGTACTATTCTTCAGAGAACAAATGAATTACGAAACAAAGAACAACTATTAAACGCAATCATTAATAATACTTCTTCAGCCATCTTTGTAAAAGATACATCCGGTAAATATATTTTGGTCAATAAAAAATTTGCTGCTGACTTTGGGCTCGAGCCTGAATCAATGATTGGTAAAAATGCTTATGATATTTTTTCAAAAGAGACCGCTGATCAATTAACTCAGGATGAAAATCAAATTATTCAATCTGCAACGGGACTGACAAACGAAGTAAATGTTCAAACCAATGAAAGTCAGAAAACAATGCTTACGAATAAATTTCCATTGATTGATGAAAATAATAATGTATTCGCTATTTGCTGCGTAGCAACAGATTTCACGGAAATAAAAAATGCTAAAACAGAGCAAGAGATCTTATCCCTACAGTTACAAAAGAAAAATCAGCAATTATTAAACTTTGCACATATCACATCACATAATTTGCGCTCTCCCGTTAGTAACCTCAATTCATTGTTATGGTTATATAAAGAAAGCCAAACCAATGAAGAGAAAGCGCTCTTATTTGAAAAATTTGAAACCGTTATTCATAATCTTTCTGAAACACTAAATGAACTCGTTGATGCATTAAAAATTCAAGAAGACACGGATAAAAAAAGAGAAGTGCTTCTTTTCGAGGAAGTATTCAAAAAAGTAAAAGAAAGTATGGCAGGTAAGATATTAGAAACCGAAGCCGTTGTAAGCTATAATTTTACCAAAGCACCTACTATTGAATATCCAAGACTGTATCTGGAAAGTATTTTACAAAACCTGTTATCAAATTCACTAAAATACAAATCGCCCAACAGAACACCTGTTATACATGCGGAAACAGTGTTTCAAAATGGCATACTCACCCTCAAATTCAGCGATAATGGTATGGGTATAGATCTTAAAAGACATGCCGATAAATTATTCGGACTCAACAAAACTTTTCATAAGCATGCAGAAGCCAAGGGTGTTGGACTCTTTATTACCAAGACACAAGTTGAAGCCATGGGCGGATCTATTACAGCGAATAGTGAAGTGAATAAGGGTAGTGTTTTTACAATCTTCTTTAATAAGAAAGACGCATAATCATTATTTACTTCGATACCGGATCCACTCTTTAAAACTTTCATAAGAAGCTCCCATGTCAATCATTTGCTGAGCCAATGTATACAATGGTTTGATGGATTCCGGTATTGGAATTGATATAACAATTGCTTTTTCTACAATCTCCGGGAACTTTACCGGATGGGCAGTAGCTAATAGCAACCCTTTTCCTCCTTTTTTAAGTTTTTGTTTTAAGACACTATAACCAACTGCGGCATGTGGGTCTAGAATGTACTTGCTATTTTTATACACTGATTCTATCGTATGAATGGTTGTATCATCAGTTTGCTTACTACTACTCAACTGTGATTTAACTAAGCTGAGATTATGCTGATATATTTCTAAGATTCGAATCAGGTTACTTGGATTTCCTACATCCATGGCATTAGAATAGGTCATGACTGATTGCTTAGGCGTGTGGACTCCTGTTTCTAAAAAATCAGTGATGCTGTCATTGATATTACATGCTGCTATAAAATTACCCATCTCTAATCCAGATCTTTTTGCTAATAAGCCTGCCGCTATATTACCTAAGTTACCGCTAGGTACTGCAATAATGGGAGCTTTTTGTGACGCCGGCCATTGTTGCATCGCCAAAAAATAATATAGCTGTTGCGGTAGCCATCGAGCAATATTAATAGAATTGGCAGAAGTAAGTTGCAAGCATTCTCTCAACTGTTGATCCATAAATGCTTCCTTCACTAATTGCTGGCAGTCATCAAAAGTTCCATTAATACGCACTGCGGTAATATTATTACCACAAGTGGTCAGTTGCAACTCTTGCACAGGACTTACTTTACCTGCGGGATACAGGATAATTACTTCTACACCTTCCACATTCAAAAAACCATTGGCTACAGCCCCACCTGTATCTCCGGAAGTGGCTACCAAAACAGTAGTCTTATTTTGCGAGAAATAGCCTAAGCACCGACTCATGAACCTTGCTCCAACATCTTTAAATGCGAGTGTTGGACCATGAAACAATTCCAATACATAGATATCTTCTTCCAGTTGAATCAAAGGGATATCAAAATCGATGGTTTCTGTCACAATCTGATACAATTGCTCTGCTGAAATATCTCCACCCACATAAGGTTGCATAATTTGATAGGCAAGCTCTATTTTAGGAATAGATCGAATATTATTCAATAATTGTTGATTTATTGAAGGAATTCTTTCAGGAAAATAAAGCCCCTTATCAGGCGCTTGTCCTCTCAATGCAGCTTCTTTAAAACTGACTACCGGTGATTGTCTATTGGTACTATAATATTTCATGGTTGATGGTTATTCGGAAAACAACTGTACCCCTTTTGAACTAACAGTAGTAACATAGGTATAGTGTAGCAAATTCATTTGCTGAAATACTGTTTTCATTTGCGTCTCCACTAATTGAGCAGTTTCCAGACTGCGACTCAGCATAAAAACAGAAGGACCCGAACCTGAAATACCACCACCTAATGCTCCAACTGATTTCGACCGTTCTTTTATTTCGTCAAACCCGGGAATAAGAATACTTCTTACAGGTTCTATGATCACATCTTCTAGTGATCTTCCAATCAATGCATAATCACTCTGTAACAATCCGGATACCAATCCGGCGATATTTCCCCACTGTTTAATGGCATCTTTCAAATAGACTTGCTTTTTTAAAATACTTCGTGCATCAGCTGTTTTTACTTCTATCTGCGGGTGTACAATGGTGACAAATAATGGAGGTGGTTGTAGTGGAATGATATCTAATGGAAAAATAGATCTGATCAATGTAATACCACCATAAATACATGGCGTGATATTATCCGCATGTTTTACGCCTGATGCTAATTTTTCACCATGCATCGCAAACTGAACCAAGGATTCTTTATTGAATACATCTCCTAATAAATAATTGGCTGCTACTACTGCCCCGGCAGCACTTGCAGCACTTGAACCCAATCCACTTCCCGGTTTGATATGTTTATGAATAATTACATCAAACCCAACAGGCATGGTAAGCTCAGACAACATAGCCTGTAATGCTACGCCTGCAACATTATCATTGGGTTTAGTTGGCAATCCATGATCATCTGTATGAACGATGGAAATACCCGGCTCTTCTTTTAAAGTGATCGTCATTTCATCATATGGCTCTTCAACTGCAAATCCCAGTATATCAAAACCACAAACCATATTCGCAATGGTAGCCGGTGATTTTATTTTTATTGATTGTCCGTATTTCATAGTTTATATTCTTGCTACACGAATAATATCTGCGAAAACACCGGATGCTGTTACCTCAGCGCCTGCGCCGGCTCCTTTTATGACCAAGGGTTGTTGATGATATCGATGCGTATGAAATAATACGAGATTGTCTTTGCCGTATAAATGATAGAAATCAGATTCCGGCGCAACTACTTCTAGTCCAACTTTTGCTGTTCCATTTTCATAAGTAGCGATGAATTTCAGTTTACCATTTTGTGTTGCCGCCTCTTTATACAATTGTTGGAAATGAGCTTCCTGCTTGGCTAACTCTTCGTAAAAATCATCTACAGTTCCATCGAAACAACCGGAAGGAAGAAAAGAAGTATTGATAATATCCTGCATCTCCAATGGCTGACCTGTTTCTCTGGCCAGTATCATTATTTTACGCATCACATCTGTACCACCCAAATCAAGTCGCGGATCCGGCTCAGTATATCCTTCTGTTTGGGCTTTTCTAACTACTTCTGCAAAAGGTATCGAAGTATCATAATGATTGAACACATAATTCAAAGTACCTGATAGTACTGCTTGTATTTTTTGGATCTGATCCCCACTTCTTAAAAGATCATTCAAAGTGCCAATGACCGGGAGTCCTGCTCCCACATTGGTTTCAAAAAGAAATAGAGCATTATACGATTTAGCCAAAGATTTCAATCTTTGATAAGAAGAATAGGAAGATGAGCAAGCAATTTTATTGCAAGCGACAATGGATATACTTTTTGTTAAGAGAGATTCATAAACACCAGCCACAAGATCACTTGCAGTAACATCTACAAACACACTATTTCTTAAGTTTTTATCTTTAATCGCAGTAACATAATTTTCGATTGAACCGAATGCTGCATCTGCTAATTTCAACTGCCAAGTATCTAGATCAATTCCATTTTCATCAATCAATGCTTTTTTACTGTTAGCAATACCTATAACCCTGATCTGCAAATTCAGTTGATCGCGAAGAACGGTCTGTTGTTGTCTAATTTGTTCCAATAATTTACCCCCTACATTTCCCGCACCCGCAACGAATATATTCAGCTGTTTATAGGTCGTTTCAAAAAAAGTTTCATGTAATACATTGATCGCTTTTTTTACATCCCTTGATGCTATAACAGCTGAAATATTTTTTTCTGATGAACCTTGTGCAATCGCCCGAACATTAATACCATTACGTCCTAATGAACCAAACATTTTTCCACTGATCCCCGGATGACTTTTCATCTGCTCACCCACCAATGCTAAAATTGACAGATTTGTTTCTACAATAAGCGGCTCTACTTTTCCGGTTATAATTTCAATATGAAATGCAGCATCAATGGCTCTTTTTGCCTTCAACGTATCTGATTCATTAATAGCTACACAAATAGAGTGTTCCGATGAACTTTGTGTTATCAATATCACATTGATCCTTTCATTGGCCAATGCTTCAAACAGTCTCTTAGAAAAACCGGGAATACCTACCATACCACTCCCTTCCAAACTCAATAAACTGATACTATTAATACTGGATATACCTCTAATAAAATCTTCGGAAGGAGCTGAATAGTTTTCAATCAACGTTCCATGCTCTTCAGGGGCGAAGGTATTTTTTAACCATACCGGTATTCGCTTATGCATCACAGGTTGTATTGTTGGCGGATAAATGATTTTAGCACCAAAATGAGAAAGCTCCATAGCTTCATGGTAAGAAATCTGTGCAATAGGTTTTGCATTGATGACCAATCTTGGATCTGCAGTCATCATGCCACTAACATCTGTCCATATTTCCAACACTTCAGCATCTAACGCTGCAGCATAGATGGCAGCAGAATAATCAGACCCACCTCTCCCCAATGTTGTGGTATGTCCAGCCAAACTGGATGCAATAAATCCGGGAGCGATGTAATATTTGTAGTCATGGCTTTTAAAATAGCTCTGTATCTTTTCATTAGTAGCTGAAAAATCTACAGCCGCATTACTGTGCTGCGTATCTGTAATAATCAATGATCGCGAATCTATCCATTGCTGATTCATTTGCAATGATTGAATTTTTGCAGACAGTATAACCGATGAAAGTATCTCTCCGAAAGCAACAATTTTGTCTTGTGTACGAGGTGATAATTCTTTGAGCCGGTACACTCCATCTAGTAATTCATCCAATTCATTACAATACTGTTTGACCTTACTCAGTACTGAACTTTGTTGTTCTAATGGTAAAAGTTCTCTCACTACTGTAAGATGTTGAAGTGCTAATAACTCTGCTTCTTTTGTATAGGACTCATCAGCACTGGCTGCCATTACAGCCATTTTGAGCAAATGATCTGTAACACCGCTCATGGCTGAAACCACAACAAGTAATCTATCTGAAGTAGACTGATTCAATAAAACGGATACGACTTTTTGAATATGATCGGAATTGGCCATTGATGTACCACCGAATTTGAGCACTTTCATAATAATAATTTGAAATAGAATGAAGAAAGGATGATCCCTGAAAACGATCCTAAGATCCTTGGATAATATAAAATGTATAACCCCTTACAGGGTCGTAGTAGTAATAGCAGTACCTGTCGCTGTGGAAGCGAAAGAGGAGGAAATATATAACTGCTTTTGATTCATTACAGAATAAAGATAAGGACTTATTAGATTATTAAACCAAATAACCAAAAAGATTATCGTTCTTATTGAGTTCCGTATAATTTATTTGATGAGCAATCAGGTTATCAACTAACAGCTGATAGTCTTTTCTTGATTTCAATTCAATACCTACCAATGCCGGGCCTGTTTCTTTATTATGTTTTTGCATGTATTCAAAGCGGGTAATATCATCATTTGGACCTAATACATCATTGACAAACTGTTTTAATGCGCCGGGTCTTTGTGCAAAACGGATCAGGAAATAATGTTTTAATCCTTCATGCTGCAATGATCTTTCCTTGATCTCTTGCATCCTATCAATATCATTATTGCTACCACTCACTACACATACCACTACTTTTCCTTTGATCTGTTCTGCATAATCGTCTAAGGCAGCTACCGATAATGCTCCGGCAGGTTCTACCACAATCGCATCTTCATTGTATAATTTGAGGATACAAGAACAGATTTTCCCTTCCGGAACCAGACATACATCATCCAATACATCTTTACAAATAGCAAAATTGAGTTCGCCTACTTTCTTTACGGCAGCTCCATCCACAAACCGCTCTATTGCTTCTAGTTCAACAGGCATACCGGCTTTCAAAGCTGCTGTCATAGAAGGTGCTCCTTCCGGTTCAGCCCCGATAATTTTTGTATGGGGAGACATGGTTTTAAAGACAGAACCGACTCCTGCACTCAATCCACCACCACCAATTGGTACAAACAAGTAATCAATATTACTTTGCTCTTCAAGTATTTCCACGGCTACAGTAGATTGTCCTTCTATAATCTTCAGATCATCGAAGGGTGGAATAAACGTCATTCCGTTTGCTGCTGTATATGCTTTGGCAGCCATCGCACAATCATCAAAAGTATCTCCGGTAAGAATGACTTCAATTGCATCTGAACCAAACATTTTAGTTTGGGTAATTTTTTGATTCGGCGTGATCACCGGCATGAAAACAACTCCACGAATTCCTAGTTTTTTACAACTGTATGCAAAGCCTTGCGCATGATTACCCGCACTGGCACACACGACCCCTTTCGATAATTGAATAGGGTCTAAGCTACTCATCATGTTATAAGCACCTCTCAACTTATAGGAACGAACGATTTGTAAGTCTTCTCTTTTCAGATACACATCACAATCATACTTTCTAGATAGGGAATGATTATAAGTAAGCGGTGTTTTAACTACTATTTCTCGCAAACGATTAGCCGCTGCATTAAAATCTATCGAATAGCTCATTGTTTTCATGCCGATACCTTTATGGAAGCACTACGGTCTCTTCTACTTTTTGATTTTCGGGGCGAAGACTTCTCACTGTTTTTCCTGCTTGCCACAACTCGCTCTCACGTAACTCTTTTAATTCTTCTTCCAGCTTTTCTCTATAATCAGCCTTGCTATTGCTTTCGATTGATTTAGCCGCTTCTTTTCCGGTGGCTACACTTTCATACAATTCTGTAAAAACAGGTAGTGTTGCATCTCTGAATTTTTTCCACCAATCCAAAGCACCCCTTTGAGCAGTGGTAGAACAATTGGCGTACATCCAATCCATACCATTTTCAGCAACCAGTGGCATCAGTGATTGTGTTAGTTCCTCTACTGTTTCATTGAAGGCTTCTGAAGGTGTATGTCCTTTGGAACGTAAAACTTGATATTGTGCTGCAAATATGCCCTGAATCGCACCCATCAATGTTCCTCTCTCTCCCGTTAAATCGCTGTACACTTCTTTTTTGAAATCAGTTTCAAATAAATAGCCACTACCAATAGCAATACCCAATGCAATCACTCTGTCAAAAGCTTTGCCTGTTGCATCCTGGAAGATTGCATAACTACTATTCAATCCTCTTCCTTGCAAGAACATTCTGCGTAAAGATGTGCCTGATCCTTTGGGTGCAACAAGAAATACATCTACGTCTTTAGGAGGTACTATTCCGGTTTGATCTTTATACGTTACACCAAAACCATGAGAGAAATACAACGCTTTTCCGGGTGTAAGGTATCGTTGTACCGTTGGCCATAACTTTATTTGCGCAGCATCACTCAAAAGATAGCAAATGATGGTACCTCTTTGTAATGCCTCTTCAATTTCAAATAAAGATTCTCCCGGAACAAAACCATCACGTACAGCTTTATCCCAGCTCTTTGAATTTTTTCGTTGACCAATGATCACATTGATTCCGTTTTCTTTTTGATTCAATGCCTGTCCCGGACCTTGAACACCATATCCAATTACGGCTACTACTTCATCTTTTAATACTTCCTGCGCTTTTTCCAGCGGGAATTCTTCTCTGGTGACTACATTTTCTACAACGCCTCCAAAATTTAACTTTGCCATGTTGCTTGTTTTATATTTTAATAGATTGGGTTGATTACATACTAAATACTTCTTGTTGTTTTCCCAGGTATTCATTTTCGATCAAATCATCACTCGGGTCGGTTGCTTCAAATTCTTTGATCTTTTCATGAAAACCGTTACTGGCTTTGATAATCGCCACACGCGCGCTTCTCACAAACTCAATGAGTCCGTAAGGTTCTAAAACACTAATGAGTCTGTTGATTTCTTCGCGGTGACCACTGGTCTCAAAAATGGTATAGTCTTTTCTGATCACTACCGCTCTTGCACCATATTCTCTCAGTAATCGTTCAACTTTTACCTTCTCGGCAATTTCATCCGTAGATACTTTATAGAGTGCCAGCTCCTGCCAAACAATTTCATCATTGGTATTGTAATAAGCTTTTAAAACTTCTACTTGTTTTTCGATTTGGCGTACCAATTTTCTTACCACTTCTTCCAATTCATCGATAACAATCGTAAAACGATGAATACCTTCTACCTCAGAAGGTGAAGTATTCAGACTTTCGATATTGATCTTTCGTCTGGAGAATATAATTGCGATTCGATTCAGTAACCCAATATGGTTCTCTGTATAGACTGTGATGGTAAATTCTTGTTTTTGCATAAGTTTACTTTAATCTGATTTCACTAACACTGCAGCCTTGAGGAACCATCGGGAATACATTGTTTTCTTTCCCAACCATTACTTCCAGCAAATAAGTTCCCGGATGTAACAACATTCTCTGTAATGCATCTTTTAAATGACTTCGCTCTTTTACCGTTTCCCCGCAGATGCCATATCCTTTAGCCACTGTTACATAATCAGGACTGGCTATATCAACAAAAGAATATCGTTTATCATGAAACAATTGCTGCCATTGACGTACCATTCCTAAAAACTGATTATTAAGAATGAGAATTTTAATATCAATACCTGTTTGCATGATAGTTCCCAATTCTTGAATGGTCATTTGAATACCACCATCTCCAATAACAGCTACAACCGCTCTTTCCGGTGCTCCAAATTTTGCTCCGATAGCAGCGGGCAATGCAAATCCCATGGTACCCAATCCACCCGAAGTAATATTGCTTCTGGTCTGGTTGAATTTGGCATACCGACAAGCCACCATCTGATGCTGCCCTACATCTGAAACTACAATAGCTTCTCCTTTTGTTAATTCATTCAATACACGAAGCACTTCTCCCATCGATATTTGTCCCTCGCTAGGGTACAACTCATTGATGATAACTTCCTTTTCTTCCTCTTTTTGATAAGCCCTGAATTTTTCGATCCATTGAGGATATACTTTGGTTTGTATCAATCGTGTGAGCATCGGCAATGTCTCTTTACAATCGCCCCACACACCTACGGTTGCTTTTACATTTTTATCGATTTCAGATGGATCGATATCCAGATGAATCACTTTTGCTTGTTTAGCATATTTGTCTAATCTACCCGTAACCCTGTCATCGAAGCGCATACCAATCGCAATCAACACATCACATTCATTGGTCATCACATTCGGCCCATAGTTTCCATGCATACCCAACATGCCCATATTTAGTGGGTGATCTGTAGGCAGTGCACTCAAACCTAAAATAGTCCATGCGGCAGGTATCCCTGATTTTTCCAGAAAAGCCTTAAACTCTTGTTCTGCGTTACCTAGTATCACACCCTGACCGAAAATCACAAATGGTTTCTCTGCTGTATTGATCAATGCTGCCGCCGCTTCAATAAATTCTTTTCTGATATACGGTTTGGGTCGATAACTTCTGATATGATCACAAGATTGATACCCATTATATTCAAATAGTTGCAACTGCGCATTCTTAGTGATATCAATCAATACCGGACCTGGCCTACCGCTTCTGGCGATATAAAAAGCTTTCGCCAATACTTCAGGGATTTCGCAAGCATCTGTGATCTGATAATTCCATTTGGTTACCGGAGTAGTAATATTAATGACATCTGTTTCCTGAAATGCATCGGTTCCTAGAAGATGCGCAAATACTTGTCCGGTAATACATACCAGAGGTGTACTATCTATTTGTGCATCTGCTAACCCTGTAACCAAATTGGTAGCACCCGGACCACTTGTTGCAAAAACCACTCCCACTTTACCGGATGTTCTGGCAAACCCTTGTGCAGCATGTATTCCACCTTGTTCGTGTCTTACAAGGATATGTTTTAGTTGTTCATGATAATCATACAACGCATCATAAATAGGCATGATGGCTCCACCCGGATATCCAAATATGGTATCTACCTGCTCAGCAATCAATGCTTCGAGTAATGCTTGTGATCCGGTAATTTGTATGGTTTCTTTTACCGGCTTTTCTATGATATCCATTGCTGTTTCCATTATCATTACTTGTTCATGATTAATTAAATTTCATCGGTAACGCAACCCTCGGATGCATCTTTTACTGTTCGTGCGTACTTAAATAATAATCCCTTGGTTACAGTAAGAGAAGGTCGTTTCCATTGCTGCTTTCTTTGTTGTATTTCTTCCTCAGCTAGTTTTACATTGATCGATCTTGTTGTAACATTTAACTCTATGATATCTTCATCGTTCACCAACGCAATCAGCCCTCCATCATAAGCTTCGGGAGTAATATGCCCAACAACAAAACCATGTGTGCCCCCGCTAAATCTTCCATCAGTAATCAATGCCACTGATTTACCCAGCCCTGCTCCAATGATGGCTGATGTAGGTTTCAACATTTCAGGCATACCCGGCCCCCCTTTAGGTCCTACATAACGAATCACGACCACATCTCCTTTTTTGATCTTTCCGCTATTGATCCCTTCTATCAGTGCATGCTCCCCATTAAATACACGTGCAGGACCAATGAATAATTCACCTTCTTTACCGGATATTTTTGCTACACTTCCTTTCTCTGCCAGATTCCCATATAATATTTGCAGATGTCCTGTTGCTTTTACCGGGTTTTCGATTGGGTAAATGATTTTTTGTTCCTCAAAATTTAAATCTGGGACAGCTGCAAGATTTTCTGCGATTGTTTTTCCCGTAACAGTCAAGCAGTCACCGTGCAATAATTTTTTTGATAAGAGATACTTCATCACAGCAGGAAGTCCACCATATTGATGCAGATCTTGCATTAAGTATTTTCCACTTGGCTTAAAATCTGCCAGCACCGGGATACGATCACTGATGGTTTGAAAATCATCTTGTGTTAATGAAACATTCACCGCTTTAGCCATAGCAATTAGGTGTAACACTGCGTTGGTA
This sequence comes from uncultured Sediminibacterium sp., assembly GCA_964392685.1. Lineage (GTDB taxonomy): Bacteria > Bacteroidota > Bacteroidia > Chitinophagales > Chitinophagaceae > Sediminibacterium. The sequence goes on from CAYMQQ010000003.1 coordinate 63,991, forward strand.
CTACCACCAAGAACCATAATGACTGTCATGGCGTTTTCAAAAGCCTTACGTGTCATGATATCACTGGGTTTGATATCTTTTTCCAATAATAATCGGATGGCTTTCCCTGCTTCCAAACATTCTTTCTTCTTTTCATCACTCAAAGCCGGATTTGAGGAAGAGTAAGGTAAACTCATCCCCAAAGCCTCAATGGCTGATGCCATGGTATTGGCCGTATACATACCTCCGCAGGCTCCAGCACCCGGACAAGCATGTTGAATGATACCTTTAAAATCTGCTTCAGAAAGTTCACCGGCAATTTTTTGTCCCAACGCTTCAAATGCAGATACGATGTTGAGATCTTGTCCATTATAATGACCCGGTGCAATAGTGCCCCCATATACCATAATGGATGGACGATTCAATCGACCCATTGCTATCAATGATCCGGGCATATTTTTATCACATCCGGGTAAAGCAATCAATGCATCATAATACTGTGCTCCACAAACAGCTTCAATTGAATCTGCAATCACATCTCGACTCACCAAAGAGTAACGCATGCCATCGGTTCCATTACTCATACCATCACTCACGCCGATGGTGTTGAAGATGAGACCTACCAGCTCATTATCCCATACACCTTGTTTCACCAATTTCGCCAAATCATTCAGGTGCATATTACATGTATTACCATCATACCCCATACTGGCAATACCCACCTGTGCTTTTTTTAAATCATCTTCCGTTAATCCAATACCATAAAACATAGCCTGTGCTGCAGGTTGCGTAACATCTTGTGTAATGGTTTTGGAATATTTGTTTAGTTCATTCATACTTATTATTTGCAAACAGATACTAATTAAGCTTCTGTCATTTCTCTTGTATATTCTTTTTGTAACACTTTTGCTTTATAAGCTTGTTGGAGAATAGCGCCTAATGACTCTTCCCATCTTTTCTGAAACGGAATATTATCCAGCGACTCTAATGCCACTACTTCTGCTGCTGTACCACAGTAAAAAGCACTATCTGCTCCACGTATTTCTTCAGGTCTGATCTTTTTTTCTACTACGGTAATATTCAATTCATCACATAGTTCCAATAAAGTAGCTCTCGTAATTCCGGGCAGTATATTGCCTACCGCAGGTGTATAGAGAACACCCTCTTTCTCAAAAAAAACATTTGCTCCGGGACCTTCTGCTACATAACCATCAATATCCAAGAGTAAAGCTTCATCAAAGCCTTGATCTTTTGCTTCTTGACAAGCTAATATTGAGTTTACATAATGACCCGATACTTTTGCGTTGATCTTAAATCCACTTGGATTGGGTCTTCGGTAAGAAGATGTCATCACACGCATTTGATTACTCAAATAACCATTGGTCCATTCCCATGCAGTAATGGCCAGATAACTTTCTTTTCCTTTTGATAAGGACATATTCGGAGAACAAAGAATAACCGGTCGTATATAAGCATCAGTAAACTCATTTTTTTGAAGCAGCTCATACGTGATATCAATCAATTCTTCAACGCTTACTGAGAAGGGAATACCCATAACCTGTGCTGAATAACAAAGCCTTTCGTAATGTTCTTTTGCCTTGAAAATAACCGTTCCCTGATCCGTATGATAGGAGCGAATTCCTTCAAATACAGCATACCCATAGTGTAGCGATTGACTATATATATCAATGCTTGCCTCTGTCGCTTTTACAAAGTTGTCTTTGAAGTAAATAATTGTTGATGACCCGTAATACATATATCTGTTTTGTGTAAATAAAAAAGCCCCGCCTTTTGGAGGCGGGGCTGTATAATTCAGTTAATTGATATTATAGTAAAACTCCTCCTCCGTTAGGTACAGGGATAATAATGACAACCACAATAATAATTGTGCTGATGATGTTGACAATATTAGTACTGTTACTAAACATGAGGAGATTCTATTCAACGAATATACTCCCACCTCTGATAAAAACAAAGAACTCTTCTATTATTTTTTCAGATAACGAACAACTGTTTGTTATCTGATATCCGAAAACAACAAGTGCAATACCTATGTATCGCACTTTAGTACTGACTTTAAAACTATACTTTACTCATTATCTGAAAGCCTATTAGATAATAGTAGATTTATTCAAACTAGCATTGGCACTCACGCTTAATCCAATGTTTCTCTCAATATGATCCGCTATCAAATCCCCAATAGCACTGGTGGAATAATTATTGACAGGATCAATATCCTTTGATACGAATCCATTCAATAAAGTCCATTCTACGGCTTTTCGAACCGTATGCGCTTCTTCAGTTAATCCGAAATGATCTAACATCATAGCTGCTGAAAGTATAGACCCTATTGGATTTGCGATATCTTTTCCCGCTGCTTGTGGATAGGATCCATGAATAGGCTCAAACAATGCTGCTTTATTTCCAACTGAAGCCGATGGCAATAAACCAAGCGATCCCGATAATACACTGGCTTCATCACTAATGATATCACCAAACATATTTTCTGTTAGCACTACATCGAATTGTGCAGGATTTAAAATGATTTGCATGGCTGCATTGTCCACATACATATAATTTACTGTCACTGTTGGATAGCTGATAGCAATCTCCTGAACAACAGTTCTCCAGAGTCGCGATGTTTCTAATACATTGGCTTTATCAATGAGGGTCAGCTTATTTTTTCGTTTTTGCGCATATTGAAAAGCCAACTGTGCAATTCTTTCGATTTCATACTTTGAGTAAGTACATTCATCAGTAGCCGCGTCTCCGTCAGCGGACTTTTCTTTTTTTCCAAAATAAATCCCTCCTGTCAATTCTCTAAAGATCACAAAATCTACATTTTCCAATAGTCTTGCTTTTACCGGAGACAAATGATGCAATGCTTTATAAGTATCAATCGGGCGAATATTGGTGTACAACTCCAATACTTTTCGCAATTTCAATAAACCTTGCTCCGGTCTTACAGTTGCTGAAGGATTGTTATCGTATTTAGGATCACCAATCGCACCAAATAATACAGCATCACTACTTAAACAAGTATCAATCGTTGCATCAGGTAATGGATTACCTGTTTGGTCAATAGCAATAGCCCCCACCACTGCAAAATGATAATCAAATGAATGCCCGAATCTTGCTGCAATAACATCCAGCACTTTAATACTCTGATTGGTGACTTCAGGACCAATCCCATCTCCCGGCAAAACAGCAATTTTCTTATTCATATATTTTTCTTTAGGCTACCTTTTGTTCAAACTGTTCAATTGCTGCTCGCATATTGATGAGATAATCAATATCATCATACCCATGTAACAAGCAGGTTTTTTTATAACTATTGATCTCGAAACTTTCTTTTTGACCAGATTTATCGATACAAACCGTTTGTGCTTCTAAGCTCACAGTCAGTGTATCTGCAGGTGACAACTGAAATAACTGTTGCAGAAACATATCACTAACGGTGATGGGTAATAAGCCGTTATTCAATGCATTGTTTTTAAAAATATCAGCAAAAAAACTAGATATCACTACTTTGAATCCATAATCCTTGATAGCCCAAGCTGCATGTTCTCTCGATGAACCACATCCGAAATTTTTACCCGCTACCAATATCTCACCACTGTATATTTTATGATTCAATACGAAATCTACTTTGGGTTGTGACTCATCATCATTGCTATATCTCCAGTCTCGAAAAAGGTTCTTACCAAAACCGTCACGTGTGGTGGCTTTTAAGAATCGTGCAGGAATGATCTGATCTGTATCGATATTCTCGATTGGCATGGGAACAAATCTGCTTTGTATGGTGGTTATTTTATCCATTTTTATTTTAGTAGTGTTTGGCTGATGGCTTATAGCATTACATTAATTCTCTTACGTCTGTTACAACACCTGTAATAGCGGCGGCGGCGGCTGTGAGTGGACTAGCCAATAATGTTCTTGCACCTGCTCCTTGTCTGCCTTCAAAATTTCTGTTGCTGGTACTGATGCAATATTCACCGGCAGGAATTTTATCTTCATTCATCCCTAAACATGCGCTGCATCCAGCTTGTCTGATTTCAAAGCCGGCGTCCTGAAAAATTTTATCCAATCCTTCTGCCTGTACCTGTTTTGATACCTGCTGCGATCCCGGAACAATCATTACTTGAACATGCTCATTCTTTTTTCTTCCTTTCACCAATAATGCCACTTGTCTGAGATCTTCAATACGAGAATTCGTACAACTGCCAATGAATATATGTTGTACCGGTAATCCTAATAAACACTTACCGCTTTCTAGTCCCATGTACTGTAATGCTTTTTCAATGGTATGACGCTCACCTTCATCGGGTATACTTTCGGCAACGGGAATGAAACCATTGATGGCAATACTTAATCCGGGATTCGTGCCATAAGTAATCATAGGTTGAATAGCAGTTGCATCAATATGAATTTCTTGATCAAAAACAGCATCTGCATCACTATACAATGCAGACCATTCTTGTATTTTTTGATTCCAAGATTCACCGGATGGCGCAAACTGACGACCTTTTATATATTGAAAAGTAGTTTCATCCGGAGCAATCATACCACCCCTGGCACCCATTTCAATACTCATATTACAAATGGTCATTCTTGCTTCCATAGACAATGATCGAATAGCTGAACCTGCATATTCAACAAAGTATCCGGTTGCTCCACTCGCAGATATCTGTGCAATTATGTATAAGATGATATCCTTTGCTACGACACCTTTATTTAATTCACCCTCTATATTGATACGCATTAGTTTGGGCTTAGTCTGCATCAAACATTGTGATGCAAATACCATTTCTACTTCACTCGTTCCAATGCCAAACGCGATGGCACCAAACGCTCCATGAGTAGAAGTATGACTATCGCCGCAAACAATCGTCATACCCGGTTGTGTAATACCTAACTCAGGACCAATCACATGAACAATACCCTGAAAAGGATGTCCCAATCCATATAACTCGATTTGATGCTTTTTACAATTCTCAATCAGTTGTTGTACTTGTATTCTCGATAACTCATCTTTGATCGGTAAATGTTGATTCAAAGTAGGTACATTATGATCTGCAGTTGCCACTACTTGTTGAGGTCTAAATACAGACAAGCCTCTTTTCTCCAGTCCTTTGAAAGCTTGTGGACTGGTCACTTCATGAATGAAATGTTTGTCGATATACAAAATAGAAGGCCCTCCTTCAATCTGTTTAACGACATGTTTGTCCCAAATCTTTTCAAATAATGTTTTAGCCATTGTATCGTATTACTTTCCAATCATTTAAATAGTTGCTATCTCAACACTTAAGCAGTAACAGGTTCTACCTGATAAGCCTGTGCCAGTACATGCAAGTCTGATTCTTCTACTTCTTTCTTTTTATCTGCTACTTTAAGAAACTCTTGATACAGAATATCGATATCGTTTCGATTGTACCGGTATCCAATCTTTTGAAACCGGTATGCCAGTGCACTTCTACCGCTTCTGGCCGTTAAAACGATCTTACTTCCTTCTGCTCCTACTTCTTCCGGATTGATGATCTCATAGGTTTGAGCATCTTTTAAAAATCCATCTTGATGAATTCCGGATGAATGAGAGAAGGCATTCGATCCAACAATAGCTTTGTTTGGTTGCACAGGCATTCGCATGATTTCTGCTACTTCTCTACTGATCGGATTTAATTGCTGTGTATGTACCTGTGTGTAAAAACCAAGATCTTTGTGTTGTTGTAAAATCATGACCACTTCTTCCAATGAAGTATTGCCCGCTCTTTCTCCGAGCCCATTGATGGTACATTCTATTTGTCTGGCACCATTGATCACACCTGCGATGGCATTGGCGGTGGCTAATCCGAGATCATTATGACAATGGCATGAAATAATGGCACGGTCAATATTAGAAACATGATTTTTGAGGTAGGCGATCTTTTCGCCATACTGATGCGGCAAACAATAACCGGTAGTATCCGGAATATTGACCACTGTAGCACCGGCTTTGATGACAGCTTCAATAACTGTTGCCAAATATGCATTTTCTGTTCTGCCCGCATCTTCTGCATAAAACTCAACATCATCCGTAAAATTTCTTGCCCATTTTACTGCTTGCACAGCTCTTTGTAAAATTTCTTCGCGAGTAGCATTGAATTTTGAACGGATATGATAATCAGATGTTCCGATGCCTGTATGTATTCTTGGTCTTTTTGCGTACTTCAACGCCTGGGCAGCTGTTTCAATGTCTTTTTGAACGGCGCGACTCAATCCACATACTGTTGCATATTTAACCGCTTTTGAAATCTGTTCCACCGATTCAAAGTCACCTGGTGATGAGATAGGAAAACCAGCTTCGATTATATCAACCCCCAGTGCTTCCAGTTGAAGTGCCAATTCCAGCTTTTCTTTGGTATTGAGTTTACAACCCGGAACCTGTTCACCATCTCGCAAAGTGGTATCAAATATGTGGACCTGCTGAGCCATGAATGGTTTATTATTTTTTTATGTAGGATAAAAAAGCAAGCTGTTTATATTTGTTAACGATTGCCTGTATTAACAAATTCACAGCCTGCTCATCATCGAATATAGATGCTCTGACCAGCGGCTTGAGATCAATTTTGCTGTTATTTTACGCCGTATGGAATGAGTTGTATTTGCTGAAACCCTTACTAGTAAAGGATCATAATCGTTTTGAATTACCATGCCCAACCGTAGTACAGATACTCTTTTTCAACTGATTCAGTCGCTTTCAGCCTCTGAAAAAAGGCATTTTAAACTGTATATGAAGTCCAGGTCGGGAGAATCAAGGGACTTGAAAGTGGTACAGCTCTTTGACGCTATCGATAAAATGAAGCAGTATGATGAAGACGCATTGCTCAAAAAGAACAAAAGCATTCTCAAACAACAGCTTTCGAATCTCAAAGCACGTTTATACCATGAAGTGCTCAGCAGTTTACGTTCATTAAAACAGGAAGAAAATATAGACCTGCAATTACATGAGCAACTCGACTTTGCTCGCTTACTCTATAATAAAGGACTCTATCTGCAGAGTTTGAAAGTATTGGATAAGATCAAGGAACTTGCTAAAGCGAATAATCAGGTTACTTATATTTTACAGGTTGTTTTTCTGGAGAAAAAAATAGAAGCCTTACATATTACAAGAAGTATGCAGGATCGTGCTGAAAAATTAAGTCTGGAATCTACGGAAGTTAATGAAAGACTGAGACTGATCGGTGCTTTATCTGATTTATCACTTCAATTATATAGCTGGTATATTCAGCATGGACATGCCAGGAACAATCATGACAGAGAGCAACTGGATGCTTTGATGAGTCAACCTATGATGGAAGCAGCTTCCAAAGCTGATGGTTTTTACGAGAAGTTATACCGATATCAATGTTTTTGTTGGTATGGTTTTATTGTTCAAGATTTTCTACTGTATTATCGTTATTGCCAGAAATGGGTTGATCTTTTTCATAAAGAACCTAAAATGATTGAAGTAGAAACCATGCATTATATCAAGGGTATGCACAATTTAATGGGTGCCCACTTTGATCTGCGTAATTATCAAAAATTTGATGAGACACTCAAACAGTTTGAAGCATTTTCAGAAAATCCGGGTATACAGCAAAATCAGAATAATCTGATTCAAATTTTTATCTATCTCTATACTGCAAAGCTGAACAAACACTTTATGGAGGGTACTTTTACCAAGGGGTTGGCATTGGTACCTGAGATTGAAGACAAGCTAAAACACTATGAGATCTATCTGGATCGCCATCGTATCCTTGTTTTTTATTACAAGTTCGCTTCCCTTTATTTTGGATCAGGCGATCATGAAAAGAGTATCGACTACCTGAATAAGATCATCAACTGGAAAGTAGATCTCAGAACAGACCTGCAATGTTATGCGCGACTTTTACATCTGATTGCACATTATGAATTGGGAAATTTCGACTTGCTGGAGTATTTGTTAAAATCAGTATATCGCTTCATGTCGAAAATGAATAATCTGAGTATTGTGGAATTAGAGATATTCGCTTTCTTAAAACAATCGTTCCGATTAACTCCGAGACAATTAAAACCTCATTTTGAAAAATTATTAGCCAAGCTTCGTAAGTTATCTAAGAATAAAATGGAAAGCCGTGCATTTATGTATTTAGATGTACTCTCTTGGCTGGAGAGTAAAGTGGAGGGTAAAGACGTACAAAAAGTGATTAGAGAAAAGTATTTGCACAATAAGTAATAGCTGGTAGTTACCACTGTTTGACAACTCTTTTATTAACCGATTTTCTCATACAGCTTCGGTTTTCTTTCTTACATTCATTGTTATAATTATGCTGTATGAAAAAGTTATTACTCCTGCTTAGTTTTAAGCTTTCCCTTTTCACTTCTTTCGCCCAAATTCCCAAAGCTCCTGAAGTAAAAGAAGGTGACGGACCTTACACACAATTAATTATTCGTGGTGTAACACTTATCAATGGTACCGGCGCACCACCGGCAGGGCCTGTTGATATTGTGATTGAGAATAACCGAATTGTTCAGATACAGACTGTTGGGAGTCCGGGTTTACCTATTAATCAAAGTAGGAGACCTGCTTTAAAAGAAGGTGGAAAAGAACTGAACTGTGAAGGTATGTTTGCCATGCCCGGATTTATTGATATGCATGGACATATCGGTGGTACTGCACAAGGTACGCCTGCAGAATATGTGTTTAAATTATGGATGGCACATGGTATCACTACCATCCGTGACCCATCGGCGGGCAACGGATTGGATTGGGTATTGGAACACAAAAGAAAAAGTGCTGCTAATACCATTACTGCTCCAAGGATTTTTGCATATACGGCTTTTGGACAGGGTCATCGTGGTCCGATCAGCAATGCAGAGCAAGCCAAAAACTGGGTTCGTGAAAATGCCAAGAAGGGTGCGGACGGAATTAAATTTTTTGGCGCTGCTCCCGAAGTCATGTATGCTGCTATTACCGAGAATAGTACATTGGGTTTACGTTCAACGGCGCATCATGCGCAAACAGATGTTGCCCGATGGAATGTATTGAATTCTGCACGTGCTGGTATGACTAGTATGGAACATTGGTATGGTTTACCGGAAGCTTTATTCACCAATAAAACGATTCAGGATTATCCTGCAGATTACAATTACAATAATGAACAACATCGCTTTGAAGAAGCCGGTAAATTATGGAAACAAGCAGCTCCTCCCTATTCAGATCATTGGAATAAAGTGATGAATGAACTGATCGCATTAGACTTCACAATAGACCCTACATTCAATATTTATGAGGCCAATCGTGATTTACACCGTGCGAGAAGAGCGGAATGGCATGAAGATTATACATTGCCTTCTTTGTGGAAATTCTATGAACCCAGCTATCAAAGCCATGGCTCATACTGGCATCAATGGGGAACAGAACAGGAAGTAGAATGGAAAAATAATTATCGTTTGTGGATGACTTTTATCAATGAATATAAAAACCGTGGTGGAAGAGTAACAGCAGGTTCTGATAATGGATTTATTTATCAAACCTATGGTTTTGGTTATATACGTGAACTAGAGTTATTACGTGAAGCGGGCTTTCATCCCTTAGAAGTAATACGCTCCGCCACCTTATATGGCGCACAAGCTTTGGGAATGGAAAAAGAATTGGGCAGCGTTGAAGCAGGTAAACTTGCCGATCTAGTAATCATTAACGCAAACCCATTGAAAAATTTACAAGTACTATACGGTACCGGTGCTATTGAGTTGACAAAAGACAATAAAATCGTAAGAACCGGCGGTGTACAATTCACTATTAAAGACGGCATTATATATGACGCCAAAAAACTACTTGCAGACGTAAAGAAAATAGTAGATGAGCAAAAAGCAAAGACCGGCTGGAAGTTGAAACAGCCGGGGGTGGAGTAGTTGATGGTTGACAGATGACAGATGACAGATGACAGTTGTGTATTGATGAAGAAGCTGTCAACTGTCAACTATAAACTGTCAACCAATCTCTCCCTGCTTTACTAAAATATCATTCGTAATCGGGAACTCAATTCTAAGTTGACATCCTTTTCCGGGTTCGGAATGGATATTGATTTGTCCGCCATAAAGTCCAACCCTCGTTTGGATATTGTGTATACCGATACCCTTTCTTTTCTTTTTAGTATCAAATCCAACACCGTTATCATTCACAGATAACCTGATAACTTCATCACGATACAATTCAATGACTACTTCTTTGGCTTTTGCGTGCTTTAAAATATTATTCATTTGTTCTTGCACTATTCGATAGATACTCAATTTGAATTCATAATGAATATCTTCTTCATAAAAGTTTTCACAAAAGAAATCAAAGTGTAGACTATTATTTGCGAGTTGAATATCTTCTAGCAAACCCTCAATAGCTTTGCAGAGTCCAAAGTCTTTAATGAGTGGCGTTACGAGTGCTTTTGAAAGTTTTCTAATCTCTTCAATAGCGTTGTATATAAAACTTGAAGACTGTTTCAGTAAAGCTTCCGCATTATTAGTTCCTTTTTCAGCAGTAGCAATGTACATCATGGCAACGGTTAGTTGCTGATTTACGTTATCATGCAATTCTCTACTTATTTCATATCGCTCTTTTTCTTGAACCCTGATGACTGCTTCTGTAATTTCCTTTTGTTTTGCCTCACGTTCTTCTTCTAGTTTACTTTCAAGTCTTACTTTTTCATCGATATTATTTGCCAATGCTAACACAGCAGTTCTTTCTTTAAAAAATATTTTCTGTGAATAGATTTCCATTGTCATCTCTTCCCCGTCCTTTCTCAGGTGCTTCCAAACACCTTGCATAATAGTATCCTGTCCTGTTTTTTTGAACTCCTCTACGAATAGTAGATACTTTTCAACATTTTCCTTTTTACGTAAGTCTTTCATATTTTTTGAAAGAAACTCATCTCGTGAGTACCCATATTCTTTCTGTGCGGTATCATTTACTTCTAGAATTTCTAAAGTATCAATATCCCATATATAAATAGACATGGGATTATTAAAAAACAAGCTACGATATCTTGCTTCAGAAGCTAAGATCGCTTCTTCTGCTTTCTTTTTTTCTGTTACATCCCTTGAGTTCGAAACGATACCTTGAACAGCAGGATCCGCAAGTAGATTTGTGAGTTTTGTTTCCAACCAACGCCACTCTCCTTTTTGATTTTTGAAACGGAAATACGGAATCTCATGATAGTCCGTTTTTTTGATGATTTCAAATCGATGAAGAATTTCCTGTAAATCATCCGGATGAATAAAATCGAATGTGCTTCGTCCAACGATCTCTTCTTGTCGATACCCTAATACTTTCTCAACACTTGGGCTAGAAAAAGTAAATATGCCTTTGTTATCGAGTATCGTGATCATATCAGAACCATTCTGTACCAATGATCGGAATCTCTTCTCACTATCCAGCAATTTCAATTCAGCCAGTTTTCTTTCAGTAATATCCTGCATAGAGCCAATCATTCGTATCGACTTCCCATTTACATACAGTAGATAACCTTGATCAAGAACATATGCGTATTCTCCATTCGATCGCATGAAACGGTATTCATCTTCCCATTGGTCGCTCTTTTGATCATTACATACATCTAATAAATTTTTAACTACCCGATCGCGATCATCCGGGTGAATTTTATCTGACCAAAAATCAAAATCAGTTTCTCCATTTTCAACATCATATCCGAATACGCGTCGCATATTCTCCTCAGCCCAAAGTATTGTTTTGGAAGAGAGATTCATATCCCATACTACATCATTCGTTACACGTGTCACAAATTTGTACCGATCAATACTTTCTCTCAGACTTTCCTGACTTTTCTTACGTTCGATACTATACTGTATGGACTTTTCTAGAAGCTTTTCATCAAATTCACCCTTGATCAGATAATCCTGCGCACCACTTGCCATGGTTTCAAGGGCTATTTCCATATCAATTAAACCTGTCAATACAACAATAGGTATTGACCCTGCATATTCATCTACTATTTCATAAGACTGAAGTCCGTTACTATCGGGTAAACTCAGATCTAATAAGACAACATTTATTTCTTCTTTTTGTAAAACCTTACATGCTTCACCGGCGCTAGTAACTTTAATCAGTTGTTTTATGGGAAGCGTTGACCCCCTCAATAACTCTTCCAGTAGGAATAGATCACCGGGATTATCTTCAACAATCAATATGCTTAAGGGCAATCGGTAATCAGACATAACCTATGGTTTTAGGGAAATGATTGACACAGTTTTCATATAAGCTATACAAGATACTAAAATAAAGGGGTTATATATATCAATATATTCATCTTTTACTGAGTGTAAAAAAGAAAGAACTGCCTTGTCCAAGAGCTGATTTTACCCATATTTTTCCATTATGACGTTCAATAATCTTTTTACAAATAGCCAGTCCAATTCCCGTACCTGTATATTCAGATCGACTATGAAGTCGATGAAAAATCACAAATATTTTTTCATGAAAAGCAGGATCGATACCGATTCCATTGTCCTTGATTTCAAACAAATGGTCTTCTTCCTGTTCAGTGTAATGAATTGCAATGCTGGGAGTTCCTTCTTTATGGTATTTAATGGCATTACTAATTAAATTCTGAAAAAGCTGCAACAATTGTGTACGATTACCTTTCACAATCGGTAAATGATCAATTGTAATATTGGCTTTTACTTCATCAATTGATTTGCTAAGCAGGTTTTTGATCTCATCGACCAATAGATTCAGGTCTACATTTTCATTTGGTTCAGTATTGGATCCTACTCTGGAATAATCCAATAAATCCATGATCAGTATTTTCATTCTCTCAGCACCATCTACTGCAAAAGCGATGTATTGGTTCGCAGTTTCATCCAACTTTTCTTCATATCGTTTCTTTAGTAATTGTAGGAAACTTGTAACCATACGAAGAGGTTCTTGTAAATCATGAGAAGCAACATATGCAAATCTTTCCAGTTCTACATTTGAGTTAGCCAGTTCTTCTGCTCGACGTTTAAGCCTATTATTCAGTTCTACCAATAATGCTTCCGTTTCTTTTCTCTGTGATACATCCTGAGTGGCCCCAATCATACGAATAGGGGCACCATTCGCATCACGAATAATATATCCCTTATCGAATACATGCGCATAAGTATCATCTGATTTTCGAAATCTATACTCGTCTTCCCAGTATAGCTCTTGACTTCTGTAAAGAACAATTTCTCGCTTTGAAATCATGGCATCTATATCATCCGGATGTACTCTTTTGATCCAAAATTGATCATCAATACCTGCTATATCTTTATCGTACCCGAAAATGTTTTTCAATCCATCTCCTACTCGAAATACTTTATCGTTTTGGATATCCCAATCCCATATAGCATCATTGGTTGCCTTAGCTGCATAATAGAATCGTTCATTTGTTCTCAATAATTCTGCTTCCTTGGATTTGGTTTCAGTGATATCCCGAACATTAATAATAGCTCCCACTATCAAATCATTCTCATAAATAGGGCTATATCGAATATCTACAACAACTTTAGGATTATTATGAATTGGTGGAATCTCCACTATATTTTGTCTTACTGCCCCATTCAATACATCAGCATACAACTGTTTCAATATCGGAATTCTCTCCGGTTGTGCACTATCCAGAATAGACCTGCCCCTTTCAAATGGCACTCCCAATAACTGCTTTGATTTCTGTTCTGTAGCTTTATTAAAGTTAATTACCGTTAGATTTCTATCAATGATAATAAACAACTCATCCGTATTATCAAGGATCATTCTCATATTCGCCTCTGAAGTGCGCAATTCCTCTTCTCTTTTTTTACGCTCAGTAATATCTTGAATGATGGTAAAAGTTTTTTCTTCTTTTCCTTCCTCTTTAAAAATGACAGAAGATACCCAGATAGGAAATTTCTCACCATTTTTTTTAACTCCTATCAACTCACATATAATCTTCCCTTTTTCCTTTCTTTCTGCCAGCAACTCAGCTAAGCCGGGTGACTCAGGATCGATAATACCTTGTCGCCCCGCAATTTTAAACTCATCCAAAGAATAACCAAACATGGAACAGGCTGCAGCATTGGCATCCAGGATAGTGCCATCTGGTTTGGTCAAAAAGAAAGCATCCAGTGCATTTTCAATCATGACACGATAGATGCTGTGATCAGACATATTTCTGATATATGAGGTTATAAATAGTAAAGGCAGGAATGATTTTCCTCCTTTTTATCAAGCATAAATTCTCTCAATCGCCGATTTAAATTTCTCCATCACCACTTTTCGCTTTAAACTCATTTTTGGTGTCATTTCTCCTGTATCAATTGTCCATTCTTGAGGTAGTAATTCAAATTTTTTGATTTGCTCTACATGATTAAAGAAAGTATTATAGCTCTCTACCAGTTCTCTATACAACTCCAGAACCCGCGGATGATGAATAGCATCTTCATTGGTGGTATGGGTAATACCTTTTTCTTTCATCCATTCTTTTAATGTCAAAAAGGAAGGCACAATTAAAGCGCCAACAAATTTTCTTTCAGAACCCACTACCATGATCTGTTCAATGAATGGACTCTCTTTCAATTTGTTTTCAATAGGCTGCGGAGCTACATATTTACCACCACTAGTTTTGAATAGCTCTTTTTTGCGATCTGTGATCTTCAGGAATTTCCCATCTTCCAGAATTCCTATATCACCGGTATGCAACCAACCGTCGATCACTGCTTCTGCAGTAAGATCGGGTCTTTTGTAATAGCCTTCCATAACACTAGGACCCGCAACACATATCTCACCATCTTCTTCCAATTTGAGTTGTACCCCATTGATCACCGGACCTACGGTTCCGAACTTAGTGAGTCCTTTTGCTTGTCTATTGACACTGATCACCGGACTGTTTTCTGTTGGACCGTAGCCTTCAAACACCGGTATTTTAGCAGCATTGAAAATGCGAAGTAATTTTACCTGACATGCAGCACCACCGGTAACAATGAAAGAAACATTTCCACCAAGTGCTTCTCTCCATTTACTAAAAATAAGTTTATTGGCTATCGCTAATTGAATATTATACCAGAGACCTCCGCTTTTCAGGTTATCGTATTTTTCTGCAAGATCCACTGCCCAGAAAAATAATTTTCTTTTCAGTCCTGTTAATTCGTTCCCTTTAGACATGATTCTTTCGAATACTTTTTCCAGCAAACGCGGAACGGTTGTAAATCCATCAGGCTTGATTTCACGAAGATTATCACCAATCGTCTCTAAACTTTCTGCATAGTAAATACTAATACCGCTGTAGAGATAGATATAAGTAACCGTTTTCTCAAAAATATGGTTGAGAGGCAGAAAGCTCAATACTTTTGAATCGGGCGCATCATTAAAAGGAAAACTTTCTTTGGAGAACTGAACATTGGAGTAAATATTTCTATGACTCAACATCACCCCCTTAGGGGTTCCGGTAGTACCGGATGTATAAATGATGGTAGCCAGATGTGAAACAGGTATGGTTGCTTTTACCTCATTTACTTTTTGCAATAAGGCATCATTGGCTAATGCAGTTACTTCAGACCAATGCTTTGCACCTTCTATTTTATCAAATGTATAAATCGCCTTGATAGAAGGCACTTTTGCAGCAACTGCTTTTGCTTTCTCTAATAACTCTGCATTACTTACAAAAAGATATTGCACTGCAGCATCATTAAGAATAAACTCTAGCTCTAAGGGACTGGTAGTTGGGTATACCGGTACCAATATCGCACCAATTTGTTGTGCTGCAAGATCTGTAAAGATCCACTCAGGTCTATTGTTACTGATGATAGCGATCTTATCACTAGACTCAGGTGTTATATCGCGAGCACTTACTCCAAGTTCAATCAAACCGGCACTGAATTTATTTACAATGTCTACTACTCGTTCAGTACTGTAGGTTGTCCACTGACCATTTTCTTTGGCAGCGAGCATATCGCTTTTAGGAAAACGATTCAACTGATGTTCAAGGCAATCAAATAATCTCTTTATCGTCATAGTGCAAGCATTCTAAAGTGTTCAAAAGTAAACGATAACAAATAAGAAAGACGATTTGTTATTGTTGTCTTTTTAATTTCTCATACTCTTCTTCCGCTAAGTCTCTGCCACTGCCATTGTACGCATTAAAATACTGAAAGCCAAGTGCGATACCCCATCCCAACATCACCCATATTGGCCAAGGAGTGCCATGAAAGCCATGATATCGGCCTGTATTCATCCACCAAATCACCCATAGAAAAGCTATTATAATGATATAACTGTAAAGGCTTCTCTTAAATGAAGCACGTCTTTTGGCGATACGCCAGAGTTTGTCGTCTTTGGTAGGTTCCATGATAAGCAGTTTTAGGTTAGTCAATTTAAGCAAAAGAATATGACTAGTCCTAAAAAAGGTTGACTGGTTTATAAATGTTGAAGTAAAGGTAA
>CAYMQQ010000004.1:0-77927 GCA_964392685.1 uncultured Sediminibacterium sp.
GAAGTATTATCTGAGTTTAGGAGTGCTAACCTTTCTGCCGTTGTTGGTCGCCTGACCAACAATCTGAATCCAGGAATTTTTAAATGATACTTAGTTCAGAGTAATACGTTGTTGGTCAGGCGACCAACAACGGCAAGAGCCCATCTTCGCTTTTCAGTCGCCATAGTGATACAACGGCAAAGTTTCGGCGGGCGATGTAGTCCCGACAGGAATCGAACCTGTATCTAAAGTTTAGGAAACTTCTATTCTATCCATTGAACTACGGGACCAAGGAAATCAGAAACAGAGGAATAAGGAATAAGAAATGTCCAAATTCGATGTTCGAATTTCTATTTAAAAGAACTTGTATTCAAAGTTTAGTCCCCACAGTACTGTGGGGATATTCTATCTCCGCCGGGGCGGAAACTACGGGACCAAGGAAATCATGAATATTGAATGATGAATATTCAATGTCCAAATTCATGTAGCGCAAAAATAGTGGTTTAGAGGAATGGGTGTTGGGTTTTCTGTATTTTTAGAGACTTAACCCCAATGTATGCGTATACTCTTTTTATGCTTTTTGTTTGTAGCGGTTGTAACTAATGCTGATGCACAACAAACAAAAATTTCTATTCAGCTGAATCATACCGCTATCTATGTGAAAGACCTGCAGAAAGCTGCTTTCTTTTATGAGCATGTGATGGGATTGGATACAATTCCGGAGCCCTTTCGTATAGGCAAACATAAATGGTTTCGCATTGGACCAAAAATGGCATTACACATTATTTCAGGTGCTACAGAGGGTAAAGAATACTATAAGAACCAACACACTTGTTTTAGTGTGAGTGATATGCAATTATTTGTGGATCGACTGAAAAAGAATAATGTTGTCTTCGAAGATGTGAACGGCAACCAAGGAGCCATCACTAAAAGAGTGGATGGCGTTCAGCAAATCTGGTTCCGCGATCCGGATGGATATTGGATTGAGGTGAATGACGCGAAGGAGTGAATTGTGAATGGTGAATGGTCAATTGAGGAGGTACTATTGGTAATTTCTCATTCACAATTCACCATTCACCATTCACTCTTCCTATATTTGCCCTTCTCAAATCTTATTATGAAGTTCTACAATATTATCATTAAATACCGCTTCTGGCTCAGTTTGGTGTTGATTGCGGGTGGGGTGGCTTTGAATACTACGGGTACAGGGTTTTGGCCTACTTTTCCCATCTATTTTATTGCTTTGATCGGCTTATTAAGCCATTTTTTCATCGGTCCATTGCGTTTGATCCAGGAGCCGATGGAGTCGGGCAATATTGAAGAAGTTGAAAGAATTCTTAACTCCATCTGGTTCCCCAATTTATTGTACAAACCTGTTCGTTCTACTTATTACACCATCAAGGGTAACCTGGCGATGATGAAGCAGGATTTTGATTCGGCTGAAAAACATCTAAAGAAAAGTACTGATCTGGGTTCTCCGATGCCGGAGGCTGAAGGCGCCAATAAATTACAATTGGGTATGATGGCGATGCAACGTGGTGATCTGAAGCAAGGAGAAAGTTATATCCGTGCCGCCATTCGTGCTGGTATTCCTGATAAAGAAAGTGAAGCAGTGGCTTATCTCACCATGTGCCAAATCTTCATGAACAAAAGAGAGTTCCGCGCCGCCAAAGACTTCTTCCGCAAAGCCAAAGCCTGCAAGCCTACTACCAAACAAGTGGTGGATCAGATTAAGGAAGTGGAGAAATATATTTCGAGAGTTCCGGGATAATCTTTGATTTCTTGATCTGTGATTTTTTGATTTGTTAGGGTTCTCCTAAATCGAGAAATCACAGATCAAGAAATCAAAGATCACAAAATCAAACTTCAAAATGCTTCGCATTCAAAAGATATCATCAGATGTTGCCGCATTGGAAACTGTGCGGCAGCTTTTTTTGGAGTATGCAGATGAACTGCAAGAGAATTTGTGTTTCCAAAGTTTTGATGCAGAAGTGAAAGACCCGTTAAAGAAATACGGTCCGCCAAAAGGAGCTTTGTTTATTGCTTACTGGAATGATGAACCTGCAGGATGTATTGCTTTGCAGCCTTTAAAAGAAGAAGGCGTTTGTGAAATGAAACGTCTCTATGTAAAACCTGCATTCAGAAAATATGGCATCGGAAAGGCATTGGTAGAACAACTATTAGAAGCTTCTCGTCAATTAGGATACAGATCCATGCGTCTCGATACACTTGAAAGACTTCAACCTGCTATCAAACTCTACGAACAATACGGCTTCAAAGTGATCAATGCGTATTATGAGAACCCTTTGCCGGGGGTGGTGTATATGGAGAGAAGCGAATAGTTCATGGCTTATAGTTGATAGTCCATGGTCCATAGTCCATGGACAGAACCAAAAAAGATAGAAATTTCTAATTGCTCTAACTATGGACTATTGACCATCGACTATTAGCTACTCAGTATTTCGCCGGTGTTCCAGGCTTTGTAATGGTTCTTTTAATAAAGTTTCTCAAGTTATTATTACTCTTCTCTAAATCTTCTTTCCGTAGGTACATCATGTGTCCGCTGCGGTAGCCTTCCCAACTCATGCGGTCTTTCAAACGTCCACTCGGATCCATTTGCCATAAGTTGTATTGGGCATTGAAATAATCACAAGCGCCATCATAATAACCGGATTGTACCAGTACATGTAAAAATGGATTTTCTGCCATTGCGGTGCGGAGGTTATCTCCGGTTCTGTCATTGGTGCGATCCCATGGGTTTACAGGTCCGAAAACATAGTAACGCTGATCCGTTTTATATTTTAATTCTTCGCGTAAATACATATTGATGGCCGGTGTAAACGAATGTTCCCATGATAAGAGTTCTGAGTTGTAATCAGGTGACTCACCTGCATCTTTTTTATCGATGCCTTTGTAGCGCGAGTCGAGACGACCAACTGTAAAACCTTCTTCACGCAATAATTCTTTCCAGAATAAGTTGGTAGCAACATCGAGGTTATTTTGTAAAATCACTTTTTCATTGATACCTGAATAGCGCGCCATTTTTGCGGCGATCTCTTTTCTTTTGGCATCACCCAATAACCATCCTTTGTTAATGGCGGGAATCAATTCATTCAGCGTGAATGCTTCTACCTCGGGTAGCATATCTGTCAGATCTTTTTTCTGTAGATCTGCGGGTAATTTCTTATGATACCAAGCGGTAGCAGCATAATAAGGTAAACGTAATGCTGCAGCTTCTCTCGGACTTCTTTCAATACCTAAAGTAGTGGGAGAAACAAGAATCACACCATTCAGGAACATCCAGTGTGCATTTTGTAATTCAAGTGCCAATCCGGAAACACGTGTGGTGCCATAGCTTTCACCAATTAAATATTTGGGAGAAGCCCAACGGTTCATACGTGTAACAAAAGTATTGATCCATTCAGCGAGGTATTGTACATCTGCGCGAACACCAAAGAATCTAGTAGTTGGGATGTCTTTACTGATGGGACGAGAGAACCCTGTGTTTACAGGATCTACATACACAATATCACAAACATCCAAAACAGAATGTGGATTGTCTTTCATGCCATAAGGCTGAATAGGATAACCTTCATCATCAATATTCAAAATACGTGGGCCGGTATATCCAATCTGCATCCATAATGCAGCGGTACCCGGACCACCATTGAATGAAATGAGTAAGGGGCGGGTTGCTTTATCTTTTATATCTGTTCTTTCATAGTATGTGAAAAATACTCCTGCTTCAATCTTGCCATCTTTATCCCATACAGGCATAGTACCCACTGTTGCTTTATAAGGAATACGAACACCTTTAATAGTGGCTTCATGTTCTGAACTAACAGTGGCATCCGGATTGAATGGAATATTAAAAGATGCCGCTTTTGGATCAGCCGCAGCTGATGTAGAAGCCGTGATATTAGTAGCACCTGTGGTAGGTCCGACCGGACGTTGTGCCATGATTCCGGTTGCTATGCTTAATGCAATGCAACCCAATAAGATCTTTTTCATAGTAAGCAGATAGTTGGTGATTAGAATAAGTTCGAATATAAATCGAAGTGGGGAATTGTGTAGGATTAATCGGTGGGAAGGGGGGTGAATTGTGAATGGTGAATGGTGAATAGTCGGTAGTCTGTAGTCAGTAGTGAGTGTGGGAAGCGGGTTGCTTGTAATGATACACTCCATTCACAATTCACCATTCACAATTGACATGACAATTATCATAAAATAATGACTACCTAATGAGTACCTTGTAACATGAAATCAAAATGGTTACGGTTGGCTTTAGTGTGTGTGATTTGTGTGGCATTGGTATGGCTGATCGTACGGTTTTTCAATCTCGTTAACTAAACACTTCTATATGAAAACAAACATGGGTAATGCAGACAGAGTCATTCGTGTAATACTGGCAATTGTTTTTGCCGGCTTATATTTCACCGGAACAGTAGCCGGTACTTGGGGTACTGTGTTGGTAGTATTAGGTGGTGTCTTCTTAGCTACATCAGTGATTGGTTTTTGTCCTTTGTATACATTGGTGGGGGTGAATACTTGTAGGAAATAGCATGTGAATGGTGAATGGTCAGTTGTGAATAGATACCTATTATTGATGAAATCATCGATCATTCACAATTGACCATTCACCATTCACGCAAATGTAAAAAACCGCCTCGTCTTTTTCCATTCCATCACAAATCGACGCAACATCAACCGCATATCATCTTATCAGTGCCATTATCTATCTTCTGAGGTATATCTATCTACTTTGAATAGATATTTGTGATTCCATCATACTATTCAACCTGCTATGAAGAAAAGAGTATTTGTCTTATTGATATCCATTTTTGTTTCGTCGGCATCTTTGTTTGCACAACAACATCAGATCATTGTGAAAGTGGCGGATGAAAAGCAGTTGCCGATTGAAGGAGCCGTGGTAGAGCTGATGGAAAAAGGAAAGAGCATTCGATCTGTGATCAGTAAAAAGAATGGAGAAGCCATTTTGGATCAAATCCTTGCAGGTAGTTATGAGGTCAAAGCTTCATTTACCGGTTACTTGGAATAGATGCTTTCAAAAGTATCGGTGGAGAACAAGGATGTGTATTTGGAGATTCAATTGAAAGTGAGTGTGTCTGAATTAACACAGGTGATTGTTCAATCTTCCAAACCCTTTATTCAAAGAGAACAAGGCAAACTCATTGTAAATCCTGATGCCTCACCTACCAATAGTGGAACAACCGTTGTAGAGTTATTGGAGAAGTCGCCGGGTGTTATGATTGATCGTAACAATGGTATCAGTTTGCGAAATAAATCGGGTGTATTGGTTTTGATTGATGATAAACCCACTTATTTACAAGGTGCCGATTTGATCAATCTACTGAACTCCATGAACACTTCGCAGGTAGATAAGATTGAATTGATAACCAATCCGTCTGCGAAATATGATGCGGCTGGTAATTCAGGAATCATCAATATCAAAACAAAGAGAAGTAAGCAAATCGGCTTTAATGGTAATATCACATTGGCTGCGGCTTTGGGATGGTATCCAAGAACCAATCCTTCTTTGTTATTGAATTATCGCTATAACAAATGGAGTCATTATTTCTCTTATGGTTTCAACTACTCCAAGACTAAAACAGATATTTACGCGCTAAGAACCTATTTCGATGCGGCAGGTAATCCAACTGCTATTTTAGAACAGCCCACTGTATTCAATAACAGGGGATTGAATCATACGGTGAGATATGGAACTGAGTACGCGGCAACAGATAAAGTAAGTTTTGTTTTTTCTTTCTCCGGTTCACTCATCAATCGCAAAGGAAGAAATACAGCCAAAGCAGATTGGTTAACGCCACAAGGTGTAATTGATTCCTCTGTTTCAACACTGGCCAATTCCGAGAATAAGTTTACTACCGGAACGATCGGTATTGGCAGTAGACATAAACTTTCTAAAACAACACAGTTAAATATTGATGTAGATGCTGCCAGGTATGATCTAAGTAACCAGCAATTGTTTCGAAGTGATAGAGCGGGTAGTATGGGCTATACTGAATCCACACAAGGTTTCATTCCTTCACTGATCAATATTGTATCTGCAACTGCTAACTATTCTGCAGATCTCAGTAAGCAGTCTAAGTTAGACGCAGGTGTGAAAACTTCAAAAATCGATACAGATAATGATGCTGCCTACAGCATGAGTATCAACAATGCACCATGGCAACCCAATTACGGAATGAGCAATCATTTTTTATATTCAGAAAAGATCCATGCTGCGTATGGTATGTATGAACAGAAATTCAAAAAGTTCACTTTGCAAGCAGGGTTGCGTTATGAATACACATCTTATGATGCCAATCAGTTGGGGAATGTGGTCGTAAAAGATTCTTCTTTTAGCCGAAACTATAGTGGATTATTTCCATCAGGTTTTATTACTTACGAAGCAGACTCGGTGAATACATTTTCATTGTCTGTTGGCAGACGTATTGATCGTCCATCTTTTCAGCGATTGAATCCATTTGTGAACATCATCAATAAGTATACATTGGAAAGAGGTAATCCTTTTTTCAGACCGCAGTTCACTTGGAATTTTGAATTGTCGCATCAGTACAAGCAATTGCTGCATACCACAGTTTCTTATTCATTGATCAAAGATTATTTTTCACAGTTGTTTCTAACTGATCCGGATGGATCATTGGTATATACACAGGGCAATGTAGGAAGGATGCACAATTTTACATTCTCTTCGATGCTTACTACAAAGCCTGCCAAATGGTGGTCATTGAATACAGAAGCGATCTATACTTATAAAAAATTGATCGGTTATGTATGGAACAATTATCGCTCTGATATTTCACAGTTGACGATCAATATGAATAATCAGTTTCGTATCAGCAAAAAAATAACCGGGGAGTTATCGGGAACCTATACAGGTCGCTCACGTAATGATTTGCAGGAATTGTTGTATCCATTCGGTCAATTAAACGCCGGGCTGTCTATGCCCGTTATGAAGAATAGTGGCACATTACGTTGCTCAATCCGAGATATTTTCCGCACTTTCTGGATGGAAGGAATGACTGATTTTCTCAATGCAGATGAATATTTTATTCTCCGAAGAGACAGCCGCGTATTCACTGTTTCCTTCACTTATCGTTTCGGGAAAACCGGCAAAGCTGCTAAACAGAAAGCTGCAACTGATGAGATGAGAAGAGTGGAACTTTAGAAATCAGAAATAAGAAACATGAAATAAGCAATGAGAAAGTGGGGCAAGTTCTTCACTTTCTCATTGCTTATTTCTCATTTCATGTTTCTTATTTTCTCACCCCCAAATATCCGGATGCTTGGCAAAATAGGGCAGTGCAAAACAGCCGGAGATACCCGTGATGATTTCAATTCCGAGTGTGAGTCCGCGGGCACTGGCTGGTAATTGTTCACCTGTTGGCATCATATTAGGACCCAATGGAATGAATGCTACAATTGTTACCAGACAAATACAAAGTAAGGTGTACAGTAGGGCTCCTTTTTTCAGGTATTCAACCATCGCTGCATACACTATACCTGCAGCCACTAATGTTGGAATCGTGAAATAAATGATAGAGTTGATATTGACCCATTCTGCAAACTCATAGCCGGTTATTTTTCTGTAGATCAGATCAAAAGCAAGATTGATGACTGTAGTACCGATACCTACAAATAATCCACCCAAAATGCCACGTGTGGCCATTGAGTATTGGTAAGGGGAAGTTCCTGTTTCCATATCGATTGGTTTTGTGGTTGAATGATGGATGCAAAACACACTTGCGATTGGAAAAAGCCTGGCAATGGTAAGACCTGTTATTACTTAAATTTCGGAAGAATAAATGAGATTTACAACAATCGTTTCAATCTCATTTATTCTCCCGATCTATTAAAACTGAAAGTAAATAAATGATCCGCTGCTTTCCTGACTCAATATCAATAAGATAAGCATAGCAGACCATACAATGCCCAATAACCATACAGGCATTTTTGCTGCAGCTTGCAGTACACTGGTATTGCGCATACGCCAGTGAAACAATACCATCAGGGTTATAACGATGGTTACTATCAGTACGTCAAGTGATGTCAGTACCACGATACTATCTGTAACACTCGAAAACATTGATAGGAGTAGGCGCCAAGCAGATGTAAAATCAGGAGCACGGAAAAATACCCAGGTTACATTTACCAAAAAGAAAACAAGCATCGCTTTGAAGAATCCAGTAGGAATATTTTTTTTCCAACCGGATAATGCAACAGTAGCGTCTTCGGGTACAGCATTTTTCTTAAATCGATCTTGAAATAATTTTTCGATACATAGGTATAAACCATGTAAAGCTCCCCATAACACAAATGTCCAATTAGCACCATGCCACAATCCTCCCAGTAACATGGTGATCATTAAATTGATATAAGTTCGGAATACCCCTTTTCTGTTTCCGCCGATCGGTATGTACAAGTAATCGCGTAACCATGCTGATAATGTGATATGCCATCTTCTCCAAAAATCAGAGAATCCGGTGGCTGCATAAGGGTATTTAAAGTTTTCAGGTAATGTAAAGCCCATACAGGCAGCAACACCAATAGCACAGGTAGAATATCCTGCGAAGTCAAAAAAGATCTGACCTGAGAATGCCAATACGCCCAGCCATGCATCGAGTGAATGCAATGATTTTTGCGCACCGAATACGGTATCAGCCGGAGAAGCCAGCATGCCATCTGCCAACACTACTTTCATGAACAATCCTAGGGATAATAAAAATAAGCCTTCATAGATCTGTTGGGCCGTTGCTTTTTTGGGTGTTTCAAATTGTGGCGCCAGTTGTGGTGGACGAACAATCGGACCCGCAACAAGATGCGGAAAGAAAGTAACAAAGAGAGAAAAATCCAGCATCGATTTCACAGGCTTACTCTCTTTCTTATACATGTCGATGGTATAACAAAGTGTAGTGAATGTATAAAAAGAAATACCTGCCGGAAGAATGATATTGGGTTTGGCAGGATGATAATCCATGCCCAATGCATTTACAACAGTTACAAAATTTTCTAATAAAAATGCTCCGTATTTAAAGAAACAAAGCATACCGAGATTGCCAATTAAACTAACCACTAGCAGTAGCTTCTTTTTGGCTTTGTTTTCTTGGGTATACAAAGCACGGCCTACAAAAAAATCAACAACAGTCGAGAGCCAAAGCAATAGAATAAATGGCGGGTTCCAGGCTGCATAAAAAAGATAACTGCCTAGTAGTAAAATAACCTTTCTTGATTTCCAGGATATCGGAAGATTGTACAATCCCATCATCACAAGAAAGAAAACAATGAATGTATATGAATTGAAAACCATAAAATAGTAGTTGGGTGGTGGTAATTAATTGCTTTTTGTTTTGTTAGGGAAACTCCATCCTTTTTCTGTTTCGAGCACTTTCACCAAACTTTTTGTGTAAGTAATGGCATCGGTTGGAGAAAGATGGGAGTCTTCCGGACAAATCAGTTGTTGCTCAGGATAATCCATGAAGTGAATACCAGGAGCACCTGTCACACTGAGTATTCTGTTCCAGAAATGTTCTTTCGGAAAAATCTGTTGTTCTATTTGGAGGAATACACCACTTGAAGGTGTTCTAACAAAAATTACTTTGCCACCTCTTGCAGTAATCTTTTGTACATCTTTTTGAATCACTTGAAATATAGAGTCAATGGATTGTTGAGTGGGTGGAGGTTGTTTCGCTCCCATTCGGCTATAATAAGACCAGATATTTTTTACACTATCCTGAATCGAAACTTCCTTTAGAAATTTATCCGACATTTTATTTTGACGATCAAAATTGATTCTTCCGAAATCAATTGGGAAGAGCGGTTCTTTTTCCATGCCTGCACGCGTAGGGAGGTCGATTCGTTTTAAGAGTGCTTTGATCGAAAAATAATCACGCTCCAAAAAAACGAACTGTGATTCTAAAGGCTTGTTGACTTGAAAACTAAACCATTGTGCGGGGGTAATATTTTTGTAGTAATCAAGTCCTTTCTTAGCTAATCGGGAGTCTTCCGGATTAGCTGAAAACATGAGCATTTCAGTTACGTCGATCATTAATTTTCCTTTGAACAGCGTGTCATTGGCCAGATCATCTAACACGGGCATAGGAGAAGTGCCTTCAAAGGCAAGTTGAATGGCATCTTCACCGGTCAATGATCTCCATGTTTCGATATCGAGATCATATTTATTCCTTGACGATCCGATAAATACGGTAGACCGTTCTTGCTCCTTAGTTACCAGAGAACGTTTATGTGTCCATAATTCAGGACCATCGTCATAGGAGATGCCGATACCTGTTGATCTTAGATAGGTTTCCCAGAAAATT
The DNA here is from genome assembly GCA_964392685.1 of uncultured Sediminibacterium sp. GTDB lineage: Bacteria > Bacteroidota > Bacteroidia > Chitinophagales > Chitinophagaceae > Sediminibacterium. Next base: position 10,341 of record CAYMQQ010000004.1, read on the forward strand.
AAAAAGAGAATAACGATTCCGCATGCCAATAGAAGGGCATTACGCAAAGGCGCGTGTTTCATGCTGGTTAAGGGTTATAGTGAACATCATACTTCTTCATGAAGCAGATGTTTAAATGCTATTCATTCAACACACGGCCATGTATTAATAGGACAAAGTAGAGGGAATAGTTGATTTGTGCAAGTATTGCAGCAATAATTTTATGAAAGAGAAATCATGCAATCAAGACATCTGTGTAAGCACAACCATTTCTACGATTTTTGGAAAGTGCTCATGCTCCAGTTGATGGATCTTTTGTGCGAGTGTTTCAGGAGTGTCATCAGGAGTGACTTCACAGTGTGCCTGAAAAATAGCTTCTCCTTCATCAAAATGTTCATTGACATAGTGAATGGTGATGCCACTTTCTTTTTCACCCGCATCGACCACTGCTTCATGTACATGCATGCCATACATTCCTTTACCACCATATTTGGGTAAGAGTGCAGGATGTATATTAATGATCCGATTCGGATAGGCGTGAATCAATGCAGTAGGAACTTTCCATAAGAAACCTGCTAAGACTATGAAATCAATTCCGCTTCGGTGTTTGATCTCATCTACATACGCATTACCGAGAAAGAATTTTTCTTTTTCAATCATCAATACCGGAATCTGATGTGTTGCTGCAATCTGAATAACGCCTGCCCCGGGCTTATTACAAACAATCAATGCCACCTGCATAGCAGCATGATCTTTCAAATGTTCAATGATCTTAGCAGCATTACTCCCCGCACCTGAGGCGAAGATCGCTATGCGCTTGAGATTAGATGTCTGATTTGGTACTGGTTCTTGTCCATGGTCCATGGTCCATGGTCCATGGACTTCCCTTTCACCTTTCACTTTTCCCCTTTCACTCCCCCCCCCTCCTGAGATCCTCCGCCACATCTTAGCCAAGTAGTTCTTGAAAAAAGGGAATTGTCCCATAGGAATACTGACTGTTAACACACAAAGTGGCCAGATAATGGTGACCAGAATGATGTAGACTATATAATAAAGAGGTCCTTTATCCAGTGAAGTGAAGGCCATGAGCTTCTTTCCGGTATAACCGCAAAGACTTCCGCCAAGGGCGAAAGTGGTGAAAACGAGGATAAAACCGGTCCAACTAAGCTTCCATTTTTCTTTGAGGCGACGAAACATGTGCCAAAAATGCGATAAAAAGGGGAGGAAACTTTCAGTTTTAGTTTTTTTTGCCACTGAAGGCACAGAAGGGCACAGAAATATTTTCTTCTTCAGTGTTCTTCTGTGTCTTCAGTGGCATTTCAAATATTCGCGTCAAAGCATGACATTCATTTTGTCTCAAATGCATCAATTCGCTGAAACACAAGCCAGATAAGGATAAAAAAAATTCTACAAGGTTTGGTTTTTGTCAGCATCCTGTCATATTTTTGCAGCCGTTCACGGATATTTTTCCACACCAAGAACCACGTTTGTGTATATGATATCTTTTAGACACATAACCAAGATTTGCCTGCTCAGTGCACTCCTTTTCTTGGGTTTTTCAACAGTGAATATAGTTTCTGCGCAAGATGGTAAAGCTCTTTTTACTACAAACTGTGCATCCTGTCACCAGGTACATAAGCCCTCTACCGGTCCTGCATTGGCTGGTGTGGAAGATCGTTGGCCGAATAAGGCGAATTTGTATTCCTGGATCAGGAACAGTGCGGCTTTCCTGAAAACAGGGGATAAGTACGCGAATGACCTGTACAATACATGGAATAAAACAGCGATGAACCAGTTCCCTAGTCTGACAGATGAGGAGATTGGTGCCATTATTACTTATATCAATTCAGTTCCGGTTCCTGGAACAAAGACTGAAAATCCTGAAGGTCCAGGTGCCGCCGCTGCTGAAAGTGACAATACTTTATTATTTGGTATCCTGACTCTGATATTGGCGGTTGTAGCCCTGATCTTATTGCAGGTGAATGCAAACCTGAAGAAATTGGCAGATGAGCGCGAAGGTCACAGTCCAATAGAACCTGTTCCTTTCTGGAGAAACAAGAGCTATATCGCTATGATCACTGTGATTTTGTTTGTAGTGGGTGGTTATCTGACTTCAAAAGGTGCTATGGCATTGGGTCGTAGTAAAGATTATCAACCTGAACAGCCTATCTATTACTCTCATAAAGTACACGCAGGTATCAATCAGATCAACTGTCAGTATTGTCATACAGGCGTATACCAAGGCAAGCAAGCAACCATTCCTTCTGTGAATGTTTGTATGAACTGTCACATGTCTATTAATGAGTACAATGGTGAGAAAATGTACACAGAAGATGGTGATGAGATCAATGGTACAGCAGAAATTCAAAAATTATACAAATACGCAGGTTTTGAACCCGGTAAACCTTGGGATCCTTCCAAAGCAAAACCAATCGAGTGGGTTCGTATCCACAACCTGCCTGATCACGTATACTTCAACCACTCTCAGCACGTAAAAGCGGGTAAGGTTGAGTGTCAGACTTGTCATGGTGAGATTCAGAAAATGGGTGAGGTAAAACAGTTCACTGATTTAAGCATGGGCTGGTGTATCAATTGTCACCGCGAAACACAAGTTCAGTTCAAAGACAATGGTTTCTATAGCATTTATGAGAAATACCATCAGGATCTGAAGAGCGGAAAAATGGATAGCACCAAAGGTGTTACTGTGGAAGCGATTGGTGGTACTGAATGTCAGAAATGTCACTATTAATCGTTCTGTGTAAGGCAGAATAGAACTCAATTAGAATTAAGATTTAGATATTGTACCGAAAGAAAGTTAGAATGAGAGGATAACGATCATTCGAATTTTCATCCCGCCTGAGGCGGGACAAATTTTCAAACTAATACAATGGAAAAAAAGTACTGGCAAAGTTTTGGAGAGCTGAATCAGTCTGAGGCTTACAATAAAGAAGTAAAAGACGAATTCAAGGAAGAGTTGCCTTTTGTAGGTGATGAAAGCAAGAGTTTCCTGGAAACAGCTGCTCCGCGCAGAGACTTTCTGAAGTACCTGGGTTTTAGCACTGCTGCTGCTGCCGTAGCTGCAAGCTGTGAAATGCCTGTAAAGAAAGCCATTCCTTTTGCTAATAAGCCGGAAGATATCGTTCCCGGTATCTCTAATTACTATGCAACCACTTATGTTCAAGATGGTGACGTAGTAAGTGTTTTGGCGAAAGTGCGTGATGGTCGTCCGATTAAAATTGAAGGTAATGACCTAAGCCCGATCACTAAAGGCGGTACATCTGCCCGTGTTCAGGCTTCTGTTCTTGACCTCTATGATACTGCTCGTTTACGCTTCCCTACCATTGATGGTAAAGAGGTAACATTCGAAGCCATTGATAAAGCATTAGCCGGTGCAGTAGGTGGTAATGTGGTGATTTTGACCAGCACTATCACTTCTCCATCAACTAAAGCTATCATTGCTGAATTCCTCGCTAAGAATCCGGGTAGCCGCCACATAACATATGATGCTGTTTCCTACAGCGCCATGTTGCAAGCCAATGAAGCTACTTATGGTGTTCGCGGTATTCCTTCTTATCATTTTGAGAATGCAAAAGCCATTGTGAGCTTGGGTGCTGATTTCCTCGGTACCTGGTTGAGCCCGGTTGAATTTTCTAAACAATATGCTACCGGTAAAAAGATCGACGAGAAGAACCCAAGCATGAGCAAGCACATTCATTTTGAATCTGTAGCTTCTCTGACCGGTTCTAATGCCGATGAAAAATATTTACACCGCCCATCTGAAACAGGTGCTATCGCTGCCGCTTTATTAAGTGCAGTAAATGGTCAGGGTGTAAACGGAATCAGTGATGCAAAACTGAAAGCCGGTATTGAAAAAGCAGCGAAAACCTTGAAAGAAAATAAAGGTGCTGCATTGGTGGTAGCAGGAAGCAATGATGTGAATGTTCAGATCATTGTGAACGCCATCAACAATGCCATTGGTGCCGGTGGAACTACCATCAACTGGGGTGTGCTGAATCATCAGCGTGCCGGTGTGGATGCTGATTTTGTGAGATTGGTGGAAGACATGAATGCAGGAATCGTGAATACTTTATTGGTGTATGGTGCAAACCCTGCTTATACTTGGTTCGATGCTGAGAAATTCAAAGCCGGACTGAAAAAAGTAAGAACTACTGTTTCTTTTGCTTCTAAAATGGACGAAACTGCTGAACTGTGCAAGTTCGTAGTGCCTGATCATCACTACTTGGAAAGCTGGGGTGATGCAGAAGCAAAAACAGGACACTTCTCTTTTATCCAACCTACAATCTATCCTTTATTCAAAACACGTCAGTGGCAAGATAGCTTGCTAAAGTGGAGTGGTAATACATCTGATTATCTCGCTTATCTGAAAAACTTCTGGAGTGCTAAACTGGGCGGACAAACCGGTTGGGACAAAGCATTGCAAGATGGTGTGATCAGTATAGGTGAATCAGCTACCAAGCCCGGCTCTTTCAACGGAGCTGCTGTAGGAGCTGCTGTTGCCGCTGCTACATCCGGTAAGAAAGGAGGAAAGTATGAATTGGTGTTGTATGAAAAAGTAGGTATCGGTGCCGGACAAGGTGCTTCTAACCCATGGTTACAAGAATTACCGGATCCTGTTACACGTGCTACTTGGGATAACTATGTAATTGTTTCTCCTGCATTGGCGAGAACCATGCTGGATATTGATTTGAATAATGGCGGACAAGCGGATGCTTATGAAGTAAATCCTCCAAAGAAAGTGGTGAAAGTAGTTGCCAATGGCAAAGAAATTTCACTGCCTGTATTGATCATCCCGGGCACACATCCTGATACCATCGGTATCGCGGTAGGTTATGGCCGTAGCAATAATATTGGTAAAGCAGCCGCAGGTGTTGGACAAAATGCCTTCCCGCTGGCAAGCATCAGCAATGGTGTAGTAAGCTTTAGCAATAGTAGTGTTGAGATCACTGTAACAGGAGAAAAATATCCGGTTGCATTGACGCAAACACACAATCGTTACGATACTACACAGGGTAATCGTACCGAGGTAATGAAAGAATTGACACTCGCTGATTATAAAAAACATCCAACAGAAATCCGTGAAGAGCGCGATCATGAACTGAAGCCTTGGGGTGGATTGGAGAAGTTTGAAAGTCAGGGTACCATTTATCCGGTGTATGACAGACCGGGTATCAAATGGGGCATGAGTGTAGACCTGAACACTTGTACCGGTTGTGGTGCTTGTGTGGTGGCTTGTAATGCTGAGAACAACGTTTCTGTAGTAGGTAAGCCTGAAGTATTACGCGGACATGAAATGCATTGGTTACGTATCGACCGTTATTACAGCGGTGATATGGATAATCCGAATGTAGTATTCCAGCCGCTGATGTGTCAGCACTGTGATAATGCTCCTTGTGAGAACGTTTGTCCGGTAGCAGCTACCAACCACAGCTCAGAAGGGATCAACCAAATGACCTATAACCGTTGTATCGGTACCAGATATTGTGCGAACAACTGTCCATATAAAGTACGTCGCTTTAACTGGTCAGATTACACCGGATCAGACAGCTTCGGTAACAACCAGGAAGGTATTGTAAACGATGTGGTAATGAACATGAACGATGATCTTACCCGCATGGTATTGAATCCGGATGTAACTGTACGTTCACGTGGTGTGATCGAAAAATGTTCATTCTGCGTACAGCGTTTACAAGAAAGCAAACTGAAAGCGAAGAAAGAAAGCAGACCATTGGTAGACAGCGATATCAAAGTAGCATGTCAGCAGGCATGTCCTACCAACGCCATCACTTTTGGTAATGCCAATGATAAGCATAGCGCCATCACCATGGTGAGAACAGAGAATCCGAACCGTCAGTTCTATGTATTGGAGCAACTGCACGTATTACCGGGTGTTACTTACTTAGCGAAAGTGCGTAACACAGAATCGGCTCATGGTGAAGGGAAGCATGAAACTAAAAAAGAAGCAGAACACGCATAGAAGTGAATGGTGAATTGTGAATTGTCAATTTTTCACAATTCACCATTGACAAAAGATCTAAAATAACTATGGACCACTAACAATGGCCCATGGACCAAAATAAGACCAGATGCATTTAAAGTACGAATCACAGCTTAGAGAACCGTTGGTGTACGGTGACAAAACTTACCATCAGGTAACTGAAGACATCGTTAAGCCTATTGAAGCCAAGCCTACCAAATTATGGTACATTGGTTTTTATATCTCTGTAGCCCTTTTGTTGTTTGGTGTATACAGCGTTTATCGTGAGGTGACTTACGGTATTGGACAGTGGAACCTGAATAAGACCATTGGATGGGGTTGGGATATCACCAACTTCGTATGGTGGGTAGGTATTGGTCACGCGGGTACACTGATCTCAGCGATCTTGTTGTTGTTCCGCCAGGGTTGGAGAACAGGTGTGAACCGTGCTGCAGAAGCGATGACCATCTTCGCGGTAATGTGTGCGGGTCAGTTCCCGATCTTCCACATGGGTCGTGTATGGATGGCGTTCTTCGTACTTCCTTATCCAAATACACGTGGTCCTTTATGGGTGAACTTTAACTCTCCATTGTTGTGGGACGTATTTGCGATCTCTACTTACTTTACTGTATCTCTTTTATTCTGGTATTCCGGTTTGATTCCTGACTTTGCAACTGTTCGTGATCGTGCTTTTACAAAATTGCGTAAGCGTTTGTATGGTATCGCCTCTTTCGGTTGGACAGGTTCTACCAAACACTGGCAGCGTCATGAGAGTCTCTCACTGGTATTGGCCGGTTTGAGTACTCCACTCGTATTGTCAGTACACACAATCGTATCCTTTGACTTCGCTACCTCAGTAATTCCGGGTTGGCATACTACTATCTTCCCACCTTACTTCGTTGCAGGTGCGATCTTCTCCGGATTTGCGATGGTACAAACACTGATGGTGATCGTTCGTAAAGTATTCGGAATGGAAGACTATATCACCATGGGTCACATCGAAGCGATGAACAAGGTGATCGTATTAACCGGTTCTATTGTGGGTGTTGCTTATCTCACTGAGCTATTCATGGGATGGTACAGCCAAAACAAATATGAAGGATACACATTCTGGTATAGCCGTGCTTACCTGTTCAGTCCATATGGATGGAGCTATTGGGGTATGATGGCATGTAACGTATTGAGTCCGCAGATCTTCTGGTTCCGCAAAATGAGAAGAAACCTGTTTGTAACCTTCTTCATGAGTATCATCGTAAACATTGGTATGTGGTTTGAGCGTTTTGTGATCATCGTTACTTCACTGTATCGTGATTATTTACCATCAAGCTGGTCTGTATACTATAGTCCAACCATCTGGGAGATTGGTTTCTATGCCGGTACATTCGGATTGTTCTTTACCTGCTTCTTCCTCTTCGCGAAATACTTCCCGGTAATTGCGATTGCAGAGATCAAGTATGTATTGAAAACAACGGGTGAAGGGTATAAGAATAAAATGGGCAAAATTGAAGAACAGAAATTGGAAGAGTTTGTGCATGAGCAAGCTCATCACTAAACCCCCAGCCCCTGAAGGGGGTGTTGAGTGGGTTGTTGGATGATTGAAAATAATTGTAAACCAAAATTTCCCCTCTAGGGGATCAAGGGGTATGGCAAAAAAGAAATTCGTAGTAGGCTGTTTTGATGATGAAGCAGTATTGTTTCCTGCGGTGAAGAAAGTTCGTACGTCAGGTTACAAGATCCATGACGTATATACACCGTTTGCAGTACATGGATTGGATCATGCACTGGGATTGAGAGAGACCAGCTTGCATACTGCAGGTTTCATCTATGGTATCACAGGTACCACAACAGCATTAAGCTGTATCAGCTGGATCTTTACCCGCGACTGGCCTTTGAACATTGGTGGTAAACCTCACTTTGCATTACCTGCATGGGTTCCTATCATGTTTGAATTAACGGTATTGTTTGCTGCGGTAGGAATGGTATTGACTTTCTGCTACCTATGTCAGTTGGCTCCATTTGTGAAGAAACATCATTTCCATCCCCGTGCAACAGATGATCTGTTTGTGATGGTGATCGAGTGTACTGATAAAACCAATACCGATGATCTGAAAGCATTCCTTACCAGCAATGGTGCAGTTGAAACAGATGTTCAGGTTGCTGAAGATGGTTGGTGGTTAGGTCGTTACGACAAAGACGAAATGCCGTTTGAAAACAAAGAAATCGCTGCTGCTTAATTTTTGAATAAGAAAGAAGATGAAGAAATTACTGATCATAGCTCTTGCTGCCACTGCAACTACCATCGTAGCTTGTAGTGATGTTAAGCGTACGCCGGGTACCATTTATATGCCTGATATGGCTTATAGCCGTGCCTACGAGTCTTATGCAGATTATAGCAATCTGACTGAGAAAGGAATTCATTACACAGCAATGCCTGTAGAAGGTACTTTACCAAGAGGTGCTGAATTGCCTTTCCATATTGCGAAAGATGCTCCGGGTGATACCACCAACTATTTTGCGTCAAGAGCAGTACCCAATCCAATCGATTCTATGAGTGAAGCTGAGACTATCGAAGCTGAGCGTTTGTATCAAATCAATTGCGGTATTTGTCATGGAACCAAGTTGGATGGTAATGGTCCATTATGGAAAGATGGTAACGGACCCTATACTGCAGCACCTAAAAATCTGATCGCAGATCCATTGGTGTCGGTAATGCCTGACGGACAAATGTTCTATTCTCTTACTTATGGAAAGAACTTAATGGGATCTTATGCTTCTCAATTAAGTCGTAAGCAACGCTGGATGGTGATTAAGTACATCAAGAACAAACAAAAAGAAGCAAAAGCAGCTGCCTCAACAACAACTGCCGCAAAATAAAAATTGATTTCAAATAGCTCCGGACTTTAGTCCGGAAGAATGATTAAAAGAATAAAAATGGCATCTATCAAAACGCAATTTGAGATACCCGGAAAAATGAAAACATGGTCTTATGCCCTGATCGGTGTAGGTCTTGTAGCCCTGATCGCCGGACTCGTGATCAAAGGTTTCAGTTCTGATGAACATGAGCAAACCATTTTCTGGGGTACATTGATGTACAATACCATTTTCTGGACACTGATTTGTAATGCGAGCATGTTCTTTATCTGTGTTACTACCATGGCAATGGGGGGATGGCAGCAGTCATTCCGTCGTATTCCGGAAGCGATTTCTACCATGGTGCCTATTTTCGGTGCCATCACGTTTGCAGTTTTGATTTATGTTGTTGTTGGACATAAACACCATATCTATCATTGGTTAGATAGTGAAGCGGTTGCTAATGATCCGATCCTGAAAGGAAAAGCAGGATTCTTGAATCCTGTATTCTTCATCGTTTGGACTACTTTGACCATTGGGTTGTGGAGTATTTTAGGCTGGAGAATGCGTCAATTGAGCAGTGAAGCAGATGAAGCTCCTATGGATGCAGAAAAAGGCGCTAGCTTTATCTGGAGAAATACCATTCGTGCTGCTCTATTCACCGTATGGTTTGCATTGACAGTAGGTTCTACCGTTCCTTGGTTATGGATGATGAGTATCGATGCACACTGGTACTCTACCATGTATAGCTGGTACACTTTTGCAAGTTCATTTGTATCCGGTATGTCATTGATCGCTCTTTGGGTGATCTATCTGAAGAATAAAGGTTATCTCGAATTAACTTCTCAAGAACACTTGCATGATATCGGTAAGTTTATGTTTGCATTCTCTATTTTCTGGACTTACTTATGGTTCTCTCAGTACATGTTGATCTGGTATGCAAACATTCCTGAAGAAACTGTTTACTTCAAACACAGAGTACAAGGTCCATATAAAGGCATCTTCTTCCTGAACCTCATCATCAACTTCTTATGTCCTTTGTTGATCCTGATGAAGCGCTCATCGAAGAGAAATTACACACTTGTCACTTTTATGGCAGTATTGATCATCTTTGGGCATTGGATCGATTTTTACCAAATGATCATGGGAAGTCTGTCTAAAGAACATGTGACTTTAGGCTGGTTAGATTTTGGAATTCTGAGCTTGTTTGTAGGTATGATGATCTTGGGTGTAGGAAAAGCTTTGACAAAAAAACCATTGGTACCGAAATATCATCCTTTCTTGAAAGAGAGTGTGATTCACCAGGTATAGAACTTGTCCGAAAGGACTCCGTTGGAGAAAATTTGAAAATTTGAAGATTTGAAAATGAATATGTATTTGAATAACCGAAAATGATGATAATCTCATTTTCAAATTTTCAAATTAATACATTCTCAAATTGATTTAATACTGATAGCATTATGACAATGTTTTTAACAACAGCCGTAATCGTACTGATCTTCGTGGTGATCTTCCAGATCGCGAAAGCAAGTGAATATGTTTCAGTACTGAAAGGAGAAGAAGTTAGCCGTAAGCAGAACAATAAGATCAACGGATTCCTGATGATCGGTTTTCTGGTATTGGGTCTGATTGGTGTATGGTATTGCAATGAATTGTACTATGGTAAAACTCTATTGGTTCAGGATGCTGCCAGTGTGGAAGGGGCACGAGTAGATTCCATGTTATGGGTTACTTTGGCTGTAACAGGTATTGTATTCATCATTACACAGATCATTCTTTTCTGGTTTGCTTACAAGTACCAAGAAAGCGATACTCGTAAAGTGTTCTTCTTCCCACACAACAATAAACTGGAAATAATCTGGACAGTGATTCCTGCTATAGCACTCACTGTATTAGTGGTGATTGGTTTGCGTAACTGGTTCCTCTTTACCGGTGAGCCTCCGCAAAATGCAATGGTAGTAGAAGTAACCGGAAAACAATTCGGATGGATCTATCGCTATCCGGGTAAAGATGGTTCTTTCGGAAAGAAATATTACAAGAACATTGATAACGCTTCCAATAGCTTGGGCTTGATCTGGGAAGATGAATTAGCCCATGATGATGTGGTGATGGAACAAACCATGTATCTCGTAAAAGGAAAGCCTGTTAAATTGATCATCGGTTCAAGAGATGTGATTCATGACGTAGGTCTGTCTCATTTTCGTATGAAAATGGATGCAGTTCCGGGTATCCCAACAACCTTATGGTTTACGCCGAAGTACACCACCAAAGAAATGAAAGAGATGACCAATAATCCTGATTTCCAATATGAAATCAGTTGCGACCAAATGTGTGGCAATGGTCACTACTCTATGAAAGGGGTAATTGAAGTAGTTGAACAGGAAGAATATGATGCATGGATGATAAAACAAAAGCCATACTATGTTCAGCAGTTTCCTGATAAAGATCCTGCTGCTCCAAAGCCGGCTACAGACAGCGTAAAGACAGCTTCTGCGAAACCTGTTGAAGCAGCAAAGAAAGCAGTAGCCAAATTGTAAAACATTGTTCAACCGTAATAGCGATCGGTTGTTATCATTGATAGAAATTTTTAAAAGAAGATTATGAGTAACGAAGCAGTAGTGCATGCACATGGAGCGGTGACCACACACGAAGGTCATGGCGATCATCATCATGAGCATCACCATCATGAGACTTTCATCACGAAGTATGTGTTTAGCCAGGATCACAAAATGATCGCTAAACAGTTTTTGATCACCGGTATGGTTTGGGCTGTATTGGGTGGTTTGATGAGTGTTCTCTTCCGTTTGCAGCTGGGTTATCCTGATGCTACTTTCCCATGGTTAGAAGATATTCTGGGTAAATGGGCAAAGGGTGGTCGTATTACCCCGGAAGCTTATTATGCTTTGGTTACTACACACGGTACAGTACTGGTATTCTTTGTATTGACTGCCGGTTTGAGTGGTACTTTCGCTAACTTCTTAATTCCTTTGCAAGTAGGTGCACGTGATATGGCATCTCCTTTCATGAATATGCTGAGCTACTGGTTCTTCTTTGCAGCTAGTATCGTGATGTTGTCTTCTATGTTTGTAGAGACAGGTCCATTCAGCGGTGGTTGGACAGCTTATCCTCCATTGAGTGCTTTGGGTGATGCATCACCGGGTTCTAAGATTGGTATGGATATGTGGCTGATCTCCATGGCATTGTTCGTAGTGTCTTCATTATTGGGAGGTTTGAACTATATCGCTACAGTATTGAACATGCGTACAAAAGGTATGAGTATGACACGTATGCCATTGACCATTTGGGCATTGTTCTTCACTGCAGTATTGGGTGTATTATCCTTCCCTGTATTGTTCTCTGGTTTTATTCTGTTGATCTTCGATAGAAACTTCGGAACCAGTTTCTATCTGTCAGATATTTTCTTGAATAGTACAGGTGCATTGCCGAATGAAGGTGGTAGCGCTATCCTTTACCAGCACTTGTTCTGGTTCTTAGGTCACCCCGAAGTATACATCATCTTATTACCAGCCATGGGTATGGTATCAGAGATCCTTTCCGTGAACTCACGTAAACCGATCTTCGGTTACATGGCGATGATCGGATCATTGTTCGCGATCGCAATTCTTGCGTTCTTGGTATGGGCGCACCACATGTTCGTAACGGGATTGAATCCTTTCTTAGGTTCCATCTTCGTACTCTTGACATTGTTGATCGCTGTACCATCCGCTATTAAAGTGTTCAACTGGTTAACGACATTGTGGAGAGGTAATATTCGTTTCACGCCGGGTATGATGTTCGCGATCGGATTTGTAAGCTTATTCATTTCCGGTGGTTTAACAGGTATTTGGTTAGGTAACTCAGCATTGGACATTCACCTGCATGATACTTATTTCGTAATTGCACACTTCCATATTGTAATGGGTGTGGCTTCTATGTTCGGTATGTTTGCGGGTATCTACCATTGGTTCCCTAAAATGTATGGTCGTTATTTGAATAACACGATGGGTTATATCCACTTCTGGGTAACCATCGCAGGTGCTTACCTGATCTTCTGGCCAATGCACTATGAAGGTCTGGCAGGTATGCCACGTCGTTATTACGATTACAGCATCTGGGAAAGCTTCAAACAATTTGCGGAGCTGAACAGATTCATCAGTACCGTAGCGATGATTGTATTCGCTGTACAGTTATTGTTCCTATTCAACTTCTTCTATTCTATTTTCAAAGGAAGAAAAGTGACTACATTGAATCCATGGGGTGCTACTACTTTGGAATGGACAACACCGATCAAGCCCGGACACGGTAACTGGGTGGGAGAAATTCCTGAAGTACATCGTTGGGCTTATGACTACGGTAAGGATGGCAAAGAATTCATTGCACAAACAACACCGGTGGGAGCAGATGAAAGTCATCACTAAATGATCAATCACCTGCATGATTCATAACAAAAGCAGGTACTTAATATTGACAATGCTCCCGCACATCGGGAGCATTGTTTTTAAGATTCAAAGAAAGGATATCATCGTAGTAACGGATTAGTGATTAGCAGCATGGTATCGATATTCGTTGTATAAGAGACCCTTAAAATACATGACAGCAGATACAAAAGATTCCGCTTCCTTTTCAGTGGCGGCCAAGGTAAAAGACTACTTTCAGCTCATTAAATTCACGCTGAGCTTTACAGTGGTTTTTTCCTGTGTGGTCTGTTATCTGCTGGCGCCTAAAGTGGTGGAGTATGATTTGGGCATGATCGTAGTTCTTTTTATTGCGGGTATGTTGGTAACAGGAAGTGCCAACGCTATTAATCAGGCGGTAGAAAAAGATACCGATGCCATGATGAAGCGCACAGGAAAAAGACCGGTAGCGAATGGCAGAATGAAACAACAGGAAGCTTATGTGTTTGCGCTGATTGCAGGCTTATTAGGTGTTGCCATGATGTGGTATTTCTTCAATTTGTCATCAGCACTATTGTCGGCCTTCAGTTTATTTTTATACGCTTATATCTACACACCATTAAAGAAAATCAATTCAATAGCGGTATTGGTAGGTGCATTCCCTGGGGCATTACCTTGTTTGATTGGATGGGTGGCAGGCAATGATGATTTTAGTGCTGGCGGATGGATCTTATTCGGCATACAATTTCTCTGGCAGTTTCCACATTTCTGGGCCATTGCCTGGGTAGCACATAGTGATTACAGTAAAGCAGGATTTAAATTACTGCCTTCTGATCTGGGACCAACAAAATTCACCGCATTACAAGCAGTGATGTATTCGGTTTTGATGATACCGGTAGGTATTTTGCCTTACTACTTTGGATTGACCGGTGAAACGAGTATGTGGATAGTGATAGCAGCGAATCTATTCATGGTAGTGCAAAGTGTCAGACTATACAAAGACATGGACGTAAAAGCAGCCAGAAGAGTAATGTTCAGCAGTTATATCTACCTGCCGATCGTGTTGCTGGCTTTGCTGGCGGATAAAATAAAGTAGTGAATCGTGAATGGTCAATGGTGAAAAAAGACATTGACCATTCACAATTCACCATTCACAAAAATTTGAGCTGATGACAAGTGCGACAACAAACGAACCAAAAAGAATTCACCCACACAAATTCACCATGTGGGTGGCGATGGGTAGCATTGTGATGGCTTTTGCCGGATTGACCAGTGCTTACATCGTAAAAAAGAACCAAAGCAGTTGGCTGGAATTTGACCTGCCAATCGTGTTTTGGTATTCTACGGTAGTGATTTTAGTAAGCAGTTTAACCATGTACTTGGCTACAAAAGCTTTTAAAGCCAGAGAAATGGGGCGTTACCGTACGTTGATGACGGTAACTGCTGCATTGGGGGTTTTATTCATCGTCCTACAATACATGGGCTTTAATGACCTCGAGGCACGCAATATTGCATTGGTGGGACCTAAAAGCAATTCTGCCGCCTCTTTTCTGTTAGTGATCACCGGTTTGCACATGGTACACGTATTGGGCGGGGTTATTGCACTATTGGTGATGTTTATTCGTGCATATAGCAGCAAAGTGAAGTCGTACAGCGCTATTCCGGTGGAAGTAGCGGGTACTTACTGGCACTTTGTAGACATACTTTGGATCTATCTATTCATCTTTTATAATTGGATCGGATAGTTCAAGAAAAAGTTAGGGTTTATTCACCTTTTTTGAACAACAGCCAATATTTTTGTAACGAAATTTTTAGAACGATCATGGCAACGACAACAACTGCAACAACAACCAAATTGTGGGGTGGAGGAAAGAGTCCCTTCAATGTGGAGTACGGTAAACTGATGATGTGGTATTTTCTGATGAGTGATGCCTTCACATTTGGAGCTTTCCTGATCTCTTATGGTACCATCCGCTTTTCAACCAATGGATGGCCTGACCCCAATGAGGTCTTCAAAAGTTTCCCTTTTGCTCCTGAAGGAATGAATGCACCGTTGGTGTTCGTTAGTATCATGACTTTTATCCTAATCATCAGTTCTGTTACCATGGTATTGGCCGTGCATGCAGGACATAACATGGATAAAAAAGGCGTGGTTAAAAACCTGATCTGGACCATCATCGGTGGTTTGGCGTTTTTGGGTTGTCAGGCTTGGGAGTGGACACACTTACATCATGAAGGTGCATGGTGGGGTAGCAATCCATTCTTGAATGCTGATGGAACTGCTTCTTCAACCAACTTTACGAATTACTTTTTTACCATTACGGGTTTCCATGGTTTCCATGTATTCTCAGGGGTAATTATCAATATTGTTATGTTGATCATGACACTCATGGATAAATTTGAACAGCGTGGACATTACCTGATGATTGAAAAAGCCGGATTGTACTGGCACTTTGTAGATCTGGTTTGGGTATTCGTATTCACTTGTTTTTATCTGGTTTAATCAAACATTCATTCATTTAATTAAGATATTGATATGTCACATTCAGTAGGTCACGAAGAAACACATGGCGGCGGTACCAGTGAGATCAAAAAAGTAACCATCATACTTTCTGTTTTAACCATCATTGAACTGGCACTTGGTTTCTGGATGATTGGTATGGAAAACAAAGGTTTGATTCTTGCTATTAAAGGTGCTATCATCATTCTGATGTTAGCAAAAGCATTCTATATCGTTGGATATTTCATGCACCTGAAACATGAGATCAAAAACCTGATCATGACGATCGTGGTTCCCTTGGCTTTATTCATCTGGTTCATCATCGCTTTCCTTGCCGATGGTAACTCTTTCAGAAATTTGCGTAATACATACGATCCTTATTTCAAAGAGCAAAGCACCATCAAAGTAGAGAAGAAAGAACATGGATCACATGGCGCTGCAGCAGGTGCTCATGCCGATTCTACACATAAGGGTGAAGGTGCGGTGGAAAACAAACACTAAGAGATACTTGTTATAACCTTATTACTGTTCAAACCATCGCTGTTTTGGCGATGGTTTTTTTATACTGTTGAATTATGAATAAGAAAGCAATATTGGGGTTGATGGTTGCGGTGTTCATTCCCATTCTTTGTTACCTGATCCTGAAATATGCTAGTGAGTCAGCCGTGGATATGCCACGTAAATATTTACTGGATACCGTAGTCACGAGGGTAGAGAAAGGTAAGATGGTCACAGATAGCGTTTGGCACAAGACATCTAACATTACCTTGCAGAATCAACTCGGCGAAACAGTGAGTTTGTATGATAAGCAAGGCAAGATCATGGTGGTTGATTTCTTTTTCACCAGTTGCAGGAGCATTTGTCCGGGACTCACCAGAAATATGTCGAAACTGCAACAGTCATTTTTGAAAGGTGGCAATGTTCGCAATAAGATCGGTACTTCCATTGTACAATTTGTTTCTTTTACGGTAGATCCCGAACATGATTCAGTAAGTGTATTAAAAGATTATGCGGATCGCTTTGGTGTAAACCACGATAATTGGTGGATGCTGACCGGAAGTAAAGATTCTATCTATCGCTTTGCGTATGAAGAACTAAAGGTGGATTCGTACAGTGAAGAACCTATGAGCCCGGATTTTGTGCATACGACACGATTTGTACTATTGGACAAAGACCGTTATGTAAGAGGATATTACAATGGACTAGATTCCACTTCTCTTTCAAAACTGGCCAGAGACATTGGATTTCTGATGCTCGAAAAAGACAAAAAGAAAAAGAGTACCGTATTTATGCAAATCGTAGATCTCAGTTGGTTATGGCTGATCATTGTCTTAGCTGTGATATTCTTTGTGCTGTATATGAGAAGCAGACGTAAAATAAACGGATAAACTTTTAGAATGATTCTGTGTTATTCAGTGCATTCAGTGGCAATAAATCAATCATTATGCTAGAACCCTCACTCCCCAAAAACGACAAACAAGCCCGCTGGCTCATCGGTATATTCTCTGTTGTAGTATTTACAGCGGTGGTAGTACTTGGCAGAGTTAAACTGGATATTGGTGTAAATTTTGATGTGCATGTCTTCGCCAAGATCAATGCATTCATCAACGCATCGATAGCTGTTTTATTGGTAGCAGCACTGGTCGCAGTAAAACAAAAAAGCTATGCATTGCATAAGCGAATCATGATGTTGGCTTTATTACTATCAGTAGCTTTTCTGGTATCTTATATTGCCCACCATCTGTTAGCAGGAGAAGCCAAGTTTGGTGATTCAGATCACGATGGCTTGGTAAGTGAAGCAGAAAAACTAGCGGTGGGTAGTATGCGAATAGTCTACTATATCATTCTGATCACCCATATCTTTCTAGCAGCAATTATTCTTCCTTTCATCTTATTCACTGCTTACAGAGGTCTCACCGGTGAATATGCACAACATAAAAAAATTGCGAAGATCACCTGGCCGTTATGGTTCTACGTAGCAGTAACGGGGCCGGTGGTGTATTGGATGATTAGTCCTTATTATACTTAAGCTAGGAGCTATGAGGCACAAGCCTCAAGCTGCAAGCTTCAAGCCACAAGTGATTGATTTGAAACAGTATTGTTTTACAAAAATCTTGCGGCTTGCAGCGTGAAGCTTGCAGCTTATAAACCAATTTCTACCGCCGGATCCCAAAACTTTTTTTCAAAGTCTACGATCCTATCATCTTTCACTTTGATCTTCTCTTTGGCTAGTAATTCTTCCATCAATGTGGGTGTAGCAAAATGCGCTTTCCCGCTTAGCATGCCGTTTCTGTTCACAACACGATGTGCGGGTACTTTTGGTTGTACCTGAAAAGATCCATTCATCGCCCAGCCCACCATTCTGGCGCTCATTTTAGTGCCTAAGAAAGCAGCAATAGCACCATAAGAAGTAACACGTCCTTTGGGTATTTGGCGTACAACATCATATACCTGTTCAAAGAAAGAAACATCTTTACTGCCGGATGGCAATACAGTCCTGGGCTTTTCAGTTGATTTTTTTGGTGGCACCTGTATGAAATTTATACAGGCAATTTACGCTTTTGGCTCAGTCGCTTTTTGTTTTTGAGTGAGTAATTCTGAGCGACGGGGTTCGGGTACTGATTCATAGTCAAATGGACAATGTCTGCACCCATGTCCACAACAGTATCCCTTACTTATATGGTAAGCTTCTGTGAACACGACATAACCATGTTCATCGTAGTAAAAATCTTTACCCTCTATCAGTTGCCGGTTCATGCAGGTGGCTTTTTAAAATCGTATCAGTCTCTAAAGGTAATTCCTTGTCTAATCTAAAACATAGATAATGAATCCGATTACTTTGTGCAATGTCTAGGCCTTCATAATGCGTTTTGATACACAATTCCGGTTTTATATGGGGCTGAGCGTAGATATTATCAGACTGTTCTACCAATGTCAATCCATATAGTTGTGTCACCAATAAAGTAAACTGATACAAATCAGGACTATCGGTTTTCAAATGAACCAATCCGTTGGGTGATAAAATCTGTTGGTAAAGTCGAAGAAACTTAGGATGGGTTAATCTTTTCTTAGCCCTAGAAATACGCAATTGAGGATCGGGAAATGTAATCCATATTTCAGATACTTCTCCCACTTGAAAATAGTTCGTGATCTTATCCATGTGAGAGCGGATGAATGCCACATTATTCAGTCCTTCATCCAAAGCCGTTTTTGCTCCGCGCCAAATACGGTTTCCTTTGATATCAATCCCAATAAAATTTCGATAGGAATACATGCGTCCGAGTCCAACAGCGTACTCTCCTTTACCACAAGCCAGTTCAAGGGTAATGGCATGATCATTCTTAAAAAAATCTTTCCATTTACCTTGCATCCCTTCCGGGTACTCCAGCACGTTATCAAACCCTTTGATGGCTTCAAATCGTATCAACTTTTTCTGTCCCATTCGGGCAAAAGTACAAAACAGAGGAATAGGAAATAAGAAACAAGGAACAGGGAACAAGGAACAAGGAAGCGACAAGCTATAAGCTACACGCTGCAAGCCTTCATGCAATCGGATCTCTTTTATTGTTTCCTGCACCTTGACACTTCCTTGTTTCCTGTTCCTTATTTCTTGTTGCTTATTATAACAATCCTTTCCCCGCCACAGCCTTCAACACCCTTCTTTCGGGTTCAATGGCTAAAAGAGGGGTGGCTTGGGAGATGGCTTCTTGGAAATCGCGCAGACTTTGTGATTGTTGGTGACTTTCGGGGGAATCCCATAATTCGGTCACCAGAATATGGTCACTGTTTTCTGCATCCTGATTGATGATGTACAAATGACAACCGTGCAAATAGGCAATCTTATTGTACAAACGGGTAAGGATATTCAATAAGTTATTACCCTTTGATTCTGTTGTAACAAAGCGGGTTTGTAAGGTGTAATGCTCCATGGTTTTGTTATTTGCTATCCTATGACACACAATAATGACGCCACGAAGCCTGGTTTTTGTGAAAGAAGCATTAAAATAGACAGGGCTGATTAAAAGTAAAGCCTCCTGATTGGAGGCTTTACTTACGATATTGGATTATTTTATGGTGTAATACCGGTTGATTAATGATCAATTTCCTCCCCCAACACGACTTTGTTCTTCTTGCGAACCGATATTTCTTTTACGCGGCTGTGAGCCGGGGGTATTTTTTCCAAAACGTAAGGAGAAGGTAACTGCTACCATTCTGGCATCGGGTCTGGCTTCGGTACGTACATCTACATCACCATATTGGGTAGTTGCTTTAAAGCGTTGCCATGCAAATGGATCGCGTATGTTCATTCTTAATGTACCCTTGCCTTTCATGACCTGTTTTTGCAATCCAATACTTAATAAATAAACCGGATCAAATACTGCCAACTGATCTACTGCTTTATGACGATAGAAGCCACTCAATTCAGCAGTCAACCCTTTCTTCTTACTCAGTACAAAACTATTGTTGATGTTGGTATTGAAAGAAGTAAAGGAAATATCGATAGGATCATTATTATAAATACCCTTATAATGATTGTTGAATATTGTGACAAAGAAATTGGCATTCCACCATGGAGCAAACTTCGCAGGTGCTGTGATGGATAAACTCAAATTATCAAAGCTGGCGATGTTTTCTGAAGTATTGAATGTGATCTTCTCTGTTGAATTTTGACGCAGTATTTGCGAGATTACATTATTTGTAGAATTTCTTGCCAAAGTAAAGATGAACTTTGACTTGAATGCATAAGTCAATTCAACGTTGTGAGTGAATTGAGGTAATAAATATGGATTACCCACACGATATGTCAAAGAATCTAAGAAGAAAGTAAACGGATTCAAATCCTGATAATTGGGGCGTGTGATTCTTCTGCTGTATGAAGCTGTTAATTGATTCTGTTTATTGAACGCATAACTTAAGAATACGCTAGGGAATAAATTAGTGAAGTTTCTTTTGAAGGTTGAATCATTTGAAACTTGTCGCCCTTTAGCAATTGTATTCTCTAATCGTAAACCGGTTTGTAAGGTCCATTTACCCAATTGCTTATTTGCATTCACATATACGGCATTGATATTTTCACGATAAATGAAATGATTCGATCGATTATCGGGTATCCATGTTTTATCAGGTAATTCCCGTTGATAGTCTACTTCATTATCATTCTCCACAATACTGCTTTTGACACCTGCTTCAAAGCGCCCTCCTTTATAAGGTTGTACATAATCCGATTTGAATGACCAGATATTGATTAGGGAAGGGATATGGCCATCCAATAAAATGGTAGGTCCTACTTTATTACCTGCACTATTGTATACATCTGTGGTAAGTAATAAATCTGAAGTGTTATTATAGGTAACATAATCAATATCCGCGGTTAACTCCCTGCCGGTGGAATCGAAATTATGTTTCCAGTTGAGGTTCCCAGTAAAATTACGGAAGCTCGTGATGTTCTTTGTATTCGATACCAGGCTTGATAAAACAGCATTGTTATTGTCTTTAATGGTAGAAATACTAGTAGGTGTAGGTCTGCCTTCGAATACAAATCCACTCATCACCACACCAAAAATATTTTTCTTATTCGGTTGATAGTCTAACCCTAATCTGAGTGTTTGATTAAAATTGCCTAATTGAAAACGTGTAATAAGATCAGATGCCCCATCTTTATTTCCCATAGCATCATAGAAATTTCTGTTGATCGTCAAGTTTTGTCTGCCTCGAAAGTAATTAGGTAGATAACTTCCAAAGAAATTGATCTTATTATGCTTATAATTGAATGTAAAGTTGTTTTGTGATTTTGGAATGACATACAAGGCATCTTCCGGTTTAAATAATGAAGCTGTTGCACCAAGTGTAAGGGTTCCATTGAAACCGTTGTTTCTTCCCTTTTTTGTTTTGATATTGATGATACCCGAATTACCTGCAGCATCATAACGTGCAGATGGATTGGTCATGATTTCTACTACATCCAATTCTGATGCAGGCATATTGCGCAATAGATTAGCCAGATCAGTAGCAGACATGTAAGTAGGTTTTCCATCTAACATCACAATTACACCTGCCTTTCCACGTAAACTAATATTGCCTTCATTGCTTACACTTACACCGGGAGATTTTTCCAATACTTCCAAAGCACTAGAACCTGCGCTGGTAGGAGATGCTTCTACATTGATAATGGTTCTGTCAATTTTAGTTTCTACAAAAGGCTTACGAGCGGTAACAGTGACTTCACTCATTCCCCGGTTACTGGGCGCAAGCGCTATGGTGGGAACGGCAACAGCAGCGTTAGCAAATGCAAATGGTGCAGACCACTGCTTATTGTAACCGATCAATGTTACTGTAATCCTGTAATTACCGGGTTTGATATTAATGAATTCAAACTGTCCATTATTGCCACTCACGGCCAACTTCACCAATGCAGAGTCTTTTTGTTGTACCAGTGAAACAGTAGCAGATGGAACAGGTTTTCCCTGATCATCGGTAATAGTACCGGATATAGATGGTACTGATTGGGTATAGGCGCCCGATATACATATTAATAAGCCTATGATCAGCAGAGTAGATCTCATTTTCATACGTTTCTGTTTTAAGCAGTGTAAAGATTTATATCTGCTTCGGAATAGAAACGTGAATAAGGACAGGGATTCAAATAAATAGGGGCAGTGGGTGAATAGGGCTGAATGAAAAGAATGGGCTTGTCAGTTTGTTACATAAAAATGCTCCCATTTGGTTATGATGTTTTGTGTTGAAGGAAAACTAAGTTGAAAGTACAACATGATCAACACATCCAAACCACTATTGACTCGCGAACAAAAGCAAGAGAAAGACTCAACCCAATCAGTTGAAATTTACGCTGTTATTTTAGTAAGACTTATTTAAAAAGACGTCACGGATGGATTCGAACCATCGTAGAAGGTTTTGCAGACCTCAGCCTATCCACTCGGCCACGTGACTGTATATGATTTGAAACTGTTTTGATGATAACGGATCAAATTGGTCGGGCTATTCAATAATATGCTCGGTAACATTTGTTGAATGGGAATTGCATACGTGTAAAATTATCAGAATTTTATAAGTCTACCAATTTGGTAGGATAATAATTTAAAATTATTTTTACTCTTCAACAGGGAAAGTATTTATGACAAAAATCAATCTTCTTGCACTGGCAGTGCCCTTTTTTATAGGCTTCATTTTATTGGAATATCATATCAGTCAAAAAAGAAAAAGAAAACTACATCAATTTGAAGAGTCAATCGCTAATTTGAATGTGGGCATTGCCGAAAGGGTAACAGATCTACTTACCACCGGCACATTTTATTTTGTCTTTTCTTGGATATATGCTCATTATGCAATTTTTGATATTCGCCCAACTTTTATCAGTTGGGTACTAATCTTCTTGATCACAGATTTTGTATGGTACTGGTATCATCGATTTGGTCATAAAGTGAATTTATTTTGGAGTGTTCATGTGGTACATCATCAGAGTGATGATTTTAATTATACGGTTTCTACGCGGATTACTATTTTTCAGGCAATCGCACGTGGATTATTTTGGTCGATCTTACCCCTTTTAGGTTTTCCTCCGGACATGATTGCTATTTTCCTGATCATACATGGGGTATACCCATTTTTCACGCACACACAACTGGTTGGAAAACTGGGTTGGTTAGAATATATTTTTGTTACACCCTCTCATCATCGGGTACATCATAGTAGTAATCCTGAATACCTGGATAAAAACTATGGTGATATACTCATCATTTGGGATAAGCTTTTAGGAACATTTGCAGAAGAAAAAGAAGAGCCCAAATATGACTTACCAAGCCTTTGAACAGCTATAGTTTTTTATGGCAACATTTTCACTTTCAGCTTGAATTGTTACTGGCACTAAGAGCGGCGAAAGGCATCAAAGCTAAATTCAAAGTACTGTTCGGGAAGCCGGATGATATCGATCCAATTCATCGAGAATACCTTGAAATAAAATTATTGAATCGGAATAAGCAAAGTATACAATTCTCCTTACAGCGTTTGATTCTCCTGAATACAATACTAACACTGGTTGTTTTATTTTTCACATTACTACTAACCGAATTTTTTACATTGCAACAGCAAATTTTATTATGTCTTTTCATACTCATCAGCATCATCAATTCCGGTGCTATGATTGAGCAAAAGAAATGGGTCTTTTATCTTGATTACTTCCGATTATTATTGATTGGCTTTATTTTTTATGCATTTATACCCAATAATTCTATTCTAGTATTGTTAACTGTTTTAGGCTTGGTTCCTTTGGTATTTTATAAAAGCACACAAAAAAGATATTATGCTTACTTGTATGATGCATGATACTTTTAATTCTTTTTCTTATAAAAAAGGAGATATGACTGTTTTCATATCTCCTTTTTCATAAAACTTTCTAATGAATAGCATTATTCTATTTCAGTAAAGCATCTACTTCTGCATTAAAATCATTGATAAAAGCAGTGTAATGTTTTCCTGTTGCCGGTCCGGAAAAGCCTGTATGTATCTTTTTTACTTTGCCGTTCTTATCAACGAAAATGGTGGTAGGAAAAGAAAGAAACTGTTCCAATTGAGGCAAAGATGCTAACACAACCTGTTTATCCGCTACACCACCCAATGCTAAAGTGTATTCTATTCCATAATGTTTACGAAATCTATCAAAAACTTTTTTCACAAAAGGACTATCTGTCTGACGTTCATATTGCAATCCTATGATTTCAATTCCTCTGTCTCGATTGGCTTTATACCATGGTCCTAAAAAAGCTGCTTCATCCATGCAGTTCGGGCACCAAGTACCTCCAATGGTAATAATGAATGGCTTACCCTTAAATTTTTGATCCTCAGAACTTACAATATTGCCATTTGCATCTGTAAAATTAAAAACCAATCGATCATTCCCTTCTTTTAATCGCGTTAAGGAATACGCATCAGGCAAAGAGGCTTCAGCATTGGGTACGGCAGTAAAAGGAGTGGAAGACCTAGCATTGATATTCTCACCTTGTATACGTCCGTTATTATCTACCTTGGCTTCATATAGTACCGGTGATGAACCGATAAAAGAAGAAAGTCTGATTACATTGTCTTCAATAATGCCTTCCAAAAAGCGTGAATCCCCGGTAACACGTAAAAAGGTAGCAGTAACGATTCCATTTTTCTGTTTAAAAATCCCTACAGCTTTTTCTTCTTTACCATTGCTATTGTGAAAAACCACATCATAAGTACCGCTGATATCTGTAATAGGGGAAGAAGATGCTTCATTAAAACGATATACCATTCCTTTTTTAGCCTTCACAGGAGTCACTGTTCCTCTTAAATCTTGTCGGCGCAGTACACCTGTTAAGGCATTGTCTTCTATTTTGAAGGCAAGTTCATTATCAAATAAGGGTAATGCAATTACAATAGAGTCATCTACTATACGAATATCACCGGTGGGGAAATGCTCTTCTCCATTCACCAAAAAGGCTTTTAGTACTGAGTCCTTTTCATGAATGATAAAATTAAATGGAGCTTCAACACCGGTTTTTAGCGTAAAGACTCCACGCCAGTTACCTGCTAATTCTCCGATAACAGCTTTAGTTGTTATCATCGGATAGACAACCTGATTAGGAGCTTGTTTTTTTATAGCTGAGGCAAGCTGTTCAACAGGTCTTTTAGTTAGTGCATTTTCACTTTCATCGGATACTTTTCTACTAACAATTTTCTGTGCAGAGATCTGAGTAGATACAATAAAACTCAATAATAGAAATATCTTTTGTACATGTAAATACATAGTTTGTTTGTTTACAATAAATGAATAAAAAGAAATCAAATGGCAAGTTTGCCTGTTTCAAATAAGCAACAGACCGTAGAAGCGAAGAATCAACAACAACATCGAACGCAGCAAGTAGGGATAGCAGCAAATACCAATACTGATAGGGGTTGACGGCAAACTAAACTTCTATTTGCCCGATATAGTTCTGATGGGTTAGTGATAACATTTTTCACAACGCTAAATTTCATTTGTCTACCAAAATAGTAGACAAAAATAGATGATTATTTTTATTTTCAAAATAAAAGTCTACTAAATTAGTAGAATTATATAATTTTGAGCAAAAAACATGTTACCCATAGCTATTTATTACGAGCATCCCGATTGGTTCAAACCCTTATTTACGGAATTAGAAAAAAGAGGATTACCCTTTGAGAAAATTGATGCAGTGAATCATCAGTTTGACATTAGTGACAGTTCCAAAAAGTACAGTCTGGTATTTAATCGAATGAGTCCTTCTGCCTATTTACGCAATGGAACACAGGGGATTTTCTACACACAGTCCTATTTGAAATTTTTGGAAGACAGTGGCGTTAAAACAATTAATGGATACAAAGCATTTTTGTACGAAACATCCAAAGCCAATCAGCTTTCCCTGATTCATAAACTGGGTTATAAATACCCCAAAGCTAAAGTGGTGAACCATACCAGCCAATTGGTAAGAGCGACCCATGGATTGAGATTTCCGATTGTGGTGAAAGCGAATATTGGCGGAAGCGGTGCCGGTATTGTTAAATACAATTCAGAGTCAAGTCTTGCAGAAGATATCATGCAAAACCAGATTGATTTTGGTATCGACCACACTGCGTTGGTGCAAGAATATATTCCTGCACGAGGCGGATACATAACAAGAGTAGAAACACTAGGCGGTAAATTTTTGTATGCTATCAAAGTATATACCAACGGAGAGTCCTTCAATCTTTGTCCGGCAGATATCTGTCAAACAACAGACGGAAAAGAATTGGTAAGAAACGCCTGTGCTTTGGATGCACCTAAGACCGGATTAAAAGTAGAAGCATACGATCCACCTGCTGAAGTGATCAATGCCGTTGAAAAAATTGTTCAATCGGCAGGTATTGATGTTGGTGGTATTGAGTACATCATCGATGACCGCGATGGTGAAATTCTCTATTATGATGTGAATGCTCTTTCAAACTTTGTAGCTGATGCGGTGAATGTGATTGGCTTTAATCCACATGAAAGATTGGTTGATTTTATCGAAGCAAAAATTTATGCGAAAGAAGCTTCGCAAGTCGCACACACATTTTAAAAACACACTATGAAATTTGGATATTGGTTACCTGTATTTGGTGGTTGGCTCAGAAATGTAGAAGATGAAAACATGCAAGCCAACTGGGATTATATAAAAAAACTTACGATCAGAAGTGAAGACTTGGGTTATAGTGTTTCATTGATTGCAGAATTGAATTTGAATGATATCAAAGGTATTCATGCACCTAGCATAGATGCTTGGAGTACAGCGGCGGCACTAGCAGCTGTAACCAATAGTATTGAACTGATGGTTGCTGTAAGACCTACTTTTCACAATCCTGCTTTACTAGCAAAAGCTGCTGCAAATATTGATCATATCAGCAATGGCAGACTTTCATTGAATGTAGTGAGTAGCTGGTGGAAAGATGAAGCGGAAAAATATGGTGTTCAATTTGAACAACATGACGACAGGTATGCGAGAACAGAAGAATGGTTATCTGTGGTCAATGGTGTATGGCAAAAAGACCATTTCAACTTTTCCGGTAAATACTACAGCGTCAAGGATAATGTATTACAGCCCAAGCCAATCTCAAATCCACGACCTTTTATTTATGCGGGTGGTGAAAGTGAAAAGGCCAAAGATTTGATCTCTTCTACCTGTGATGGGTATGTGATGCATGGTGATGATCCGGAAGTGATTGCCAGAAGAATACAAGACCTGTCTGAAAGAAGAGATAAAAAAGGGTTGCCACCCATGAAATTTGGTGTAGCAGCATACAGTATTATCCGATCAACGGAATCGGAAGTAAAGAGAGAGTTAGAAAGGATCACGAATATCAAAATCGGATCAGCAGGTTATGAGAATTACCAACAATGGTTGAATGGTACACAGTTGGAACAAAAAGTTTCTCTGGAAGATTATTCTGTGAGTAATCGTGGACTCAGAACAGGTTTAACCGGAACACCTCAACAAGTACTGGATCGTATAGGAGAATTTGAAAAAATTGGAGTTGATTTCTTTTTATTACAATGCAGTCCACAACTAGAAGAAATGGAAAGGTTTTCTGAAGCCATTATTCAGGCGGAATATGCATGATGACTTTTAGAGGGCTATACTTAATACAAGGCCTAAACCAAAGACTAGTATGCTCTATAGATTATCTTACCGCTTTTGACCTATATACAAACCGCTTCGTAAGAATATTACAAGGCGCTTTGTATTAAAAAGCTGTAGGGGGAGGGATTGAATCCGCCTGAGGCGGACAGTTATTTCTAGTGCAAAGTCTAAAAAATAAAAAAGCCATCCGCCTAATGTGGATGGCTTTGCTGTAGTGGGAGGGATCGAATCCACCTTAGGCGGACAGTTATTTCTAGTGCAAAGTCTAAAAAATAAAAAAGCCATCCGCCTAATGTGGATGGCTTTGCTGTAGGGGGAGGGATCGAATCCACCTTAGGCGGACAGTTATCTCTAGTGCAAAGTCTAAAAAATAAAAAAGCCATCCGCCTTAGACGGATGGCTTTGCTGTAGGGGAAGAAGTCTTTTTTCTAGCCACAATTTTGCCAATGCTAACGGTAATTGTTTGATTACCATTATGTTTTATCTTTACTAAGTAAATAATGGTTAATGGCGGTTAGCATAGGTTAAACAAGTTTTTTACCCCATTAATTGCCCCGACTCATTGATTTCAGATTTAAGTTTCTGATTTCGGACTTCTGTAATACTATTTTTGGTTTGTATTATCGCATTGGTCTGCAAAGCATAGCCAGCCAGAATTACCTCACGAAATATTACCCCGGCTCTGGGTCTAGTGTGGCTAAGGCATAGGAATAGTTTCCGAAAGTTCATCTGCAATCTGATGCATACACGCTACATAATCACCTCCGGTTTGCTTATACCTGCTATTCGTTTGTGACAGCAACATTTGGTAACAGTAATAAAAAGGAAAGCCCGTTGCCTGCTGTACTTTTTTAACCAACGTGCTGATGTATTTATTGGCCTCTTTTTTCAGCATATTTCCGGTGCAATCCTGCCATGTGTTTTTTGGTATTACACCTACTACTGATTTTGTTGTATTCGTTAACCAAAGGCCACTATCTTTCCATGAATTTCTTAAACCGGTTGCTTGGAGGAAGCCGGCGGTTTCCTGTGGTTGATGCCAAACAAGTACATTATAAGGACCGACATAAAACAATTCAGGGTTTGAAGGGGTGGTATTCGGGTTAATAAAACATGCAGTCAGGTCGTCGTAATGCGGTGTACATAGCAGCGATAAAGGAGGATAATCGCTCATATCGGTATCGATGATTTCTTGTGTGGTTTTATAAATTTCCGTATGGATAATTTTGCGCAAGTCCTCCATAAATTGCGCGTCGAAAATATGGGTGCCAAAATCCAGTAACTGTTGCAGTGCCTGTCTCCAGATAACCGAATAAAAATACACCAGCATTATATTCGAATGAACTTTAGGGAGGACGGCGTAACGGTTGAATTTTGCTGTTTTCTTTGTGGATACTTTTTCAGCTTCCAGGTCATCGATCATTTTATCTAACACAGGATGACAGATACCTTCCAAAATGCCAAGCCTTTCCTCGCAATCGGAGCAAAAGATATGATCTTCTACATGTTCAGGTTTCTGTATGGTTGTACTGGTATTGTTCAGGTTGGAACGACCCATGAATTTTGACGTGCTTGCTTCACTTGCGGTCAGCCCATACGCTTCCTCATAATCTCTTTTGCCGATTACCCTTTTGATAATCCCCGCCGGGGTATAGTGTGATCCTGTTTTATCTGCCAATTTCTGCTTGCATAACAGGCAGGTATCCTTTGCTGTTCGTTGTGCCATATTGTTTCTTTTATGATACGCAATTTGATCCAGATTTCAAAATTAACCTGACAGGTTAATTCCAGGCAAAAGCCTGAACTTTGGTGGAAACAACTGGTTATGACACTCTGCCTTGCCTGGAAAACGCACGTAGAAGCCTTTTTCATATCTGATTCGAGATTAACTGATACATATAAAAGGGTCGTTACCGATGATAGCCCCAAAGTCTTCAAAATTAACGTCAGAATTTTTGATGCTGCACCTGCGGGTGAAGCGCCAAAATTGCTCCATCAAACCAATTTTGGAATGTGTTTTACCGGCAGCTATATGAACGGGAGTATCCTTGCAGATTCAACAGAAGAAGTGCTTTCCAACCTGCAAGCAATTCCGCAATACTCAGATACGACAATGGATAACTTATCTGAGATAGCTTTTAGTATCTATAAACAGATTTCTCAGGGGCTTGTTGACATTCATCAGGCAGGGGGTTTAGCTAAGGTTCTTTTTGGTGGCCTATGCCCGGTCACTACGATGTTTAGATTGTACGAGTTTGGTTTTGACCTCAATGGGCCGGATGGCCTTGTGTTCGAAAAAAAAGAGATTAAAACGGCAGCGGGTGAATTGATCATTATGGGGGATGGAAAAGCTGAACGTGAAGCGCGAAAGTTTTGGGAGAGCGAACCTAAACCATTAACGGCGTTTCATATTTTAAGGACCATCATAAAAGACGCGCATATTCCTACTGTTGGCGGGCCTATCCAGGTCGGTGTTTTCAGTCCCGATGGATTTCAATTGAATGGCATCATGGAATATGAAAAATATACGGATGAATTCGGGCATCTTGCTGTAAAGGATCATTGGCGTTTCCGTGGGTTTTCATTGAACTTAGGAGACAATGAACTGCGCAGGGGAGATGTCAATATCCTGAAAACATTTTTAAATCCATTTGAGAACGAACGGATAGCTTATAATAAAGAAGTGCTTGCGCAATATGACGATCCCTCTTTTCCCCCAAAACCGTCTAATGAATAAGCGTGGCAAGACTATCTATTTTGACTAATGATGATCCAAAAGTACAGGAGAAAGCCAATTTCTTTGCTGTGTATTTTGAGTTGTTTGTTTCACAGGCTGGTAGGTGCGTGGATTTTGAATTAGAGAACCCACTTTCTTTAACCAAAAAAATCATTTTTCAACTCACCCATAACGAACGGAAGTGCTGGCCTACGGTACACAGTTATCTGCAACATCCGTTTTTTAAAGAAGAGCAAAAATACCTTGAAAGCTTTTCAGAGTTTGATCAGGTTACGATAGTGATAGAAGAACTTGCTAAATCAAAGAAACCATCCGAACTAATTTCTGCAAATCCAACCCGGTTTATCGATGCTTTTACATCGTTTAAAAAATCGCTGGACACGGATATGTTTAAAACTTCGCTGAAAGCGGTTATTTCATTTTTTACTTGCCCGCATGATTTAAAACATCACAGGGAAGATTTTAAATCACATACAAAAATTCTTGTTACGGAATACTTCTTCCGCAACCGGGATAAGGGGTATATCGGAGAGGCCATTCCCAAGGTATTAAGTCGGGAGATGGATGAATTTCCATTTCCTCCTGATGTTGTTACGGATGAAGAGAAAAATACATTTTTGCAGAACAGAACATTGCAACAGCAATTTGAGGCAATCTTTACTTTTCTGGACAGACCCGCTTCCAAGATTACTTTTTATTACCGCATATTTGGTTCCGGCCTTGACAAGAATATAGATATACTAATTGATAAAGTGCATTTCTATTCCCGCGATCACGCTTCATTAGCGTGGTTAAGAGAGGAACATCCAGAATTTTTTGAACCACCGGAAAACTTTTTCATTGCTGCAACAGAAGTTGAATTTTATTCCCGTCATAACGCACATGCGGCAGCAAGAAAAACTATACGTCGTGAGTTATTGGTTCTTTCGGTTAAACTGGTACGTGATTTCATGCTGGACCTGGAAGCTAATGTAGTTGCTGCATCGGACAATCATTCAAGAGAGGGCTGGACCAGCCAGCGGCGGGATAGTGTCTTTACGGAAGAAGATTGCGAACAACAGCATTCGCGCAACAATGCTTTCGATACGCTAAGGCAATACGAGGGGCCGGCCAGGGATCATATTTTCGCTTGTGAACATATTCTTTTGAAAGCTGTTCGCGAGCGGGAAATGCCGGGTCATTGGCATTGGCTGGAAGCGCTCATGCAGGCCTTTATGAATGATGGAGGGATTATGCGAAAGATCGCCGTTATCACGAGCGTTCATAGTGAACCCGGTGTCAGGAAAGGCATAGTAATAGAAGAACTGATGTATGCCTTCAGTTTTATGGCCTACCCGCGTGATAAATATAAACAGTCAATGCAGGAAGCGCATGAGGCTGCAAAATCGATCATGACAGGCGAAATACCTGAATGGGTGAAGACGCTGGATGATGCGGTTGTTCAGGATTTCATGGAATACTATAACTATGAAATGAATGAAAAGGACTATACAAACGCAGCAGATTATTATGAAAGGATATTAAGGGATGCTTACGCACAACGTAATTCTTATTTTCATCAGGGCAATAGTGATCAGATTGCAAATATTAAATTGGTTTATAGCCTACCAACGATGGTGGAACGCTTCCGGTATATCATTTTTGAAGCTATCAGGAAAACCCCAGAAAGCACTTTCGAGCAAATCATAAATCAACTTTATCAATCTGCATCTTCAAAAATAAATACCACATAGCATCAAGTCTGTCGCATTTTTTATGAATGAAAAATAATTATCGTGTATGCAATTCAGCTCCCTGTATCACTTTGCTCAAACAACCATGGCTCCCTTATTTGAAGTATCAGAAGTTTATCATGATACGACACATCCTGCGCATGATTTGTTGTTGTCAGACCTGGCTTCCATTTCTGATGAAACGGTGGAATGGTATATGATGCAAAGCGATATCCGACATTTGGTAACCCGGAGGGAGGATATGATGGAAAAGAAAGTTCTCATTTTTACTTCCCTGGTATCTGATGAGATAGACAAGCTGCGTATGCTGGAACTGTGTGCAAGTAACCCACGCCCAAAGCCCTACGAACACGCAGTATTGGTCGATGTGGAATTAGATCGTAACATGATGGTCAAATGCGATGATTTGGAAGTGACCTATGGCGGATTTACCAAAGGTGAAGAAGCTTTCATGTTGTTACCCTGTACCAATGCGACCAATTCCAGTCATTGGCTCTTAGAGGCAATCTTAAGTATCGACCGCCCAGGTTTACTTAAAGTCAGGCTGGATCCTTTAATTCACGAAGCACTTGAAACCTTTAATCCCATGATGTTTAAAATGCAGGTCTACGGAACTGCATTTGACTGGGAACGCATCAAAAGTCTTATTGTTCCCGAACACACACAGTTTATTGCTGAATTCCCCTCCAGTAGCGACATATACCGAACAGATATCATCTGGAAACCCATTGGCAATGAAATTCATTTTACCTGCGAAGAAATGCCGCATCAGGATAGAATCATGCTGCGTGGCAGCAGGTATTTTCATGCCATATTTGAAAAAGAATCTGGGTGGGTAAAGCACTGTGATGGCGCAATTCGTTTTTACACAGAAGAGGAATATGTGTTGCGGATGGAAAAGCATATAAAAGCCAACGAGGTAACGCGGATCGGCAAACGTGTAAAAGTATTCCAGTTTGATGTGCCTGAAAATGAACTTTCATCTAAACCCATAACACACAAACATTTTTTGGATCTAGTGACTACATTTTTTGTATGGAACCACGATGTGTTGGATTATTTCAACTCAGAAGAGAAGTTAGCTGGCTGACCGGAAAGAAATCATAAACCATTGATTATTGAACACTGAAAACCAGTTCGCTAATAAGGGGTTGATGGGTAAGGACGCTAAACCAAAATCTGATTCGGATATATTGTAAATTTTTATCTTTATTGTCCCCCCTGTAAAGATTCGTATCCATTTAAAGCCAAGTTAAAAATAAAATTGGCAAAAATTAACCTATAGCTTTATTTTGTAAATATTAACCTATTGCTTAACTTTGACAAGACATTGTAAGATATTCGCTAAATCACCTGACGGGAAAAAAGCGGTCTGCATTGATGCTGAGAATGAAGCAGAGATCATGCAGTACGTTTTGCAAACGCACCGATACAAGGAGAAGTTTATGCATATCATTCAACTGATTCTTGGGGGGCACCGGAATACGGAACTCTACGACAAGGAGGATATAGACGCAAAATCAAAACATGTCACTGCCATGAAGTTTTTCAAAGGACAGGAAAATGGCAGGATCTACTGCAAAGAAATGAGGACAGCGGATGGTTTGTTTGTTGTGGTTACATCAGAAGTGTATCCACGGAAGAAGTCGGAAGGTGTGAGTAAAAAAGAAATTCCTATCATCCATAAAGTCGCAAGCTATGAGTACAAAATTCAAACACCTGCAAATAAGCCCTGAATACCAGGCGTTGTTTGCATTCAAGAGCAAAGAAGAAGAAAGGACGCATGAAGCGCAGGCGATGTCGTACCGTATTTTAAGCGAGGTGGAGAAAGTCTGCGAAGACCGGAACATGACCAAAAGGGATCTCGCTGCCGCGGTTGGTACTTCTGCCAGCTACATTACCCAGCTTTTCAGGGGAGCCAAGCATGTCAATATGGATATGATGGCCCGCTTTGAAGAAGCGCTGGATGCCTGTTTTGAAATAAGGGTACGTTGTATGGAACAACCGAAGTCAGAATTTATTTTCGGGCAGGTGGAAGAGATTGGAAGCAGGAGGGTGCCTGTACGCTCTGGTGTGTGGTATAAGATGGAACAACTGCGGGGAACGCCAAGCCGGAAGGAGACTTGCGAGGCTATTGACAGCCTGATTGACAAACAGAGTCTCAAAGAAAGAATTAAACAAATAGCATGAAGCCAAATCCGTCACCATTAGCGATTGTAGATTTTGCAATAACACGCATGGACTTCCGGATTATGTCACCGGATGACGATGCCGATATTAGTGAACTTTTCAGCAGTTATAATATCGACATAGATTTCGGGGTGCGGAAAGATGAGCTGATACAGGTATGGGTGCGGGCCAAAATCAATGCGGACGAAGAGATGAAAGGCTACAGCATTGATGCAGAAGCAGGCTGTTTTTTTAGCTACGACGAAAGCAAGGATCTCCAGGCACAGAATCGCGCAACACTGGAGGGTTTTTCGACGATCTATATCGGGCTCAACAGTTTGAGAGGGTT
This sequence comes from uncultured Sediminibacterium sp., assembly GCA_964392685.1. Classification (GTDB taxonomy): domain Bacteria; phylum Bacteroidota; class Bacteroidia; order Chitinophagales; family Chitinophagaceae; genus Sediminibacterium. The sequence goes on from CAYMQQ010000004.1 coordinate 45,199, forward strand.
GATCAGCAGCTTTACCGCGAACGCACCATTTGGCAGGTATATTCTTCCGTCGATAGACTTAAATGATCTCATCGAACAGAAGAAACGTCAGCAGGAAGAAGCAAAAGGTAGAAAACCGGTGGTTAAAAAGAAACCGGTTAAAAAGAAATGATGATAAATTAAAATGTCTCAGGTTCTGCAAACAGCGGTAACGGAACTCTAAGACTGTGAAAATTATAAAGCTGGCTTGCGCTTAAAGGCAAGACCAACGGGATAAAAAAGCCCGGCTTTTTAGCCGGGCTGTATAGACAAAATGGATAAAGAAAAACGACACAGCATTTAATAATGGTTGTGTCGAGCCGTCGGAAGCCTTTCTTTTCCACAGTGTTCAGGTACAAATATAGGCGGATAGAGGTTACTCCCAAGTAGTACCCGCCTTTTTTTCCCTTCACTGGCATTCTATACGTTGTCCGGTTATCACTACAATCATTTAAAAATGATTACGGTTCACAGGTACTTGTAAGCCGGCTGTGGTGCTCAGCTCTATACCGGACTGTAAACAAATAACGTATATAATGTCACGAGAACACGTATCACATGCCGACATCGCGCAGTTCGCCAAAGACAAAGTGAACCTGCCCAAAGAAAAAGCCGACGAACTGCGCGAGCAAGCGAGAGGCGTACGCTCCAGGGTTGAAAATTACTTAGCGGATCACCCGGATTTTACACTAAAGAAAATGCAGGAGTCCGGCAGCCTTCCCAAGGGCACCGCATTGAAAAGCTTGAACGATATCGATATCGCCTGCTATATAAGCGGATCCGATGCACCAAAAGATATCGCCGGGCTGCTGGAATACCTTGCAGAAAAACTGCGCAAGGCTTTCCCCAATCTCAAACCCGAACAGGTACAGCCCAAAACCTACAGCGTGACCCTTTCATTCAGTGGCTCGGGCCTCAAAGTAGATGTCGTTCCCGTGATTTACGATGGCGACCCGAACTGGTACGGAAAGGTCGTGAGTCAGGACGATGGCTCCTTCTTGGAGACCTGTATCCCTCGACACCTGGAGTTCATCCGCAGTCGTAAAGCCAAACAGCCCACCCATTTCGCACAGGTGATACGGCTTGCCAAACAATGGGTTCGTTTTATGAAGCAGCAGAACGCCGACTTCAAATTCAAGTCCTTCATGGTGGAATTGGTGATGTGCAAGCTGTTGGATCAAGGTAAAGATTTCTCCGATTACCCGGAGGGCCTGCAGCATTTCTTCACTTACCTGTCCACCTCCAATTTAAAAGAGCTGATCTATTTCACAGACTATTACAAGGTTTCCGAGTTGGAAAAGTATTCCGAGTGGGTGCAGATCATTGACCCGGTGAATGCGAAGAATAACGCGGCCTCGCGCTATACCAACGCGCAGGCAGAGGCGATCGTGGAGGCGGCCGGCGATGCCGGCGATGCGATCGATGCTGCACTGGCGGCAACTACAAAAGAGAAAACCATTTATTACTGGCAGAAAGTATTCGGCCCTTCATTTCAAATTTGATTACCATGAATTCAAGTTATACCCAAACAGATTCACAGACTTTTACGGTTACCAACGCACGTTACCTAGCCTCCAAAGTGGCTACCGACCTGAAACGAATGCAGCGTTTGTATGGATCGCCCACGGATACTCGTATTCAGCAGTTCGAGGAAGAATTAACAGCGCTGTTGAAAAACGGTTATGTTGACAAGGTCACCTATGGTTTTCAAAAAGATGGCAACTGGATTGAGCCAACCCTTCGCTATACTGCAAGCGATTTGTCTTCTCTTGGAACGGCTGATGACGATCCAGGAAAAATAAGATCGGGTGCTGATGTTTCAGGTGCTTCTTTCAAATCTTATCTGTGCTACAATGCAGCTTTTGATAAGCTTACAGCAGCTGAGCAGGCGGCATTCGAAAATACGCTCCCCTTCCAGCGCTCCGGTACCCCACAGCCAGGCATTACCGGTTATATGCAGGAAGACAAAAGCTACAGTTCAGGTGGCAGATCCCTTAACCGATCATCCGTAAAAAATTATTAGCATGGAAAACTTAAAACCAACCATGGGTGAATTATTCGAACCCGCCATCGAATTCCCCGATATAGATATGCAGCAACGCTTTCACAGGCTGGTGGGGCTGGATGAAATCAAAAGCAGGCTTACCAAGATATTGGGCTTGTTGGTAAATGAAAAAGGTATTCACGACTGGGCTGATAAATTTCACCCCGGCGCTAAGGTACCCCTTTCGTTGATGACCAGTCGCCCGCCGCTGGTGATCCTTGCGGGCGATGTAGGTGCAGGTAAGTCTGAACTAGCTCAAACTGTCGGCGATGCCGTAGCAAGACAGGAAGACGTCGCGATCACACTTTTGCCTTTAAGCCTCTCCACCAGAGGGCAGGGTATGGTGGGCCAGATGACCCGTCTTGTTACAGCAGCGTTCGACCATACGATCGAGCAGGCCAAAAAAGTGCAGGCTCACGGTAAGGGTAAGGCGCGTGGCGCGGTGATTCTTCTAGTGGATGAGGCGGATGCGCTCGCACAATCGCGAGAGGGTGGACAGATGCACCATGAAGATAAAGCTGGGGTAAATGCTTTTATCAGAGGTATCGATCGGTTGGGAAATGGCCGTTTACCAGCTGCCGTAATCATGTGTACCAACCGGCCCGACGCGCTGGATCCTGCCATCCGAAGGCGTGCAGCGGATATATTCATATTCAGACGGCCGAATGCAGAGCAGCGCGAGGCGGTTCTTGCGAAACCACTAATCGAACTAGGGTTGACTCAAAAGGAAATTGAAGCGATTATCGACTTGACGGGAACATCAACCAAAAATTCGCCAGGTTTTACATTTTCCGACCTGACTCAGCGTTTGCTTCCGACGATCCTATTGGATGCTTATCCATCTAAGGCAGTTAATGGTAAACGCGCGATTGAAATCACCAAGTCAATACAACCTACTCCACCCTTTAAAGAACAAACTATATGAGTGAATGGTCATTATCTCAACTTCTGCAGAGCCTGCATGAAGACATACATACCAAGCTGGACATCGCTCGAAAATCCCTTGGTCATCCCGGAAGTAAAGGCGATGCCTCCGAAAACATCTGGCTTGAATTTCTGCAGACCTATTTACCAAAGCGATACCAAGCTGAAAAAGCATTCGTCGTGGATTCCAAAGGAATCTTCAGTGAACAAATCGATGTGGTGGTATTCGACCGACAGTACTCACCCTTCATTTTTGATTTCAAAGGGGCGAAAATCGTTCCGGCTGAAAGCGTATATGCAGTATTCGAGGCTAAACAAGTGATTGATGCCGCTAAACTGAAATACGCATGTGGCAAGATCGAAAGTGTCCGTAATCTGTATCGCACAAGCCTCCCTATTCCTACAGCTAATGGATTGGCACCAGCGAAACCACTGCATCATATTTTTGGAGGCTACCTCGCACTCGGCAGTGACTGGTCTCCTCCATTAGGCCAGACATTAATTGACAATCTCGGCCAATACAAGAACTGTATCGATATCGGTTGTGTAGCAGCGCATGGCTATTTCTTGCAGGAAGATGACAAAGCTAATCCCGGTTCGAGAAAATACCGTGCAGCAGAAGTCGACAAACCCGCTACTGCATTTTTATTTCACCTGATCGCTTTACTTCAATCGCTCGCCACTGCACCGATGATCGATGTGCTGGCATACGCTGATTGGTTAACTCCTGATGAATGAAAAAGAAATACGAATACGGACTAAACGGGCTTGTGCTGGGTGCAGTTACCGGCGCGATTTATAACGTGGCCAGGCAATCGCCTGCACTTGCAGTTGGCAAACCATTTGACTGGAATGCGTTTAAACGTGATATGGCAGGCGGTGCAATGATATGCGGAGCCGTCGGCTTTACCTGGGGCGCAATCAAAGACTATTACAATGCGCGCGAAAAACGCATCGATACAGACCGCGAACTTAACAAAAGAGCAGCAGCGCTCGCGTTACAAAAGTCTGATCCTCGCTATTGCTTCCTGCGCGGGAAAGCAGACCAACTTTCTGCATACTTGCGAAGAGAGTACAACGGCGGATTGGTTACCGCGCCAACTTTTTACGGTTCGACCGAAAAGGGTATTGCGCTTGCCAAAGACTTTGATATTGATATGGCTGTACCTTTTGACGCTTCATGCTTTTCAACAGAAAGCATGTATGATGATCTACGCGGAACCATCGAGGAATTTGCTGATCGATATGGTGGTGCAACAGTTCGCGTACAGAATAAATCGATCGGGATCATCTTTCAGTACGGAAAAAGCGCTCTAAAAATAGATGTAGTACCGTTGCGCGTCACCGATCCGCGCAAGAGTAAAACACTAGGCTATCTCTTCGTGAACAACGGTGGCTTATTCTCGAGCCCGTCGCGCACAAAAACAGACCTGAATGCAGTACAGTCTATTGCTTTGAGCGACACGCAAAAAAAACTGATGGTCTTGCTTAAGGAATGGAAGCGTGATAATGACCTGCCGCTATCCACTTATCTTTTGCAGACCGTGATGAATGATGCCTACGCGCGCAACCGCGGGGGAGTTCCAAAATCGCTCACCGGAAAATTGATGATGGTGGTAAGACACATGGAATCTGCGATAGATAAATACCATTTCTATGGACGGGAAAACACGAATAACTGTCTGACTGATTTTTCAAGTAGTGAACGCAGCGCCATTGCCAACGCATGCCGTCGCGTGATCAAAGCTGTGGAATATCAACCTAACGATATCGTCAGGTATTTCTAACCTACAAAATGTACAACCATGCAAAAGCTGAACGCAAAGAAACTGATCGACTTTCAGAATATGTCTAAGGTTCGTAAAACAAGTTTTGCTGAAAACCTGAAAAAGCCGGCAGTGTCAAAAGATGGTGGTGGCGGTGATTACTGGATACCCGCTACAAGTGCGATAGCTAATGCATGGAAGTATGATAACACAACCCTGATTGATGAAAAGATTGGAAACCTAGCAAAGCTGATCAAAGAAACCACGCGCCCGCAGACCCGGCAAATGTACCAACGTAATATTAGTATGCTCTCGGGGTTCAAGGGATTTGACCTGGTATCTATCAAGCCCAACGCAGAACTGGGGATTATACATGTTCCTAAGACCGCTGAACTACTAAATATAAAAGGCTTGCTCGTTCAGGTTTTGCCCAGCTATGTCTTCACTTACAAAAATAAAACAGGGGATGAAGCGCAGGTAGGAGCGGTATGGTTCGTTGCTTATCAATATGGTTACAAAAAAGACGAACTCGCGGTGTTCGCTGAACTCGTCCATCGGTTCCTTTCGGCGAACTATGGTAAAAAGTTTTTGGTAAATCCGTCTTACTGCATCGTTGTGGATGTCATGCAGGCCACTGAACTGCGGTATAAAAATGTCAGCAATCCGCGCGTCGATACAATGATCAGCGAATTAAAAAAGTTTTTAACATAAACACGTAACAAAAAAATACGAATAGTATGAGTTTACAAATTTCAAGACTCGCCAAAGATGGCGATGCAAGCCAAGAGTATTTACTACTCCAGGCTACCGCAGACATTAACCTCAATGACTACGCGGTAGTAGATAAGACATTCGATGCGGTAGGTAAACCTTCCGATGTCATGCGCCATTTTTTTCGTTTCCCCAAAAAGGAAATTAAAAAAGGGGAATACGTATCCTTGCGAACGGGCAAGGGCAATAGTGAACTTGGAAAAACCAAACAAGGTGAAATTGTGCACAGGATTTACTGGGGATCTGATGCTCCTATATGGAACGACGCGAATAGAGAAAGTGCAGAGGTCCTAAAGGTAGAAACAGTGGCGAAAACAGTTACAGGCCATAAACCACCTGCGAAAGATCTGATAGTCCGTAAGTTGAAAAATCCGTATCAGTAACAGTTATTACAAATGGGTGCGTTTAGCACCCTTTGTTTTTGATGTGACAACATCTTGGTTGACTTGTTTTGCATAATTGTCGAAGTCCGCAATAATTTAAATACATCACAGCTTTATGTTTAAATACTAAACAATAAAGCTATGACAGTAAAATTCTATTTAAAAAGACCTAATTATTCTCGCGAGTCTGTAATTTTTGCTCGCTTTAATTATAATATGGTATGCTACAAGTATTATCTATTAGAAAAAATTCACCCATCAAGCTGGAACTTCAAAGCACAAAGAGTCAAAAATGGAGCAAAGTATAGTGGTGTATTCGAGCTCAACCACCGATTAGAAAATATCTCGGGAAGCATTATAACTGCTTTTTACGGATATCAGAACACCCATCATGGCAATGCCCCTACTCCAAAGTCTTTCCGAGATATATTGGACAACATATTTCACAAGCGGAAATCATTTCGGATTATAGAAAATGTACCATGTAAATTTTGGAGCTTCTTTGAAGACTTATTAATTCGGATGGAATCCGGCAGTCGTCTTCACACGCGAAAGAACATACCGCTCTCACGAACGACGATCAGTAATATGAGAAATCTGATGAATCATCTGTGCGCATTTGAAAAGGTGAGCCGACGAATGATTGAATTTGAATCAATCGATATGAAGTTTTATTACGGCTTTGTTGATTATCTGACTCAGGTTAAAAAACTTGCTATAAATACAATCGGAAAACTTATAACCAATATCAAAGTGCTCATGCGCGAAGCAGTTGAGGTGGGATATACTACGAATATGGAATTCACGCATCGTAGATTCCGATCGGTTTCTATTGAAACAGATGCCGTTTATCTTACCGAAACTGAAATCATTGAATTGCGTAAACTAGACTTATCGCCCTGCAAGCGACTGGAATCCGTTCGAGATTTGTTTTTAATTGGATGTTATACCGGACTACGATTCTCAGATCTTTCCCAATTATCTATTGAGGCTGTTTCTAATAATATTTTGACATTAATCCAAGTTAAAACCGGAGATCGCGTTTATATCCCTTTGAAAAATGAGGTGCAAGTTATTATCGAAAAATATGATGGAGCATTTCCTAGGGCGATTTCCAATCAGAAATTCAATCAATATCTTAAGAAGATCTGTTCAGGTTGCGAACTTCTGAAAACAGAGGTTGTTATTATCAAATTTGTAGCCGGAAAGAAAATTTCATTAGTTAAACCTAAATATGAATTTATAGTGTCACATACTGCCCGACGTTCTTTTGCTACTAATGAATACTTGGCAAGAGATCTTCAACCGGCTGAGATTCGAGCTATCACTGGACATAAAACAGACAAGTCTTTTTATACATACATACGAATATCACCGATGGAAAATGCAGCCAACGTTGCTAAAAAATGGCAAGAACGGGAGGAGCGCCGTGTCTAGTGCGTGCAATTAAACTATCGGATAACAGGGAGCATGGGCAGAATTTGCCCATGCATTTGTGATAACAAATATTCACTTCAACTTTGCTTTATAAAAAGTGCAGTATGAATGTGAGATTTTATTTAAAGAGATCAAAGTCCTGCAGTTCAACTGCGATATGTGCGCACGTAAATCATATGTATGGTACATATAAATACTACTTACCCTATAGAGTCAAGCCATCCGACTGGGATTTAAAAAATCAACGAATGCGATATGAAGGCGAGAATAGTGCATTGTTTAATGAACTACTTTCCTGCGCGTCTAAAAAGATTGACGGTGCTCTTCAGGGATATATCAATGCAAATGACGGTAAGTGGCCGACACTTGAAAAATTTCGAAAATTGTTAGATGAAATATTTCAAAGAAGACGTGTGCATAAGGCCCATAAAGTTTTGGGAAGAATTGATATCGGCAATTCACGCATGATTGTCATTATTCAAAAGTAACAGGAGGTCTTTTTATTAAAGAAAAATTTAGCAAAGTGTACATTAGTAGAAAATATGAAGAAGGGTTTCTCGAGCCAGGTGTATTTGTACCCCATACCGTACCCCTAAAAACAAAAAACGCTGTAAATCATTGATTTACAGCGTTAGTAAAATGTTAAAAGCTGTAGGGGGAGGGATCGAACCTCCACGAGGCAGTTAGCTATAGCGCAAAGTTCAGTGGTCGACCCTGGTCGTACCAACGTTGCCATTGATACGGCTCTACACTACGTTTGTCCTGTTATCCTCACCCCCGAGACAAGAGGGCATGTCTGCCAGAAATTTCATCACCCCACAGTATATAAGATCTTTGTCGTTGTTTGACAACACAATATTAATACAAAGACCCTATTCGTTGTATAAATTTCAATAAATAATTTTAAAATATAGATTTTATTCAATAATTTTGATTTTATATTGAATTTAATCTAAAAACAAGTCGTAAAATGTCTGCCAAATTGAATCTTGACAAACTGGACTACCAGATCATACAGGAAATGATGGAAAATGCCGAGATATCTTATGCCGATCTGGGTAAGAAACTCTTTGTATCCGGTGGTACCATTCATGTACGTATCAAGAAATTGGAAGAACTAAAAGTAGTGAAAGGTAAAAAATTATCGATAGACCTCAAATCCCTCGGATATGACGTCATTGCTTTTATTGGCGTATACCTTGAAAAAAGTTCACTCTATGATACCGTTGCCAAAGAGTTGAAAAAAATACCTCAAATCGTTCGGTTGAATTATACCACCGGCAACTATAGCATGTTCGCTGAAATTGTTTGTAAAGACATTCAGGAGTTGCGATACGTATTGCATGATGAATTGCAAAAGATCAAAGGCATTGAAAGAACAGAAACATTCATTTCATTGGAAGAGAGTCTGGATAGAAATGTAGTGGTACTGCCTTCCGGTAGTTAGAACAGAATCAATTTTTAATTGTATTTTCAGATACTATGACCACATCCGGTTTAAATATGCCCCATACCATTCAGGTATTACAAAAACATACCCGTTTCATTTTGTTATTCACTTTATTTGCCATGCTGGTAGCTTTTGTAACCGTACTATTGGTTCCAAAATATTTTCGATCCGGTGCCAGAATCATTGCCGCAAATCCGCAACTCACTGATAAATCCAGGTTATTCAACGAAAATATTCAAGGGCTCTATTCTTATTTCGGTTCCGGTGATGATCTGGATCGTATTATTGGTGTGGCTGATATGGATACCACTTATTTTCAATTGGTAGATCAATTCAATTTGATTGATTATTACCGTCTAGACAATGACTCACTACCATTGCTTCGCCGAAAAGCAGTACTGAAACTCAAAAAAGATATCTCTTTTCAAAGAACAGAGCAAGGACAAATGCGTGTGCTGTGTTGGACGAAAGACAAAAAGTTGTCGGCTGATATCGTCAATGCTATGATCGCGATAGTGCAACAAAAGTTAGCATCTATTTGGCTTAGCAATTATCAGACAGCAACTGATCAACTGAATGCTTCGATCATTCATCATGAACAACAATATGCGTCTTTGAATGATAGTATTTCAAAAGCGAGTCATGCACAACAAATTTTATTGCAAAAACATATGGAAACATTGTTGGAGGAATTATCCCAATATCGAAAAACAGCCGCTTCCTTTCAACTGATGGGAGAAACGGTTCCACCGGCGCTTTATATATTAGAACCTGCGGTGCCGTCGGCTAAAGCGGAACGACCCGATAAACTGAATACTGTTTTGATTTCAGGGTTGGCAGGATTTCTTTTTTCTATCCTTTTTTTATTATTGAAAGATAGAAGACCCTAGCATTTCAATATGCAGCTTCCTATCCGTCATAGTAGATTTTTTATCACAGCATCCTTGCTGTTTGTAGCTGCCATCATTGCTTCAGTGATCCGGCATGATAATAATTTGCTGCTGATTCCTTTTGGTTATTTGCTATTGCCTTATTTGTTTCAATTTTTGATTCATTATACAGAGAAATTATTTTGGTTGTTGTTGGCATTGCTTCCATTATCTACAGAAATCAATATCACTCCATCCTTGGGTCTTGATTTTCCGGATGAACCTATTATGATGACCCTTACCGGTTTGGCATTGCTTCGCTGGTGGCATCAACCCAATGATTTTCCCCAAGCAGTATGGCGCCATCCTTTGTTTCTGTTATTAATGGTTCATATACTTTGGATCGGTATCGCCAGTATCTATTCTGAACAACCATTGCTTTCCATTAAATTTTTACTGGCGAAGATCTGGTACATCATTCCCTTCGTCATCTTACCCGCCTTATGGCTCAATTCCATTCGGAATATAGAGAAGCTGACGCTCTATCTATTGATACCCATGTGCGCAGTGGTATTAATTACTTTGCTACGTCATGCGCTGAGTGGATTTAGTTTTGAAAGTATCAATCGTCACTTATTTCCCTTTTTTAGAAACCATGTCAATTATGGAGCCATGTTGGTTTGTTTACTCTCAGTAGCATATGCTGCATACCAACATACCAAACAGAACAAGAGGTATAAAAAATGGCTACAAATCATGCTGACCATCGGAATCATCGCATTGATTTTTTCTTATTCAAGAGGTGCATGGCTTGCATTGATAGGAGGACTGATTACTGTATTGATCATTCGGAAAAAAATGATCGGTTCATTGATCATAACCGCCTTATTAACTGTACTGATCTCAACTGTGTGGCTATCTACTGATCAACGTTATTTTCGTTTTGCACCTGATCATGACAGAACCATCTTTCATACTGATTTCTCTCAACACATGTCGGCTACCATTGCGCTGAAAGATGTTTCTAATGCCGAAAGATTTTATCGCTGGGTAGCCGGTGCTCGTATGTTTGCTGAAAGACCGGTAACAGGTTTTGGTCCATCTACTTTTTACAGCAATTACAAACCTTACACGGTTAAGAGATTTGAAACCTGGGTCAGTAATAATCCTGAACATTCAACGGTACACAATTATTTTCTTTTGACAGCATTGGAACAGGGATTGATTGGATTATTGATTTTTTGTTCTTTGTATTTTTTGATGTTATGGCGGATCCAAAAAATATATCATCAACTGCATAGTTATTTTTTTCGAACAGTTGCATTAACAACCGGTGCAATACTTGCGATGATCGGCATCATCAACTTCATGAGTGATATGATTGAAACCGATAAGATTGGAAGTTTATTTTGGCTATGCCTGGGAATGGTGATTGTGTTAGAAGGAAAACTTAAAGAAGAAAAAGAAAGTCTGGTCTGATTATTATTTTACAGATCTGCCTTTCCATTGATAACTGCCAAATTTACCCAGCCAGCCTGCAATGACAGTATACAAAAGGTGTAATGGCTGCATTAATGGAAAATACAACAAAGCATCACGATGTTGATAAAACTTACTGACCGACCATAAGAAATACAATTCAACTGTTGTTTTGATCAGCATGAACGTGAGCCAATGGGCAATTTCTCCTGCAACGAAAAGATTGATCGGTAGTAATACCAATAAACCCAAATTGACAGCATACACCAACGCAAGTATTCGGAATACCGATTTGTCATCATACCGATCTGCCTTACTCGCCCACCGTATTCGCTGGTTGAGAAAATCCTTCCAGCTATGCATAGGAGCAGTGGTTACGATGGCTGCAGGATGAAACAAATAACCCAATTGTTTTGGATACTGTTGTTTGATCTTATACATCAATAACATATCATCACCACTGGCCAACTGATCAATTCCTTTGAATTGTCCAACTTCATAAAAAACAGCTTTCTTATAAGCCAGACTAGCACCATTACACATGGTATGATATCCGGCCGATACAGCAGCGGCAGTAATACCTTGTAAACTCAAAAAATCCAGTAACTGAAAAAGCGATAAGACGCCAGATTGATAGGTGAACATGACCGGACCCGCCACGAATACTGCATCATTTGTTTGTATGTATGCATCATACAGTTCTAACCATCTTTCCGAGACTTCGCAATCGGCATCTGTAGTAATGATCCAATCAGCTTTGCTTTTACTGATGGCGAGTTCTATCGCTTTCTTTTTATAAGCATTAATAGAAGATGCATCTACATATTCAGCAAGATTGATCAGATAAAGATTATCATGGGTTTGTTGTAACGTTTGAACAACTTCAACTGTGGCATCAGTAGAATGATCATTCACTACAATGACTTCGAATAATGCTTTCGGATAAGATTGTTGAAGAATACTTTCCAAGCAAGTGCCGATATAAGCTGCTTCATTTCTGGCAGGAATGATCACCGAAAATGAAGTAATGGGACTACTATTTTTTGGAGGCTCAAAGATTTGTAATCTCGAAAACCATTTTCTGTATTGCACAATCAGCATGCAATAAGCAAATAGCAAAATGGAAATCAATAGAAGTACAGCCAAATACATAGAACAAAGAAACTTAAATAAATGGAACTATGGGCACTTGCTGTTGGTAAGTATTTGCAACTTCACTCAGGTTTTATAGTTGTGCAGCCTTCAATAGATCATTCTTATACTTTTCTTGTAACAAATGATGCCCTGCAGTCAATTCGGTAACACTTACCCACCTATCAATTCCTTTTTGCAAACGATATCCATGACTAGCCAGTATTACACGATCATACTTACCAAAAATGAGAAGAACAGGTATTTTATGATCGCTGATTATTTTTTTCAGACCTGCGAATGATGGACGGAACAAACGCATGGTGGTCCATCGTTGGTATAATATTTTTCTTTCCTGCTCATGATCCAAATAATGATGCACAAAACGAATGATGCTTTTGTTGAACAAACCCAGCGAGCCTGTTAACCGCATCAATACAAACATCCACCCGGGATAACGCATGGAGAAAGCAAATAACCGATTACCGATCCATGTTTGTGTCGCTAGTTTTTGCCAAGGGTTTTTATGTAATCCATCCGGAGCCATCAATACCAGTTGATGAAATCGATGGGGAAAGGAAGCTAGTAATTGTAAGCACACCCTGCCACCCATGCTGTATCCCATGAGTGCAATGTGTTTTTCTTTGGGAATAATACTGTTGATGATCTCGAGTAATTCGGCAGGTTTCAGCAGCAGCCCTTGATTCCAGACTGTTTTTCCATGGAAAGGTAAGTCAATGGAAATCAAGGTGTACGAAGCTCCTAATTCCCTTTCAAAAAGCCCGAACTTACTACCGTCCTCCCCATAGCCATGAAAGCAGCAGATATAGCTAGGTCCGGACCCAAAACGATAGTAGTGAATCTGCGATTGGCGGTAGCTGATAAAATGCGATGTCAGCAATGGAATTTTAAGGTTTTATTCTTGGCAATATCAAAGAAACGAATTTACTTTGAAAATAGTTGCATAACTAACTATATGCCAAACAACCAATTTAAAAGAGGGGAATTATACAGTGTGATCAATGGGATGGCTTCTACAGCTGTTGCCAGAAGATTACAAAAGAATTTTAGACAGGCAGGACTGGAGATCACGATCGAGCAATGGAGTGTATTGTATCACTTATGGAAAGAAGATTGTTTGAGTCAGCAGGAATTGTGTAACCGAACTTTTCGTGATAAACCCAGTATCACCAGACTGATTGATAACCTGGAGAAACAAAAGCTGGTAAAAAGAACCGCATCGAAAGAAGACAGAAGAATCAATCTGGTTTGCTTAACGGATGCTGCCAAAGCATTACAAGACATCACGATTGATCTCGCCAATCAAACCATGAATGAGGCATTGATAGGTGTGAATAAAGAGGAAATTGAAACGGTGAAGTCTGTTTTTCAAAGGGTGTATGATAATCTGACATGATAGCTTATTGCTGATGGCAAATAGATCATAGTAGTGAATTTTTAAAGGTTAATTGTATTACCATTTGCCATGAACCATACGCTATACGCTAACATTAAAATATTAAAACTGTCTTCCCATGGAAACAACAAAACAATCGAAAGCCCTATTGGGTGGTGAGTGGCTCATTAAAGAGAGCAATCCCTTCGAAACCTTCATACCGGAGGATTTCAATGAAGAGCAACGCATGGTCATGGATATGTGTACTCAGTTTCTCGATGCAGAAGTGCTTCCTATCGTGGAAAGAATTGATAAACTGGAGACCGGCTTAATGCCCTCTCTATTGGAAAAAGCAGGGGAGCAAGGTTTACTGTCAACTTCCTTTCCGGAACAATATGGTGGATTGGGAAAAGATTTTATCACGTCTACCATTGTAAATGAAGGACTGGGTGGGGGACATTCTTTTTCTGTAGCAGTAGCTGCGCATACCGGTATTGGTTCATTGCCCATTTTATATTTTGGTACAAAAGAGCAGAAACAAAAATATATTTCCAAACTTGCCAGTGGTGAGTGGAAAGGAGCCTATGGTTTAACAGAACCTAATAGCGGTAGCGATGCACTCGGTGCTAAGACGACAGCCAAGTTAAGTGACGATGGTAAATACTATATCCTGAACGGACAAAAATGCTGGATCACCAATGGTGGTTTTGCAGACGTATATACTGTTTTCGCCAAGATCGATGGAGATAAGTTCACTGGATTCATTGTAGAGCGCGGATTTGAAGGATTTACGCAAGGGCCGGAAGAACATAAGATGGGTATCAAAGGATCTTCTACTGTGCAATTGTACTTTCAGGATTGTAAAGTGCCGGTTGAAAATGTTCTAGGTGAAATCGGCAGAGGCCATGTGATTGCTTTTAATATTTTGAATATTGGTAGATTAAAACTTTGTGCAGCTGCCTTGGGTGGATCTAAGCGTGCGGCTACTACCTCTATTCAGTATGCTATCACACGCGAACAGTTCAAATTACCCATCGCAAAATTTGGTGCGATCAAACATAAAATGGCTGAAATGGCCATTCGTATGTGGGTGTGTGAAAGTGCCTTATACCGCGCTTCTAAATGGATTGATGACAAAGAACATGAATTGATGAACAGCGGTAAGAGTTTTGCGGAAGCATTGCTAGGGGCTGCAGAAGAATACGCTATTGAATGTGCGATGTTGAAAGTGTACGGAAGTGAAGTATTGGATTATGTAGTGGATGAAGGTGTTCAAATACACGGGGGTAATGGTTTTAGTGATGAGTACATGATCTCAAAAGCATATCGTGATAGTCGTATCAACCGCATTTATGAAGGAACCAATGAGATCAATCGTTTATTGACAGTAGATATGGTACTGAAGCGTGCCATGAAAGGTAAGCTAGATTTAATGGGCCCGGCCATGGCTGTTCAAAAAGAACTGATGAGTATTCCTGACTTTGGGGCAGAAGAGGAAGGTGCGTTTGCAAAAGAGCTGAAATACATTGCCAACTTCAAAAAAGCCATTCTGATGGTAGCAGGAGCAGCTGTACAAAAGTTGATGATGCAACTGGAAAAAGAACAGGAAGTATTGATGAATATTGCAGATATGGCGATAGAAACCTATAATGCTGAAAGTGCTTTATTACGCGTGATGAAACTCGCCGAGCAAAAAGGAGAAGCTGGGGTTAAATTACAGGCTGATATCATGCGCACTTACCTGTATGATGCTGCAGATCGTATCAACAAATCGGGAAAAGATGCTTTGAACAGTTTTGCAGATGGAGATGAATTAAGAATGATGCATATTGGCTTAAAACGTTTCACCAAAGTAGAACCCTTTAATACCAAGGATGCCCGCCGTAGGATCTGCGAAAAGCTGGTGGCAGATAATGGGTATCACTTCTAGAAAATAATCTGCAAAAAATTACCGTTTTTCACAAAGATTTTACATATTTGGTTTTTGTTTTACGGTTGCTTGCTCAAACAAAGGTCTCACTGTTCAAAAGCAGTGAGGCCTTTTTGTTTGGATTTATATTAACTTGATCCAATGAAACATTCTCTTTTATTGCTTTTAATGGTTGTTTGTTTTCAAGGAATGACACAAACGCGTTTGTATGAACCTTGGATCGGGAGGTCTACCGGAAAGCTGCCCGCATTGGCCTATGGTTTAGGAGAAGACCGCTTGGGTGGCGCTAAAATGGGCTATATCGATTCAAATATTGCTTTACGTGTGGTTGATACTGTGAAAGGCATGTACCTGGTGCAGTTGTCAAAATTTCATCAGGCATATATTGAGCAACAGTATGTAAAGACCGACAGTCTGAATAAATTAAAACCTTGGTATGTTACCGGATCCATCAGCGCCAAGGGTGATTCAGCTTATGACTATATCAGTGTGATCATGGAAGAGAAACTTCCGTATAAAAGTTGGATGGAAATCAATCCGTCTAAAATTGTGGTAGACATTTACGGGATACAGAGTAATACAAACTGGATCACACAGTTGAAATCATTAAAAGAAGTGAAGAATGTTTACTATCATCAAATAGAAGATGATGTATTCCGACTCACCATTGAATTGCAACACAAACAACATTGGGGGTATAGCATTGCATACAATGGAAGAGCATTGATGGTAAGAATTAAAAGACAACCTTCTATACTTGATATTCGAAAATTAAATATAGCCATTGATGCCGGACATGGTGGAACCAATACCGGCGCCACTGGAATCAAAGCAAAAGCATCCGAAAAAGTATATACCCTTCGTTTTGCAAAAGCACTTCAGAAATACCTGAAAACAAAAGGGGTGAAGCAGATTATCATGACCCGAACCAATGATACCACATTTGATAATAAAGACCGTATTCTTTGGTTGCAAGAACAAAATCCGGATGTATTAATCAGTCTACATCTCAACTCCAGTTCCAATAACAATGTAAGTGGAGCCAGTACTTATTATAAACATATCGGATTCAGACCACTTACCAATACCATATTAAAACGAATGCTTGAATTAAAACTCAATGAATTCGGTAATGTGGGAAGTTTTAATTTCGCGCTTAATTCACCTACTAACTTTCCCAATGCTTTGGTAGAGATTGCTTTTTTGAGCAATGAATCAGATGAGCGAAAGATCATCAGTCCAAAGTTTCATGCAGATGTAGCTGCTAAAATTTATTTAGGATTGGCAGATTGGTTGAAAACATTGAAATGAGAATTATTCATACAATTAATGTATCACATGCATAAAATAGTTTCTATTACTATAGCCTTATTCCTTTTTTCTAACTTGTTAACTGCACAAGATCAAAACAAGAGAGATTCCATAGTAAATCTAATATGCAAAACAATTGTTGAAAATCGAACAGACGATGACACAACACGTGTAAATATTGCATTTGAAAAATATTTGTATAATTTTCTAGCAACCTATAACGAAACGGAAAGAGAAGAGGTATTTACAAATATCTATTATAGACTACAGCGAAATTGCCTCGAATTCAAAAAGATCTTACAAAAACTAATACCTAATCAAGGGGACTGGGAAATCTTAACGGAAAAACCTACAAGTAAAGTTACTGCTCAAGACTGCAGAGAATTTAAACAAAAACGATATTATTACTATTTAGAAGCAAATGGTAGTAAAACAAGAGTAGAAATTCATGAAGGTTTTTGGACAGATACTTTTACAGACAGTACTTATTCAAAACTCAAATTCAAATGGATAAATGACTGTGAATTTGAAATTGAATTTATAGAAAGTAACAACGAGTCAAGAAAAAATATGAGCAAAAAAGGAGATACTTATCGATACAGTATTATTGACAGGAAAGAAAATTATTACGATATGGTTCTTGAAGTAGTGGGAGCCGGGCAGCTATCGAGGTTTAAAATGTATTATTAAAAAGACAGCATCAAAATTCATTGATGCTGTCTCGTTTATTTAATGTTTGATAAATCGATCAAAGAATTCAATCGTTCTCAACATCTGATCAATTCTTTGTCTGTTATTACCACTTCTTGTTAATTCATGAGTTCCACCAGGGTGACGAACGTATTCAACCGTTCTGCCGAGTACTTTTAAACTTTTATACAGCATTTCACTTTGAATAACACCTGTACGTAAATCATTCTCTCCATGAAAAATAATAAATGGAGTCTTAATTTGATCTACATAATTGATCGGTGATTCTCTTTTCAAAATCGGAACTACTTTTTCTTCCCAAGGATAGCCACCAAAATAGTTTGGAACCAATCTCCAGGCATTGCCTTCACCAAAGAAAGTACCTAGTTCATATACACCTCTTTGTGCACAAGCCGCTTTGAAACGTTGATCATGTGCAATGATCCATGCTACTAAATAACCGGCATAAGAACCACCGGTGACTGCCAATCTACCGGTATCAATAAAACCACCGGCCCCTGCTTTATCAAGATAAGTCAACACATCAGAAGTGGGTCCGGCACCCCAGTCATTGATATTTCCTCGTAAAAAATCCAATCCATATCCACCGGAACCTCTCGGATTTCCATATACGACCACATACCCTTTTGCAGCATAATACTGGAATTCATGCCACATGGAATTTTCACCGGGTCCCCACATGGCAGAAGGGCCGCCATGAATATTCAGAATAGTGGGATATTTTTTCCCGGGTTCATAATCGGTAGGTTTCATGACCCAATACTCAACTGTCATGCCTTTCTCATTCACGAAAGATGCTTTTTCCGGGAAACTGAGTTTTTTCTGTTGCAACCATTCATGGTTAAAAGCAGTGAGTCGCTCTTCATTCTTCATATTCAAATCAGCACGGTAGAGTTCTGATGGATTGCTGACCTGTGTTTTGGTATATATGATCTGATTTCCACGCAAATCAAAACTGCTGATACCGGCATCAAAAGAGGAGAGCGCAGTTACCTGACGACTTTTTATGTCTGCACGATACAATGGAGCACCACCATTACTTTGGGCTGTGAAATATAATGACTGTTCATCTTTACTCCACGTAATACCACCTTTGTTTCTGTCAAAGGGGATGATGACGATATCCTTTGCAGTGCCATTGAGCGGCATGATTGCCAGTGTAGGAATACTCACAAAAGAAGTATTGCCAAATTGAAAAGCAAGCCATTTTCCGGAAGGAGATACCACAGGATTGTTGTAATTCTTGCCGTCTTCACCCAAAATCTTTTTTAAGTTACTACCATCTGTATTACACAAGTAAATATGCCCTTCCAATTCTCGATCAGGATGTTGAGTTAATATGGCGTTTCCGGTTAGGATCAATTGTTTCCCATCGGGTGAAAAATCAGCACTGCCAAAGCGATTGAATCCATGGGTAATGGCTTTGGGAACTGCATTCGGACTGGCATCCATGATGAAGAAATGATTAAAAGCCAATTCAGGAGAGGTGGTGGCTTCTTGCTGAAAGTTGAGTTTATTGAATACTTTGGCTTTTTGTGCTGTAGCATTCAAATTCAAATAAGCCCTAATTTCTTCAGTAGAACCATCGGGGTCTGCTTTTGCATTGCTATTGAGCAAGTGTTCATTATTGGGGAATCCTGGTTTTTCCAATGACCAAACAGGAGGTTTTTTACCCGGATTGAGTTCTTCATCATTCACCAATTGTTCCAGTCGAATATTGGCAGAGAAAAGGATCTTTTTTCCATCCGGACTCCATTTCGGATTACCCACGCCATAGCGGAATTTGGTTAATTGTATCGGTTCACCTCCTTCCATGGATAAAAGGAATAATTGGGGTCTGCCCTCCGCAGCTCTTACAAAAAGCAGTTGCTTGCTATCCGGACTCCAAACCGGCTGTCCGGCAGGCTGACTGGTTAGCTGGCGGATGTTGCCCGACCCATCATTTTGAAGGAGATAGAGTTTGTTGATGTACCGGTATTCCCATTTGGTATCACCATCGGGTTCAATACTGGTAACTGTAAACAGTGTTTTACTGCCATCAGGACTCACATTTACATTTCCGACCTGCTGAATCTTTAACATATCGGTTACTTTGATGGTCTCGCTGCCGTTTTGAGCGATCACAAATTGAACCAGACAAAGGCTGATCCAAACAAATAAATGCTTCATGGTGTTGATTTGAGGGATTTAAAGTACAAATAAATGACATGCGCTTTCGTACTTTTACAGCCTAAAACAATGAAAAATGGGTAAACTGGTGCAAGAGTTCAATGATTACAGGGAGAAAATGAATGAGGTGATCCTGAGTAAGAATAATTTGGTAATGAAGCGACTATGGAATTTGGATACCAATACATATGATGAAGGAGCATTGGATAAAAAGACCAAAGAGATGTTAGGATTGGTAGCCAGTATGGTATTGCGTTGCGATGATTGCATTAAATATCATTTGGGAAAATGTCATGAATTAGGTGTGAATACAGACGAAATGTATGAGATATTTGCAGTGGCGAATATTGTAGGCGGCACAATTGTAATTCCGCATACCAGAAGAGCTGCTGAATATTGGGAAGAATTAATAGGAACTGTGTCTTAAAAGTTCCAGAACTTTATAGAGCCATTTATCTGATCACATAATTATAGATCTGAATGTCAACAACAACTACAAATACTCCCTCAACCTTAACAGCCAAAGATTTTGCAACAGATCAGGAAGTGCGTTGGTGTCCGGGTTGCGGGGATTATTCCATCTTGGCACAAGTGCAAAAGATCATGCCGGGAATTGGAGTGCCCAAAGAAAATATCGTGATCATCAGCGGTATTGGATGTAGCAGTCGTTTTCCGTATTATATGAATACTTATGGTATGCATTCGATCCATGGAAGGGCAACCGCTATTGCAAGTGGATTGAAAGCTACCAGACCTGAACTCAGTGTTTGGATTGTTACCGGTGATGGGGATGGATTGAGTATTGGTGGTAATCATACCATCCATTTATTGAGAAGAAATTTTGATGTCAATATTTTATTGTTCAATAACCAGATTTACGGATTAACCAAGGGACAATATTCTCCTACTTCTGAAGAACAAAAAATAACCAAGAGTACTCCTTTCGGAAGTATTGATCATCCATTCAATCCATTGGCTTTGGCAATGGGTGCAGACGCCAGCTTTATTGCACGTAGTATGGATCGTGACCCCAAGCATTTACAAACCATGCTTACACGTGCCCATCAGCATAAAGGAGCTTCTTTGTTAGAGATCTATCAGAATTGTAACATTTTCAATGATGGTGCTTTTGAAATCTTTACTGAGAAAGGAAGTAAGATGGATGAAGCCTTGTTCTTAGAGCAAGGAAAACCTTTAGTGTATGGTGCCAATCAACAAAAAGGTATTAAGTTGGATGGTATGAAGCCGGTAGTGGTAGACCTTACAGATGGTGCGCATAGTATAGATGATTTATGGATTCATGATGAGCGTGACTTTTATAAAGCACAGGTATTGATTCGAATGTTTGATAATCCTAATCAGCAAGGCACTCATTTCCCTAGACCTTTTGGTGTTTTCTTTGAAACAGACAGAGCATGTTATGAAGACGTGATGGCCATGCAGATCGAAGAGATCATTGCTACTAAAGGGAAAGGCGATTTGGATAAATTATTACGTGGTAAAGAAGTATGGGAGATCGTTTGATCTTCTTGAATATATTCAGAATAGAAAAGCTCCGATATTTAAATCGGAGCTTTTTCTTTATCAACATCATCGAACTGAGACTTCATTATAATCTGGCGATATCATGTTTAATTGCAAACAAAGCCAGCCCCACCCTTGTAGCGGTTTGTAATTTTTGAAAGAGGGTATCCCTTGTTTCATCAACGGTTTTGAGGCTGGTACCCATGAGTTCGGCGATTTCACGATAAGATTTATCGGTGCAAGCCCATCCGAGAAATTCTTTCTCTTGGTCTGTAAGTTCTGTGAACTTGGTAATTTCAGCATCTTCTTCCGGAGAGGTCTTCATGGTATGCATGATATTATCACACATCAGTTTATTGAGGTATACACCTTTGGTAACGATGCCATCCAATGCAGCTTTTAACTCCTGTGGTTTACTGTCTTTTAGGAGATATCCTTTTGCTCCATTTTTAAACATGCGTATGATGGAACGCTCATCGTTCAGCATGGTAAGTGCAAGGATTTTTACTTGTGGATGATGAGTGGTGAGCCAAAGTGCAGTTTCATAGCCATTCATATCAGGCATAGTAATATCCAGCAAAACAACATCCGGTAAGTTATTTGCATCAATCAACTCGATCATGTGTTTGCCGCTATTTGCCTCAAATAAAACAGTATAGCCACTAAACGAATTGATCAATGAGGCAAGCCCGTTCCTTAACAAAACATGATCATCAACAAGGGCAATTTTAGTCATATATACAACAATTAACACAGCGGGAATTACCCATATACGATAGTAAGATAGTTTCAGTTTAGAAAATTACGCTTTTTTGGATTGCAAATCTCTGTTTATCTCCGGAATTAATGACTGGGATTTTCACCGTATTCTTTTCAGTGAAAACACCCTACTATTTTGGGTGTTTTCTACGTTAGATTTTCCTACTGACTATCCTACATTTACTGCGGGTAGAGAAGATGAACGGCAGCAATGCTGGTAGATTTTCTCGTATTCAGTTTTCATTAGGGGTTACAAGTGAAAAAGGCGGCACAAGGCCGCCTTTTTCTTTTAGTATAAATTTTATCCTTCTTTTCTTAACGCTTTTTCTGCATGTTCAAATATCTTTTTCTTCTTCCAGTGATACCAAGGATGCGGAACTGTTTTTTTCATCAAAGTGTCAATGTTGCGCATGCCGAATAAATTCCATACTCCTTTTAGTTTTCCTGAAACAGATGATTGCATGGCTCTTAAACTCATCGCAAATCCGCTGTCTAAATATTCCATATGATGCCAGTACCCGGCAGGCATAAATAAAGTATCTCCATGCTCTAGTGTTACATCAAATCCTTGTGCCAGTTTTAATGCAGGAAACTGATCATAATCCGGTGATCCGTTTTGATGGTGATAATGGCTGAAATCTGCCAGACTCAATACTTCAAAGGGTTTGCGGTAAAGTTTATACTGTTCTTCAAATGGAAATAGTAATACTTTCTTTCTGCCTACAAATTGTGTATGCAGGATATGGCTCATATCGATATCAAAGTGCATGTGCGTAATACTTGTGGCGCCGCCTACAAAAAGCATAGGATACCTTTTCACAAAGCCGCTCATCAGTTCGTCCGGCCAGGTAAAATCTTTGGTGAGTTGTGGTGCATGCTCAAAAATATTGAAGAGAAAAATACGCCAAGCAGCAGGTCCGGTTCGAATCATATCGATATAGTCACCGAAAGTTTTATAATCATCAGCAGTATTGATGGGTGTATAAGCATCGCTTTTGATATTGTTATACAGACCTACTTTTTTGTCACCTACCAGTGTTTTAAAATAATCCCAGTTCCATTTATCATATGCCGGCCAAGATTTAGCAAGGTCCCGAATAACAAGCGGACGTTTAGGAAGATAATAATGCGTTTTAAAATCTGCCGGTGTGATGGTATCTACAATATCTACTTCCGATAAACGCATTTTACTCTTTTTCGCAAAAATAAGTTGAATGGCTTGTTAATAAAAGCTTAATCAACAAACGATAGAAGTTTCCATTTTTCATGAATTGGCTTTATATTTAATAATGCTGCTGCAGGTTCATCCCGATAATCCCAATCCAAGACATCTTCGGACTATTGCCGAGTGTCTGCTCTCAGGAGGGGTTATTATTTACCCTACAGATACCATTTATGGTCTGGGGTGTGATATTTTTCAGCATAAAGCAGTAGAAAGAATCGCACGTATCAAACAAGTAGATCCCAATAAAGCTCAACTGAGTTTTGTTTGTTATGACCTGAGTGATTTGAGTCAATACACCAAAAGTATCTCAACTCCTTTGTACCGGTTATTAAAGCATTATCTGCCCGGCCCCTATACTTTTATTCTTCCTGCGAGTAAGGAAGTTCCCAAAATCTTACAGAGTAAAAAGAGTACCATCGGGTTGCGTGTGCCCAATAACAATATTGCCAGACATATCGTCAAAGAACTTCGTCATCCCATCTTATCTGCTTCCTTACCGGGTGATATGGTAGAGGAATATACAGACCCGGAAATCATGTATGAAAAGTTTGGCAAGCTGGTTGACATTGTTGTTGATGGCGGAATAGGAGGTATGGTACCTTCTACGGTTATTGATTGCACACAAGATACTTATGAAGTCATACGTGAAGGCGCGGGTGAATGGAGTGAATAATGCTTTATAATTTTAGCTTTAATTGTTGCGGCAGAATATTGAAGCTTTTTCTGTGATGTTCACAAAGTCCATATTGCGCTATGGCTTTTCGATGTTCAGCAGTTCCATATCCTTTGTTATTATGCCATCCATATTGTGGATATTGTTGATGTAGTGTCAACATATATTCATCTCTGTGCGTTTTAGCCAACACACTTGCAGCAGCGATTGACGCATAAATACCATCGCCTTTTACAATGCAGTGATGTGAAATATTTTTGAAAGGTGTAAATCGATTGCCGTCGATTAATAATAATTCGGGTAATGATTGTAACTCTGCAATAGCAAGATGCATGGCTTTCCATGATGCTTTTAAAATATTGATCTTATCGATTTCTGCAACACCCACGGCAGCTACTGCCCAGCCAATGGCTTCCTTTTCAATAATAGGACGTAAAGATTCTCTTTGTTTTTCATTCAATTGTTTACTGTCATTCAATATTGGATGATGAAAATCTTTAGGAAGTATCACAGCTGCTGCAAAAACAGGTCCGGCATAACACCCCCTTCCGGCTTCATCGCAACCTGCTTCTATTACTTGGGTTTGAAAGAAGGACTGTAGCATTTGCTAAAAAATTGAACAAAGTTCCGGATAATGATAAAATACCATGCACAAAATAAGGCTTCCTTTTATGAAGGCGGTAAATTTGCTACTCATTCAAGCCGGATATTATGGAGCAGGGAAATCAGTATTCTTCGAAATTGGTAGCAAGATGGTTATTGCTAGGTGTGATTATGACCGTTATTCAAGTGGCTTTGGGAGGTATCACCCGTTTAACGGGTAGCGGTTTATCGATTACGGAATGGGAAGTCATTACCGGTACTTTGCCGCCACTCAATGAACAGGCTTGGATGGTAGAATTTGATAAGTATCGACAAACCCCGCAATTCCAATTATTGAATTTTGAATTTACATTGGATGATTTCAAATTCATTTTTTTCTGGGAATGGTTTCATCGTCTATGGGCCAGATTGATCGGATTGGTTTTTGCAGGTGGGTTTATCTGGTTTATCATTCGCAAACATTTCAAAAAAGAAATGATCCAGCCTTTGATGATGCTCTTTGTTTTAGGCATACTGCAAGGTGCTGTGGGTTGGATCATGGTTGCTAGCGGATTAACCGGCGATGCTGTATATGTGAAACCTACCAGACTCGCTTTACATTTTATTTTTGCCTTGGGTTTGTTGTGTTATACTTTTTGGTTTGCTTTGAAATTGCTGGTCAAAGAAGATCAATTGATACAAAGTCCAGCACTGCGTAAAACAAATTTGTTACTGATTGCAGTTTTGATCATTCAATTATTGTATGGAGCATTAATGGCCGGACATAAAGCTGCCAATGTAGCAGCTACTTGGCCTACCATTAATGGAGAATGGGTTCCTTCAAGTTTATTTTCTCATCAACCATTCTTATTGAATTTTATCGATAATAAAATATTGGTGCATTTTATACATAGAGGACTCGCCTATGTATTATTGATCATGATGATCATTTGGTCTATCCAACTTTGGAAAACCAAGGGTACCCCATTGTTTTATCGAATTAGAATGATACCGTTAATACTTACTGGTCTTCAGGTTCTGCTCGGGATTTTTAGTATCTTGACCAGCACAGGGATAATACCCGGACAATGGGGTGCATTTGAATGGATGGCACAATTACATCAACTTACCGGGATGTGTTTGTTACTATCATTGGTGTTTACCCTCTTTGTGATCCGGGCAAAAAGCACGACAGTCTGAATAACGATGCGATTGCCATGCTGTGATCCATCATAATGCATGTCCAATGGAAAAATTGAAGCTATACGCAATAGGTTTTTGGTTCTCTTTCCCCGTTCAGTTGCTGTTGCTTCATTTTCGTAAATACCAAGTATTTCTTGTCTTTTGGTACATCTTATTTTCTACTGTGGGCGGTGGCTTT
The DNA here is from genome assembly GCA_964392685.1 of uncultured Sediminibacterium sp. GTDB lineage: Bacteria > Bacteroidota > Bacteroidia > Chitinophagales > Chitinophagaceae > Sediminibacterium. Next base: position 71,132 of record CAYMQQ010000004.1, read on the forward strand.
ATGCGTGCGTTCGGAGCTGATTCTTTGTTTTTGGGACCTGAATATTTTGGAAAAATCACTGCACTAAGTACTGCCATTGTGGGTTTTGCTGTGGGTATCTTTATCATGAGTTGGAATATTACCACTTTCATTTTATTCAGTAAATACTTTCGTTTTCTGGCTACAACAGCACAACCATTTTTAAAATATTGCATCAACAATGCCGCACTGCCAATTTTGTTTCTGATTTTCTATTTCAATAGAGCCATTGATTATGCCCGGTATCAGGAGTTGTTTGAAACAAAAGCCATATTGTGGATGGTATTGGGTTTTGCCGGAGGATTATCTTTATCGATATTCATTGCGTTTGTATATTTTTTTGGTGCCGATAAAACCATTTACAGAAGTATGGCAACGGTTATTGATACCGCTAACGTACATTATGCCCTGGCTTCAAAAAACAATCCTTTACCAAAGCCCAAACCGGAGCTTCGTGTGGAATGGTTTTTTAGTGCTCGATTTGGTTTAAGAAAACCAAGAGATGTAAGACATTACAGTCAGGACTTCCTCGATTCCGTATTTAAGCGTCACCATTTTGCGGCAGTGATAGCCATTACCATTGCTTTTGTATTTTTGATTAGTACAGGATATATCTCAGACACACGATTATTTCAATTACCCGCTGCTGCAAGTATCACTATTTTCTTTGCCATTTTAATCGCAGGTGCAGGAGCCATTTCTACCTTCCTGCATAGTTGGAGTATACCATTGGTTGTACTGATATACTTAGGTGTGAACTGGCTGTATCAAAATGAATTCATTGATCTTCGGAATAAAGCTTATGGATTGAGTTATGATAAAAAAGAAATAGGCCCCGATTATACTCGTGAGGTGATGATGCAATTGGCCAGCGATAGTAATATGCTTGCTGATAAACAGGTCTATATCAATATTCTGAATAAATGGAAAGCCAGACAAGGATCCCCCAAGCCGGTCATGATCTTGATCAATACCAGTGGTGGGGGTATCAGAAGTGCCACGTTTACAATGAATGCACTGCAATCGCTTGATAGCATGATGGGTGGAAAATTGATGCAACAAACTTTTCTGATCAGTGGGGCATCAGGTGGAATGCTGGGTGCTGCTTATTTCAGAGAGTTGTATTACAGAAAGCAACAAGGAGAATCCATAAATCTTCAGGATCAACAATACCTGAAAGATATCTCCCGTGATTTATTGAATCCTTTATTCTCTTCTTTTATAACCAGAGATTTGATTGGTCCCGCAAAACCTTTTCAAGCGCATGGATACCGTTACACCAAAGATCGGGGCTATGCTTTTGAGCAGAAGCTGAATGAAAATACCAGGGGCTATCTCAATAAAACACTGAATGATTACCAAAAGCCCGAAGCCAATGCTGAAATACCGATGATGTTTTTCAATGCAGTGATCACGAGAGATGGCAGAAAACTTTTGATGGCCACACATCCGGCTCGTTTTATGATGCGCCCCATCACTGACACCAATAAGATCAATGTCATGGATGCTGATGCCATCGATTTTCATAGTTATCTGGCTCAACAGGATGCTACCAATATTGGAATTCTTTCTGCACTGCGCATGAATGCTACATTCCCGTATGTGCTTCCAAATGTTTGGTTACCTACCAATCCGGTGATTGACGTGATGGATGCGGGATTAAGAGATAATTTCGGACAAGAATCCTCTTTGCGCTTTATGGATGTATTCAAGGACTGGCTACGTGAAAACACAAGTAAAGTGATTTTGCTTCAGTTGCGCGACAGGAGTTTAAGCGACTGGGATAGACCATTGGAAGGGGGAAGTTTGATCAGCACATTTACCAAGCCATTTTTAATCTTACAGAATAACTGGTTCAAACTGCAAGATTATTACCAACATGATCAACTGGAATTCAGCGCAGAAGCCTATGGTAATAATTTTCATCGCATTTGCTTCCAATATGTGCCTAGTCGTACAGAAGCACCTGCCAGTTTGAGTTTTCACCTGACCGCATCTGAGAAAAGAGATATCACTTTGGCTTTGGGTGCAACTGATAACCAAAAAGAGTTTAAAAGACTAGCTGCTTTATTGAAATAATCCTATTCGGGTTGTATCAATTCAAAGTGCTTCGGCATGATATGAATGCTAAATTCATCTGCTGTTTCCCTAGGTTCCCCATCAATATGTAAGGGCGCATGTTTGAGATTCCGAATAGTAATAGAAGAAGTCTGGAAATACAGAATATTTTTCTTCGTCATGTCTTCTACCAACTGCTGTAGTTTGTTGTTTCCACGTATTTGTCTCAAAATAGCAAATGGTAATTTGGCTTTATTCATTTTCTGAACAATCACAATATCAAGCATGCCATCATGTAAACTTGCTTGTGGGGCTATTTTGAAATTATTTCCAAACTGGTTACTGTTAGCGATGCTGATAAAAAAAGCATCAGAGAAAAAAGAAAAATTGTCTAGCTTGATTTCAAATTGATAAGGATTGGCCCTGAAATAATTAATAATACTTTGTTGGGTATACGTCAATAAACCTCTTGAAGCTTTACTGGCAAAATCATGAGCCACTTGCGCATCAAAGCCTATACCACTTAGCATACAGGAGTAATGCTCATTCACCATAAAAGCATCAATAGGTCTTGATTTCCCTTCAAAGATGAGTGATAGCGCTAATTCGGGTTTGGTAGGAATACGTGCCGCCAATGCAAGTCCATTACCCGATCCTAATGGAATGATACCAAAACGTACAGGTAATCCTTGTAAGGCTTGGGTAACCTGATTTACAGTTCCATCACCACCAATTATAACGACATCTGTAATATGTTCTGCTCTGATTTTTTCACGCAATAACTGGTAATGTCCACCAGCATTTGTATGCATGATTTCAAAAGTAATCGACCGATCGGTACTTTCTTTTTCTATTAATTTTTTGATCCCGTCTTTTCTGGATGTTCCCGAAATTGGATTTACCAGGTACACAATTTTTCTTTCCATCATCTCCTAGTTGAATGTATAGTGACTTGCTCTCAGGATCAGTCGTTTGAACAGCTGCAATATTGCATTTTCTTTCTGTAAAATCCTGTTAAAGCGTTCATACTACCATTTCAGTAATGCGCTTGCCCAAGTAAAACCACTGCCAAATGCAGCCAAACAAACGAGATCTCCATTTTTAATAAGCCCTTTTTCCCAGGCTTCACACAAAGCAATGGGAACGGAAGCTGCAGTGGTATTTCCGTACTGTTGAATATTATTATACACCTGCGAATCCTGTAAGCCCAGTTTTTGTTGTACAAATTGACTGATCCTGAGATTGGCCTGGTGTGGAATGAGCATATTGATATCAGAAGGCTGATAATTATTTTTCGCTAAGGCTTCTACAATTACTTCAGGAAACTTCACAACTGCTTTTTTGAAAACGGAAGGACCATCCATAAATGGGAAATTCTGAGCGTTATCGATCATTTTGTGGCTCATGAACATTTGAGCAATTTCTGCATCATCAAAATCTGCATAGTTTTTAGTACCCCAATAATTCGCGTGTGTGCCGGGATTATACATGGCCAGAATTTCAGCTGATTCTCCATCACTATGTAAATGTGTGCTCAAGATTCCTTGGTCTTTGTCTTCCGTCGGTTGTAACACCACAGCACCGGCACCATCACCAAAAATCACAGAAACATTCCTGCCTCGAGTAGAGAAATCCAAACCAAAAGAATGCTTCTCACTTCCTACCACAAGGATATTTTTATACATGCCTGTTTTGATAAACTGATCTGCAACACTCAAAGCGTACACAAATCCGCTGCACTGATTACGAACATCCAGTGCACCAATTTCTTTCATCTTCATAGCCCTTTGTAAAAGCACACCACATCCCGGAAAATAATAATCCGGTGATAAAGTGGCAAAAACAATAAAGTCTATCTCTTCTGCTGTCGTGCCCGCTCTTTCGATGGCAATACGAGCAGCTTCAACAGCCATGGTAGTGGTAGTTTCTTTTGTACGGTGAGCGTATCTTCTTTCTTTGATACCGGTACGTTCCTGGATCCATTCATCATTGGTGTCCATATACTTGGTAAGATCTTGATTGGTTACGACGTTTTTAGGTACGTACATACCAATACCGGCTATTTTGCTGCGGGGCATAGGCAATCGTTTGTTTGTAACGGTCTAAGTTAGGGAAAATATTGGGTGGAGGGTAGTCCATGGTCCATGGTCGATAGTCCATGGTTTTTGGGAGCTAAATAGCAGAAATAAAATATCAGTATAGGACAGATCTTTATTTACTTTCTTGTTATGGACTATGGTCTATGGACCATCGACTATTGACATCAACCTTCCCCCCCCCAACCACCTCCTTCAAAAACAACAATGCTTCCCGCTCAACCGTCACCACATCTTTTGACTGAATAGGAGAGCCGAGTACGTGATTGCCTGCGTTGGGGATGGGGATCATTTTTTTAAGAGAGGCGGGGGTACTGATTTGTTCAAACATTTTTTTCATGGCACTTACTTTTACAACAGGGTCTTGTTCTTTTTCATTTTTGTAATAGTAAAGTGTGAGTGTTGGTTGTTTTATTTTTTGGAAAGTTTCTTTGCTCATTGTTGTTTCCAACAGTTCCTCGAGTTCTGATACTGCTTCTAGTCTGTATTGATCATTCCAATATTTTTTATAGGTTTCTGTTTTGTTCGGAACAATATTCATCTTTCCACCCTTCACCAATCTGGCGATTTGTAATCCCCATGGGTTATTAGTGATCCATGCATTGGGGTCATTGATAGCAATATTGGGAGATAATAAAACCAAACCGGCAATCTCCGGATAAGTAGCAGCTAACTGCAATGCAAGTGTACCACCTGTTGAAGTGCCCATGAGTATGACTTTATCACCCAATTGTTTACCAATCGCATATGCTTCTTTTGCTGTTTCCCATAAACTGGTAGCAGTCATGTGTAATAATGCATCACTGGTATCGATGCCATGTCCGGATAGTCTGGATAAGTACAAATTAGCACCCAATTGTTTCGCCAGATTCCGATGAACAGGATTACCTTCTTCCTGACTGGCACTAAATCCATGCAGGTATACAATGGCGTATGCTGTTTTGTTTTTTAGGGAATCATTGTTCCACACTATTCGGGCTTCATTGTCGGGTTTTATTTGATGTTTACTTTCAATAGCGTTAACATATTGTATCAATGATTCGGCATGATCAGGAATAGAAGGGAGTGTTACTGTATACACCGGCTTTTCAGGATGTGGACCTACGAAATAAATAATAGCAAGTATGGCGATGATAAACAGAACTCTTTTTACTATGCGCATGGGTGAAATGTTTCTGTTAAGATACAGCTTGTTGACTGATATTTATTTTCTACACCACCATGCCCATGCTATTAATAATGGATGAACAATGATCAAGCGAACCCACCCCAACCATTGAGGTACACAGAGTCCATTAGGAATACAACTGTTGATCTGTATAAAATAAATATGCGCCGGAATAAATGCAATCAACAAAACAATGATTCCTTTTGCAGCAAACAGCCGTGTACGCGGTAGTAGTAATAAACCAGCCAAAACGATCTCTGCAATTCCCGATACTATGTTAATAAGATCATGACAGGGCAAGTAAGGAGGAATCAATCCACTATAAAATGAGGGGTTGATAAAGTGATTGGCTCCTGCGAACAGGTAAAAGGCAACCAATAACCAGAAAGCAGCTTTTTTCATTCTATGACTAGACATACGACAATGTATTTTGTTTATTTCTGACTGAATTATAGAGAGTTAGCAAGCTTTCGGCCAAGATATGTTGTTAAGTTTATATGTATCCTTTGCCCTCCGGGCATAAAGCCGTACCTTTGCAGCCTTAAAATTTTACATGGAAATAAGAAACATTGCCATTATTGCACACGTTGACCATGGCAAAACAACACTGGTAGACAGGATTTTACATGCTACCAAGGTATTCAGAGACAATCAAGAAACCGGCGATCTGATCATGGATAGCAATGATCTGGAACGCGAAAGAGGGATCACCATTTTTAGTAAAAATGCTGCTGTTACCTATAAAGACATTAAAATAAATGTGATTGATACACCGGGTCACAGTGACTTTGGTGGTGAAGTGGAGCGTGTTTTGAAAATGGCTGATGGGGTTATTTTATTGGTGGATGCTTTTGAAGGTCCCATGCCCCAAACTCGTTTTGTACTGCAAAAAGCATTACAACTGAACCTGCATCCGATTGTGGTGATCAATAAAGTAGATAAGCCGAATTGTCGTCCGGATGAAGTACATGATGCGGTATTTGAATTATTCTTCAATTTAGATGCAACAGAAGAACAACTGAATTTCCCTACTTTCTATGGTAGTGGTAAAAATGGTTGGTTTAATGATAGCTTAACTCAAACCGAAGATATCCTTCCATTGATGGATGGTATCATTAAATATGTGCCGGCACCGAAAGTATCAGAAGGTACTTTACAATTACAGATCACTTCACTGGATTATTCTTCTTTCTTAGGTCGTATTGCGATCGGAAAAGTAACCCGTGGTTCTATCAAAGAAAACCAGCCGATTGCATTGGTGCAAGCAGATGGTTCTATCAAGAAGAGCCGTGTGAAAGAATTGTATGTGTTCGAAGGAATGGGTAAGCGTAAAGTGACGGAAGTATTGTCTGGTGACCTTTGTGCGGTAGTAGGTTTAGAAGATTTCAATATTGGAGATACCATTTGTGATGCAGAAAATCCGGAAGCTTTACCCATCATTAGTGTGGATGAGCCA
>CAYMQQ010000005.1:0-1523 GCA_964392685.1 uncultured Sediminibacterium sp.
AAACAAAAAAGTCCCAGCTTTATAGCTGAGACTTTTTGCGGACCGGACGGGACTCTAAATACTTTATCTCACTTTATTCAGTTTTATTTCAGTATATATTCTATATTAATAATCAATATTTTATAAAAATATTTTGACATGACTTGATTTCTCATTTCCTAAAAAAGTCGTAAAATGCAACACAAATGCAACACAAATTTTATGAGACGACAATTTAGGCGGTACATCAAACCTGACTATTCCAACCAGAAATCGGAGTTAGTAACAGTATATATCCGGTATGATTATAACCGGACAAAAAGAACTTTAATTAACACCGGCCATAAAATAGACGCTGACCAATACTGGGATTTTAAAAAACATACGATTAAACGTTCCTGCCCGAATTTTGAAAAAGTTTTGCAGGATATAGAAGGTATTGAAAATAAGATTTCAAATATCCTTCAATATGCCCGTAACAGCCAGGTTGACCCAACACCGGAATACCTGGTTGACCGTTTGCAAGTTTTTAAAGAGGTGTTGGTTGCCAACAATACGAAGACAGCTTTCTTTCAGTCGCTGGATAAATTCATTGAAGACCGGGAATCGAATGCGAGTGTATCTGAACATGCAGTGAGAGATTATAAATCTTTAAGAAAACATTTTACAGGCTTTGAAAAATACTGGAAGCGCCCTTTAAGTTTTGCAAGCCTTGATATAGTGTTCTATGAAAAATTTATTTACTACCTCACATACATCGCAGAAAAACCTGATAAAGAAAAGGGCCTTAAAATGAACAGCATCAGTAAGCAAATAAAAAATCTAAAGGTTTTTTATAATGACAGGAAGAAAAAAGATAATCTGCCTTTTATAGACCTATCCGATTTCAAACGGAAAAATGAAGTGGTGGATCATGTTTATTTGAATGAAAATGAAATTTTACATATCTGGAACCTGGATTTGTCAAAGCATATAGACCTGATCGAAACGAGGGATCTACTCGTATTCGGTTGTTATACAGGACTGCGTTATTCTGATATATATTCTTTGCAACCTTATCATTTTAAAAAAGTGGTTGTTGGTAGCGATATTCAGACAGCTATTCAGAAAACACAAAAGAAAGTGCATGAGAAAGTGGATATCGCTTTGATACACCTGGCTAAGGAAGTAGCAGAAAAATATGAGTATAATTTGCCAAAAATTCCGATGAATGAATTCAATGAGAGATTAAAGAAATTGGGAGAAGAGGCCGAAATTAATGAATTGGTATCACTCACATATAAACGTGGCAAAGAAATAAAAGAAGAAGTGTATAAAAAATATGAGCTGCTTTCATCGCATGTTTGCCGCCGATCTTTTGCTACCAATATGTACCTGCGTGGAATTGAACCCGATATTATTATGACTAATACAGGACACAGTACATTAAAAACACTTTTCAGTTACATCAAAGTGACTAAGCGTGAGAAAGCATTTAAGCTGTACGATTATTTCACTACCTCGGAAACAAAAGAGAAACTGCTGGTGAAAGAGAAACCAGGAGA
>CAYMQQ010000005.1:1623-76114 GCA_964392685.1 uncultured Sediminibacterium sp.
ATTTCACTACCTCGGAAACAAAAGAGAAACTGCTGGTGAAAGAGAAACCAGGAGAATAATTTTTTTTGTCTGCTGGTTTCTGCAAATGTTTTGGATTTTCAGGTAATGGAGAAAAAAAGATTTGCATCTCTTCTACCGAAAGCTGATTTCACTATGAGTCGGGCAAAAGTAATTACGTTTAATCATGGATAGCAACGACCAATGTTCGAATTTCGCCGATCATGTTTTGTAATGGGTTTCCAATAGTTTGGTAACAGATTCAAGCGATTAGGTATACATTAACAGAAAGATTGATGCTCCAAAAAGGCTTAATATGTTTTGAATTAGTTTGATCTACCAAGGATGGTGAAAGGGGTAACCCTAAGTTTGGCTGAAGAATTAATTTAACTTGCACAACAACTCAGCTTTGCTACGTCTTTCCCAAAAGTGATGGCTGCTAATTTTATTCCTTCGCCCAATGTGAGGTAAGGATAAAAGCTTTCAGCTAATTCTTTAACAGTTATTCCATATTTGATAGCCATACTTAGTTGCTGAATTAACTCGCCGCCTTCGGGCGCAACTATTCTTGCTCCAATCAATTTATCTGTTTCAGTATTGCGGATGAGTTTGATAAACCCTCTTGTATCATACGCTGCAATGGCACGGGGAACATCTTTTAACTCCAATTTAGAAACTTCAAATGGTATGTTTTGTGCTGCTGACTGCACTTCATCCAAACCCGCACCGGCTATCTGCGGATCGGTAAATACCACCCAGGGCAATGATGAATAATCCGTTTTATGTTCTGAGCCAGTAAAGGCATTTTCAACTGCTATCTTTCCCTCATAAGCAGCGGTATATACAAATGCAGGTGTATTGGTTACATCGCCTACTGCATAAATGTTGAGTAGATTAGTTTCCATTAATTCATTTACCTGGATATGCCCGCTTTTGGTAAGTTGTAAACCAATTTTATCCAATCCCAGTTTTCCTGTGTTTGGTTTTGTGCCGGAGGCAACTACTACTTTACCGGGTTCGACGATTTCGGTAAAGGAACCGTCCGGGCATTTACAATGAATGATAGTGTCGTTACCTGATTTTTCAAACTTCACTGCACGGAAATTCGGCAATATTTCAATGCCTTCATTACGCATGTGCATTTCCAGTTCTGCGCTGATGTCGGGAGCCTGTGTACGCAATACCCGGTCGGTAAATTCAATGATGCGAGCTTTTGTACCAAGACGATTATATGCCATTGCAATTTCAAGCCCTATATATCCAGCGCCCATGATGGTGATGCTTTGGGATTGTTCTTCCAAATCAAAGAGAGTAACATTAGTGAGGTAACCAATTTCTTTCAACCCTTCTATATCAGGTACGTTAGTAGTGGCTCCGGTAGCGATGATAAATTTGATAGCAGTGTATTGATCTTTGCCATTGACCAAAATTGTTTTCTCATCTACAAACTCTGCCCAACCCTCTATCATTTGCAGGTTTTCAAAGTCACTCACCACATCCATGTATTTTTTTTGCTGCAGTGTTTTTACTAATTGTTTTTTATCCTTTATCACCTGTGCAAAATCAATATCAACACCTTTTGGTTTTACGCCGGAAAAGTTGGAGTGATTTGCATGATAAGCAGTTTCAGCAGCACGAATAAGTGTTTTGGACGGAACACATCCCACATTTACACAGGTGCCACCCAGTGGTAAGCCTGCATTTACTATTAACGTTGTCAAACGAAGTTCATTGGCTTTAATAGCTGCAGAGAATGCAGCAGAGCCGCCACCAATAATAATTAAATCAAAATGATTTGTGTTTGTATTAGTGAATCCGTTATTGGTTGTTTCTTTTGCCCTGTAATTTTTACTTTGATTGATAGTACCGATGATGTCGTCTTTTGAAATCACATCCGGATCGTAAGTAAACTCACCCTTGCCGTTTTCATGGCTTACTTTTTTTGAAACAATACCTTTCTTTTTTTCAAACATGCGTTCAATGCTTACTGCACAGTGGTCGCAGGTCATGCCGGAAACCTCAAGCGAAAGTTTTTCCTTTGTCATTGCTTTACCGTTTTTATGTTCCGTTCCTTTGTTTAATATGTTTTTCAGAAAACTCATTTTTATTTTTTAGTTAGATGATTCTTTCGAACAACATCCTTTTTTCTCATTTTTTTTATTTGTTTCACATTTTTGCCCTGCATTATTTGGTTTGCTGCAACAGCCATCTTTTGTATAGCCGGGCTCCCCTTCAACAGGCTGTAAACCTAATGTTATTGCATCTTGCAAAGTAGTTATCTGTTTTTCATTTAAATGTTTCTTACCAGCAGCAAGTAGCTCTTCAGTAATACTCCGGACAATGATATTGGTAGCTGCTTCAGATTGTTTGTTGATGTTGGTAACATTCAGGCTGCTGAACTTCTTCTTAAAAACATTTTCAATATCTGTTTTTAATGCAGAGGCAAGTTCTTTGTCAAGCGGTTTTTTTGCATTTACCCTTGCAACAAGCCTCGTTGAAATTTCATCAGCCTCAATCATGCTTAACTGGTCCACATCGGCGTGCCGTAACCAATTTTTTTTCAGATTAAAATTATTTAATAAGTGATCATAATCCTTTCCAAGAACCAGTTCAACATCCATGTTCTGTTCTTTGAAAATGGCCAATGTACTTTCTTCACGGGCACCCTTATCAGCATTCTCTTTCCACACAACTGCTATCACAGTTCCAGCATGATTGAGCCAGGCTTGAGAAACCTTACTGTTTTCTTCCAACTGCTTTAATACTGGTTTTGCCTTGCTGCCGCAACCAATATCCGGTGCTGCGCTGCATACCAACGGAATTTTATAAAATGTTACGGGGGTTTTTGCCACTGACTTTATCTTAAATGCTTTCAAGCTAAAAGCACAGCATATCAAAGCGAGTATGACCGCTGCAAGGGCGGCTATTGCTGATAGTTTCATAATGACACTTTATTATTATAATTAAGCTGGATTTAAAAACGGGACAGGAACCCTTTGTCAGGCCTGTTTATTTTTTTCTTTCTTTTTCTGCACCTCGGCTTTATAACCTGCATTTTCAATTACCTTAATAATACCCTCTGCTGATATTTTGGAAGCGTCATATTTGACAACAGCTATATCGCCTGGATATTTTATTTCATTACTAATTACCCCATCAGTTTTGGAAAGTGCAGTATGAATATGGCTGGCGCACCCTGCACAAGACATGCCTGTAATTTTGAGCGTAACCGCTTTGGGTTCTTCCTTACCACTCAGTGAAAATTGGTTTACTGGTTTATCAGCAGCATTTGCTTTGCAAACGCCGCAGCCGCATGCGTAGGCTGTTATCATAAAAAAAGCGGCACCTAAGGAAAGCATTAAATTTTTCATATCTGTAATTTTTAAAAAATGATTAAATCATTTAGTTGAAAGTTTTTGCGTCAGAGACTGTATAACCGGTTGCATTTACCGCATCTGTGATAGTCTTTTCATTCGTTTTTGAATTGTCAAATCTTACAATGCTGCTGGCATCTTTATATTCGGTTTTATATTCTAATACGCCGGGTACTTTTGACAATGCAAGATTTATAGTTTGCGTACAGGCTTCACAGTCCATGCCTTCAATACTCAGTTTCACTTGTTGAATGTTGCTTTTATCCACTACAATAATTTGCTTTGCTTCTGTTTTCGGAAAGAATATTTTTGAATAGCTTGGGAAAGCCATTAAAAGGATTGCCAGCACTGTTACAATTGCAAGAAAGGTTTTGCTTTGCCAGAAAGATGGTTTTTCTTCCTCGCAATCGCATTCTATATCTGCTTTCTTTGGCTTTAATTTCTGATACCATGCAAAAGCTAATACGGCAACAGTTAATCCAATAAGATAGGGACGATACGGTTGCATCCAGGAAAAGGTTGAGGCTATACCGCTTGTGCCACTGATTAAAGCCAACACCGGGGTAATACAGCATAGAGAAGCTGCGATGGCGGTCAGTAACCCAGCTACCCATGTTTTAGTGCCTGAAGTTGATATACTCATACTAATTGTAATTTTTCGTTTAACTCATTAACATATTTAAATAATGAACGAAGCATCTTTAGATGCTCGGGTTTCAGGAAATAAAAGATGGTTTGCCCTTCTTTGCGGGACTGAATGATACCCCCGTCTTTCATTTTACGCAGGTGTTGAGAAATGGCGGGGATACTCATGCCGAGTATATCACTCATATCACAGGGACAAAGCTCCTTTTCTTCTTCAAGTAGATATAGGATTTTAAGCCGTACATCATTTGCCGCTAACGACAATACAGCCGACATCTGAGAGAAAGCATTTTCTGTATTTTCTACCTTTTCCTTGCAAGCGTTAATTTGAACTGGGTCGGCATATAAACGGATACAATTGTTCATAATCTTTTTATTTCAAAACGAAGATAATACTAAATTTATTATTTAAGCAAATACTTAAATTAAATTTAAAGTAAAAATTTTCTTTACATATTAGTTATTTATAAAATGTGTAGTGAAAAATTTGACTCTTTTCTAAGGTTTGTTTTGTGTCTGGCTTTATTTTAGCGCAAGGAGTTGCATAGATTTTCCAAATATACAATGTGGGTTAATGCAGCATTTTCCAAAGCACGTACCCATTAATGCGATTTTCCCCCTCTCTATATACTCTCCCATTCATTACAGCGGCAACTAAGCATGGGCTATCCTGTGATCGCAGTAAAACTGGGTATATCCATTAAAGCCATGGAATGGCGAATATTCTCTCACTTGCAGCATTAAGGTAAATTGTGAACAGCCAACTGGGCAAGTTACCTACCTCCATATTTGATAATCCCAACCAGGTAAGAAAAAATTACTTTTCGTTGAACAGGAAGCGGGCATGTTCTGCTGAACAATATAGATATTAAGTCCAGGTGCCCGCTTCCTGTTCAACGAAAAAGCCAAGCCGCTCAGGTGCCTGGCTTTGCACTGGTGTTGCCGGGCGCGGCAGGCTGGGACTAAAGAACAGCCATAGTGCACCATTGCTTACAAGAAATTGACTGTAATTGCCGGATATCCAAGAGTTAGTTTTGTTTTTTCTTATTATCTTCTAACGCCCGCATTTGCGTACTGTCAGCAACCATTTTCTGATGCAGTTCCCAAACCTGTTGGTTGTGGATTTCCACTTTTTCTACGGAATCTCTTGCCTTATCGGGGTCATCGTCAACAGTTGCAGAAACATCCTGCATGATTTTTGTCAGAACAGGGGTGGCACCCAGTAATAACTTTCTCCATTTGGTATCATTGTTACGGTACTGGTTAAAGCGTTGTCCTGTTTGGAACCAACCGAAACCAAAACATAAACAAATGCAAAAGAGCGCTACAGTGGCATAGAGCAATTTTGGTACATGATGCTCATGAACTACTTTTTGGGTAAGCGGCTTTTTCAAGAGCTCGCTATGAGAATCGATCTTTACACCAAGTTCTTCGAGTTGTTTGATTGGCCCGGAGATCCGTTGCAATAGTGTTTGCTGCCCTGTTTTCAAAGTTCCCATTTCTTGGGTCAAATTGCTGAACTTCTCCTGGCTCTCCTTTATTGACTGCTGGAAGTTTTTCTGGGCTGCTTTTACATTCCTTAATTCCTGGCTGTCCTCAAGGCGTTCTTCTGAGATCCGATTCAATACTTTCTCAATGTTTTTTTCTTCCATGGCTTATTTTTTATCTTCACAAATGTTGTGACGGGTATTTATTTTTTTTCTTTTTCTGTAATAATTCATATGGTGTCTGGTCATAATCCCCCTCGGTCCTTAACAGTATTTCTATGGCTCTACTGAAATCTATTGTTCTTTCCGAGTAGCTGTTTTTTGATATAGATGCTGGTGTAGATTTTAATTGCTGTCGTATTTTGTTATCGATCACTTGTTTTCGCTCCTGCTCCAGTTTTCGGTATAACTGCTGTCGCCTCTCAAGGGAACAAGAAAGTATTTTTTCAATGGTACTCAACGAATACCCCAGATCACTACCCTTGACATGCATTTTTTTGTCATCAATAAAACTGATGCCCCGACTCTTTACTACCTGGACATTACGCTCCTTCAATCGACGAATAAAGTCAGGCAGGCTGGTGGCATTTAGCAGGCTATCCCTGATATTTTCTTTCAGCTTTTCCTTGCGCCGATCCGTACGTTGTTCTTGCTTAAGTTCCAGTCTTTGTTCATGACTTAGGAACTTATGCGGACTCAAAACCTGTCTTAATGCATACTTCAATTCCAGCTTACGACAGATCGCAGCTACCTTGCGGTAGCTGTTTGAGTCACTAATTGTCTTCCCGTCAAAACCTATTCGGTTGGCGACAATATGCAGATGCGGGTGTTTGGTATCCTGGTGATATATGACGAGGTATTGATTCTTTTCAAAGCTGAATTCTTTAGCAAAGTCCTGACCCATCTGCCGGAGTTTTTCTTTTGTAAATACATCTTCGGGATCAAGGCTAAGAGAAATATGCATGACGGGTTTTGACAAATTGAGCTTGAGTGCACGTACATCATTAAACTGGCGGGTCAGTTCTTTTATATTACCGAAGCACATATTATACTCCAGTACCTCAGCACGGTTCTCATGTTGGAGGCCATCTTGCTTGCTCATGGCAAGCTTTTGCTCATGATTTAATTCCAGTTTGTCTTCCAGGCAATAGCGGATACAACCGCCAAAAGATTTGCCGATATTTATTTTGCCAATCATGCAAAATAGTTTCTGATGGTAATGGTAAGTGCATGTAACTGTTCGCATTCTTCTTCCAGTTGGGTACGCATAAAAGCTCCCAGATCCTCCCCGCTATTTCTCTTTTTGGCAATTTGATTTAAGTTCGCAGCAACATGATTAAGTTTTCCATTTAACAATAAAGCCTCTTTCGGGAACTCTCTTCTGGGTCTGTCAATTTTTCCGACCAGTCCGATCTCGCGCAAATATTCTGAAACGGTAATGCCGGCTTCTTTGCCCTTTTCCTTAAGCAATCTTTGTTCAAATGAACTGCAATGGACAGTGATCGTTTTATTTCGTTTGATCTCCTTTTGGGGTCTGCCGCCTTTGGTATTGCTATGTTTTATGGTTGCCTCCATATTTTTTTATTAATCTTAGGGTTCGCCGGTGGCGAACCCTCTCCACGAATGCGATAGCATGAGTGGAGCGAGCGTTTCGGGGTTCCCGAAACATAGCTCGCTCCTAAGCGAAAAAAGAAAAACACCAGGTCTTGCAGATGGTTTTCCCTTTTGCAAATCCTGTTATTGCTTATGAAATGAAAAATGAATCTTCATACTGCTATGCCAATCATTAAAATCTTTGAACACTTCATGCATCGGGGTTTAACTGACTATTTTCACCTTTGAGCTTGCTAATCAAATTCTGTTCATTACAATTGGATCGACACAACCGATAAAACAAAATTTATTTGCAGTCTTTTAAAAAAGACGAGGAATTTGGTGCCTGAAAATTTGTCAGCAGACCAACATTAGCGTAAAGCTTCACTGTTAAAAATCTTTGGACTGCCCACGCCGTGTTTACGGATGTTGTCTTTTAAATCCATCCACAAACGGATATTGAAATCTGCTATCTCATGTAATTCTTCGGGCGTTAATTTGTGCGGATTCAAAACAGCAGTGGCAGATTTATCTTCCGGTTGCGGTTCAAAAAAAGAAAAAATATTGGGAGCATAACCCTCACCAATTTCTAAACTCTTTCCGATTGCGATACTGTTGCCAAACAATTTGATTTGTTTCCCCGAGTTTAAGTGCAGGGTTCTTCTTTTAAAGTCTGTCATGTTTTTTTGTTTTTAGATGTTGATTGAATATTTCTGTTAGAGAGATATAATGGGGCTGGTGAAAAGAAAAAATTGATTTTTACAATCACTCTTTTTGGATGGTGGCCTTACTGGATTGCATTTGGTTTGTTCTACCCAGGTAAGCCAGTATTTCTGTTTTATTGTAAAACACCCTTGAACCGATATGGTATTTGCGGTAATAGCCCCGCTCAACATGGCTGTCAATAGTGGGTTTGGAAACCCTTAGCATCCTGCACACTTCTGTTTTTTTGATGTAGACAATTTCCTCTTCCTGCCTGGTAATAGAGGACAATTCCTGCTGAATGGACTGCCGGATAAACTCCCTGAGTTGTTCATAGAAGTGCTCGGGGGTATCACTGAATAAAATAGTGTTAGACATAGCCTTTCAATTTTGATGCAATCTCGAATTGAAGGGAGATGGGATAAAAGGATGTAATACCTTAAAAAGGTAGTGGGTATGCCTTTTAAAGTTTTTTAGAAGTGGGAGTGGATACTAAACTATCCTTGCTAATAGTAAAATATTCCCGGAATGGCCATTTTAATAGAAAAATATATCTGAAATAGCCTATTATTCAAATTTAATCGTAATTTAGTAGAAAATTATTCCACAAATACCTTGTTTAATAGAAAAATATACCCATAAAAAATAAAATCCCTATTTTAATCGAAAAAAATAGCAACCATGAGACTACAGGAAATCATAATCGGAACAAAAGAAAGATCCAAACAGATCGGTAAGCTGGAGAAAGAGGGGCTGATCAGAAAGATAGCGCCCCGGTTATATACGTCTAATATGACCGAAGCCCCGGAAAAAATTGTGCGGCGTAACTGGTACCGCATACTGTCTGAATTATACCCCGAAGCCTTTTTAAGCCACCGCAGTGCATTGGAACGTTTGCCGACAGAGGGGGGGCATATTTACCTGACACACAGCTATACGAAGAATACCGCATTACCGGGACTGACCCTTCATTTCCTGACCGGCCATGAGGCACTTGCACAGGATGATGCCTTGTTTTTTGGCAACTTAAGAACATCAGGACTATCACGGGCTTACCTAGAAAATTTACAAAACAGCCGTGCAAGCGGGGAGGAATCAAAGACATTAAGCCGCGAACAACTGGAAGAAAAGATGGAATCTTTCCTGCGGGTAAAAGGAGAAGATGCTTTGAACCAGGTGCGGGATAGAGCCAGGGAGATTGCCCCGGTTTTGGGTATGGAAAAAGAATGGATGGCTTTGAATCAATTGGTCACTGATATGCTGGGCACCGGTTTATCCAAAAATCTCAAAAGCACCGTAGCAAAAGCAAGGGTGCTGGGAGAGCCCGTTGACCCGGACAGGATGCAGCTTTTTGAATCACTTTTCGAGCAACTGGTGGGTAAGGACTACCCGGATTATTCCGACAGAAACAATAATATACAATCGTACCAGAATTTTGCATTTTTTGAAAGTTACTTTTCTAATTATATCGAAGGAACAGAGTTTACAGTAGACGAAGCCAAACAAATCATCACGACTTCAACACCGATGCCTGCAAGAGATGAAGATTCACATGATGTATTAGGAACTTATCAGATTGTATCTAACAGCAAGGAAATGTCTTTGCAACCACAGAACGCAGAAGATTTTTTACGGTTAATGAAAGAACGGCACGCTGTATTGCTCAGCGCCCGGAAATCAAAAATGCCGGGTGAATTTAAGGACAGAAACAACAGGGCAGGAACGACAGAATTTGTGGACTGGCAACTGGTAACGGGAACTTTAAAAAAAGGATATGAATGGTACAGCTTGTTGCAACATCCTTTTTCAAAAGCAGCTTATATAATGTTTATGATCAGTGAAGTTCATCCTTTCATTGATGGTAACGGAAGGATCGCGCGTATCATGATGAATGCAGAATTAGGCGCAAAGGGGTTAGCGAAGATCATAATACCAACTGTGTACCGGGAAGATTATATGGGAACTTTAAAGAAGCTGACCAAACAAAGGGATGGTGATGCCTATACCCGGATGCTGTTAAAAGCCTGGGAGTTCAGCAGTAATATTTATGATGAAAGCCTGGATAGGATGGAAGAATACCTTACAAAATGTAACGCTTTTATGACGCATAAAGAAGGTTATCTAAAGATCATTCAGCGATAAAAGCGGAGAAGTATGGTTGGTTATTGTTTTAAAATCAGCCTTTCTTCCGGAATATTAATTTCTTGGGATTCTTCGCTATTAGCATATTTAAAATCAACCGTGTACTGACCCGTATTGGGGTTGAATATTTTTATAATGCCTGCTCCCGCAGGTTTATATTCAGTGTTAAGTACAATTACTGGCTGGCCCGGTGTGAATTTCATAAAAATTGTTTTTAATAACCACCGGTGTACAGGTTAGGATTCAGGAAAATCAGTTTTTAATATTTCATCTGCCCGCCTGGAAACATCGGCTCCGAAAATCTCAGGATGTGAAATGATTTGTTTGAATTGCGGTCTTAATTGTCCTTTCTCTCCATCATTATTCTTTCCTTTTAAAACATGTTTGTACGAAAAACTTTTCAGCTTGGAAAGACGGCCAGACAGGTTGGTCGCCTGGAATGTTTGCTCCAGGAATTTTTTAAATGCTTGTGTGTCCTGCATGAGCGTATAATACTGACTTTCATCATTATTGATTTCAAAATACAGGTGTGTGGCGATAATATAGGTACGGGTATGAAAAGAGTCAGCTTTATTTTCACCAGCATCCAGATCCGCTTCTTCTTTATTTGTTTGATCTGCGGTAATATTATTCAAGAAGATTTTTATGGTTTCATCTGTAACCTGGGCCGCTTCAAACAAGATGGTCATTTCTTTTTTGGTGCCTGGGTTTTGCAGTATGTTTTGTATGACAGAAAGTGTCAGGGATTTTTTATTGACCGATTTGTGTTTGGCCAATTCATTTTTTATTTCATTCTGAAGGCCGGTTAAATAAAGATCTGCGGAAATTGTCCTGTCTTCGTTCCTGCAAAAAATAAAGTGACGCCATTTGAATTTGATAAAATTTTCTGGGGTCGGTTTGAGTTCGTATTTAATACTTTGCCAAAGCCAGTTCTTCATTGCCTGTGTTTCTTGGATTAACTTGAAAACCCGGATTATGTCCTGTAATAATACGTTCTTTTACTTCTGGGTATCAAATCGGTGGATTCAATCCCAAAATTATATAATAATATGGGATTTAGTTACCATATTATTATAATGAAATGGTATTTGCGGGTGAACTTTAGGCGTACATAAAATAGCCTGTTATGATAGGTGTCGGTCTACGATCCACCCAATTCAATGCTTGATATGCTCTTTATGAATTACGATAGATGGATATCCAGTGACGGTAGTGATATAATTCCAAAATAGCAAATGCAACAAATGATCAATCCTGGCCATTGCGGAATAAATAGCCTTACACTTATCTGATTGTCATATCCAGTTGCTGGTTGCTTATCGTAAATGATAAACTGGCATAATATAGGGGCAAAAAAAGGGGAACGAATATAATTCTAAAAAAATAATAAATAAAAAAAATAAAATTGGGTGAAATGCAACACGAATGCAACACAAAAAAAGCAAAACCCGCGACTGGCGCGGGTTTTAGCGTATAAAAGCGGACCGGACGGGACTCGAACCCGCGACCTCCGCCGTGACAGGGCGGCATTCTAACCAACTGAACTACCGATCCAATATGTTGACTGGTTGCTTGATTAACCAGTTTAAATATGTTTTATTACAACGCTTCAATCTTTTCTCCAGTGCCTCCGCTTCTTTTCTAGTTTCAAAAGCCTGTAAGAAAACTAACGTCCAAGGCCCTCTGCCTCTGGTGTAGTGATTGAGTCCGGCGTTGTGTTGTTCTAACCTTTTCTCAAAGTCTGATGTGGAACCTTTATAGAATATTCCATCATTATTTGATATGATGTAAGTGTAGAACACGTATTTAAAAGAGCCTTTTCAGGGCGTCTCGCCTCAGGCGAGATAACCAACTGAACTACCGATCCAAACCCTCGAAAACATCCCTTTTGTTCCGTTTTCGGGACGGCAAAGATAAGGGTAAAGCATTTTCATAAACAAATCTTTTCCTGAAAAAATCTGAACCCCTAATTTTACCACTCTAAATGACGATTATGCCCCAATACCCTAACAGACAATTCCTTGATTTTGAAAAGCCTATCAAAGAATTGTACGAACAAATTGAGGACACCAAGAAACTGGCTGAGAAGAACCCTAAAATAGATTATACCGCTACCATTCGTCAACTGGAGGAATCCATTCTCGAGAAGAGAAAAGAAATCACCCAGCACCTGACCCCTTGGCAGCGTGTTCAATTAAGTCGCCATCCGGATCGTCCGTATACCCTCAAGTACATTGATAAAATGTGTACTGATTTCGTAGAACTGCACGGTGATCGCAATTTCAAAGATGATAAAGCAATGGTCGGCGGTTTTGCTCAGTTGGATGGAGAAACCGTAATGTTCATTGGTCAGCAAAAGGGAACCAATACCAAATTGCGTCAATTGAGGAATTTTGGTATGGCCAACCCTGAAGGCTACCGTAAAGCATTACGCTTGATGCGTTTGGCAGAAAAATTTGGTAAACCGATTGTTTGTCTGGTCGATACACCCGGTGCCTACCCCGGATTAGAAGCCGAGGAACGTGGGCAGGGTGAAGCCATCGCCAGAAATATCTATGAGATGATCCGTTTGAAAGTACCCGTGATTGTTGTGATCATTGGTGAAGGTGCTTCCGGTGGTGCTTTAGGTATTGGTGTGGGTGATAAAGTATTGATGATGGAGAATACCTGGTATACGGTAATTTCTCCCGAAAGTTGTAGTTCGATTCTTTGGAGAAGCTGGGAGAAAAAAGAAGTAGCGGCTGAACAATTACGTCTCACTGCAAACGACATGAAAGGTTTTGGTTTAGTGGATGAGATCGTTCATGAACCATTAGGTGGCGCTCACTGGGATTATACTGAAGCTGCTGATATCTTGAAATCATATATCCTAAAAGCACTCAAAGAAGTAAAAGATAAAAATCCTGAACAACGTATCAATGACCGTATCGAGAAATATGGTAAGATGGGATTCTGGGAGGAAGCGGTTTAGTTGATAGACCATGGACCATAGTCCATAGCAAGAATAATTTTTACTGATAACATTTCCACTATGGACCATTGACTATGGACCATGGGCTAAAAAAAAAATGTCTCTAAAAACGCAATTAAGAGGAACAGGTGTGGCGTTGGTGACTCCTTTTAAAAAGGATCTCAGTGTTGATTTTGATGCACTGGGTAAAGTGATCGATGCGATGATTGCCGGTGGGGTTGAATACCTCATCACATTAGGTACTACCGGTGAAACACCTACGCTTGAGAAACAGGAGAAGAAAGACATCGTTAACTATACTTTTGAAAAAGTAGCCGGTCGTGTACCTGTAGTAGTAGGCGTTGGAGGAAATAATACGGCTGAATTAATCAAAGACCTCAGCTATTTTCCATTGGAAAAAGCTACCGCAGTATTGAGTGCAGCACCCTATTACAATAAACCCTCACAGGAAGGTATATTTCAGCATTACAAAGCTGTAGCAGAAGCTTCACCAAAGCCTATCATCCTGTATAACGTTCCTGGAAGAACGGGGCGCAACATGAGTGCTGCTACTACTGTTCGTTTGGCTCATGAAGTAGGAAATGTTGCGGGTATGAAAGAAGCCAGTGGTGATATGGTACAATGCATGGAAATACTTCGTGACGTACCACAAGATTTTTTGGTAGTAAGTGGTGATGATGCGCTGGCCATGGCACAGATTGCTTGTGGTATGGATGGTGTAATCAGTGTTGCTGCCAATGCATTTCCAAAACAGTTCTCTGATATGGTACGTGCCGCCTTGAACAGCGATATGGTAACTGCTAAAAAACTCAATGATCCATTACTGAAAGCTTATGATTTGATGTTTGCAGAAAATAATCCATCCGGCGTTAAAGCATTTATGTTTGAACAGGGATTGATACAAAATGAAGTTCGTTTGCCAGTTGTTCCTTTGAGTAGTGGATTGCATGATGCAGTGAAAACGTATTTAGGTAAATAAGTTATCGATCTTACAATATTATAAGAAGCCGCCGCAGTAAATGAATGCAGGCGGTTTTTTATTTGCTTTCATAATGATTGTTGATGGGCCGCAGATTTTTTATGATCATTATGATGAACGCAGATATACAATCATAACCAATCATAAAAATCTGCGTTCCATCAGTATCTCACTGACACATCTACCCCTTCTGCAACTCAAATAAAGTGATCTCAGGTCTCACATTGAATCGCACCTGCCATAAATGACCCAATGCTCTATTGATGTATAGGGTTCTATCATTACTCAACGAAAATTGTCCGGCTGAATATTTTCTGTTTTTCACCGGAAGTATCAACGGAGGAAGAAAGGGCGGCTTTACTTGTCCGCCATGGGTATGCCCTGATAATATCCAGCTATTATATTGTCCCCATACATCTTCATCGCATACATCAGGATTATGGCATAATACGATCGTTGCTTTTGTTGGGTCAAAATGTTGCATTGCTTTTTGAGGATTGAAATTCAATCCCCAATAATCATCAAAACCAATAAAGTGTAAGCCGCTGATTGCTGTGGTTTCATTTCGTAAGATCTTAACGCCATTATTATTGAGCTTGGAGACAATATGATCTGCTGCATCAGCTTCCGCCCAATTGATTCCATAATCATGATTACCTAAAATACCAAGGGTAGCGATTTTTCCTTTTACCAAATGTCCGAATACTTCATCCAATACATTATACAGCACTTTGCCTTTATGGGTACTTACATAATCACCGGTATATACAACAAAATCAGGGTTGAAAGCTTTGGCTTTATTGAATGACTTGATGATAAACTGATGGTCAAATCTTTTACCCACATGTATATCACTGATCTGCATGAGCATTTTACCAACCAGATCATCCGGTAAATTTTTTATAGGCATTTTAACCTTCACAAATTCCAACCAAAAAGGCTCTATTTGCCAAGCATATAAACCAGTTGCCAATCCAATACCGGTTAGTCCGAAGAAAGTTCGTTGAATGAATTTACGTCTGTTCAAATGCTGATAATTTGATGCTCTGCTATAACTCTGTACTAGCAATTTACTGATATATCATTTAGTATGAACAGATGAAAGAAGATGTCAGTTCGTAAGCTATTTTTTTAACGCTTCCTTTAATGTTTTCTGCAGATGTGAATATGCTTTTGCCATCAGTTTACTATAGGAAGAATCCTCAAAACCCGTAATTATAGCTGTTTCTCTGTGGATGAGATTTAATACCATGATATCATCTTCTTTCATGGAAAGATCGATATGATAGTGTTTAAGAATCGCTTTTAACTTGGTGGTATTGCGCATTTGATATTCAGTTGACCCAGCGCAAGTTAATCGCTTATGATTAATTGTCTTTTTTTACCGGAGCTATTTTATAATCACTCAAATTAATTCCTTTCACGCCCTTTCCTTTTTTAGGAGTAGTATCTGTTATAATGGGTGTAGGTAATTTTTTGGTCTCATTGATAGCAGCGGAGACAGGAGACTGAATCACAGGTTCCGGTTCTTTGGTAAAGTTGGCAGCAGGCTCCGGCTCTGCAACAACTACAGGTGTGGAATCTTTGGATAATGCAGGATCCTGAATAGACATATCTGCCTTATCGGTGAATATGACTTCACTATCAGCATTTTTCGCCGGACCTTTCAGACTGTTAACAGAATCCTTGATTTCAAAGGGTTGCTGAGCATTGGTTTCCGATGCTTCATTTTGAATTGCATAAGGACGTGTAAGGAAATAAATACCTGCTACGGCTACAAGAAAAATATACAGAAACTTATTACCCGGAAAGAAAAATCCGGGATGAGATGAAGCCCCGGTATCTGTTGAACCGGATTCATCGGTAGGCATTTCCACATCCAGCTGCTGCTCTATTCGAGCCCAGATCGCATCGATCTTTGCGGGCGCGGACAGTTCCTGCAGTTTGGCTGCTATCAGCTGTTCGTATGTGGTAAGTTGATTCATTTTATTTGATAAGTGTGATCGCTTGTTGTAATTTTTTTCTGGCTTCACTCAAGTGCCATTTGGATGTTCCTTCACTGATCTGCAGTTGCGCTGCAATTTCACGGTGATTGTACCCTTCAACTGCATACAACACAAAGACGGCATGTGTGGCAGGCGGCAATTTTTGTATCAATTCCATTAATTCTTCTACCCCCATTTTTTCAAGTGCACGATTATCAATGGCAGGTTCTTCTACAGTTTCCAATTCTACATTTTCACTGAATCGCTCTCTAGACTTAATATGATCGAGCCCTTCATGCACAACTATTTTTTTGACCCAACCATGCAAAGAACCTTTTGTTGTATCGAATGTATGGAGATACTTAAAAATTTTCACGAAAGCATGACTCATGATATCTTCTGCATCCGCCTCATCGCGCGAGTAGCGTAATGCAATATTCATGGCAAATGAATAAAATTCACGGTATAAGGCTTCCTGTGCTTTTCTTTGATTGGCAACACAGTCTTTGATCAATAAGCCGATATCGTCTATTGCTGTTACCATTACTGCATCATACCTGAATCGCGTTCCAGGAAAACATCCTGTTTTCTTTTTAGTAAAATGGCTGAAGCCAGTGAAGAAATAATCATTTTATCGGAAGCCTCTAGATCATTAACAATCCAGATTTGATTATCCATGATATCAATAATACCTACTACCCCATCCTCCCATTTCAATTCATAGCCGGTATGAATAGGTCCGCCTAAAACTTTACCCTCTTTACCCGAATTGGTTTCTCTCTTGCTGAGATACAAGGGTTTTATTTCTATGCGATCTTTACCATTGGTAGCATAGCCTAGATCACGTGTTTGTGGACGTTCAAACAACTTTTGTTTGTCTTTTTTTGCATCAAACTGATTTACCATCACCAATGACCAGGCTTCTCCTTTATTGAAGTTAAGTGGAACAATAGTAGCAGAAAAAGCATAGTCATAACTATTGGTTCGCGAAATATTATTCAGCCAATCAATATTTGATTTGTAAATAATTTGCTTCTCCGAAAATTTTTCTTGAGCAAATACTTCTGTAATCAGTTTCGCATCTTGAATGGTATATTGAAAACGATTTTTTTCATTAAAGCGTGCTTTATCTGAATGAATATCAAATGCACTGAGAAGAATATCTTCCGGCTTGATACTAAATCTAGTGAAACGATTACCGGATGAAAAGTCCCATCCTCTTTGTACCGTAGAAGTTACATAGGTGCCAAAGCTGAGTTGTTCATTGAACTTCCAGCCATTCAATCCATATACTTTCATTTTCGTTGCCTCAGAACTGAATTGATCCGGCACGGCTACTTTTACAGCAGTACAAGAGACCAGTGTAAAAGCGCTGACTAGTATGATAATTAGTTTGTTCATTTTTTGAGTTTGCAAAGGTATCTGTGAGAAAATGAACAGGGAACTTGTTCCCTGTTCATGGGTAATTAATAGTGATAAGTGGTTTTTGTAGTGTATAAAATATGGGTTGAATTGTACGCTTTATGATCTTTTAACAATTCTATCGGATATCCATCCCCATCATACAAGTATCTATAGTTAACAGGATCTGATACCGGATAGCTGCCAAAATATTCTTTTGATGACCAGTTTACATTGTTTTTAGACTGTCTGGAAAGAAATATATCCGGCCAGTTCATGTGTGCATAGGGATTGATATTGGTGTCGTAGTTATATCTGCCAATCTCGCTATTATGATGATTGGTGGTAGCAACTCCCTGCCACAAATTTCCTCTGTTGAATAACATCGCATATTCCATTGTGATAGTGTTATGAGAATACTTGTAACTAATCATGGTTTCTACTCCATTTTCAGTAGCCATTCTTGTTACTGTAGCCCTGGTAATTACACCTGAGATATCATCTTTTCTCATAGCAATGATCTTGCCTTGTTGATCATAGTTGAAAGAAAGTTGCTCTACTAAAGTACCTGCAGAATCGAATTTATTAATCCTAGTCACTTGATTACCCGTATAGGTCAACCATTCAGACATGGCAGTGTAGATGACACCCTGTTTATTTTTTTTGTAGTACATCACTCTCTCTAATTTACCTTGCGTATCGTAGATGTATTCTGTACTGCTTTTTGCGACGTACTGTCCATTGATCAACACATATTCCATTTCCTTTTTTAATTTTCTGGCTGCTTTTCCACCACCAATCAGATACAGCATATTTTCTTGAACATTCGCTTTATCCAATACCATTTTATCACTCATGTTCCACTTTACCAGTTCCAATTCGTGGTGAGAAGATTGTCTATGAATCTTAACTTCATTTGCACCCGGTTTTAATGAAATTTGTTGAACACGTGCCTTACCATTATCCCATGAGATGATATTAAGTCTTGCCGGCACACTATCATAGGTGATATCACCAATACGAATAACGGCTCTCACCTGAATGGTGATCAAACTATCCGCTTCATTCTCGTTCCCACCATTACCTGGCTGTTGTGTAGGTTGTCCGGGTATGGGTTTTTGAGGTGTGAATACATCTCTCTTATTACAGGCTGTCATGGCCAACACCAGTATTAAGACTTTTAAAATGTTCATCATCTTTGTCATTGTTGCTCTTTTTACGATTGAATAATTGCTTTTATAATCATAGTACCTGAGCTGAATGAAAAAGGGTTGGGTAGCTTTTCCTCGTTAACAGAAGTTTAACAAAAGACCTATTACTACAAAAAAGACCCGCTTTTCAGCGGGTCTCGGCATTAAGCAATGGGTATGGTTTAAGGGAGATTAACGAATTTTCATTAACTGCACTACTTTTCTTTCTGCACCCTGCATCAATTCAACAAAATAAGTACCCGGTGCATATTGATGACCGATCTGCACCGTACTATTGGGTTGGTTATTTGCCCTGCTATCTACTATTCTTCCGGTTGCATCAGTAACACGCAATTGGATTGTTTGTGAGCGCTGACTTTGCAATTTCAATATGAAGAATGAGGTAGATGGATTACCGATTACCTGAACTGTAAATGGATCATCCTGTTTCACTGCTTCCTCTGTAGTCAACTGAGTAGAAGTCCAAGCATTGGAAACATAAACAGACTGTGCACTACAGTTATAACTATTCCAGGCAACATTAGGAATGGTACTCACAATTTCTTCTGCTATGAAGAAACCGGTCATACTAACATTAGAATTAGTATTACTAAGCTTTCCCTTTTGTTCACCGGCTAAAATAATGGTGCCGTTAGGTACATAAACATTCCCTGTGAATTGAATATTTGATCCTTTCACATCAAATCTTTCATCATCTGTATTCAAATCACCTAAGTAAAAAGTTGCTTTATGTTGATCAGGATTGATACGGGTATTCCCTGCGATTTGAATATAATTGCTCACACGTACGCTTGTTCCACTAGCAAAACGAAGTGTGGTAGGAACAGTTTGCGTTCCTTGTTGCACATTGAGTTCAGCAATATTCAATACTGTTTGTGTAAATCTTACCCTTGCTCCTTCTTCTATATTGATGAGACCAAAAGTATTGCCATTCAATACTACATCTGCACCTTTTCTAACGGTCAGATTATTATAGTTGCCAGATAAGGTAACAACTATATTTCTATTAACTGTATAGTTAGAAAGACTACGAGTAGATACGGTGTTATTTTGCATAGTGGGTAATGTCACCAATGCAGTTCCATTAATAACAGTAGCCAGTTGAATACCCGAACCATTGCGAACTATGAAAGGTGCTTTTACAAATGATCCTGAAGAAGTTACACTACTATTCGCTTCAAAACTAGCAACCCCATTGGTACCGGATACACCCACACTACCACTGGCAACATTATTCCCTTTACCAAGTGAAATTTTATTAGAAGCCAGCATTGTGTAATTACCGGCAAATGTTTGTTTTTGGTATGTGTAATTTACAGGAGTAGATGTGCAACCATTTGCATCTGTAATTTGAAGTTGATAAACACCATCAGGATTCGTAAGCCCTAAGTTGAGTACTGCTTGTGTACCGATGGTATTGCCCGCCAAACTCCATTGATAAGAAGACCCTGACAATCCATTGGCGGTTAATGAAAGTTGATTACAAAATGCATCCGGACTACTGACTGTATAAGTAGCGGTGGCAGCAGGTTGGATGGTAACATCATAAGCATAAGATCTACTGTTACCGTGGATATCTGTAACAGTATAGGTTACCGTAGAAACTCCGATATTGAATGTCCCACTTGCTTCTACTCCTATGCCCGTTCTATTGGTTGCGCCGGAAACGATATAGTTAATGCTATTGATTCCACAATTATCGGATACGCTCAATGTAGGTAAAGTATAAGAACCTGTTGCATTTGCACAACTTACAACCGGTGTAACCGGATGAATCGTTGGATTCTGGTTATCAATTACGGTTACAAATTGCCAAGCGGTATCGGTATTACCGTGAATATCGGTAACTGTCCATATTACCTTTGTGGTACCTACTTCAAAGAGATTGCTACTGTGTACATCATTGGTGATAGAAGCAATAGCAGTATTACAAAACGCCAACGCCGAAGGAACCGGAAGCTCTACCACTGCACCACAGGTATTGATATCTGATACCACACTATAGCCAAAGAGTTGTGGTAAACTGGCAAGTGCAGAAGGACCGTTAGCAATATTGAAAGATGTTCCCAAAAGTTGATTAACTGTAGCAGCTTGTGAAGCATCTCGGTAAATAAAATATGTACCTGAATTACCCGCTACATAATCGGAAGTAAATGCAGCACCTCCATCAGGAAAAGAATTTGCTTGTAATACACCGTTGATAGAAGAAGGATTAGCACCGGTCAATGGATCTTGGTCAAAGAAAAAAATATGTGTTGCTCTTGGACCCAGATTACGATTATAAAAAGTATTACAACTGATGCTTGTTGCATTACCACGTGTACGAAGATTAGAACCACCTGTAGTAATGCCATCAAAAATATTTCCGGAGATCGTAGCTCCAATGACATCTATGGTTACTTGTGTATTGCCTTGTATACAACCGGATACACTGTTATACCCACCGGTTATTCCAATGATTTTATTGTTGGTGAAGATTACATTTTTAGTTGCTGTGGTATTGGGTCCACCACCTATTACTACCATCTGACGTGGAACATTATTGTTAGGTGCGAATTGAGTTGCAGTTGAAAAATCACAGCCTCCCGGTTCTGCTCCTACAAATGTTTTACCGGAGAAAATATTATCATTGATAATGAGGTTATCAATAGCTGTATTATAATTCGATCCCAATCCATGTTCTCCATTAGCAACAATATTGTTACCCTCAACACGAATATTTTGATGGGCGCCGATCAAATAAACCGCACCCGTTTCAACAGTACCGCTCCCATCGAATCCGGTAATCGTGAAGCCTTTTCCGGATTCGCCAATGGTGACATTGTTAATACCACTGGCAATAGATACAGTACCTACGCCGGCAACAGTTGAAGGGTTGATGAAAGTAACCGCAGCTCCTTCTGTAGATATTAGTCTAATACCTTGTTTATTGATATTGACTTTCTCGGTATAAGTGCCGGGTGTAACATGAATCACATCACCCGCGGCGGCGGCAGTCAATGCAGCATTGATGGTAGCCTTGGCAGAGCCCAAGGAAAGTCCGTCATTTGCGTTGTTACCATTGATGGCAACATAGTAATGATTTTGGGCTGAAACAAGGGAAGTCATTAGCAATAATGCCAATAGACCTGTTAGTTTGCGTAAAAAAATTCTCATAAGTTATCATTTTGGGGTTAGTAAGTGCAATGCACTATCAATCAATTGCATATTATTCTTTTATTCAATGGGGAAAAAACGGTTTTTTATGTGGAAAACCTCGGGGTTTTAACGGAGAAACAAATCATTAAACAATTGAGAATCGTATTGTTAACGAAGGATGATAGATTCTACGAACAAGGGAAATATCTACAAATTTAGTAGAACTTGATCTTTAATTAATAAAAAAACAATCTTTAAATATTTGATTATATTAATGAGTATAAATTCAATAAAATAATATATATTCATTTTTTTGACGGCATTAAAGTTTTATTAACATTTACACCTACATATGCAGCATTTAAGACTGAAAATGGTCTATATGTAAATGCTGTCTCTTCGATTTTTGCCAAAATGAATAGACAATTGATGGATGATCTAGGTATGAACAATAACCAACAAAGAGTATAATGCTGAAACGATTTTGATTCGATTGATTGCTGATTGGCTACGAAATGATTACAAGTCAGAAGAGACCATCTATGAAAGTAATAATTGAACCTAAAAATATCCAAGACTTTTTTTCATCTAAACCAAAATGTAAACGCTACATTCTTCATGAACACGCCCTAAAATTTAAAAACTAGAACAAATGAGAAAATTCCTATCACTCTTGGGAGTTCTGATGCTATTTATAGCAACAGCTTCCGCTCAAAACAAAACTGTTACCGGTAAGGTAACTGAAGCCAGTGGTACCCCTGTATCAGGAGCTACCATAAAGGCAAATGGTAGAGCTGTTGGTGCTACTAATGCATCAGGCGACTTCACCATCAGCGTACCAAACGCTACTACATCCATCGTTGTTTCATCGATTGGATTTAACGACCGCACAGTTACCTTAACGGGTAGTGCATTAACCATTGCATTGACTTCTGCAGATGCCAATAGTGTATCTGAAGTAGTAGTAACCGGTTATACCAGCATTCAGCGTAAGAAATTCTCCGGTGCAATTGCTACTGCCCCTCCTGAGGAAATCAGAAAGCAACCTTTCGGTTCTTTCGATCAGGCTTTACAGGGACAAGCAGCGGGTGTATCAGTTGTTGCAAACTCTGGTCAGCCTGGTGCTAACGCTGTGGTACGTATTCGTGGTAATGGTTCTATCAGTGGTGGTAACGTTCCTTTGTATATCATGGACGGTATCGAAATCTCTGCTGCTGACTTTTCCAGCATCAACCAAGGTGATTTTGAACGCGTAGAATTATTAAAAGATGCGGTTGCTACAGCCATGTATGGTTCTCGTGGTGCTAACGGTGTAATCGTTATTACTACTCGTCGTGGTCGTGCAGGTACCCTGCAACTGAACTATGATGCTCAGGTGGGTTGGAGTACTTTACCGGAAGATAGACTGGTGATGATGAACAGTGATCAGAAAATCACTTACGAATTACAGCGTGGTAACCCTTATGGTTGGACGACTGCTGAAGCAGATAGCTTACGTAAGGTAAATTTTAGCTGGAAAGATGCTTTATTCCAAACAGGTATGACGCATCAGCATCAGCTCAGCGCTAGCGGTGGTAATGCGAATACTAAATTCTTTGCTTCACTTTCTTATATGGATCAAGAAGGTATCGTTAGAACCACTGGTTTGAAGCGTTACACTGCTCGTATTAATGTTGACAATACCATTAAAAACTGGCGTTTTGGTGTAAACCTGCAAGCCGGTTTCTCTAAACTGAAGCGAACAGGAGAAGGAAATACTTTCTTAAACTCTCCACTGAATGCTGTTCGTTGGTCTAACCCTTACGAGCGTGATAGAGATCCTAGAACGGGTGAATTTCAGCAGTTTGGTGGTCCTGGTTACCTGATCTCTGGTCAGCCAAACGGTGCTATGGAATTATTCTTGGATTATAATAATGCGATCCAATTGAAAACTGTAGCAACTACTTATTTGGAATTCCATTTTCCTTTCTTGAAAGGATTAACAGCCAGAACCAACTGGGGTATTGATTATACCAACAATGAAACTTCATCTTTCAATGATCCAAGAACAGCCGGTGCACAAGCTCGTCAAGGTGCTTTGACCAGAAACTCTTCTTGGAATTTCCGATATACCGGAACCACTTCATTGAACTATAAGCAAAACTTTGGTAAGCATGAAGTAGAAGGTGGCTTGTTCACAGAGGTAGTTAAGAATGATTCTAGAAACTTTGGTTTCACCGGTTATGGTTTTACCAATGGTTTCATTAACGAAGCAGGTATAACACAGGGTAGTACTGCTAATGCCAACTTCATTCCGGCCATTGGTGGTGGTGGTACCAGAAACGGTATCCTGTCTTACTTTGGTATTTTCAACTATGGTTATGATAGCAAATACTATTTAACCTTTGTAGGTCGTCGTGATGGATCATCTCGTTTTGGTGTGAACAACCGCTTCGCCAACTTTGGTTCTGTGGGTGTTACATGGGTTGCTTCTTCTGAGAAATTCATGGAGAATAGCAAATTATTTGATGACCTTCGTGTTCGTGCAAGTATCGGTACTACAGGTAATAACCAGACTCAGGCCGGTGACTTCCCAATTCCTATCTTAGGTCGTTCAACTTACGCAGGTATCAGTGGCTGGTCTCCAGGATCTCCGGGTAACTTAGATTACCGTTGGGAAACTAACCGTACCATTAACTTTGGTATCGACTTCGCTATCCTGAAAAGAAGATTGAGTGGTACTCTTGAATTATATGACAGAAAAACTACTGATCTGTTCTATGCATTGCCTATTGATCCTTCTATCAGTGGTTTTGGTAGCATCCCAAGTAACTTTGGTAGCCTCCGTAACCGCGGTATAGAGTTTTCACTGAGAGGTGATGTGATCAAAACAAAAGATTTCAACTGGACCATCTCTGCAAACATTACTTATAACCAAAACAGAATTTTGGACCTGCCTCAAGACTCTGTAATCAGTGGACTTACTATCCTGAAAGAAGGAAAACCATTGAATACCTTGTTCCTGGTTCCTTTTGCCGGTGTAAATCCTGCTAATGGTAATGCACAGTATCAGAAAAGAGATAAATCTATTACCATGGTTTATACTCCTGCAGATAAAGTGTACCTAGGAACATCTGATGCTCCATGGTTCGGTGGAATCACTTCTTCTTGGTCTTACAAAGGTTTCGACCTGAGTGCACAGTTGAACTTCTTCTTGGATCGTGTTCAATACAACAACGATAAGAACAACGTAGTAAACCCAACTTATTACTTTGATAATATGTGGGTGGAAGTGTTGAAAGAATGGAGAAATCCGGGTGATATTACCAACATTCCAAGACCATCTTCAGGAACCTTAGGTGGTACTGCTCCAACAAATCCATACCAGTCTCAAACCACTTTCTTCTTAGAAGATGCAAGTTTCTGGAGATTACGTAACGTGACTTTGGGATATACTTTCCCTGCGAAAATGCTGGCTAAAACCGGTATCCGTGCAGCAAGAATTTTTGTTCAAGGTCAGAACTGGTGGACTGGTACGAAATACCAAAGCTTCGATCCTGAAGCAACAGGTACTTCTCTGGTGGGTGCACAATACCCAGCACTGGTACAAACAACCATCGGTTTGAACGTTGGATTCTAATCACCCTTAAAATGCAAATTATGTATAGTAAAATCATAAAAAATACAATCGTCGCCTTTGCAGCATTTACATTGGTGCAGGGGTGTTCAAAAAAGGAAGTCATTGAATTGACTCCTGAATTCTCTCTGGATGCCTTAGGTAACCCTTCCAGCATGAAGCAAGTTGAAGAAGTGTTACTAGGAGCTTATGGTAGCTTAAGAGCTGCTGATTATTATGGATCTGGTAGTGGTACAGGTGCCGGTTGGGCATTGATGCCGGATGTATTAAGTGATAATCTCTATGAAGTGACTGCTGAAACTTTAGCAAATTCAAGAGCCATGGCTGATTGGATTTACAATCAAAACACTGGTCAAGTTGCCGGTTTCTACTCAGCACCTTATAGTACTATTGCACATGCGAATATCATCCTGAGAGACATTGATAAATTTACCAATGCTACCAATCAGGGACAAGCTAACAGAATTAAAGGCCAAGCTTATGCATTACGTGCATTGGCTCATTTTGATCTGTTCCGTTATTTCGCTACCAACTATGACAGAAGCAGCACTACCGTTTTGGCAATGCCATATACCAAGGAGTTCACTGTTTCTACTTCATTAAAACCATCTCGTAGCAACAATAAAGATTACTACGATAATATTTTCGCTGATCTTACACAAGCCATTACTTTGTTAGGTAATGTTGACCAACAGCCCAATCCGGCTAGTGGTTTAGTAAGACCGTATATTGATCGTAACGCAGCATACGCATTACAGGCACGTGTAAACTTGTATGCGGGTAACTGGGCTGATGCTGCTACTGCTGCTACCAATGCACTGAATGGTCGTCCATTGGCAACTACCCAGTCTGCATTTACCGGTATGTATAAGCAAACCGACAGAGGTGAATTGATTTGGAATGTTCAGTTTGAAGCTGGTCAATCAAGTCCTTCATTCTTAGTATTCTTTGCTACATCAAACCGTAGTTATTTCAGACCAGCACCTGAAGTAGCTACTGCTGCAGGTACGAGTGGTTTGATTCAAAGCAACGACTTACGCTACCAAGCATATTTCACAAGTGTTCCTGCTGCAGGTACTACCACTCCTAATTTGGCAGTAACCAAGTACAGAGGAAAAAACACATTGGTTGATGGTAATGCAAACTTCCCTGTATTCCGCAGTGGTGAAATGGTACTGATCCGTGCTGAAGCAAATGCACGTTTAGGCGGTGCTAATGAAGTTACTGCATTGGCTGATTTGAATGCATTACGTGCTGCTCGTATCAGTGGGTATACACCTGTTGTATTAACAGGAACTGCATTGATCAATGCAATTGCTGATGAAAGAAGAAGAGAAATGTTTGGTGAAGGCCATCGTTTCTTTGACTTGAAGCGTACTACTCGTCAGATCACACGCGGTTCTGTTTGCGGTACTTCTATTTCAGCTGCCGGTCAGTGTACACTGGCTCCAACAGCAAGAGAGTGGGCAATGCCTATTCCTGAAACAGTTCGTAACGCAAACCCGAACATTGCTCAGAATCCTGGTTATTAATTTTAATACCTTGATCATAAAAGAAACCCCTTTCATTTTGAAAGGGGTTTCTTTTTATCATTCATCCATAAATAATCATCGCACTTTTTCCCAAAGCCTAAATGATCTACCGGATAAATATTGCCAAGTACCTACTATCATCGCCAGATTCGCCCACACAAAATAAAACGGCAAATAAAAGAAACGTGGGATGAATTTTAATTGGATCAGTATCCCTCCCAATAATGCCCATACATAAAACACGGAACATAAAAAAACTAACTCCAATAATGGGAACTCAATACCATCCTTACCTATGAATGCAACAATAAGAGGGATGAGTACCACTAAATAAGGAGCGACTAACCAACGTAACAGTTTTCGGTTGATGAATTGTAATATAGGAATTGGTCTTTTGATAAAAAATCCCCTCCAATCAAACATTTTTAGCATTTGTATACTGCCTGCGGCAATTCGAACTTTTCTTTTCCACTCTTTGGATATTGAAAAGGAATAAGCTTCAACCCCATAGGCTTTTTCCTCATAAGCAATACGATACCCTTGGTCAATTACTTGTAAACTCATGTAGAGATCGTCACAAATAATACCTTCAGGCATTGGCTTTACCAATGATGTTCTGAGTGCAAACAATTCACCTACTGCACCGGTAACAGAATGAACAGATGCATCTGATTTTCGTATGATGGATTCATATCTCCAATACAATCCTTCCACTGCAACTGCACCCTTCTCTTTACCATCTGATACTTTTTTCTCACCTGCCACTGCTCCCACCGTAAGATTCTTAAAATGATGTATAAGATGATGTAATGCATCTTTATTCAATAATATATTGGCATCCGTAAATATCACAATGCCAGGTAATACAGCAGGCAGTACACGATTGATAGCGGCTGCTTTTCCATGACGTTCGGGTTGATGAAATAATTGCACTTCCGGGTAATGAGCTGCCAATTTTTCGGAACCATCTGTTGATCCATCAGTGACTACCCAAATAGATTTCCTCTCTTTAGGATATTCGAGCGATATGGTATTCTTGATCTTAGCTTCCAGATAATTCAACTCATTATAAGCCGCAATAATGATCGTTACCATAGGTACATCCTGTGAATCATCGAACTCTTTTACTTTTCTATTTCGAAATGGTTTTACGATCTGGGCAACCCAAAAAATCAATAATGGATAGCCCATATAAGTATACGCGATGATCCCTAATGATATATAAAAAACTGTTGCCATAATTACGTTAATGGAGGCAGAAATATATAATCTATTACATCTTCACCCTGATAAGAAACCAGTTGCCCCTGCACATTGACATACATCACACGATAACCCAATGATGTTAGCAAATGCAAACATTGTTCCTTTTTACGATCATTCCATAATTCAGCCATGATAATAGGTTGATGCTTTTGAATGGTTTGTATTCCGCCTTGAAACACTTCCCATTCATGATTTTCGACATCGATTTTTATACCTATCAAGATTTCATCAGGGTACTGCTTCATCAACTGATCCAATGTAATTGCCGGTACTTGATGCAACTCTCCTGCTCTGTCGTTTTTTATTTCCAATGAAGCCAGTCCATGTTGCAACATCCCATCATCCATGGGAACTGTCATTTTCACCCATCCATCTTTATCACTGATCGCCTTTTCAACAATATCAATATTGATGAACTTCTTGTACTTAAAAAACCTTTTGATCAGAGTCACATGTAATGGTATGGGCTCAATAGCCACAATTTTCCAATACCTGTTTTTTTGAGCCAAATAAGCAGACATGACTCCCAAATTTGCTCCAATATCCAAAACAAGTCCACGATCAGGTAGCAGATGGGAGAATGCTCGAAAAGTGCTTTCATAGTGCTTACCCCGCATCCTTGCTAAATTGATATGAGCCATGACCAAAAGCCAGTTTTCCCTTCCCAATATTAGCTGGCCGGCCTTGAATAATACCCTCTTTATATGCCTATTTGTAAGCATCAACAATATTAAGTAAGATTTATCCTCAAATACCGGTCTGTTTGAAGAATATCCACATAAAGCAGCAGCTACTACTTCGGGGGCAGTCTTTATTTATCTTTACCCACTAAACTTAACTTTTGCTATGCTTAAAGTAGGCGTATTTGGCGTTGGTCACCTGGGCAAATTTCACCTGAATAACTGGAAAGAAATCAAAGACGTAAAAATCGTTGGTTTCTTTGACCCTAACAATGACAATGCAAAAATTGCAGTAGAAGAATATGGACTGAAAAGATTTTCCGATGAAGAAAAACTCATTGATGCATGTGATGCCATAGATGTGGTAACGCCTACCGATCACCATTTTGCTATTTGTATGATGGCCATCAGAAAAGGCAAACATGTCTTCGTTGAAAAACCTTTAGCACATACTATTCAAGAGGGTCGTGATCTTGTGAATATGGTTCGTGAAGCCAATGTGAAATTACAAGTTGGGCATGTAGAAAGATTCAATCCTGCTTATCTCGCTATTCAACAGCATCCATTAAATCCAATGTTCATTGAAGTACATCGTTTGGCTCAATTTAATCCGCGGGGTACTGAAGTGAGTGTGATATTGGATTTAATGATACACGATATTGATATCATCCTCAGTCTAGTCAAAAGTGATGTCAAACAAATTTCAGCCAGTGGTGTTGCCGTAATGACTGAAACACCTGATATCGCGAATGTCCGTATTGAGTTTCATAATGGCTGTGTGGCTAATTTGACAAGTAGCCGAATCAGTATGAAGAAAATGCGCAAAATGCGTTTATTCCAGAAAGATGCATACATCGGTATCGACTTCCTCGAAAAGAAAACAGAAATCATCAAATTGAAACAGCCTGATGATCAACATGTATTTTCTTTTGATATCGATACACAACAAGGTAAGAAAACCATTGCCATAGCTAGTCCGGTTGTACCACAAGCCAACGCCATCAAACTGGAGTTGGAGTCCTTCACAGATGCCATATTGAATAATAAGCCTACTGTGGTAAGTGAAATTGATGGCTTCCTTGCCATGGAAGTAGCGCATCAAATACTGGATAAAATTAATAATACCAGTATCCTGGTTTAGAACATGTACAGGCGCAATCACAAAATAGCTTGGTGGTATATTCTCTCCGACTACTTGTTTGCAGCATTGAGTACCTATATTTTTAGCATTGCTGTTTCAAAAGAAATTTTGATTACTTCTTTTGAAACACAAAACCACTGGTCGTATATAACAATTATTACCCCATTTTTCTGGCTGCTGTTTTTTGCATTTGTAGGAAGCTATCAACAATCATTGTACGAAAAATCTAGACTGAATGAAATGACTGCCACGTTCATTCATGTGCTATTGGGGACTTTTATTATATGCACCATCACTGCTGTAGATACATCAGACTTCTTTGCTTATTTCCTCTCTTATTTTACGATTAGCTTTCTTTTTTTATTCACCGGTAGACTCCTCATTCTTCATACAGTTAAAAGAGCGATTCTAAAGGGTAAAATCATTTTTAATACACTCATCATTGGTAACAACCAATACGCAGTTCAAGCCTATCGAGAGATACAAAAGAATTTTAGGTACTTAGGTATCCATGTCACAGGTTATATTACCACGGGTGCTGACAAAGGAAACGGGCTCAGTAAATGGTTACCGAATTTGGGTACGATCGCAAATCTTCAAGCATTGATTACAGAAAAGCAGATCGATAAAGTGATCTTGGCGCTTGATAAAAATGAACAGACTGCTATTGACGATATACTCTATCGATTATCAGATAGTGAAACTGATATCAAATTAGTAGCAGATACTTTAGACATTCTTTCCGGGTCTGTTAAAACCAATAATGTTTTTACCGCTTCGCTGATTGATATTCGAACCAACCCATTAAGTCCCTGGCAACAAAATGTAAAACGATTAACAGATATTCTGATTTCGCTAACAGTATTGATTTTATTATCCCCTCTGTATGTATTTATTGCTATACGAACAGCAGTATCTTCAGAAGGTGGTGTCTTTTATACACAGCAAAGGATAGGATATAAAGGAAAGCCATTCCTGATTTATAAATTCCGGAGCATGGTAGCAGACGCAGAAAAACAAGGTCCGATGTTATCCAGTGATGATGATCCTCGGATTACAAGATGGGGAAAGTTTATGCGAAAATGGAGACTCGATGAATTACCTCAGTTCTGGAATATTCTGAAAGGCGACATGAGTTTGATTGGACCCCGACCTGAGCGCAAAGTTTACATTGATCAGATCAATATTAAAACCCCTTATTATCGGTATTTGTTACAAATGAAACCCGGACTCACTTCCTGGGGAATGGTACAGTTTGGATATGCTTCTTCTGTTGAAGAAATGATTGAAAGAATGAAGTATGATCTGATTTATATTGAGAATGCTTCCCTCTTGCTTGATTTTAAAATCATGATACATACTTTGAGGATTATTCTTTCGGGTAAAGGAAAATAGATTGCCACTGAAAGCAAAGAAATACACAGAATTATTCAGTGCTTCTCTGTGCACTCAGTGGCAATAAAATTATTATAAAACCCCCTTCGTCGAAGGCAAATGATTCGAAAACGGATCTCGCTTCACAGCCATACGAATGGCTTTGGCAAAAGCTTTGAAAATAGCTTCGATCTTATGATGCTCATTATCACCTGAGCAAGAAATGTTCAGATTACACTTAGCCGCATCACTAAAAGATTTGAAGAAGTGAAAAAACATTTCTGTTGGCATTTCTCCTACTTTTTCTCTTTTGAACTCGGCATCCCAAACAATCCAGTTTCTTCCTCCAAAATCAATCAACACTTTAGCTTCTGCCTCATCCATTGGTATCGCAAATCCATACCGCTCCATGCCGCGCTTATCAATCAACGCTTTTGCAAAAGCCTCGCCCAATGCTATACCGGTATCTTCAATGGTATGATGTTCATCTATATGTAAATCTCCGCTGGTATGAATGGTCAGATCGATCTTTCCATGTCTGGCAATCTGATCCAGCATGTGATCAAAAAAACCAAGACCGGTATGGATATCAGCACGTCCTGATCCATCCAGATTCAATGCGATATTGATCTTTGTTTCATTGGTATTACGTTCGTGATGCACAACACGCATTCCCAATTTCAAAAAAGCATAGATTTCGTGCCAGCTATCCGTTTCCAATGCAATCACGGGTCTTAATGCCAGTTCTTGCTCGGGTGTTAATTCATGTAATGGTGATTTCAAATAAATGGCTTTACAGCCTAAATTTTTAGCCAACTGAATATCACTCCAACGATCGCCAATCACAAAAGATCTGGTTAAGTCAAATTGATCTGTATTGAAAAAATGTTGTAGTAAAGCGGTACCCGGTTTGCGTGTGGGTTGATTGTCGGAAGCGAAAGTTCTATCAATGATCATCTCATCAAAAACAAATCCTTCACCTTCCAATGTCCGTAACATGAGATTGTGATAAGGAAAAAAAGTTGCTTCCGGATAACTTTCCGTACCCAATCCATCCTGATTGGTCACCATCACTTTGTAATAATCAAATGATGCAGCAATCTGTGACAACGCACTGATACTCCCCTTCACAAAAGAAGTTTTATCAATACTGTCAATTTGAAAATCAATCGGTGGTTCTTGCAGTACCACACCATCTCGGTCAATAAATAATACCGGTCTCATTGTTTATTTAATTTTTGTTCTGGCCGCTTTTACTTCTGCTGCCGTTACAAGAGAAGCTTTATTACCCCAACTATTCCTGATATAATTTAATACATCAGCAATTTGTGTATCTGTCAAATCAGGATTGGCAGACATATTATTATCATAATACTCTCCATCAATCTCGACTCGATCCGTCATACCCTTGATAATGATACGCACCAATTTTAATTTATCATTTCCTTTCACGGTAGACGCCCCATCCAATGGCGGATTGAGTCGCGGAACCCCACTTCCATCTGCTTGATGACAAGCCATACAGCGTTGCAGATAAATGGTTTTACCTCGATCCATTGAGGCTTTCATCGCAGGTTGAACTGTATTTGTAGCCGACCTACTCACCAATGCTGAACTTAATACGAGAATCAAACTCAAGCAATACACATATCTCATATGATTGATTATTTGGCGTTATATACAATTCTGTAAATAGTTCCTTTAACATCATCAGATACATAGAGCGATCCATCAGGACCTTCTGTCAATCCACAAGGCCTGTGTTTGGCATCACGTGGATTTTTAACCATTTCTGTACCGGAAAATCCATTTGCAAATACTTCCCATTGCCCGGAAGGCTTGCCATTCTCAAAAGGAATGAACACTACATAATATCCTTCCTGTGGTAGGGGTGAACGATTCCATGATCCATGAAATGCAATAAAGGCACCGTTTTTATATTTTGCAGGGAACTGATTTCCTGTATAGAATAATAAGGCGTTAGGAGCCATGTGAGCAGGAAAAGCTACAATTGGGTCAATGGCTTTTTCTCCTCCTGCCTTTTTTCCATCACCACCATATTCAGGCGACAAGACTTTCTTTTTCTGGAAATGATCATAATACACATAGGGCCACCCTGCATCATCGCCTTTATTAATCTCATACATGGTTTCAGAAGGAAGTTCTGCGCTTACAGTAGTATCGAACATGTCGGGATACAAAGTGTACAACATATCTCTTCCATGCATGGTCACATACAGTTTGTTTTGTTGTTGATTCCAATCAAGTCCTACAACATTTCTCAATCCCGTTGCATAACGCACACCATTATGGTATCCTTGATCTGTCTGATCAATTTTAAACTGCCAAATACCTCCGGCAGAATCCAGAATGGGACAAGGATACATTCCTTTCGAACCTTTGGTACGATCTACTTCTTGGCAAGAATTAGAAGGTGCTCCGATATTCACATAAATATTACCGGCATTATCCAAAGCAATGGATTTTGATGCATGTTGACGTTTATCCCATAGACCCTTTACAATTCTTTGTGGGTTATCAGGGTTCGTGACTTTCCCATTTTCATCCAACTGATAACGAAAAACATCTTCATTCGAAGATGCATACAAATAATTATCTTTTATAGCGATGCCCGTTCCGATATAATTACCGAAACTTGTTTCTACTTCCATCTTACCATCCTTATTTGCATCCGTGAGATAAACAATTCCTTTGCCTCCCACCAAACGCTCTAACTTGACATAAATTCCACCTTGCTTGGTCGACACTATATGTCTGGCTCTACCCAAATTATCCGCAGCAATCAAAGCGCCAAATCCTGAAGGCAATGTAAGTCCTGCATTATCTGCATCGGCTACTACCTGATTAGTAATATTAAATTTTGTAGAATCATTCGCATTTGATACAAATGATAAGGAAGTAAGTAAGAAAATGAGAAACATTTTTTTCATATGATGCTGAATTTGAGATGAATTTACAAATGAAAACACAGAGTTGATTAGTTTGTTTGCGAAACATACCATTCCTGCATGGCATCTACCAATTGGGTATTTTCTTGTTCAGTACCGACTGTAATCCGTAAACAGTTGTCACATAATTGTACATTGCTTCTATCACGCAATACAATACCCTTCGTCAACAGGAACTCGTATACTTTTCTTGCATCTGCAATTTTTACCAATATAAAATTCGCATCAGAAGGATATACGGTTTCTACAGTTGGCATAGAAGAAAAAACTTCTGCCAATGCCTCACGCATATCTACCAGTAATTTGATCATATCATTCACCTGCCCTACTTCCTCTAATGCTTTTAATACAAGTTCTTGTGTAGCTTGGTTAATATTGTAAGGCGGTTTTACCTTATTCATGACTTCAATAATGGCTTGCGAGGCAAAAGCCATTCCCAGTCGCAATCCCGCTAATCCCCAAGCCTTACTAAGCGTTTGCAAGACAACCAGATTAGGATATTCTTTTAATTCCTGTACAAACGATTTTTGTCGAGCGAAGTTGATATAGGCCTCATCAATCACCACAATTCCATTGAAGTTATTCAACACCATTTCAATATCGGTACGATTCAAAGAATTACCGGTTGGATTATTGGGTGAACAGAGCCAAATGAGCTTTGTATTTGCATCTATCAAATTTTCCAAATGAACCAGATCCAGTTGAAAATCCGGTAGCAATGCAGCCTTACGAATCTCAATGTCATTGATATGGGCGCTCACTTCATACATACCGTATGTAGGCGGACAAATGATTACATTATCTTTTCCCGGTTCACAAAAGCATCGATATAAAATATCAATACATTCATCGCTACCATTCCCTAGAAAAATATGTTGAGGCAGTATTCCTTTGATCGTACTCAGCTTTTGTTTGATGAGTTGCTGATGTGGATCCGGATATCGGTTATACCATTTCAGCAATGGTGATCCCAAACTATTTTCATTGGCGTCTAAAAACACTTTTGCTTCACCGCTAAACTCATCACGTGCCGATGAATAAGGCGTTAACTTTTTAATATTTTCTCTGGTGAGTTGATCCAGGTTAAACATATTGCTGAATTATAAATGATGTCAAATTTATAAACGTATCGTCACTGCTTTTTTGTGTGCATCCAATCCTTCGGCAGCTGCCATGACTGTTACAGTAGGTGCAATAGCAGTTAATCCCTCTTTGGTGAGTCGCTGGTAAGTGATCTTTTTGACAAAAGAATCCAAGCTCACACCACTATATGCTCTTGCAAAACCATTGGTTGGTAAAGTATGATTGGTTCCGCTGGCATAATCGCCAACACTTTCAGGGGAATAATTACCTAAGAACACAGAACCTGCATTGGTAATTCTTTCAGCGATCCATTCATCTTGCTCGCAAGCAATGATCAAGTGCTCAGCAGCATATTCATTGACCAGATCAATTGCGTCATCCATATTCTTGACAAAAATAGCTTTGCTGTTTTCCAACGCTTTGGCCGCCATCTCTTTTCGTGATAACTGTTCCAATTGTACTGATAGTTCTTGTATAACTGCATCAATCAATTGGTTATCTGTTGACACCAATAATACCTGACTATCTGCACCATGTTCAGCCTGACTCAACAAATCTGCCGCAACAAAAGAGGGATTCGCACTCGCATCCGCAAGTACACAAACTTCACTAGGTCCGGCAGGCATATCAATGGCGGTTCCTTCTTGTTGTACCAATTGTTTGGCGCAGGTTACATATTGATTACCCGGACCAAATATTTTATACACGCTCGGAACCGTTTCAGTACCATAAGCCATAGCAGCTATAGCCTGAACACCCCCAACTTTAAAAATTTTGTGAACCCCTGTTAAACTAGCCGCATATAAAATAGCAGGATTTAATTTGCCTTCCTTATCGGGTGGTGAACAAAGAATTACTTCTTTACATCCTGCAATTTGAGCAGGAATGGCGAGCATCAATATGGTAGAAAACAACGGTGCGGTACCACCGGGAATGTATAAACCCACTTTATCTATTCCTACTGACTTTCTCCAGCAGCGAACACCTTTCATGGTTTCTACCACTTCAATAACAGCTTTTTGCTTCTCATGAAAAACACGAATATTGTTGGCTGCTTGTTTAATCGCCCTTTTCAGATCATCGGGTACTTGTTGTATAGCTGATTCAATTTC
Organism: uncultured Sediminibacterium sp.; assembly: GCA_964392685.1. GTDB lineage: Bacteria > Bacteroidota > Bacteroidia > Chitinophagales > Chitinophagaceae > Sediminibacterium. Next base: position 38,022 of record CAYMQQ010000005.1, read on the forward strand.
TTCATCCGTCACTACAAGTGATGATAATTGAACCCCATCAAATTGACGAGTGAATTGTAATACTGCTTTATCGCCATCCTGTTTTACTACATCCAACACTCCTTTGACTTGCTGCTCCAATGTGGCAGTGTCAATAACAGGGCGTTGAAGAATATGGCCCCATGTACTTCTTTCTGGCAATTCAATTCTTTTCATACTTCTCTTTTAGCTATACAATCATTTTTTCAATCGGCACTACTAATATTCCTTGGGCACCTGCTGCTTTCAATTGCTCGATGATATCCCAGAACTCATTTTCATTGAGTACACTATGAACACTACTCCATCCCGGATCAGCCAATGGCAATACGGTTGGACTCTTCATACCGGGTAGTAAAGCGATGATTTCAGCAAGTTTATCATTCGGTGCATTCAACAAAATGTATTTATTGTTTTTTGCTTTTTTTACTGATTGAATGCGAAATAACAAACGATTCAATAGTTGTGTTTTGGCATCCTCTAATCCATTGTTACGGATCAATACTGCCTGCGATTGTAAAATGGTTTCAGCTTCTTTCAATCCATTCATGAAAAGAGTAGAGCCGCTGCTCACCAGATCACAAATAGCATCTGCCAATCCAATACCGGGTGCAATTTCAACACTACCACTTATTTCATGTATTTCAGCAGTAACATTTTTCTCCTTCAGAAAGTTTTCTACGATCACCGGATAACTGGTAGCGATCTTTTTGCCATTGAGAAAAGAAGCATCCGTATATTCTTCGCCTCTACGTACTGCCATGCTTAAGCGACATTTACCAAAACCCAGTTTCTCAACAACAGTTACTTTTTTTCTTTTTTCATACACCACATTCTCACCAACAAACCCGATATCAGCCACTGCATCTTCCACATATTGCGGGATATCATCATCTCTCAAAAAATATACTTCAATAGGAAAGTTGGTGGCTTCAGCTTTGAGTTTGTTTACACCATTGCTGATATCGATACCACATTCCTTCAACAAACGAATAGAGTCATCGTGTAAACGACCACTTTTTTGAATTGCGAGCTTTAGTTTCATAGTATTCAATTAAAATAAAAAAGGCTTACCTCTTGGTAAGCCTTTCAATGTTTTATGTTTGGCACAAAACACCAACAGCCTACCCAATGGGTAAGAAATGATGGTGGTGGATATGTGCGAATTGTTTCATGAGATGCAAAAGTACAGGCATCTTCATTCCCCTGCAAATTTTTTTCACCCGATCATCCATTTGACGGGTATTCCTGCCTCATAATACCTAACTTACGTGTCCCAAATTGCAGCCTATGTTAAAAACAATGGTATTTGCCGTTCTGTCATTGACTTGTCTGACAGCTATTTCCCAGAAAAGGAAGTTGATTTGGAGCGATGAATTCAATAAAAATGGGCTGCCCGATTCTTCCAAATGGGGCTACGATGTTGGTGGACATGGATGGGGGAATAATGAATTGCAATACTATACTTCCCAACAACTGAAGAATGCAAGGGTTGAAAAAGGCATGTTGGTTATAGAAGCCCACAAAGAAAAAATGGGTGAGAACGATTATACTTCTGCTCGACTAGTTACCAAAGGAAAAGCTGATTGGAAATATGTGCGCATTGAAGTGCGTGCCAAATTACCCAAAGGAGTAGGCACTTGGCCTGCGATATGGATGTTAGGTACCACGCCAAAAATTACTTGGCCTGATGACGGAGAGATCGACATTATGGAACATGTAGGTTATAACCAAGGAACGATTCATGCTTCCACACATACAAAGAAATATTTTCACAGCATCGGTACCCAGAAGACTGCTACTGTGAGTGTCCCCGATTGCAGTGAGAAATTTCATGTATACACTTTAGATTGGAATGAAGAAACCATCACTGTTCTGGTAGATAATAAGCCTTACTTTACTTTCAAAAATGAACATACAGGAAATGATGCATGGCCATTTGACAAACCCTTTCATTTACTCTTGAATATTGCTGTAGGAGGATCATGGGGCGGACAAAAAGGGATAGATGAAAAAGTATTTCCGCAGAAAATGTGGATCGACTATGTACGTGTTTACCAATAATCATAAATTTTCAAAAATCAACACCGATAAAACCAACTATTATGAAAAAGTGGTTCTTTAGTTTTCTTATCGCTGCTGCATCCTTTACAGCATTGTATGCACAGGATGATAACAGCTATCGCACACCTGCCAAAGAAGTAATGGAATTGTTACTGGCAAAACCAACACCTTCTGTTAGCATTGATGGCAAAGCAGAATGGATGTTATTAAGTGAGCGCAACAGTTATCCAACCGTAGAAGAACTCGGACAACCGGAGATACGTGTTGCCGGATTGAGAATCAATCCTAACAATTTTGCTCCCAGCAGACAAAATTTTATCAATAATTTTTCCCTGCAGAATATCAAAACAGGTGTAAGTACACAGGTTACCGGTTTACCTGTCAATTTATTGGCGGGCAATGTGAGTTGGAGCCCTTCTGAAACCAAAATTGCATTTACACATACCACAGGTTCAAGTGTTGATCTGTATGTAATTGATGTAGCAAGCAAAAAAGCGACCAAAATCAATAAACAAGCGTTGAATACAGTATTAGGTACTTCTTATACTTGGGTAGATGATAATACCATTATTTATAAGGCGGCTACACAATCTGCATCCAATGCTCCAAAGCGTCCTATCACTCCTAAAGGACCTACCGTTCAACAGAATTTAGGTAAAGCAGCGCCAAGTCCTACTTATCAGGATTTGATCAAATCGCCTTTTGATGAACAACTGTTTGAGTTTTATGCGAATGGACAACTGGTACAAAATAAAAACGGAGTAGAAACCAATCTGGGTAAATCAGGTATTGTTTCAACATTCAGCTTATCTCCGGATAAAAAATACATGATGGTGAGAACCATTCGTAAACCATTCTCTTATCTGGTGACAGCCAATGGATTCCCTTCTACGATTACCATTCAAGATCTCACAGGAAAAGTGGTTAAAGTATTGGCTGAATTACCTTCTTCTGAAGGAACCCCATCAGGATACGATAATACACAAAATGTTCCGCGTGGATTTGATTGGAGAGATGATGAGGCTGCTACAATTACTTGGGCTATGCCGCTGGATAGTGGATTGATCAAAAAACAAGTGGAGTATCATGATGCTGTTTATGCATTGAGTGCACCTTTCACAGGTGAAGCCAAAGAATTGTTTAAAACCAAAACACGTTATGCCGGTACTACTTGGGGTGATGCTACACTAGCATTGGTTCAGGAGGTATTGAGATCAAAACAAACTATTCGTGTAAGCCGATACAATAGTACAACAGGATCTTTGGAATTATTGATTGAAAGAAATCAGACCGATGCTTATAATAATCCGGGATCACCCGTATTAACCAGGAATAAATTTGGCAGATCGGTAATTCAAACCACTGATAATGGCACTAAGATTCTGATGAACAATACCACCGGTTCTTCTCCAAAAGGTGATCTTCCTTTCCTTGCTAAATTTGATTTGTCTACCAAGAAAAACGAGATCATCTGGCGTTGTGCCGAAGGAGTTTATGAAACCGTGAATGAAGTGATTGATGCCGATAAACTGGTTTTATTAACCCGTCGTGAATCACAAACAGAAGTACCCAACTACTATATTAAAAATTTGGTTCTACGCATTGCTGACAGAGCCATTACCAAGTTCGCCAACCCGTATCCACAACTGGAAGGTGTAACCAAGGAAAAAGTAAAGTACAAAAGAGCAGATGGCGTAGACCTTACCGGTGAACTGTATTTACCAAAGGGCTATAATAAAGATAAAGATGGTCCATTGCCTTTAATTATTTGGGCTTATCCACGTGAGTTCAATAGCGCTGCTGATGCTGCTCAAATCAGAGGTAGCCAATACCGTTTTACCACTTTAAGCTGGGGCTCACCTATTTATTATGTAACTCAAGGTTATGCAGTATTAGACAATGCTGAAATGCCCATCGTAGCAGCTTCTGCTGATAAAAAACCGAATGATAATTTTGTAGCGCAGTTAAAGATGAATGCAGAAGCAGCGATCAATCATTTATCTGGATTGGGTGTTGCTGATAAAAATCGTGTAGGTGTTGGCGGACATAGCTATGGCGCTTTCATGACTGCCAATTTATTGGCACATACCAACTTGTTTAAAGCTGGTGTTGCCAGAAGTGGTGCGTATAACAGAACCCTGACTCCTTTTGGTTTCCAGAATGAAGACCGTACTTATTGGCAGGCTCCTCAGTTATACTATGAAATGAGCCCATTCAGCTATGCTGATAAAATCAAAACACCGATCTTATTGATTCATGGTGATAGTGATGATAACACAGGAACCTACCCTATTAATAGTGAACGTTTATACGCAGCTATTAAAGGACATGGTGGTACTGTACGTTTTGTATTCTTACCTTATGAAGCGCATGGCTATCGTGGAAAAGAGAATGTGTTGCACACTTTATGGGAGCAACAACAATGGTTAGATAAATATGTGAAAGGAGCGAAATAAAAAATAAAAAGCACGGGAATAAAACCCGTGCTTTTTTATTTTAATAAGCTTTCCACCGTAGCTTCAAATTCCTTCTTCAATAACTCATATCTAGACCCTGTTCCCGGACCTTCAAATCCGGCGTGTATTTTAGCAACCTTACCTTGTTTATCAATAAAAATGGTAGAAGGAAAAGATTTGATCTTGGTTAGCTGTGGTAATGTTTTCTCAGTTCTCAAAGTATCCGATACGGTGACGCCCGTAAGTAACATGGGGTACTGTACATTGAAACGCTTCTGGAATTTTCGGACACTATTACCTGCTAAAATTGGATCTTCATAATATTCATATGCCAATGCCACTACTTCTACACCCCGCTCTTTATTCTTTTGATAATATTCACTTAGAAATGCGGTCTCATCCATACAATTCGGACACCAAGATCCCATGATTTGAACAATGACTACTTTATTCTTAAACCTGTTATCATTAATAGAAACAGTATTCCCATCTAGATCAGGAAAACTAAAATTCAATCGCTCTTCTCCTTCTTTTAAAAACATAGCCGCAACATCAGGTAATGTTGCTTTATCGTTTTTTGCAGCCTTCCATGGCTCAATGCTGGTAGCCCCTGAATAATAATTACCATTCACAATAGAGGTATCACTGTTGATAGTTGCGTTGAAATAATAAGCATGACTCCCATCGAATGTAGAAAGCTTGATTTGGTCGCCATCTACGATACCATACAAGTATCTATAATCACCTGAAGGTGTAATAAAGGTTCCGGAAAGGGCTTCGCCTTGTTGTACAAAGGTTGCGATGGCGGGTCTTGGTGAACCGTCTGCTCTGAAAAATGTCACTTCCCATTTTCCTGAGATATTAGTGGTAGATTGATTCTTTGTTTCAAATCGTTTATTTGTTCCGGCAACCGCCTCAAATGGCATATCAATAAAACCTGCAGTAGCTGCTTTGGTCCAAATACCCGAAAGTTGGTTATTCCCTTTTTTGACCAATTTAAAATAGGATTCAAATACCGGCATAGCCACTAATATGGAGTCTCCTTTTATAGTAATATCATCAACTTGAATCTGCTCTTCGCCATTTTTAATGATCCAGTGAAGGCTATCACCAGATTTGATCACTTCAAAGTTGAAAATAATATGATTTCCATCTTCACGAAGTAGTTTAGCCTGCCACTCCCCCGCTTGTAAATTTTCATTTTGTTTTACTCCACAGCTCATCATAAAAATGATTAGACCCAAGTATATGTATTTCATATTGCTGATTTGCCCTACAAAAATACAATTAGTCTACTAAACAACTATGTTAATCATCAGAGACTCCCGAAATCGTAAAAGTCATTTCAAATAGATATTATTACTGTATGGTTACAAAGAATGCGATGCAATGTTTATCTTACGGAAAATCCAAACCATCATGAGAGCTTCTCTATTGTTCTTCATGTGTTTTTATTGTTTGTCACTTTTTGCCCAAGATCATTACTTGCTGGTTGGTACGTATACTACAGGTAAGAGTAAAGGCGTGTATGTATTCAGGTTTAACTCCCAAAATGGAGAAATCCAATGGATTAGCAGTACCGATAGTGCTACCAATCCCTCATTTCTGGCAGTATCACCTGATAAACAAAAAATTTACACAGTCAATGAGACAGGAGGTGAACAACCGGGTTATGTAAGTGCATATGAGTTTGATGCGGCTACCGGACAATTATATTACATCAACAGTCAGCCAACAGGTGGTGATCATCCTTGTTATGTAACAGTAGACAAAACCGGAAAATGGGTTATCACCGGAAATTATACCGGAGGAAACATCAGTGTATTTCCAGTTGCCAATGATGGTAGTCTAAAACATTATGTACAAAAGATTCAACATACGGGTAGTAGTATCAATAAAAGCAGGCAAGAAAAGCCGCATGTTCATGGAACTTTTTTTTCTCCGGATGAGAAATATCTTTTGGTACCGGATTTGGGAACTGACAAACTGATGATGTATCTATTCAATCCCAATACCAAACAACCATTAAAGCCAGCTGCCATGTCTTTCGCAGCTTCTGCTCCCGGAAGTGGACCTCGACATCTAGATTTTCATCCCAACCAAAAATTTGTGTACCTGTTGGAAGAGTTAACAGGTACTATCAAAGCATATCGTTATACCAATGGTTATTTAACAGGGATTCAGCAAATAGCAACACATCCCAAAGATTTCTCCGGACAAGCGGGCAGTGCTGATATTCATGTATCACCCGATGGTAAATTTTTGTATGCGTCTAATCGAGGCGAAGAAAATAATCTTGCTATTTTTTCCATTGACCAAAATACGGGAAAGCTTACTGCTATTGGTTACCAACCCATCCCCGGAGCAGGTCCTAGAAACTTTATCATAGAACCGGGTGGTAACTTTTTATTAGTAGCCAATCAGCGAACCAATAATATTGTCACATATCGTATCAACAAAGAAACAGGGCTACTACAACAATTAATCCGCCAAACAGAAGTACCGAGTCCTGTTTGCTTGAAGCTAATACCCATTCAAGAATAATTTTAATCCCTCTATATGCAAAACTGGAAAATAAAAACATCTTTGTTTCTTAACTATTTTGTATTTGCCATACTACTTAATAGCGTAGGTACTGTTATTCTGCAAGTACAGCAAAACTTTGGTGTTTCAGAAAGTGCGGCTTCTACACTCGAAGCTTTTAAGGATTTGAGTATTGCGGCGGTATCTTTTCTGATCTCCTCTTATATCGTCCGGATCGGATATAAAAATGCCATGCTGATTGCATTAGGGTTCATTAGTGTTATTTGTTTCATCATGCCTTTCACAGCCAGTTTCCTGACCACCAAATTATTATTTGCGGCAGTAGGGTCCTCATTTGCGCTGATTAAAATGTCTGTGTACAGCACAATCGGGTTAGTAACAAAAAATGAAAAAGAGCATATCAGCCTGATGAATTTTATTGAATCTTTTTTCATGATCGGTATTCTGACTGGCTATTTTATTTTCAGTTATTTTGTAGATGATGCAAACCCTCAATCTACCCAATGGTTGAATGTATATTATCTGCTAGGTGGCATTTCATTAGCTGCTTTTTTACTATTACTCTCTGCCTCATTAGATGAATCATCGATACAATCGAAAGAGCAAAAGTCTATGTTGAGTGAGTTTAAAGAAATGTTTACGTTGATGGTAAAACCCATCGTATTGGTATTTGTACTCTGTGCATTTTTTTATGTGCTGATCGAACAAAGTATCATGAGTTGGTTACCGACTTTTAATAATAAAGTATTACTGTTACCTGCAGCATTGAGTATTCAGATGGCAAGTATACTCGCTGGTTCTACAGCATTGGGGCGCTTTTTTGCAGGGTTAGTATTAAAAAAACTGAACTGGCTGATCGTATTGATCTCCTGTTTGGTATTAGCTGCAGCATTGGTATTAGTAGCCATTCCTTTGGCTGAAAAAACTACCGGACAACCCATTACCGGTTGGGCTACGGCTCCTATTGCTGCATTTGTATTTCCGATGATCGGGTTATTATTGGCTCCAATTTATCCTGCAGTAAATTCTGTTATACTCAGTACGCTACCTACAAAACAACATGGACTCATGTCTGGATTGATCATCATTTTTTCAGCATTGGGTGGTACAACCGGATCTATCATTACAGGAAATATATTTGAACATTACGACGGCAAGCAAGCATTTTATTTTTCCTTAATTCCCATGGCCATATTGGTTGTATGTCTATTCTTATTTAATAGACTACAACGAAAAGAAAAAAATAGTATACAATCTAACTGATGAAGCCTAATAGTTACTTACATATTGAATCCTTGTCGCCATTGTATGAAGATGTTCAGCAGTCTGGCATTTTTGCTGATTCAAAATATTTTGTAGATGCTTTACCGAAATCAAGTGTTACAAGTATTCTAGAGCGGTATGCTACTGATAGTAAGCAAACTTCATTTAGTTTATTAAAATTTATACAAGAAAATTTTATATTACCACAAGCACAACAAGAGGAGTATTCATCTGACAATAAATCTATGGATACTCACCTGAATGAATTGTGGAATGTCTTACAAAGAAATCCCGATGAAACAGGCGGCACATTGATACCACTACCCTTTCCATATATTGTTCCGGGAGGAAGATTTCGGGAGATCTATTATTGGGATAGTTATTTTACCATGCTGGGTTTACAAAAGAGTGGCAGACTGGACTTACTAGAAAACATGGTAAAAAATTTTTCTTTTCTGATTCAAACCATTGGACACATCCCCAATGGTAACAGAACTTATTATATCAGCCGATCACAGCCACCTTTCTTTAGCATGATGGTGGGATTATTACATGCCGTCAAAGGAGACATTGTACTAGAAGCGTATCTAACGGCACTTGAAAAAGAATACAATTTCTGGATGGCTGGTGCAGATCAGCTTTCACCTGAATTACCCACTCATCGAAGGGTAGTGCTGATGCCTGATGGTTCAATACTAAACAGGTATTGGGATGATAACCCCTCACCCAGACCCGAAGCATACATAGAAGACCTTCATATAGCAAAAATATCCAACAAAGAGCCAGAGGAAGTTTTCAGGAATATTCGTGCAGCTGCTGAATCAGGTTGGGATTTCAGTAGCCGTTGGTTTGTAGATGCACAACAAATGCATACCATACAAACAACTGATATTATTCCTGTTGATCTGAATTGCCTATTGCTTCATCTGGAGAAAACTTTGTTAGCTTGTTACCAGCAAAACAGAAATAAAGATGCCATACAAGTTTTTACAAAAAAAATAGAGAACCGTCATTCCGCCATTCAAAAATACTGTTGGAATGAGACAAAGGGGTTTTATTTTGACTATCACATTCAACAGAAAAAAAATACCGACAGAATCACTTTAGCTGGATGCTTTCCACTGTTCCTTGCTGTTGCTAACGCTCAACAAGCTGCTGCAGCGGCTGTGGTGATTAAAGAACAACTGCTTTCAGCAGGAGGCTTATTGACTACCACCCTTCAAACCGGTCAGCAATGGGATGCTCCCAATGGCTGGGCTCCTCTACAATGGGTTGCTTATAAAGGATTAAGCAATTACCGGCATCATGAACTAGCAGATGAAATAAAAAAGAGATGGATGCTTTTAAATGAACACACTTACCAAGCGACTGGTAAGATGATGGAGAAGTATAACGTCGAAGATATCCATACCAAAGCCGGTGGTGGTGAATATCCTAATCAAGATGGATTTGGCTGGACCAATGGAGTGTACCTGGCAATGAGGGATGAAAACGAGAAAAAATAAAAAAGTTTCAAGCTGCAAGCTACAAGCTACAAGTAATATTTTGTGTTGAATTGTACAAGTCACTTACACTTGTGGCTTGCAGCTTGTAACTTGAAGCTTTCTTGTACCCTGCTTCTTTATTCTTGTGCCTTTTTCTTATCTATCTGGCTTAGTAACCCACCCACAATAGCAATAGCCATACCTAACATCAGAAAGAGATACTGCAAGATATACTCCTCGCCTATGATAATCATTTGAGCAATTACCAAAACACAAATAATAGCTCCCTGAATTACTACCACCGTATGAAAATGCCGGATTCTTTTTACAACGGTGATGATGGTGATGATACCTAAAACGCCTATTGATAATAAAATGATCCAGCCGGGAGTAGAGAAATCTTTAAACATGGTTCCATTGAGAAAATAAACAGGTATACTGAGTGTGCTTCCGGTAGGATCAGTAATCAGATGATATCCTACAAACAAAGCTGCTGTTGCAGCCAGTACAAGCATGGCAATGGTTAATTGGCGAGCCGCTTTCATAGACAGAGTTTATCGTTACAGAAAGTAGATGACATTAAATTAAACAGAAATAAAGCCTCTTGCAAGTACTAGGCAAAAAACCTGCATAAAATGTCAATTTCACATAGCATTATCCCTTATTGCACTCGATAGCGCAATTTTATGAAATTACTGCTGCCTTTTTGTATTCACCACTTCTATATCAAAAACCAATACCTTATTCGGTGGAATATCTTTACTCCTTGTTCTAATACCATAAGCTTGGGCCGAAGGAATAATGACCCTTACTTTACCACCCACCCTACATTTGGGTAGCGCCAGCTGCCAACCTTTGATCAATCTTCTTAAAGGAAAAGTAGCTAGATTATCTCTTGTTTGATCGAAGATGGAGCCATCTGTTAATAATGAACCCTTGTAATGAACAGTAACAGTATCCGTGACCGCTACAAAATCACCCGTGCCTTGTTGTAAAATATGATAGTAAACCGATTCAATACTTCCTGTTGTATCAATCTTACCTGTTTTAACAGCCATAGCAATTTCTTCCATATCCTTTTTTGCCTGTGCTAAACTATCTGCATCCTTTGTATAATCAATAATAGGCGCTTTCGATGTGTTGTTTCTCTTCAACTGATCACCAGGTTTTGCTTCTTGCTTTGTAAACCCTCCATTCCACAAATAAAACCGTTCATTGGTTACACCTGCACCTATGTCAAAACGATCTCCAGCGCTACCTGTCGCGTCAGTTGTAAATACAGCATCGGTAAGTGATACCCATCTGCCATTTTGCTGTTGCACCCATTGATTACCAAATAAAGCCTTGCGCTCTAAATGACCATTACTGCCTACAAAGTTTTCATTGAATGAATACAAGTTATTCAAGCGCTTCCCATCTTTTGGCGCACGAAAAGCGGCAATCAACTTCCATCTTTGTAATTCAGGAACAAAAAAGTAACCGGTATAGATCGTAGTTTGTGTAGCACTATCAGGCAAAGCTGTTAACATGAATTGATAAGTCTGTCCCGCTTTCCAATCATATACCCAGTGACTATGCCCACCTGTACCCTCATTGCCAAAATCATTGGTCACTACTCCATCACCTTTTGCCAGTAACTTTACTTTATCTTCTTGAGCTACTTTATTTCGATCAATTGCTTCATTACCCGCATCCCAAACAGAAAAAATTACCCTTCTTTCTTTTTCACTATTTACTTGAATACCGAAATAGCCTCTGGAAAATCCATTGGCCATATAAAAACTGTGTAGATGATCATATCCATTTGGAACTGTTAATTCGTTATAAAATCCGATCGCTCGAATACTATCTGCCAATGGATACCTAAGATGAACAGAAGCCGCATTTAATCTTGACTGTTTATTAAATCGTAACCCTTCCGCAGCAGAACCTGATAGTACCAGATTGCCGATACCAAGCACCCCGGGCGTTGATTTTTTGAATGAAAAAACAAGTTCTACAAAACCTGTGTCTGTTAACTGTACTGTTCCAATTTTTATTTCCTTTGGGATGGCAAGCAAGGGTATAGAAACATTCATTTTTTTACCCTTTACTTCAAGCGTTAGTTGTTTGGGTGTCTTAATCGATAATGCATGTAGAGCGATATTCAATTCGCCGGTTTTAGAATTATGTATATAAAAACGCACTCGTTTAGAAGTATCTGATAACAGCAATGCATCTTTTCGTTCTGAAGAACCCATGTCCAATACTCGAGTATCATGCGTTGTTCTATATGATGTATAAAAAGGAATCGTAACTTTTGTTTGTGCGGCTGTTCGAACAAAGCTGAAAAATAATAAGCCGAATAAAGCAATAAAGCAACGCATGTGTTTGGTTTTAGTAGTACCAAACTTACTGAAACATGATGAGAGTATTGATTTATTGCCACTGAGGGCACTGAAAAGCACTGAAAAATATTTCAGTGCACCTCTGTGTCCTCAGTGGCAATACCACTCTACTCAATAACTAAATCTTATTATGCAGAAAATCCCTAAACCAATATCCCGATTGCTTAATCGTTCGAAGCTGTGTCTCAAAATCTACATGTACCAATCCAAAACGTGCCTGATAACCTTCAGCCCATTCAAAATTATCAGTGAGTGTCCAGGCAAAATAACCACCGATATTAATACCCTCTTTTTTTGCACGCAAAGCAGCATTTAAATATTGTTGGAAATATTGAATGCGATCAGCATCATTAATAATGCCTTGTGTGATATGATCTTTAAATGCAGCACCACTTTCGGAAATAATGATCTGCTTCACGCCACCATACAACCAAAACCGCTTGATCATTCTGTAAAAACTATCCGGATTAATCTCCCAACCCATGGCAGTATGAGGAACTTTGCGCGTAACCGCTTTTACTTCTGATGCTTGTACAAAAGGAATTAGTGGATTGTATTTTACAGTCGTGCTGAAATAATTTTGTATCCCAATAAAGTCAAAATTAAACTGCATCCTTTCTGTATACTTCCATGCTTTATTATGGAGATGCAACTTATCTAACAAGGTAAATCCGGGCTCTTGAGGGTAGCCTCTTCCCAATAATGGTTCAATGAATAATCGATTCAATAAAATATCCGCTCTTCTTGCTGCTTTTATATCTTCTTCTTTTTGGGTAAAGGGCATGACTTCACTACAAGAAAAACTGGTACCAATATTGGCACGTGAAATATTGGCTCTGATGATCCTGCCCCCTTCAGCCTGACAAAGCACGGCATTGTGTACTGCCGGTAAGAAGTAGCTCAGACCTGTCTTTCCCGGAGCATGTTTGCCCAGCATATAACCCAATGAGGTAAAACCCATGGGTTCATTCAATACAATCCAGTTTTTTACACGATCTCCAAATGCATCCGTGCAAACTTGAACAAACCTGGTGAACCATTTCAGCATCTGATGACTCGCCCAGCCACCGTCTTTTTGCAGTGCTGCAGGAAGATCCCAATGGTATAATGTTACAAACGGCACCAATCCAAGTTGTAAACATTCATCGATCACACGATCATAATAAGCAATCCCTTCCTTATTGATCTTACCTATCCCTTCGGGCAGAATACGACTCCAGGAAATAGAAAACCTGAAACAGTTGAAACCCATTGCTTTTACCAGCATGAGATCATCTTTGTAACGGTAATAAAAATCACTGGCCACAGAGGGTTTTCCATTGCCTTTGATCTTACCCTGCCGTTTTGCAAACTGATCCCAAATAGATGCACCCCGACCATCTATATTCCATGCTCCCTCATTTTGTGCTGCGGAAATGGCCACACCCCATAGAAAATCTTTTCCGAATGATTGTTTGAGTAATGCGTGTTGTGGATGCAAAGGCTGAATTTTATACGAAATTCATCCATTGCCTCAATGCTTCCATATTAAGGATTTGTTACGCACTTAAAACAGCGTAGCAATGATTTTGAGGCATTACTGCTTAATTTCTAGGGTATTTGTACATTTAGCCTATGATTAGCTACAACCCAAAAGACTGGCTCCGGTTCTTATTTACTTTTCATCGAACGGATACAGTCAGACAACTCTTTCCACTAATTATATTTATTGGCTTTTACTCTTGGGGCATTGTATACCTCGAATCGAACTATTTAAAATTAACACAGAATAGTTATGCAAAGAATATTACCACTATGCATAGCTTATTGGGATTTGCGATCTCTATGCTGTTGGTATTTCGAACCAATACAGCTTATGACAGATGGTGGGAAGGAAGAAAACTATGGGGAGCATTGGTGAATAATAGCCGAAATCTTGCAGTTAAATTAAACAGTATTCTTTCAAGAGAGGATGAAAAAAACAGAAGTTTTTTTAAAAAAATCATCCCTCTTTTTGCAAGCGAGCTTTGTATTCATCTTCAAAATGAAAAAACAAGATTGGCATTGGATACAAATCCTCATCCAGAGATAATAGGTTTTGACAGCAGTAAGCATATCCCCAATCAAATCGTTGCACTGATGATGAATAAAGTGCATTTGCTGCACCGCGATAAATCGATCTCTGATTATCAGTTATTGTTTTTAAACAATGAATTACAATCTTTTTTAGACATCTGCGGAGCATGTGAAAGAATAAAAAATACACCTATTCCTTACTCATACAGTGCATTCATCAAGAAATTCATTTTCTTTTATGTAATCACGCTGCCACTAGGTTTTGCATTGAGTTTGGGGTATCTCACTATTCCGGTTGTTATATTTATCTTTTATGTTTTAGCAAGTCTGGAGATTATTGCAGAAGAAATTGAGGATCCGTTTGGTAAAGATGATAATGATCTACCCATGCAAAAAATAGCTACGAACATTGGAAAAAATGTTGAGGATATTTTATACTAACATTTTTTATTCACTGATAAAGTCAAAATTCTGTTTGCCATATTTTCCGTTTCGCTTCCCTTCAATACTGGCATACATATTTTGTTTGATTCTTCTATAAGTAATGCGCTGGGGGAAATCATGAGAAGGATTTTCACTAATGAATTCCGTTCCGCGAATAAATATAACTTTAAATGGCACCGCATTACCGCCATTTTGATTCATGACTGTGGGTGAATAATACCAATCTCCATTTCGGTAAGCGAATTCTATTTTTTCCTGTGTAATACTATCACCGGCTGTTTTTACAAATACACTACGTCCTTGTAGCGTGCTATCATCTTTTGCTTGCCAGATTTCTACAATCGTACCTTGCGGAGTATTGATTTTCCAGGTTCCAACCATCCATTGAACAGCAGCTATACGCTGACTAAAGCCTACAATACTAATGATTAGAAAAAGTAAAAAAAGGAGGTATTTTTTCATACAGCAAAGAGTTGAATTAAATACTGAAGAACTGCGATCAATCACATGTAATTCGACTACTAAAATAGCTTTTTCATATTCAGTTATGGCAAAATAAACTACAACAAAATTGAATGAGGCAAACATGTGCTATGAATTGTATCGCGACATGAAGAATTCATAAGTGCCTTTTAATCAATTTATTAAGCATTTACTCAGCGAAAAGTATTTAAATATTTTATTATTTATATTTGTGTTTAGCTGGTTCATACGATTGATGCCATGACTCAACCCTTTGTATGATGCTAATTTTTTGTTGATCGGAATCAGCGGCATTGGACACCTATTAATGGTGAGATAGAAAGCTATTGTCTATAAAACATCCTAGGCATGAAAACTTTTCCAAATCAAACCCCTCGCAAAATGATCAGCATTAAAATTATTATTGCAGATGACCATGATATATTCAGACATGGATTGAGAGATATTCTTGTAACCAACCCTTCCTATCAAGTCATTGCCAGCTGTAGAAACGGAGAGGAGTTAATAGAGGCGTCAAAAAAACAGCAGCCTGATCTTATTATCACCGACCTCAAAATGCCTGGAATTAGTGGAATAGAAGCCATAAGAACAATACATCTTATCCAACCTGACATTCGCATCCTGGCACTTTCACATTTTGATGATGAATTCATGATTGCATCCGCTTTGGATGCAGGAGTAACCGGATACTTAACAAAAGATGTCAACAAAGAAGCGTTATTTCAGGCCATTGATACTGTTCACAAAAACCAGATTTTTTATTGTAACAGTACTGCTCATAAACTCGCTTTAATGGTAAAACGAGGAGTTGATCATGCATTTTCTCAACATCCGAAACAGCTTTTTTCGGAAACGGAGAAAAAAATGATTGCATTGATATGTGATGATAAAAGCAGTAAAGAGATCGCACAAGAACTTTCACTGAGTGTTAGAACAATAGAAACTTATCGATCCCTTATTTGCAAGAAAATGAATGTAAATAGTTTGGCCGGCATGACCATTTTTGCCATCAAAAATGGTCTGTACCAATATGAACGAGTATGATCCTTAAGTAGCTTCAAACCATATCGGTTTTGTATCATCAGGATCTGCGTTATAATTAATAAAAAGCTCCTCTCCTGCTTTCACCGGCTTAACAGTCCTGATCTGTATCAGTTCATGTTCAAAATCCATTTCATAGATACAGTTGGCTGCATAAGAATGATTATAAACAGATACATAACCCAAGGCTACACAAGCCCCTTTCATTTCATCTCCCCATTCAAAAATATAGTCGAACAACAGCGTTTGTTCCACCTTAGCTCTTTCTTCGGGACTTAATACCAGTACCGGAGATATTTCAATGATCGTATCGCCGGCTATATCTTCAGTTGTGAAAACGCCCCTACCTCGATTTTCGGATGGACCAATGGTAAGAAAAGGGAGAATCATAAAGTACTAGATTTCGTTGGTTTGTAAAGATACCGTTACATCTCAAAACACCTACCCTCAAATAACCTATTCACTGGAGCTTTCAGTATTACTTATTAAATTGCACATATGTCGTTGGAATTGGAACAACCGGATTTAAATGAACAGTTTGAACAACTGATCGAAAAAGAGGACAAACTGGAAATCAGAGAATTTCTGGATCATCAAAATATTAGTGATGTAGCCGGATTGATCAATGATTTTCCGGAATATGAAGCGCAGATCATTGCGAATATGGCTATACATCGTGCTGCCAGTGTTTTCAAGATATTAGACATTGCCCAACAAAAAGATATTGTAAAGGAACTCCCTTCTTCAAAAACTGCCGAACTACTCAATGAATTGCCGGCAGATGACCGTACCGACTTTTTAGAAGAATTACCTAAAGCTGCTATCAGAGACCTTATTAAATTACTAGATCCGGAAGAAAGAAAGATTACACTGTCCATGCTTGGATATCCGGAAGATAGTGTTGGACGACTGATGACACCGGATTATGTGTATGTATATGCTCACAATACCGTTGCAGAAGTTTTTACAACCATCAGAAAATTTGGGAAAAATAGTGAAACCATTGACGTGATCTATGTCATAGACGAGCAAGGTGCACTCATAGATGATATCAGAATCAGAGATGTGATTCTTGCAGCCCCAGATAAACGAATGGATGAAATAATAGATGGAAGGGTTGTTTCTTTGAATGTACATGATGATCAGGAACATGCGAATCAGGTATTCAAAATGAATAACCGCGTGGCACTTCCGGTAGTAGATGACCATAATATTTTGCTAGGAATTGTTACCATTGATGACATGTTATGGGTGGCGAATGAAGAGTTTAGTGAGGATATGCAAAAGATCGGTGGTACGGAAGCTTTGAACGAACCTTATCTTGATATCCCTTTATTGAAACTATTTCGAAAAAGAGTGGGCTGGCTCATCGTTCTCTTTCTGGGGGAAATGCTGACTGCTACTGCGATGGGATATTTTGAAGATGAAATTGCCAAAGCAGTTGTATTGGCATTGTTTGTTCCTTTGATTATTTCCAGCGGTGGCAACAGTGGTTCTCAAGCATCCACCCTTATCATTCAAGCCATGGCAGTGGGGGAAATTGGTATTACAGATTGGTGGCGTGTACTACGCAGGGAAATCTTAAGCGGCTTATTACTGGGTGCTGTATTAGGTTTGATTGGCTTTATTCGCGTAGCAGTATGGCATTCCTTTTTCCCTGCTATTTATGGTGATCATTGGATGATGATTGCATTCACAGTTGGATTCTCATTAGTAGGTGTTGTCCTTTGGGGAACACTCTCCGGATCCATGCTGCCCATCTTCCTAAAAAAACTAGGCGCCGACCCTGCTGTTTCTTCTGCACCGTTTGTAGCTACATTGGTGGATGTTACAGGATTGATTATTTATTTCAGCTTTGCCTATTTCTTTTTACAAGGACTTTTGCTTTAGGATGATTGCAGCCGTGCAGACATGACAAAAGAATAATGTGAATTTTGCAGATCAAGATCATTGGCTAATCTCTGTAAAGATTTCTTTGCATACAAAGTAACAGTCAACCGAGACAAAAAAATGGATATAAGCGCAAAGGGTACATATAGAACAATAGTAGGTATCAATCCCAATTCATGGTAAGAAATAATACCTGCAAACACCAGTAATAAATACGAGCCCAGCGTATAGACAGGTAAAATATTCCAAAAATTATGTTGATTAAGGGAATAATAGCGAACAACTCTTTTTTCCAGCTCTAAGTTTTGACTATCTGTAAAATGATAAAATTTGGCTTTGAAAATTTTCTTTCTACTTGAAAAAATACTGATATCCTTCGCAATCATTCTGATATCATTTGTATCCGACAAAACTGTCCGCTGTGACATAATAAAAAAGATTTAATAATCAGCGGGGGGCAACTGAAAAACAAAAATACAAACAAACTTTTCAAAAAAAACTGCGAAAAGACGTAATACGCATAAATAGGTATTCGCGTAAGGAGGTATTTACAGGATGTAACAGTAATATAATTTAAACGCCGGCTATTTTCTTTCTTTTACCTAGCCAAATTAATAACCCGGTGATAGGTAAACTTGCCGCTATTAAAGCAGCCAAGAAAGCTGCAATTCTTCCGGGGTAACCCAATACCGCTCCGATATGAATATCATAATTCATTCTTCGGATACGATCAGATAAGGTCTTTGCATCACTGTATTTACCCCAACCGTATGCACCCTCAAATTCCTTTCCGGAGTATTGATCAAAATAACGGTAATCAGTTTTATAAAATATTTTTTCAGAAGGATTGGCTCTTACCAGAATAGCTGCACTATCAGTTTGAGGCAAAATCAGTTCAACACCTTGATAAGTATCTTTCATTTCATCCTCCAACTGATACCATACTTTATCGATGGTCTTATCAGTAATCAAAAGACTTTTCTGACTTGTATCAGATACCGGCAGCTTTTGTTGAATCATAGAATATTTTTCACCGGTCATCTTATAAACAGTTGCAGCAAATCCGTCAAATGCCCAGATAAGTCCTGTAAAAACAGTAAACAAGAGTATCCAACTACTGTAAAATCCTAAAACATTGTGTAAGTCATAGTTCAGTCTTTTGGGAGAAGTACCCCATTTGATTGTAAACCTGGCTTTCTTAGCAGCCTTATTTCTTGGCCACCATAAAATGATGCCACTTACAATCATCAGAAAAAAAATCAGGGTACTCCAACCAACAATCTCTTGTCCATAAGGAATTAATAAAGTAAAATGGAGATATAATATGATTGTATAAAAATCCTTTCGCATATTCTTTGTCTTCAACACCGTTCCATCATAGGGATTCATAAAGACAGCATAATAATACCCATCTTTATCAAAAAACAAAGCATATGCTGCTTTATTGGGTTGTCCATAATACAATCTTTTTGCTTTTTTATCCGGTATCTGTTTTTCAGCAATAGCGATGAGCTCTGAAGCAGGTAAAAAGCGTTTATTTTTTATAGCAACAGACCTGTAGGATTGCGTAAGTTGTTGTAATTCCGGAGCAAAACAATACATAGCACCGGTAATGGAAACGATAAACACCACTAGCCCGGTACCCAGACCGAGCCAGAGGTGAATTTTTAATATGACCTTACGAACAGGGTTAGGTAGTTTTAGAAACACAGAGCAGTTGTATTAGATGATACATTAAAAACGGAAACTGATATTCGCAGATACTCTACGAGGTAATTGAGGTTCTACCGTTGTCCATCCTTTGAAGTATCGCTCATTAAGAAGATTGTCGACTTTTAATGCAATACGAAATGCTGAAGCGTTATAAAACAAAGTAGAATTGATGACTGTATAAGCCGGCAACGTGAATATGCCATTGACACTATTATTCGTAATCAAATTTTCACTGGCATAGTTACCGCCTACACCTATTCCCCATCCTTTCATGGATCCGCGAACGAACTGGTAGCTGGCCCAGAAATTTACCAATTGCTCAGGACCTGCAGTAACAGGTCTTCTTCCATTGCTGGCAGGATCTGTCTGATCATTTAAACTTTTGTTGAGACTATAACCGGCAATCAAATTCAATCCGGGCAATGGATTAGCTGAGATATCGGCTTCAAAGCCTTTGCTGGACATATTACCATCCTGAATGGTAAAACCAGCACGTGAAGGATCGGGACGTGTGATATTGGTTACATAAATATGATAGTAAGATAATGATGCTGTGATCTTACGATTCAATAACTCAGCCTTCACACCTCCCTCCCACTGATTGGCTTGTTGTGGTTTGAAATTACTCACAGTTCCATCCGGCTGGGTAATGGCATTTACATTTCTAAAACCATTCATATAATTACCAAACAAAGACAGCTTATCTTTTACAACCTGATACACCAATCCTAGCTTAGGTGATACCGCTGTTTGTGCAAATGCACCGGCAGTTGTATTGGTTCTATGTGTCAAAGTACCTTTGTTATCAAAACGGTCAATACGTACACTCATCATGGCCATTAACTGATCCGTAATATTCAGCACATTGGAAACATAAGCACTATATGTATAACTATTGGTGGTATTTCTCGTTGGATTATTATTCTGCACAAACCTGGCATCTAATGCCGCCTTGGTTAACTGCATGTATCTATTATCAGTTCTAATCGCATTTACCGTATCAAATAAAATATAAGCAGAACTATTATTCTGTGTTGACAGATGTAAAACATCAATTCCCGCTACCATTCTGTTTCTCATTTTTCCGATGGTAAAATCACCGATAAAGTTTTGTTGGAAACTGCTGGTATATCCGGTAGCATTCTGATTGCTTACATACCGATTCAACAATGAATCTCCCGGAAGGATATACATAACATAAGAATAGTAACCATCCGACTTACGCGTACTTCTTGAAATATTGGTTTGTGAAGTCCATTTGTTAGATAGTTTATAGGTCATTTGTCCAAACAAATTCACAGTAGGCGTTTTAATGGTGATATCATTACCTGTAAATGATCGGTTGAAATCTACTTTCAGCTCATTAACATTGGTGGCATTGAGTTTTCTGGTTCTGTTCAAGAACAGCATCAAAGGATTGGTAGCTTCTGATTGATAAAACTCCGTATTCAGTAAAAAAGATAATCTTTCATTGGCTTTAAAGGCAAAAGAAGGTGCAACAAATAAAGATTTCCTAAATCCGGCATCCTGAAAACTCCCTTCTGAATGGTAAGCTGCATTAAGCCTGAATAAGGCTTTTTTAGTGGCATTCAGTGGGGTATTGATATCTGCTGTTAATCTATTCAAACCAAATCCTCCGCCGGTATAACTAATCTCGCTACCAGTTGTATCATACGGACGTTTGGTTTGCAAGTTGATGAGTCCACCAAAAGAAACCAGACTACTTCCAAACAAAGTGCCTGATGGCCCCTTGATCACTTCAATTCTTTCAATATTAGCAGGATCTAATCCACCATTGCTTAACCCTGCCACCCCGTTGATCATAGAAGGTTGTACACTAAATCCACGTAAGGAGAAATAAGCTGCTCCATCACCTCCTCTTCCGGTAGATGTCCATAGCTTATCAATACCGGGTGCATTTTTCAACGCATCATCAAATTGAGTGATGACTTGCTCTTGCAATAAACTCGATGTAATGGTATTATAGACTTGTGGGTTTTCCAGATTCTTCAAAGGCATACGTGCCACTGTTTCACTAGATACACGATAAAACTTTCTCCTACCGCTGTTTACTGTTACTTCAGCCAGTTCCGTAATTCCTGTTTCAATGGTAATAACAATGGTACTGGTTGTTTGGTCTTGTACCTCTACTATTTTGGTGGCATTTCCAAATCCGGTAGAACTTACCATTAATGAATACTGTCCGGCATTGATGTTTCTGAAAGTAAAAAAACCTTCTTCATCTGTCAGTACCGTTCTGTTGTTTTCTTTAATGGTAATGGTAGCATAAATAACAGGAGTACCATTATTAGTTACAACTTTTCCTTTAATGATTGCTGACCCTACTTCATTTTCAGATGCAAAAACGAATCCTTGTGAAAGAGAGATCAATAGAATGATCACAAATGATACAAAACGAACTATTGTATTTCCGATTCTTTTCATGAATGCTTTTATTTTGAGTGGCAAAACTCAGCATCATGAAAAAGATAACCAGTAGCTATACGGAATTCATTTTACGCAATTAGGAAACTGACAGTTGAATGACAAATCAAATATGCGATTACAATTTCTGCATCAAATGTTCTTTGACAGTATTCAACCACTCATCTTTTAATATACTCAGAATAATAGAATCTCTTCTTCCACCTTCCACTTTATTCGCATGACTTCTTAATACGCCTTCTTCCACACATCCAATACTTTTCATTGCAGCAATGCTACGTTTATTATTGATATCTGCTCTGAACTCTACACGTTCCATTCCTATTTGTTCAAAAGCAAATTGCAATAGAAGAAATTTACAATGCTTGTTCAATCCGGTTCCTTGAAATTCTTTTCCATACCAAGTGAAACCTAGCTGCAAAGTCTGATGCTGTAATTGAATATCATAAAATCGAGTACTTCCGGCATAAGCCTGCTTCTTCTTATCAAAAACAATAAAAGGATATTCCGTTCCCCTTTCACGAGCTTTTACAGCAAATTCTAAATACATTTTAAGGTTGTCCTCTCCTGCTGCTTTTTGCAAGGAATAGGTCCATATTTCGGGTTGATTTTGGGAAAAATACCGCAAATGTTCGCAATCATCAAGTTGCAAAGGACGCAACAAAACGCACTCATTTTCTAAAACATAATCTTTGGAAAGATCAAATATGTAAGGCATTGAATTTATTTAAGTTTATATTGAATATTTGTAACTTTTAATCGAAATATGGTAGAAAGTTACCGTTGATTATTGACCTATTAAAGTAAAAATTTATGTGCGGTATTGTTGGATATGTAGGCCATAGAGAAGCCTACCCAATTGTATTAAAAGGACTCAAAAGACTGGAATATCGTGGTTATGACAGTTCAGGAGTTGCCTTATTGAATAATGGCAAACTAAATGTCTACAAGAAAAAGGGGAAAGTAGCCGAAATGGAAGAAGATACTTTGGGAAAAGATGTTCATTCCAATATCGGTATTGGTCACACTCGTTGGGCAACACATGGTGAACCTAGTGATCGGAATGCACACCCCCATTTATCCCAAAGCGGTGAATTGGCTATGATCCACAATGGTATCATTGAAAACTATGCCCACATCAAACAAGAACTACTTGCGAAAGGATATACTTTTAAAAGTGATACAGATACGGAAGTCCTGCTAAACTTTATTGAAGACATCAAAATCAACAATAATTGTTCTCTTGAAGAAGCATTACGAATTGCTTTGAAACGTATCGTAGGTGCATATTGTATCTTGCTGATCTCAAAAGATGATCCTGAAACCATTTTGGCAGCCAGAAAAGGTAGTCCGCTCGTAATCGGCATTGGCAAAGGCGAACATTTTCTTGCCAGCGATGCTTCTCCAATAATTGAATACACCAAAGAAGTGGTATATGTAAATGATTATGAGATCGCGATTGTTCGTCCGGATGAATTGATCCTAAAAAACCTGGGTAACGAAAAACAAACACCATTCATTACCAAGCTAGACATGGAACTAGCTGCAATTGAAAAGGGTGGATATGATCATTTCATGATCAAAGAAATTCATGAACAACCGGATACCATTTTCGACTGTTTGCGCGGAAGACTGCTTCCTCAAACCGGACAGATCATCATGAGTGGTGTAGACAATCACATCGAAGCATTAAAAAATGCACAGCGTATTTTAATCGTTGCCTGCGGAACCAGTTGGCATGCGGGTTTAATCGCCGAATACCAAATTGAAGAATTATGCCGTATTCCGGTTGAAGTAGAATATGCTTCTGAATTCAGGTACAGAAATCCTGTTGTCAATAAAGGTGATGTCATCATTGCCATATCACAAAGTGGTGAAACAGCTGATACTTTAGTAGCATTGGAAAGCGCCAAAGAAAAAGGTGCATTCATTTTTGGTGTTGTAAATGCTGTAGGGAGTAGTATCGCCAGATTAAGTCATGCCGGTGCCTATACACATGCCGGACCAGAAATTGGTGTGGCCAGTACAAAAGCATTTACCGGACAATTGGCTGTACTTGCCATGATAGCATTGAAGATCGGTTATGCAAAAGGCACTATTGATGAGAAACGTTATCTCGGACTGATGAAAGAATTGGAAGCGATTCCTGAAAAAGTAAAGGATATTCTTGCCGATACATCGAATATCCAACGTATTGCTGCAAAATATAAAGATGCAAGCGATTTCCTTTTCTTAGGACGTGGATACAATTTCCCCGTTGCATTGGAAGGCGCTCTGAAATTGAAAGAGATTTCTTATATCCATGCAGAAGGCTATCCTGCAGCAGAAATGAAGCATGGCCCTATCGCCTTGGTAGATGAAAAATTACCTGTCTTATTTGTGGCAACAAAAGATTCTTATTACGAGAAAATTGTTTCCAATGTTCAGGAAATCAAAGCAAGAAAGGGAATGGTGATAGCCGTTGCTACACAAAACGACGACATCATACCCGGCATGGCAGATGATGTAATGTTTGTTCCGGATACTGATGAAGTGATTGCACCATTATTAAGTTGTATACCACTGCAATTGTTGAGCTATTATGTGGGTGTTGAAAAAGGTCTGGATGTAGATAAGCCAAGAAACCTTGCCAAGAGTGTTACGGTTGAATAAAAGATCACAATGCTGTTTCATTCAAAATGATACGGTAATAAAGACAAATCATCTGCAACATGCCACAGAATAAAATATTAAAAACCCCATTAGCATCACTGGGTTATCAGTTTGTCTCTGCCCCTTTTTTACCAAAGGGAAAAGATGAGTATTATCTACGCAATATGCAAAACCGCAATGGCATTGTGTATCGCACATTGAATGCTTATGAAATTGAGGTCTTGGTAAGAAATCGAAACACAAGCGATGACTGGAATAAAATATTGGTATCAGATGCTTTCAATCCTGAATTAGTAAAAAATTGTAAATTTTTTGGACTGGTCCGTATTGGTAAGCTGGAACCATTTTGTTTGGGGTTCAGTGATTTAAAAGTGCCGGTTGGATTGTATAACTCCACTATTATCAGTTGTGATTTTGGTGATAATGTTTGTATTGACAATGTCAATTATTTATCGCATTATATCATAGGAACTGAGGTAATCATCACTAATGTCAATGAACTCGTATCTACCAATCATGCCAAATTTGGAAATGGCATCATCAAAGAAGGAGAATCGGAAGATGTAAGAATATGGATGGAGATCTGCAATGAAAATACCGGCAGAAGGGTCTTACCTTTTAATGGTATGTTGGCGGGAGATGCTTTACTATGGAGTCGAGATAAAGATGATAAAGTACTACAAGACAAGTTCAGACAATTTACCGAAGCACGTTTTGATAACAAAAGAGGTTATTATGGAAAGATTGGCGACAGAACTGTGATTAAAAACTGTAGTATCATTAAAGATGTTTGGATAGGAACGGATGCTTATATCAAAGGTGCGAATAAACTCAAAAACCTCACGATCAACTCAGGAGAAGAAGGCAGAACGCAAATTGGCGAAGGATGTGAAGCAGTGAATGGTATCATTGGCTTTGGCTGTAAAATGTTTTATGGCGTTAAAGCTGTTCGTTTCATTATGGCTTCTCATTCACAATTGAAATATGGAGCCAGATTGATCAACTCTTACCTTGGACACAATGCCACCATCTCTTGTTGTGAAGTATTGAATTCATTGATCTTTCCGGCACATGAGCAACACCATAACAATTCTTTTCTCTGTGCTGCATTGGTGATGGGACAAAGTAATATTGCTGCCGGTGCTACCATCGGATCCAATCATAACAGCAGAGGAGCAGATGGTGAAATTATTATGGGTCGTGGTTTCTGGCCGGGATTGTGTGTGAGCCTGAAACACAATTCTGTTTTTGCAGGATTTACGATTTTAACCAAAGGCGATTATCCTTCGGAGTTACATATTAAAGTACCCTTCTCATTAGTAAGTAATGATGTCAGTAATGATCAGTTATTGGTCATGCCGGGATATTGGTTTTTGTATAACATGTATGCACTGGCCAGAAATGCATGGAAATATGTAGACAGAGATAAACGAACTGATCGTGTACAATTAATTGAATACGATTACCTCGCACCAGACACTATCAATGAAATGTTTACGGCGCTGGCCATCATGGAAGAAGCTACAGGTCATGCTTATCATAAAGCGCAGCATACAAGTCAAAAACCGTTGAGCAAAGAAGAAGCCATTGTAACAGGGAAACAATTACTCCTCAGTGCTGATAAGGTTGTTGATCAATTGGAAATAACAGTAGATGGTTTTGAAAATAGTAAGAGAAAAGTAATCTTATTAAAAACCAGAACTGCATATCATTTATTCAGAGATCTGATCCGCTACTATGGTGCATTACATTTGGTCGAAATGGCGCAAGACCAGCAGATCAAAACGATTGAAGGAATTCAAAAAATGATCCCTGCTAAAAATAGCAGGAATGAATGGGTGAATTTGGGTGGACAACTCATTCCAGAATTGGAGCTTACACAATTGAAAGAAAAGATCAAAACAGGCAAGATAAAATCCTGGGAAGATGTTCACCAGGCATATCAACAAATGGGAAGTCGATACAGCAAGCAAAAAGCATTACATGCATTGGCTGCTTTGGAAGAAATAGAAGAGCTTTCGCTTCGAAAATTAACGCCTCAAATATTCAAACAGTTATTGGATCATACAGTAACCGTGAAGGAATGGATGACCAAAGGCATTCATGAATCCAGAGCCAAAGATTATCAAAGTCCGTTCAGAAAAATGGTCTATGAAAGTTTTGCTGAAATGAATACAGTTATTGGTAAACTGGAAGACAATAGTTTCATCCGACAGCAAATGAATGAACTGGTATCATTTAAACAAAAGATCCAGTCAGTTAAAAAATCGTTCAAAATAAAAGCATAAAAAAAGGTAACCATTCTTTCCAAAGAAAGATGGTTACCCCGTTTTAAAATCCTGATGGATATTGGATCTTAAAACCGTAAACCTAAACCCAGCTGAATTTGCTGGTTAGTCCACTTATCTTTATTATCGATATCGTTGATATTTTGTAATCCGATATTATATCTACCATATATACGAAGGAATTTAAAGTTCAGTTGCCCTCCAGCTACCATGGAAAAATCACCGGATTTAAAGGCAGACTCCCCATTTTGAAGCAAAGTCTTATCCTGATTCAATAAGATACCAAACTGAGGACCAACATTCAAAGTAAGGATGCCTGCTACAGAATAGCGCAATAAGATAGGAATGGATAAATAATCCAGTTTGATCTTCTCATTGTTATTAAACGGGTTAATTTCTGTAGAATAAAGCGTATTGAAATTACTTCGCTTTGTACTTGTTTGACTCCAAAGTACTTCCGGTTGAATTCCCCATTTTCTATTGAGATCCAGCTCTAAAAAACCCCCAACATGATAAGACAGGTCAAATCCGTCTTTAAATGATTGACCGGATATTTTATTGAGGTTGGTTCCCAGTTTAACACCGGCACGAGCTCCCTGAGCATTGACCAATTGGATGGTACTGAACAACAAAATGACTGCTACTAATAACTTCTTCATAAGGTTTATTTTAATACTTCTTCTCTTTCAAGCACCGTGCCAAAAATCATGCACGAGATGCGAATCAGGGTCGTAACGCTGCTCAACCATTTATTATTGTATTTGTTTAACGTTATATGGAAGTTTTAACAGATCAGGAGATAGACCGTATCATAGAAATGGCCTGGGAAGACCGTACCCCTTTTGAAGCCATTTTATTCCAGTTTGGTCTGAAGGAAAAAGAAGTAATCGAATTGATGCGCGCCAACAGCAAAAAAAGCAGTTTTAAAATGTGGCGTAAAAGAATGGCGGGCAGATTCACCAAACACTCAAAACTGAGAACGGGAGAAGTTAGCAGGTTCAAATGTTCACGTCAAAAAACCATTAGCATGAATAAAATCAGTAAAAGATGATGGATTATCACATTACTTTGTAAGAAACGATTCCTATGCGTGTTTCCTTTGTACTGTTTTTTTCTTTGTTTTTCTCCTCAGTTATCGCCCAACATCAACACATTTCAGGAGATGGTTATGCAGACAGCGTCAACAAAGGTTTGATTGCAAAGGATACCATGAAAGGCAGTCCGAAAAGAGTAGCGATGAAGACAATTGGGAACACCCATATTCATATCGAATACGGATCTCCGGGTGTAAAAGGAAGAATGATTTGGGGCGGATTGGTAGCTTATGATCAAGTATGGGCAACCGGTGCGCACAATGCTACTTCTATTGATTTTTCTACAGATGTAACCATTGGAGGAAAGAAAATTACCAAAGGGAAATATGCGCTTTTTACGATTCCCGGTAAAACCGAATGGACCATTATCATCAATACCAACTATCAACAACATCTTGCCGATGCGTATAATGTTTCAGAAGATATCGTTCGCGTAAAAGTAAAACCCATAAAAAAGCCACAAGCTACCCAACGACTCACCTATTCAGTAATACCGTCAGGTAAAGATGCAGGTGTGATGATTGAATGGGAATACTTGAAAGTAGTACTGCCAATAAAAGTGTCTTGAGTAAGTTGTGAATGGTGAATGGTGAGTAGTCAGTAAATCATTTTACTAACTAAATAATCAATACTTTCTTTATGGACCATCAACTATCTGCTATGAACCATTGACTATGGACCATGGATCATGGACCACTATCCCCCCAACTCAATCACCGTAATCTCCGGTAATATCCCAACCCTTCCTGGGTAACCGATAAAACCAAATCCACGGTTAACATATAGTTTTTGTTTTCCTTCCTCATACAAACCAGCCCATTGTTTATACATCCACTGAACAGGGCTCCACTTGAAATAAGGATTCTCCAATCCGAATTGCATTCCATGGGTATGTCCGGATAACATCAGATCTATATCCGGATATTCCGTTCTGATTTGTGCATCCCAATGACTAGGGTCATGACTCAATAATATCTTAAATGGAATCTGTTCCGTTCCCGGGTGGGCCAAATCCATTTTACCATATTTAGGAAAACGTCCTTTAGCACCCCAGTTTTCGATTCCAAGTAACGCTATTTGTTGACCAGCTTTTTCAAATGCAACATGTTCATTCATGAGTAAGCGCCAGCCCATATCCGTATGTGTTTTTTTCAACGCTTCCAGATTGGCGGACTTTTCTTCACGCGTAGGCCAGGAAACATAGTCACCATAATCATGATTACCCAAAGTGCTAAACACTCCCATAGGAGCTTTAAGACGAGCAAAAACAGATTTATATTCTTCCATTTCAGAAGCCCGATCATTGACAAGGTCACCGGTAAATACGATGAGATCAGGTTTTTCCTGAAGAATCATATCAATTCCATGTTCCACCGCTTTCTTATTTTGAAAGCTGCCACTATGGATATCACTGATATGAACCATCTTCATTCCACGAAAGGCTTCAGGAAGATTGGGAAATGATAGTTTCAGTCGTTTAACCTGATAATTGTATTTATTACTAAATCCATACAATAAAGTACCAAACAAGGAACCCCCAACGCCCAATCCCAGCCAACTTAAAAAAGTAGAACGAGGAATACCTCCGCCATTATCGCTCATATACTGAGCACCGGTACCGGGAAATATTTTACTCATCAACCATAAGGCTATACGTCTGAGATCATCGGTCAAAAAGAAAAGTGCGGCTATTAGTTTGGCAAAAAATAACCCGACCAGTATTGCGAAAATATAATTCCGGTAAAATTTCGAGTTCTGTAAGAGTTGTATATAAGGGAAAGATAACAGCGCAAGCAAGGTAACTACTGAGAGTACCCAATATCCAATATGGATGATCATTCGGGTTTTGTCGGAGAGGGTCTGCGTGACCGTTCTGACTGCCTGAAATACATAAAAATCAAGTAAGAGCATGATAAGGGCTATCACCCACAGGGTACCGGCATTACGCATGAGAAAGTTTTAATGTGTAGACGTACAGTGAATAAAAATATTGCATTTTACGTGAAGCCATTCAATAGCCATCAAAAACCACTCATTCTTAACAAATTAACCCCCAAACAGTTGAATCTGCTTCACACACAAAATTGTCCGATAAAACCATTGGTCATGGACTATGGACTATATGCTATTCTTATGGATAAGATTCTTTCAAAAGATGTCTTTGAAACCGTATTTTTGGCGTCCTTCAAAGAAATGTGGCTATGAAATTGACTTATTACGGACATTCCTGTTTTCAAGTGGAAATCAAAGGAAAAAAGATCCTTTTTGATCCCTTTATCACCTATAATGAGTTGGCAAAAGATATAGACGTGAATAGTATTGAAGCCGACTATATCTTTTTATCCCACGGACATGCAGATCATATCGCTGATGCTGTTGGCATTGCAAAAAGAACAGGTTGCACGGTGGTGAGTGCATGGGAAGTTCATGAATGGATCACTAAACAGGGTATTGAGAAATCGCACCCGATGAATACGGGCGGAAAATGGAATTTTGATTTTGGAACAGTGAAATGCGTGGTAGCACAACACAGCAGTAGTTTACCGGATGGAAGTTATGGAGGTAATCCGATGGGGTTTATTTTCATGACAGAAGAAGCTAATTTTTACTACAGTGGTGATACTGCACTTACATTGGATATGCAATTGATCCCCTCTTGGGCTGAGCTTGATTTCTCTGTGCTGCCCTTGGGTGATAATTTTACTATGGATATCGATGACGCTGTTCGTTGTGCTGATTTTGTGCAATGTAACCGTGTAGTTGGCGTACATTACAATACATTCGGGTTTATTAAAATTGATACGGATGCTGCAATACAAGCATTCAAAGCGGCAGGAAAAGAATTATTATTGCCGGGTATCGGAACAACCATTGACCTTTAAAATATAAATATTCCGTTTTACGGAAGCTCAAGAATCATTATGGCGAGAATAATCGGAGTTGCCAATCAGAAAGGGGGTGTAGGTAAAACTACTACTGCTATCAATGTTGCCGCCAGTTTGGCTGTGCTGGAATTCAAAACATTATTGGTGGATGCAGATCCACAGGCCAATAGTACAACAGGTGTTGGATTTGATCTGCACAATATTACCAGCAGCTTGTATGATTGCATGGTCAATAACGCCATAGCTGCTGATGTGATCCTGAAAAGTGAAATCCCAAATCTTGATATCATTCCATCACATATTGATTTAGTAGGTGCAGAGATCGAAATGATCAACTATCCGAATCGTGAAAATGTAATGAAAGGAATTTTAGATGCAGTAAAAGATCGTTACGATTTTATCATCATCGACTGCTCCCCTTCTTTAGGATTAATCACTGTGAATTCATTGGTAGCTTCCGATAGTGTGATCGTACCTGTTCAATGTGAGTTCTTTGCATTGGAGGGATTGGGTAAACTACTCAATACGATTAAAATTGTACAAAGTCGTCTCAACCCTGAATTACAAATTGAAGGTATTTTAATGACGATGTATGATGGTCGTTTGCGTTTATGTAACCAAGTGGTAAGTGAAGTAAGAAGACATTTTGATGAAATGGTTTTTTCTACCATCATTCACAGAAATACCAGACTGAGTGAATCACCGAGTGTAGGTAAACCTGTAATTCTGTATGATGCCGAAAGTAAAGGCGCCATCAACTACTTAAATCTAGCCAAAGAAATCTTACAGAACAATGGCTTGACTAAGATGTCGAATGAAGAGAGAATTATTGAGTAGCATATAGGTTATAGCTAATGGCTTATCCTTAATAAAACTATTCGCTATGAACTATATGCTACTAGCAAAAAATGAAAAACGATTACCATGACCAACCCAAAACAAAATAAAGAATTGATCGGTAAAGGGCTTCGCTCTTTGTTGCAGAATATTGACGCTGATCTCAAAACCACCAGCGGTGCTTTGAAAACAGATGTGGTAGAACAGGTAACAACGATCAATAGGATTGCATTGAGTGATATTCAGATCAATCCTAAACAGCCTAGACGAGATTTTGATGAGCAGGCTTTGAATGAATTGGCAGAGTCATTGAAAATTCATGATATCATTCAACCTTTAACTGTATCGAAGTTATCAGGTAATAAATACCAATTGATTGCAGGTGAACGTCGTTTCCGTGCTGCAAAAATTGCCGGATTGAAAGATGTTCCCGTGTATATCCGTCAAGCCAATGATCAGCAATTATTGGAATTGGCATTGCTGGAAAACTTACAACGTGAAAATCTGAATGCTGTTGAGATTGCGTTGAGTTATAAGCGCATGATGGATGAGCTAAACTATACGCAGGAACAGGTAGCAGAAAGAATGGGAAAAGAGAGAAGTACAGTTACCAACTATATTCGTTTATTAAAATTACCTCCGGATATTCAGTTAGCTGTTCGTAGCGGACAACTCAGCATGGGTCATGCAAGGGCTTTGATTAATATTGACACCATCGATAAACAGCTTTTTGTTTACAAAGAAATTCAACAGAAAGGTTTGAGTGTGCGACAAACAGAAGAATTGGTTAGAAAAATGTACCAGGCAGAGAAAGCTGATACTGTTAAAACTTCTGCAAAAACTGATCTGCCCCCCGCTTACAAAAAGATTGAAGATAACTTAGCATCACATTTCGCTACTAAGGTGAAAATGGTTCATAATAAAAAGGGCTATGGCAGTATCACCATCGAGTATTTTTCACTGGAAGAACTGAATAAAATTCTCGAAGCCATGAATGTAACGGTGAGTTAATCAATACATGAGTGTATTTCGTTTATTCATACCATTGTTTTTGACCTGTTGTACTGCAACCACTCTTTTCGCACAGTCTGATAAAGAGCAAATGGCTGCTACCCGGCTTATTGGTCGGGATACCGGTATCTCACTAAAAGACAGTACACAAAAAATTACTACTCCCAAAAAACAACATATTCCTAAAATCGCCACCAGGCGTTCATGGTTAATACCGGGTTGGGGACAAGCATACAATAAGCAATATTGGAAAATACCTGTGGTCTACGGTATTTTAGCCATCCCAACAGTTGCTTATGTGTACAATAACAGCATGTATAAAAAAACAAAGTTCGCATATGAAGCTTTGTTCAAAGCGCAACTAGCTCCACCTAATAATGATAGTACCGATTACCGATTGATTGATCCACAGCTTCGTGGACTCAGTATCTCATCGGTACAGAGTTATCGAAATGCATTTCGTCGAGATCGGGACTATTCAATCCTTTGGTTCATTTTGGCATGGGGGCTCCAAGTAGCAGATGCTACAGTATTTGCTCATTTGAAAGACTTCGACGTGAGTGACGATCTGACCATGCAAATCAGTCCCACATTTAACCCACAAACAAGAACACCCGGTTTCGGATTGGTGATGAGTCTAAAAAATCCGGACAAAAAGCCCAAGCAGGTACGCTAAGGACCAGTCTTCATAAAAATTTGTTTCTTGCCGATTTACAAATAAGTTTGCTGCAAAAGCATAGATCATGAACATTATTCTGGTAGGGTATGGAAAAATGGGGAAAGCCATTGAAGAAATTGCAGTGAAGAAAGGCCATACCATTTCCCTAAAGATAGACATCAATAATGCCGAGGAATTAAATGCCGCCAATGCTGCTAAAGCAGATGTAGCCATTGAATTTACAGGCCCTCATAGTGCTTTCGATAATGTCATGAAATGCCTTGAACTGGGAATACCTGTTGTCTGTGGTTCTACCGGATGGCTGGAGCGTTATGAAGAAGCCAAACAATATTGTGAAGCCAATAATGGAACGCTTATTTATGCCAGCAACTACAGTATAGGAGTGAATTTATTCTTTGAAGTCAACAAGCAACTGGCAAAATTGATGAGTCAACATCCGGATTACAATATTTTCATGGAAGAAATTCATCATACTCAGAAAAAAGATGCCCCCAGTGGTACAGCTATTACTTTGGCAGAGCAGATACTGGAATCAATGCCTCGAAAGAAAAAATGGATCAATGAATTTTCAAATGATCCGTCCGTTTTATCCATTATATCTGAAAGAATCGATCCTGCACCCGGTACGCATAAAATAAAATACAGTTCAGCCATTGATGATATTGAAATCATTCATACCGCACATAACCGGTCCGGATTTGCCGGAGGTGCCGTTCTTGCTGCAGAATACGCTGCTGTCAATAAAGGCGTTTGGAGTATGAAAGATGTATTGGGGCTTTAATCCACGCCGCCTTGTGTATTAAAAATTACATTCTACTGTTTTTTTTATATTTTGTATCAGGGATAGGACTCCTGCAAAATGATGTCACATGTTATCTAAAAAAACACAATATGCGTTTAAAGCCCTTACCTTTATGGCAGAACGCAAAAAAGAAGGTCCGATTCTGATTGCCGAAATTGCCAGTAAAAAGAAAATCCCTTTAAAATTTCTTGAAAATATTCTACTTGAGCTGAAAAAAGCCGGTTTATTGGAAAGTAAGAAAGGGAAAGGTGGCGGATACTTTTTCAATGTAGAGCCAAATAAAATCCCCTTGGCTACTGTCATGCGTTTAATTGAAGGTCCAATAGCCTTACTACCATGTGTAAGTCTCAATTTCTATGAAAAGTGCCATGACTGCAATGAGAAAAAATGTGGTCTCAATAAAGTGTTGATTGAAGTGCGTGATAATACATTGAAAGTATTGGAAAACAAAACTGTTGCCGATCTGGCAGTATTATAAACAAACCTCTAAAACAAAACTGAAATGAAAAAACTGCTTTTCCTTTTACTGTGTATTCCTTTTATAAGTGAAGCACAGGTTCCTATTCTCAGTGGGAAAAATATTGTTAAACTGAATGCAAGTTCATTAGTAGCTAAAAATTTTCATATTACTTATGAACGAAAATTAACCGGTCGCATCTCTGCTTCTTTAGGTTTCAGAACCATGGGGAAGAGCACGGTACCCTTTAAAAGTGTACTTGAAAATGTATTTGATGGGACAGATTTTAATATCAATGACTTCAAAATCGGTAATACAGCTTTCACTCCTGAAGTTCGATTCTATCTTGGAAAGGGCAACTTGAGAGGTTTTTATGTAGCTCCATACATGCGTTTTGCATCTTTTAATATAACAGCACCGATAAATTATACCTATAATAATGGTTCAGGTAACACAACGGAATCAGCACCCATGTCCGGTAAAATTACATCTACCAGTGGTGGTATTATGTTTGGTACCCAACATAGAATCTTCAAAGTATTGACACTTGATATCTGGATCATTGGAGGTCACTATGGAAGCAGTAAAGGAACCCTTAGTGTGACAAGAAATTTCTCAACACAACAAGAGCGTGACGCCTTGAAGCAGGAACTGGATAATATAGACGCTCCTCCATTTAAGTTTAAAAATGCAACCGTAACATCTACAGGTGCAAGTATTCAATCAGACGGACCATGGGCAGGTATTCGTGGACTGGGTATTAACATCGGTTTCAGATTCTAAAAAAAGCAATGTGTTATAAAAGAATAGCCGCAAACTAATAAGTTGCGGCTATTTTATTGTTTACCCCCCGGTAAATGATGAGCAGTACTGAACTACTATCATATCTTAATGATACAGCACAAGTTAGTTTCGTTGCTTGATCAAATAGTTATTTCTTTAGATTTTTAAGCATATCCTCTGTCATCTTAGCCAAATCAAATTCGGGTTTCCATCCCCAATCACGGGTGGCCACACTATCATCAATACTCTGAGGCCAGCTATCTGCAATCTGCTGTCTATAATCCGGAGCATAATTCATGGTGAATTCCGGTATGTGTTGAACAATTTCAGCGCCGATTTCTTTTGGCGAAAAACTCATTCCGGATAAGTTATAGGAAGTTCTTACCGATATTTTTTCTGCAGGAGCTTCCATTAACTCCAGTGTAGCCCTGATGGCATCGGGCATGTACATCATCGGTAAATAAGTGTCTTCCTTGAGAAAACATTGGTATTTCTTATGCTCTAATGCTTCATGATAAATTTCAACTGCATAATCTGTAGTACCACCACCGGGTGCCGATTTATAGCTGATCAAACCGGGGTATCTCAAACTGCGTACATCTACCCCATATCGTTGAAAATAATAATTACACCAAAACTCACCTGCATACTTACTGATACCATAAACAGTTGTAGGTTCTATAATGGTTTGTTGCGGACAATTTTGTTTGGGAGATGTAGGACCAAATACGGCAATACTACTCGGCCAATAAACTTTAGTCAATTTCTCTTCACGCGCAATATCCAGAACATTCAATAAGCCTTGCATATTAAGATGCCAGGCTAAGTTTGGATTTTTTTCTCCTGTCGCAGAAAGGATCGCTGCCAATAAATAAATCTGGGTAATATTTTGACGAATCACCTGCACATGTAACATCTCTTTATTCATCACATCCATACTCACATACGGACCAGTACCTTCCAACAATGGATTCTGTTCACGCAGATCTGAAGCGATAACATTATTATTTCCATACAGCTTTCGCAAAGCCAAAGTCAATTCCACTCCAATCTGACCCGAAGCACCGATTACTAAAATTTTTTCTTTTTGCTGAGACATGCAATCATTTTTAGAGCAACAAAGAAAGAGAAAAAAGGGGAATAGTCCATGGTCCATAGTCCATAGCAAATGGTTCATAGCTTATGGTTGATAAGTAATAGTTCATGACACTGATAATTACTAAGCTATAAGCCATGAACCATTTGCCATAACCCATTTGCTTTACTATGGACCATGGACTATGGACTATCGACCATCAACCATCGACTACTAACCCAACAAATCCCTAATTTCGCCATTCAAACAACCGTGTTATGATTCCAGGCTATTTGACAGAGCTTTTTAAGCACCAGCAATACGACAGTAATAACTTTTTTCTGATTGCAGGTCCATGTGTGGTGGAAAGTGAGGAATTGGTGATGGAAATTGGTGACAAAGTTTTGGGTATTTGTAAGAACCTGGGTATTCCTTATGTGTTCAAAGCCAGTTATAGAAAAGCCAATAGAACCAGTGCCAGTTCATTTACGGGAATCGGTGATGATAATGGTTTATCATTAATTAAAAAAGTAGGCGATACTTATCAACTACCCACCACTTCTGATATTCATGCACATGATGAAGCGGCTATGGCTGCTCCTTTTATAGATATTCTTCAGATACCTGCTTTCTTATGTCGACAAACAGATTTGTTATTAGCTGCCGCTGACACAGGAAAAATTGTTAACGTAAAGAAAGGGCAATTCCTTAGCGGACCCTCTATGAAATTTGCAGTAGACAAAATCAAACTTTCCGGTAATGATAAGATCATGTTAACCGAACGCGGAACAACTTTTGGCTATCAAGATTTGGTGGTTGATTATAGAAATATTCCCTGGATGCAAGAACATGGTTGTCCGGTGATCATGGACTGTACCCATTCCTTACAGCAACCCAACCAAACAACCGGTGTCACCGGTGGTAATCCACAACTGATCGGTACCATCGCCAAAGCCGCAATTGCAGCCGGGGCTGATGGACTTTTCATAGAAACACATCCCAATCCCGCCATCGCAAAAAGTGATGGTGCCAATATGTTACGACTTGATCTCTTAGAACCTTTATTGCAAGAACTGGTTCGTTTGAAAAAAGCAGTAGTGTAGGAAGAAACAAGAATGAAGGCACAGGATTCAAGAAAGCTACAAGCTTCAAGCCACAAGCATCAAGAGTTGTATTGTATAGCTTGTTGCTTGCAGCTTGTAACTTGCAGCTTTCTTGTACCTTGATTCTTCATTCTTGTATC